>SAPZ01000030.1 GCA_004020875.1 Mesorhizobium sp.
CAGTGGCGCCGGTATCACCCGTCGCACCCGTGGCGCCGGTTGCTCCGGTCGAACCCGTTGCGCCGGTCGAGCCGGTTGCTCCAGTTGCGCCGGTCGCACCAGTGGCACCGGTATCACCCGTCGCGCCCGTGGCTCCAGTGGCGCCTGTCGCGCCGGTCGAGCCCGTCGCTCCAGTGGCACCGGTATCACCCGTCGCGCCGGTCGCGCCTGTCGCGCCGGTTGCGCCTGTCGCGCCGGTTGCGCCTGTGGCTCCGGTTGCGCCGGTCGCGCCGGTCGCGCCTGCTGGACCAGTGGGGCCGACTTGGCCCTGGCCTGTGATGGTCAGAAGCCCGCCGTTGAACGTATCACCGTTGTCGCCGTTGTTTCCTGCATCGGTAGTAAAAGAGTAGGTATCCGCACCAGCAGGTGAAAGCGTACCATATAGATTGAACCCACTGCTATAGATGGCATAAGTATGAGTAGTATCAGGCACCGTTATCGTTATGGCAAAGTTAGTAGCTACGCCGTTTGCCGAAGAAGGAAGGACGAAACTTCCAACGACTGTGGCTGGGCTTGTCGTTGTGTCAATTAGATAGAAAGTGTTGATACTTTTGCTGCTGCCGGCGTCGATGGTGCCGGTTAGCGTGAGATCGCCAGAGGCGAGCACTGCCATATAATCGGCAATCCCGGTCGCCGTTATCGGCGGCAACGGCCCAAAGGATTCCCCGTGAACTGAAAGCTCCCAAGATCCTCCAAGGGAGGCTGCGCCTACCAGCGATACCGAGGCGCAAACGTCAGAGCCGACGGCTGCTTCCAAGGCTGCAATGAAAGCTTCGCCCGCACCCCCCGAGGCTGTGTGGCAGCTCCAAAGGCGCAAAGCGCCATCCGCGGCAAGCGCCCTGCCGATGTCGGCGAGATTGTCAGTCGCGTCATTCAAAGTTACGACCGACCATTCCCCTGAGGTGAAAATCACTCGCCCAGGCGCGCCATGCGCGACGATATGTACTGCGTTGAGGTTTCGGTGCCCGGCGAGAGCGGCGGCGATTTGGTGGGCAGCCGGCCGAAAGCCGTCAAGCATGATCGCCCTCACCTCGGGCCTCAAATTGCTAAGGACGGTCTCGACATCAGAAACTGAAGGATCCACAAACAGAATTTCAGATGCGCGGGCCATAACTGGCTCCTGTTGGCTTCGAATTCAATTCAGGGGGGAGCTGTCCACCGATCCGGCAGGCGAGCGTTTAGGCCAAAGAGTTCGGCCCGCGATCAGCGTCCAGACGGTCCGACGGCGCTGTCCGGCCGATAAGCGGCCGGATGCTCGACGCGCAGGGAGCTGGCGACTTGGAAATTCCCACCCTCATCAAACGTGCCGATCGCAAATGAGCGAGCGGTGCTGGGGACCTTGACTGTGAGGGATACAGCGAGGCTTTGCTTGACGGCCTTGGGAAGGATCACCTGGCCGACGATCGTGTTCTTGGCCATGTCCAGAATGAAATAGGTCACATTTTCGGTGGTGTCGCCGATGGGCAGCACGCCGCGAATGCTCACTTCCGTTGCCGCAAAACCTGCTGTGTAGCTCATGACATCCTCCTCATCGGCCGCGGCTAAGCCGCCGCTTCCTGTTTCGTGCTTTGCTGTTTCAGTCGATGGCGCACGCCCCCGATCGAGCCTGATGGCTCGAGCTCGCGGATCTCGAAATTCGTTCAAGTCCGGGAAATGGTTTCGCTGCCCGCAACGCGCCGGCGGACGAGCGCGCGGCCGCTAGTCGCAGGCTGGTGAGAGCACAGACGGTTGAATTAATCGTGAGGGCGTCCACGCGAGCAACCGCATCGGACCAGCCCCATTTGGCGGAGGGTATCACTCGAACCACTGCGGACTCCATCACGCGCGTCGCAATCTTTCGACTACGAATAGTGAGGGAACCGATCCGCTTGCGAGGGGATACTTAATTGGGAGACGCCAAGGAATGACAACGCCCTGGTCAACCACGATGCTGCACCCTCACGCAGCAAAGCAGCGTTAACTCCCGGTTTCCAAGCTTCGCAGATGTTCGGGACCGACGGCATAGCCGCTCGGCCGCGATTACCCTCTCACTTGAACATTAGTAGATTCGAAAATTATAAACTTGTAAATACCTTGGTTAATAAATTATGAATTGCGCGAGAGCAGCAACAGCCGCGCGATCAGCCCGGCCATGAAGCGCCAGGCCCAAATGTCGCGGGAAATCCGACCTTTGACCGAGCCCCTTCGTGGAGAAGAAAATGCGCAGGGTCCAAACATGACCCGCGACAGCTGGTCGGCCGTATCGAGTGGCTCGCCCGGAAATGGACTTTTCCAAGAAGCGATGCCGTCGCACCATGTCTCAAGGTGCCAAGCAGCCAGGTGGTCGGGAAAAATCGCTGCAGTGTTGTCGGGAAATCATTCGAACGACCGAAGCAGCAGCTCTTGCCCTTTCGCAAACATGGGGATGGTTGCGCACCGTTATAAAGCGCTGTCTCATATGGCACCTCGAGACAGTTATCAAACCATCGCACAACGTTCTGTGGAGATCACAGCCGGCGAATGAATACCGCAAAGCGCCTCTGCCTGAATATGATCGTCAAGAACGAGATGGCCAATCTTGGGCGCTGTCTCGGCGCGGTCGCCGATCACATTGAGTGCTGGGTGATTGGCGACACCGGCTCGACCGATGGGACGCAGAATTTCATCCGATCGTTCTTTGACGCCCGCAACATACCCGGCGAGTTGCATGAGTTCCCGTTTCACAATTTCGAGCAGGCGCGTAACGCGGCCCTCGAGCATGCCTACGCCTCCAGCTTCGACTACGACTACTTGCTTTTCGACGACGCCGACATGGAGCTCGTCGTTGAGGATCACAGCTTTCGAGAACGGCTCGATGCGCCGGGCTATCGGGTCCTGCAAAGGTCGGAGTCCGGCCTTGCCTACTGGAACACGCGTCTGGTGAGCCGCACATCCGGCGCGCGCTACCACGGCGTGACCCACGAGTATGTCGAGGTGCCCGGCGGCGTGCAGGAACTCGGGCGTGTCTGGTACAAGGACCATGCCACAGGTTCGAACCGTGTCGACAAGTTCGAGCGTGACATAAAGCTCCTATTGGCAGCTCTGGACGAGGATCCGGAAAACCATCGCTACTGGTTCTACCTGGCGCAATCCTACCGCGACGCCGGGCGGACAGCGGAGGCTGCGGTGGCGTATGCTAAACGCGCCGCGATGGGGGGCTGGGACGAAGAGGCATGGAACGCCCGTCTTCAGGAGGCTCGGTGCCTAAAAAAAACGGGCGACGATGCCGGTTTCATCCACCAAGCCCTGGCTGCGTTCAACGCTCGCCCGCAGCGCGCCGAGCCTCTCTACGACCTTGCCCACCATTATCGCGAGAAGGGCATGAATGATGCGAGCGTGCTGTTTTCGGAAGCCGGCCTGCCAACCAAGCGACCCGAGCAGGACATCCTGTTCATTGAGGACTATGTCTACACCGCAGGACTGCGAGAGGAATATTCGATTGCCGCGAACTATGCCCGCGATCCGGCACGTAAGGACCGCGGTTTCGCAGCTTGCAATTGGCTTGCTCTCAATCGGGAAATCGGCGACGCCCCCAGGGACCTGGCGCGATCCAATCTCTATTTTTACCTGCGCCCAGCCAACGCCATCATGCCGTCCTTCAAGGCACAGCGGATAGAATTTGCCGCGCCAGAGGGTTACGTGGCGACCAGCCCGTCGGTGGCGCGCCTGGAGGACGGAATCCTGGTGCTTCAGCCAACCGTCAACCCCACGCTGACCAATGCCGGCCAGTATGCTACACCCGGCGGCGCGCCGATCACCACGCGCAACTTCCTGCTACGCCTAGACAGCGATCTCGTGATGACCGGCGCGAGCGAAGTGTTGCCGCCGACCGATCTGCCCGAGCCCGCCTACCATCTGGCGCTCGGCTTTGAGGACATGCGGCTGTTCGCCTGGCGGGACAAGCTTTGGGGACTTGCCTGCGTGCGCCAACTTACGCCGGAAGGATGGTGCGAGCAGGTGCTGGCAAGAATCGAGGCCGGTGACCTCGGATCGAGTATCCTCACTGATTGGCGCGTCATCCGCCCCGCCGGACAACGGCGGCACGAGAAGAACTGGATGCCGCTCATCGAGCGCACTTCCGACGGCGGCGACCGGCTGCGTTTTGTCTATCGATACGACCCCACTAAGATACTGGACGAGAACGGCCGGACGGTTTCGGAGCATGAGCCGATGATCGCGGCGGCACAGTTCAGCGGCGCTTCTCAGGGAATCTGGTTCGACGGCGGCTGGCTGGCGCTGATACACGAGGCGGGTGTCAGGCCAAACGAGAATCGGCGTCATCACCAGCACCGCTTCGTCTGGTTCGACGATGCCCACCGGCTGGCTAAACTCTCGCGGCCCTTCTATTTCCATGACAAGGGATTGGAGCTCGCCGCCGGGCTAGCCTGGCATCCCGACGCCAAGCGGCTGATGATCTCTTATGGCGTGGGCGATGCCGACTCGTGGATTGCGACCGTGCAGGCTGACGAAGTCGCCGCGTTCCTCGACGATACTGCAGGCCTGCCTTCGGGGCTGACCGTTGCCGACGCCGGCGTCAAGCCGACGCTTCCTCTCATCTCGCATGGCGCAGAAGATGCCGACTGGATCAGATTTGGCAGCAGCAGCCGACCCTATGGCGGCGACGCGCCTGCCGAGCCGAGGTCTTTCGCCTTCCGTTCGGGCCGGACAGCGGAAGAGTTCTTCCGCAAGTTCGCCCCATTCCTGGAAGCGGTCGACTCGCCGGCGGAACGGTGCCGACAATCGCGGAATTTCGATCGGCGGATCCTGCCGTTCCTCAACAATGGCGCGGCCCTGCCGCAGATCCACTGCTTCTACGAGGTGCTTTCCGACAAAGTCGACCACAGCACTCTGATCGCCGCCACCACCTCGATGATGGCGGCCGGGCACCCGGTGCGCGTGTGGAGTTATTCTCCGAACAGATTGGAATTCCTGCTGCCGCACGGCATTGCGGTGAGCGCTGCCGACGATGTCATGCCACGCACCATGTTCGAGCGAATCGTCGCCAGTTCCGAGATCAGATACTTCAGCGACATCTTTCGCTACGCCGTGCTTTACGAGCATGGCGGGCTATGGATGGATTCCGACATAGTCATGCTGCGGCCGTTTCCGTTCAGCGGGGATCATTTCTTCAATCTGCAATGGCGTGGATCGCACAAGGGTCATTTTGTGTGTGGCAACGTTATCTACGCCAAGCCCTACAGCCGACACCTCAGGGCGCTTTATGAAATGTCTATCGAGCGCTTCCACGCGGTAGCGGGCAAGGAATTCGGTGACATCGGACCAAAGCTGCTGTCCGACTATATCGCCTCGGATGCGGGCTCCGAGTTGCACGGCCAGGTATTCAGCCCGATGTTCTTCAACTCGATCGACTGGACCGAGACGGACAGGTTTGAGAGGCCGATCACGGAACTGGCAGATTATTTGAACGACGATCGCGTATTCGGAGTTCACCTTTGGACGGCGCGCAACGAAGCCAGGCCTGACGAAAAGAGCGCTGCTTTCATCGCGCAGCTAATCAGGCCGCTGGAGGGCTTTCCTGCCTTCACGACGCTTGCCGACAAGTTCAACACCGACAAGAACCGGCATACCGGTAACCGCCACTACTACGCCAGGATCTACGATCGCCTGCTGTCGAGCCGTCGGCTTTCCTTGCGAAGGCTGATGGAGATCGGGCTGTGTCGCGTGCTGGCGGACGGCCAGAGCGAGACGCCCTCAGTTTCGCTATGGCAGAGCTATTTTCCTTTCTGTCAGGTGATCGGCATCGACTTGACGGATTTTTCGCGGCTGAACAACGAGAGGTTCAAATCCTTCGTCTGCGACCAGTCCAACGTGGAGGGTCTTCGTCGGGTTGCCGCGAAGCTCGAACGCGCCTCGTTCGACGCGATCATTGACGACGGCAGCCACGCGTCCTTCGACGAACAACTGACACTTCGTGAGTTCTTTCCGCTGCTTGCCGAGGATGGCTGGTATTTCATCGAAGACCTCGACTGGCAGCCGCCAGGCGAAGACCCGACCAGGATCACGCCGACAAAGGCCTTGTTGCGGGAAATCAAGGAGTGCGGGATTGCGCGATCGGCCGATCCGCTCGGCGTCAGCACGCTTGCCGGACAATTCGCCGAAATTCTGTTCTTCGATAGCCACTATGAGCTCGACCGGGCGCAAATGCTCGGCGGGCTCGTGGCCATCCGCAAGCGCGCAACTCTACGGGTGACATAGGGAACTTCGCACAGGTGGGGAAGGCGTCGTGAAAGTCGCAGTCTATACCATCGCGTTGAACGAAGCCGCCAACGCGGAACGGTGGGCCAGTTCCGCCACTGACGCCGACTATCGGATAGTCGCCGACACCGGCAGCACTGACGATACCGTGGAACGGCTAACCGCAGCTGGCGTCACGGTGCATAAGATAGCAATCCGCCCTTGGCGCTTTGACGACGCCCGCAATGCCGCCATGGCGCTCCTGCCCGATGACGTCGACGTGTGCTGTACGATGGACATGGATCGGTTTCTCGAAGCCGGGTGGCGCCAGAAGCTCGAGGCTGCCTGGACCCCCGAGACCTCGGCCCTCTATTGCCAGACCATATACAGATCGAGCGTCAAGGACCCGACGCCGCTTCGAGGGTGGTCGACGAAGAATTTTCACCACCGATGGGGATATCGCTTCAAACGACCGGTCCACGAGGCGCTCGTCTTCACCGGAGAGAAGGAGGTCACGGCGAACAGCAGCGACATCGTGATGTACGAGGTTCAGGATCTATCCAAGCCGACGCGCAGCAACTACCTGCCGCTGATGCAAGTTGCGCACGATGAGGATCCTCAAGACGCGCAGATCTGTTTCTGGCTCGGACGGGACTTGATGTGGGCCGGCCAACAAGGGCGGGCCATCGAATTGCTCGAACGCTACCTTGCCCTGCCGACAAGCAGATGGCACGAAGAACGAGCCGAAGCCATGCGTTATATCGCCCGCATGCAACCGGAGCAAAGATTAGCCTGGCTGGATAAGGCCAGGATGGAAGCGCCGCATCGACGTGAGATCTGGCTTGATCTCGCCGAGGAGTTTCACGGCAAGGCCGAGTGGCTCAATCTGTTCTGGGCCTGCAGCAACGGCCTCGAGAAGACGCGACGCACTGGAAGCTACCTCGATGACGCGAGTTGCTGGGGTTTTCGGCTCTACGATCTCGGGGCTATCGCATCATGGCACCTGAATGCGATGGACCGGGCAGTAGAGTGGGGGCAGAAGGCGCTGCAACTAGACCCCGGCAACCAGCGACTTAAGAATAACCTCGATTTCTTCATCGGGCGACGCTTAGAAGATCGGGAAGGCCACCTTAATTCGTCTCTTGGTCAAGAGAACGGGACAAACCATCGCGAACCAGAATGAGCTAATTTGTGGAAGATTGTCGCTTGGTCACCTTACGTATTGATGCGCACCGATTGTTCGGGCTGTTCATTACTGATCACAAGGGGTGGAAGGCAGACATAGGCCTTCAGAGAAGGCATGACTCCGTTCATTAGACAGTCAATTCCCGTGTTGTTTAATCGAAGGCCAAATCCGGCAAAATCCACGATCATGGGGCGTATCGGCAGGCACCAGTCGAGCAATGCCTGCGCCCCGCGAGGGGAAACAGAGTAACAAACGAGCCCCAGAAGATGGCGAGCGCGAAGCAGGTGGGGTTCAGTATGTGCTTCCTGGAAGATTTGGATGTTACTCATCACATCACCGGAGAAAAATTCGAGCCTTGCTCCGGTTCCTCCTGGAAGTGCGTCCAGCCAAGCATAGCATCGCAAACTCGCGCTCCACAGGATAAAGTCCCAATCGGCTTTCACTGAGCCGACAAGCGAGCGCATTTCATCTTCAAAATGGCGCGAAAAAATCGCGTCGTCTTCTGCGATGGTGATAGCCTGATCCCGTTGCACTGCCTCTTTCCACAATCGGACGTGAGACACAGCGCAGCCCAGGCTGCCAGCCGTGTATTCCAAATCCTCGGAAACGATGTTTTCCTCGACAAGCCGACAGCGATCCAATCCGCGCCCATCCGCACCGGCAAATCTCTCCACATTGTTCAGATGAGCGTTCACTGAGCGAAATTTTGCCAGTCGATCCAGGCTGCGATCGAGATTGATCACGTGCACACGGTCCATGATCGCCTGCTCACCCCTGCCTCTTGAATATCCTAGATGCTATTCCAGTTTCGGTTTGTCCGATATCGAGAATTACAGTGTTAAGGCGAGATTTTGTTCGGTTGCTTGGCTTGGTGGCGGGCAGTTTGGCAATAGGAGCCTCCACCTCTGAAGACGCTTCTTGGGAGGCCTCCTACGCCATGGCCGCAAACGGGCTTCATGACAATCGGTCTGCTTCTCTCCTCACCGCCCCGATCGAACTGGCCGGCGACTGGGGACACATGCTTGCCCACGCTGTCGAACAGGTCCTCGATCACACGCGTCATGCCTGCCTTGACGGCATCCGTCTTCTTTCCGACCGTCAGCCGGGGAGGCTTCGCGTCGACGAGCACTCTTCAGGCCAGCCTGCCATCTGGCTTCATCCGGACGGCAGCGAAATGGCATGGATCATTGTCGACATCGGCGAACGCGACTGGTCAAAGCTCGCCTATCAGTTCGGGCATGAGGTCGGTCATGTGTTTGCAAACAGTTGGCAGGCCGACGCCAAGCCGGCGCCCCCATGCCAATGGTTGGAGGAAGCGATCGTGGAGGCCTTCTCGCTGCGTGGCCTAGAGCACCTGGCGAAGGGTTGGAAACAAGACCCGCCGTTCGCCGGCGATAACGCCTTCGGCGATGCCATTGCCGAATACCGCCGGAACATCGTCAAAGGCTATGAGGCGCTTGCCGACACGCAGGGCCTCAGCCGCGATCCTGCAGCTTGGTTTGCCGGGCACCGCAGCCAGATCGAAATTCCAGGGCTCAATCCATTCGCACAAGCGATGTCCTTGACCATTCTAACAGAATACGAGCAGGCTCCAGGATCCGTCGAGGCAATTGGCGCACTCAATCGCTGGCCTGGCCGGAGCGGCATTCCAGTCGCCCAATATCTCCAACGATGGAAAGACAGCTGTGCCGAGTTGCATGCGTCACCTCACCTGCCGCTCCGCTTAGGCGAGCTTTTGGGAATACCGCCCGGTGCCAAGTGATGACCATGCCGGGACTGATAACCAATCTTCGGCATCGGATTTGGCTGCCTTGGCCATGGAAGACTGCCGCCCGGCGAACCGAACCGCCTGATTTTATCCCGAGCGTGAACTAGCCGGCGCCATCCAGCACTGTGGCAGCACGAAACACCCGGTACAATGCCAAGCTCTCACCGCCGGCTCTGCCCTGTAAACGCCGGCAAGCTATCCGGCGAATGGGGATGCAGATGCGCATCAAAGATAGCGAGCTTAAGCCCATATGTGAGGCGGGTTTGCGTGTTGCAGGCCTGGCAGATAAAGACCTTGGCGCTCTTGATCCACGATCCTTTTCGGACCGCCGCAGTTTCACATTTGGGACAATGGAAAGTCAGATCAGCCTCGAAAAGTTCGCGTGAAAGTGTCATCTTGCGCCTCCGCCGCTGGCGGCGGAGCAAAATCCATGCCGAGCTTGCCGTTTCAGAGTGATACGCATCATCCGTTCACATGGCGCAAGCATCCGTGATCGTTGATAAAGTTGTTTAGCCGGTATCCTGCTTTAACAGGCCCGCGCCGGTTAGGCCCGGCTCGTAGCCCTACCCCGCTGCTGTCCGGGCCGCTCCGCGCCCACCATTTCATCAGACGAAATGGCTTCTCTTTCTAAAGGTACTGCACATGCCGGGCCGTAGCGGGCGCCGCCGGCTGGCTGATCAGCGTCTATACCAACCTGACCGGCAATCCGGCGCATAAACGATCCGCGCCCGGACGAGCTGCCACGCGCGGACGAGCTGCCACGCGAGGAACCTAGCCCTTAACCTTTGTAGGCGTGGCGCATGTCGTCGTGCGTACATGCCGGAGCCTGTCATGTCCTGCGCTCCACGCCGGGCGATTCGCCGGTCCTCTACGTCCCTGCTCAGGCGCATGTACTTTTCGAAGAGGTGAAGCTTCTCGGGGTACTCAATCCTAAGCGGCGCCTTGCAGGACGGGCATTTGAAAGCCGCTATTGACTTAAACCATGTCCCTTTCCGGATGATCGGGTAGGCACACTTTGGGCACTCGGATGGGAGCTGTTGATCGTCAAGCTCTTGAGGGATCGGCAATCCGCCACCTTTAGGCTGATGGCGCCCACGGTTCGCAGCTCGCGGCAGGTACCCATGAACCGGCGAGGGCGAGACTATGCCCGCCGGCAAAAATAGAAGGGCCATCTTGGGAAGTCGTTTCGCGAACCGGACCTATGAGTTGCCATGGGCAGCATCGCTAACGTCGCTGGCAGCAAAGCTCCAGCCTCGCATTCTAGATAATCGACTTCATTTCTTTGCGCCGCTGGGTGGCACTCAGGGGGACTTGCGATATCGCAGATCGAGGGTGACACAGGATTGTGCGATACTCGACCCCGCCTACTAAGATGCCTGGCTGAATGCGGAGACGCCGGCTGAGGACTTGAGGGGGGTGCTCTCCCACGACATCGACGGGCAGCTTCAATTCAACCGTGTCG
This sequence comes from Mesorhizobium sp., assembly GCA_004020875.1. Classification (GTDB taxonomy): domain Bacteria; phylum Pseudomonadota; class Alphaproteobacteria; order Rhizobiales; family Rhizobiaceae; genus Mesorhizobium. The sequence continues at coordinate 10,669 of SAPZ01000030.1, forward strand.
GGCGGGAGGTGAATTTGCAGGCAGCCCTGATCCGGGGGCTAATCGCTTCACCAAACTTCCTCCCTTTGAAGGATGAATGTCGGCCGCACTTCGCACTAGTTTTGCCTCAGGGATCGGCATTCTCGAGCTGGCCCTTCCGGCACTCGTCGCTGACTGCGGATGTACCAGCGGCGACGAGAGCAGGCGCTCGACACCGCTGGTGGCAGCGCTCCCACCCCCAAGATGGGGCATCAAATTGTTCAGTTGGAAGGGCGACCTCGTGATTACACCTCAACAAATCCGCACCGCACGCACTATGCTTGGGTGGACTCAAAAGCATCTGGCACGGGCAGCCGAGCTTTCAGAGATGGCTGTTAAGAACATAGAGCGCGGTGCCACGGCCGATCCGCGTCCCGCCACGGTTTCTGCGCTTCGGCAAGCCCTGGAAGCAGGTGGCGTGGAGTTTTTAGGACAGACAACTCGAGTTGGGCAAGGCGTGAGGCTTCGCGCTGCTCAAACCCTCATTGCTCCGAAAAATCTCTCAGTGACGCATGACGCGACGTCTCCTCGCCCTTGAGGTATTTTGACCCGGGCCGACCAGGCCGGGCTTCAGCCATTCGGCCTTTTGCTTCTTAAGGTTTTGGCGGCAACCCACCGGTCTTGCCTCGTTCGCTACGGCTTGCACATGATTCAGTCGAGCATCTCGGGGTCAACGAATTGAAGCCGGTATAGGTGCGCATGAATTGTTGGCGCGTTCCCCCACTGGCTCTCTGGGCGCCCGGGACTCTTTTTGGAATGCAGAATTTATGATCTCGGCATCAATCGCCGACAGGCATTTTGAATTGCCATGTTGCCCCTCACAGGCGGGGGCGAAAAACCAGGCCCCGCGCGGACGCTAATATCATCGTCATAACGCCCGTGCTTCACGAAGCCCGTTGCAGCGCCAAACGCGTGCTATGGCGAAGGGCAGCATTAAGGTCGGAGACACGGTTGCGATCACCGCAACGATCCGCAAGCGCGTGACGGAGGATAGGGTCGCCATTCTGATCCCTTCTTATGATCAGCCGCATTCGACCGTGGACACCACCCCCGACATCAGTAGCGGTCAAAAGATCGAGCTAACTGGGGAGGTCACATGCCTCGACGATGACACTGTGACGGTCGGCGGCTCGTATCATCACCGTGAAGGCGAGCGCTGTGCGGGTGGTGAGGAGTAACGTTCCGCCGCAGCGCAAGACGAAAAGAAAAAGCCCGTCGCCAATGACCAAGCGACGGGCCGTAGGTGGGGAGCTACAAAGGCGAGCGGCCCGGAGGGGAGATGAACCGCTCATCGTGGAAACTCATCGCCTTGAAAATTGTTTCCTGGGCCCAACAGGAACAATTTAGCTAAGGCGAATGTTTGTTTCTCATTGAGACGATGGACATCACCGAGTGCCGCGCCGCGCGACGCGTCAATGAGGACACAATTACGGCAGGTGGCAAGGATCTCGGGATCACGGTCAAGACGAGCACTGTGCGGCTGGTGACGAGCTACGTTCCGCCTAAAAGGAAGAAGCCATCAGTTGGTGGCCTGTCGACAGTAAGCGCCCCTTGACCCTAGCCCTTGGCTTGCGGTGAACTCCGTCATCAGAGCCGGAACAAGGTTTTGCGATCATCGTTGGGTCGGTGACCGAACGGGGGATTTGCACGACAACCTACCTGGTTGAAGAGATGGCCGGCGACACGCCGGTCTCCCATCACGATGTGATCGCCAACACGCCCTGGGAGGCTGCTGCGGTCGGCACAAAGAAAGAGGTTCAGGCTCGCAGAGATGAACGGCTGTAGGTTCGCGTCACCGAGGAAAGCAGCCGCGTTGTGTACAAATTACGCGTTCAAGTAGCCCTCGCGGGCGGGCCGTGGACAACGCTCGCGCCAACTGGTGGCAGCCAGAGCTGACTGGCTGTTTCAGGACTGATTGTGTTAGATGGCAGATCTCGAAATTGTTCAGCCGGAGCGCCGCCCATCGCAATCGACCCGTTCGCCCCTCTTCGCCAACGCTTCCTTATCCGCTGCGCCGATCAGCTGGCGGAATTGAAGGCCATTGCTTGTCAAGGCGACCCCCTGCCCGGCGGTGATCCCCTGATCAAGATCGCGCATTCCCTGGCGGGAGCGGCGGGAACGTTCGGCTTTGCGGAGATCAGCGCGCGGGCGTCGGCGCTGGAAACGCTGCTTATCAACCAGGCGGATGGCGCCGCTGTCCGCGCGGCGCTTGACGCCTTGATCGGGGACATCGAGCGGATGCTGGCCTGACGGTGCCGCCAGGCTCACTTCTTGCCAGCGCCGCCAAGTCCGGTCCTGGTCATCTCGCCCCAACCCTGGTTGCCGCGCAAAAATTGCCACCAGCCCTTCACCCGCCAGAAATTGTTCAGCTGGCGGTAGCCAAAATTCTCGATCACGGCGGCCACCGTCAGCACGGCGAGGTCCCTGGCGCGGGGAAAGCGCTGCAGCTCGGCCTCTTCGAGGATCAGCGAGCAGACGCTGACGCAGACCCCATAGGTGAAGATGAGAGCGGTGAAGGCGAGGAGATATTCAGCCGAAAGGATACCGAGCAACCAAAAGGCCGGTATCAGGATATAGCCCAGCACCTCCGCCACCGGTCCCAGCACATCGACGACCAAGATGTGGCCGAAGCCGAGCAAGCCGACGCGGCCATAGCGCGGGTTGAAGAGCATCGAGCGGTAGCGGAAGAAGCATTCGAGCGCGCCGCGCTGCCAGCGTGAGCGCTGGCGGGCCAGCACGCTCAGCGATTCCGGCGCCTCGGTCCAGCACACCGGCTCGGGAATGAACTGGACGCGGTATTTGCGCTTTTTATCGCGCATATGGCGGTGCAGCTTGATGACGAGGTCGAGGTCCTCGCCCATCGAGCCCTTGGTGAAGCCGCCCACCGCCACCACTTCCGCGCGGCGGAACATGCCGAAGGCGCCGGACACAAGCATCAGCGTGTTGATGCTGCTCCAGGCCAGTCGCGCCATGAGGAAGGCGCGCAAATACTCGACCACCTGAAACAAGGGCAGCAGGCGGCGCGGCAAATGGATTTCGCGCACCCTGCCCGCCTCGATCCTCGAGCCATTGGCGATCCGGATCGTGCCGCCCACGGCAATGGTGCGCTCGGGGTCGTCGATGAAGGGCTGGGCGGCGCGTATCAGGGCATCCGGCTCGAGGATGGAATCGCCGTCGATGACGCAGAAGAGCGGCGCGCGGCAGACATTGATGCCGGCATTCTGGGCATCCGCCTTGCCGCCATTCTCCTTGTCGACCACGAACAGCCGTTCGGTTGTCGGCGAGGAATAGAGGCCGCGGATCGGCTGATGCGCGAGCGCCTCCTCAAAGGGCCGTTGGAACTTCACCAGCTTGAAGGCTTCGATCAGGCGCTGCAGCGTGTCGTCCTTCGAGCCGTCATTGATCACGACTACCTCGAAATTCGGATATTCCAGCGCCAGCATCGAGTGCACGCTCTCGACGACGTTCAGCGCCTCGTTATAGGCAGGCACCAGCAGCGCGATCGGCGGCGCAACGTCGCCATAGCGCTGCCACAGTAGCGCCGAGCGCGCCACGGGCGGACGCTTGGACAGGGCGTAGCCGGCAAAGACAAGCTGCAGGAGATAGATCGTGGTCTGCGCCAGCCCCGCCCCGATGATGAACCAGGACAGGATGGTGGCGGCAAGAACGACCTCGTGGCTCCAGTCGGCGATCATAGGATCGGCCCCTCGGCAAGAATGAGCGAGGCGGTGCGCTGGCTGCGCGAGACTTCCGCCGAAGCGATCTCCCGCAACAGCCGCTCGCCCGGCTGGCCGAAGGAGCGCAGCGCATTGGCAGCGGCGTAGCGCACGGTCCAGACCTCATCATTCATGAGCCTGGAGAGCGGCGCGGCGAGCCCAGGCAGGCCGAGACGCCCGGCGGATTCGGCCGCGGCGGCTCGCACCTCCCAGTCGTCGTTGGCCATGGCGTGCTTCAGGATGGCCGGCGCCTCGGCGTGACCCGTCAGGCCCAGCGCCCGCAATGCGGCGGCGGCAACTTCGGGCGCGGCATCGCCGGCAAGGTTGGCGAAGAAATCGGCGAAGCCGAAGCCGCCGGCGTGGGCAAGCGCGTCGATCGCTGCCGCCCGGATGAAGGGCGAGGCGTCCGCGCGCGATGCATGGACCGCAAGCTCGTTGAAGCGCGAGCGCGGAAAGCGCCTGAACAGCTCGACCAGGCGCCGCGAGCGCTGCCCCGCCACGCCGATGAAGTCCAGCGCGGTGCCGAGCAGCGGCAGGCTGCCGAGATCGCAGAGCGCGATGGCGGCCGCGATCCTGACTTCGCGCGAACGGTCCTGGGTGAGCGCGGAAAGCAGGTTTTCCGTCGCATCGTCCGAACCCAGCGCCGCCAGCATCTCCGCGGCGTGGATGCGGTCGGCGACATTGCCTTTGCGCAGCTGCCTGTTGACGCGGGCCGGCAGGCCGCATTCGTTGAAGGCGACAAGCACGTCGTCCCTCTCCTCGCCGCGCAGCAGTGAAATGAACTCGAAGCCAGCTTCAATCGCCACGCCCGGCGGCACGTCGAGCACCGTCGCTTTCAAGGCCTCGCGATCGCGGCTCTCGGTGAAGGCGATCAGCGCGGTCAGCACCTGGCGCCGCTGGTCGGCCGCAGCCCTGGCCTGGCGCTCCTGCAGCAGGCGGCGCGCAATCAGGAACAGCATGATCACCAGGGACAGGGCGCTGAGCAGTATCGAGAGGTCCCAGATGTACCACATGGTCAGAACCGCGCCGTCAGGCCGAGGCCGAAAATGTTGCGGTCGAAGGTCGGGCGTTCTTCATGCGCGATGCTGGCGCGCAGCGTCAGCGGATCGCTGACCTCGAAGGAAATGCCGCCGAAGACGGTGCGCGTCGGCACCAGCGCGCCGTCGTCGATCTCGGGGGCGTCGGCATAGCCGGCGAAGAAGTTGAAGCGCTCCGTCACCGCAAGGTCGGCACGAAGCACATAGCCGTCCGCAACCGTCCCGGTATCGTCCTCGGCATGCACCCAGCGGGCGGAGAGGCCCAGGCGGCCGTCGAGGATACAGGCCTGCACCCAAGGTTGGATGCTGGTCACGCTGGTATCGGCGAAATTGTCGTAGCGGGTGTCAATGTTGAGCGAGAACGGGCCAAATGCCTTTGCGGGCGCCAGGACCTGCCAGGACACGCCTGCGCCGATCGAATAGCGAGCGAGGAAGTCGGCGTCCGGTGTCACTGCTGCGAGCGCGTAGGCGGAAAAGGTCGGCGTGAAGGCCTGGTCGATGCGGCCCTCCATCTGGACGTCGGTGTGGCCGAAACGGGTCGCCAGCCGGGCGTGGCCGGAAATCGTCGTGCGCGGCGACAGCCGGTAGGCAATTCCGGCCGAACTGTCGGTCCAGTCGCCCAGCCCGTTGGTGAGATCGCTCACCTCGCTGCCGAGGTCGAGTCGCCAGTTGCGCGGCGGCGGTACGGCCAGCCTCTGCTCGACATCGGCAGAGCCCGGCTGAAGGGCGAGCGCCTGATGATAGGCCTGCCGCGCGGCCTCATCGTCGCCCTCGGCGCGGCGCACATCGCCGATCCCCACCAGCGCCTCGGCATTCCGCGGCTCCAGCGCCAGCGCGCGCTGGAACGACCGCCCGGCCCGCGTGTAGTCGGCCTCGAGCAGGGCGATCCTGCCGTCGAGATCGAGCGCCTCGACATTGTCCGGCGCGGTCGCCAGCACGCCATCGGTCAGCGCCCGGGCGCGCGGCGTCTCGCCTTGCCAGATCGCCAGGCGGATCTTGCCCAGCCTGGCATCGAGAAGGGCTGGCTTGATGGCCAGCGCCCGGTCGAAGAGATGGTCGGCTTCGTCGAAGCGCTGGCTGGAGCCGACGACGAGGCCAAGCGCGACCAGAACATCGGTGTTTTTGGGTGACAGCTTCAGGGCGCGGCGATAGACCTTTTCCGCTTCGGGCAGCTTTCCTTCTGTCCGCAAGCGCCTGCCGTCTTCCATCAGGCCAGGAACCGGGTCGGACCGGCGATGCAGCTTCTTCACCGCCGCCGGTAGTGCGGCAGCCGCTTTTGGTTTGCTGACGGCCGCCTGCTTCGCCTTGCGGATGTTCTCGACAAGGGCTGCGGCGTCGGTATTGGCGGGATCGGCCTTTGCGACGTTTTCGGCCAGCGGCAGCGCGACACCCAGATTACCGGAGCGGTATTCGACCTCGGCCATGCCGAAACTGGCATCCCTGTAGTTCGGAGCCAGCGAAAGCGCCTTGGAAAAAGCATCGCGCGCCGCCGGAAGGTCGTTGCGGCCGAGTTCAGCGAAGCCAAGCTGAACCAGCGCGTCGGCATTGTCTGGCTTGAGCGCCAGCGCGCGCTTCAAGAGGTCGGCGGCCTCATCGAAATGCTGCGCCTGCCGCGCCTTCACGGCCGAGGCGTAGAGCTCGTCGGCTGTCTGCGCCAGGGCCACGGCCGGAGCGGCGGCGACAGCCAGGATCAGGCACGCGGCGAAGCTGAGGCGCCGGCCACGCCGCATCAGCGCTTCCCGCTCTTGCGGGCGATGAGACGCCCCAGCCGGGCCAAAAGCTCCTCGGGAATGAACGGCTTCACCAGATAATCGTCGGCGCCCTTGTCCAAGGCCGAGACAATGTCCTTTTGCCCCTTACGGGCAGTCAGCATGACGACCGGCGTATCGGACAAAGCCGGGTCGCCCTTGATGCGCGCCAGGACTTCAAGGCCGTCGGCCTTCGGCATCATCGCGTCGAGCACGATGACGTCGGGGGCGTCCTGCTGCGCCTTCTCCAGCGCCTCCGCCCCGTCGATCGCCTTGATGACCTCGTATCCCTTCGCCCTCAGCCTGAATTCCATCAGCTCGAGCAACAACGGGTCGTCATCGCAGATCAGAACTCTTGCCTTCGCTCCATCCACCAATCCTGCTCCGGTTCCGTCGCCCCCCGGAGTGATCACCCATGGACCTGCATCCGCCAAATGCGTTCCATGCTGACGTGACCGCGCAAATCATAGCTAAAGCCGATTCGCGACGGTTGCGTTCCTATGCAATCAGTAGATGAATATCGGCGCATGGTATAGGAGGCGTAAACACCAAGCAGGGTCTTGCCGACAGGCTTTTCGGCGCTCGCGGCGCTCTCCCTGCTAGGCCACCGGACCGTCGGCGCGCGAGGCAAGCACCTTCTTCACGTCACCGGCAAGCGCCATGGGGTCGAAGGGCTTCGCGATGACGCCCACCGCGCCCATGGCGAGATAGCGTTCGACCTCATGCGTCTGGGTGCGCGCGGTAATGAACACCACGGGTATCGACGCCGTCGGCGGCGAAGCGGCCAGGCGCCTAAGCGTCTCCGGCCCGTCCATGTCCGGCATCATCACGTCGAGCAGAATGAGGTCGGGCCGCCATGCTGCCGCATCGACCAGCGCCGCGGCGCCCGAAGCGCAGGACCGCACCTCGAACTCCGGCTCAAGCTCCAGCGACATCTCAGCGATTTCGCGGATATCGTCCTCGTCATCTACATAAAGGATCCGTGCCGGCATCGACGTCACTCCCCTGCTTGCTCGGTGGGTCCCGCAGCGTTGCGGGAGGCAATCAACATGCTTCTGACCAGCTTGGCGACATCGATCTCCGATGCCCTGGTCTTTGTCATGATCGCCTGAACCCGATCGCCGAGTTTATCGTCCATCTCAGCAGCCGAGAACACGATCACCCGAGTCTCCGGCGGCAGGTCGATGAGCAGGTCCAGCCCCGATCCGTCGGGGAGTGCTATGTCAAGGATCACCAGGTCGAAGCGATGCTTCGCGACCGCCCGCCGGGCATCCTGCAGCGTTTTCGCCGAGATGATCGAGACGCTAGGACCGAGCCCTGCCGACATCACGGCAAGCACCCCCTCGTCGTCCTCGACATGCAGGATCCGCGGCCTCGGCTCGACCCTGCGGCCGACGATCTTGGCGAGAGCGGCATGAAGCCGCGCCGAATCTACTGGCTTCTCCAGCCAGTCGACGATGCCGACCGCGCTGCCGTTCAGCGAACGCCTGGCCTCGTCGGCGACTGCAGAGATGACGATGACCGAGATGTCGGCATTGAGCTTCGAGGCCCTAATATCATGGAAGAGCTTGATGCCGGATTCCCCCGCCAGCTTGATGTCGAGCGTCAGCGCCACATAATCGCGGGCGCTGAGGAGAGCCTTGGCGGTGTCGATGTCGGGGGCGACGTCACTGGAGAAGCCTTCCGCATCGAGAAGAGCAGCGATCACGGCGGCGACATCGGGCTCGTCCTCGCAGATCAGGACACGCAGACGGCCGTCGCGCCTGCGTGACCGGCGCTCGACGAAGACCGGTTTCGCCTCCTGCCTCTGCGCTTCGGCAAGGTCGACGTGAAACGACGTTCCCTTGCCTTCCTCGGTTTCGAAGGAAACGGCGCCGCCCAGCTTTTCCACGATGGTCTTAACGATGCTCAAGCCGAGACCCGTGCCTCCCTTCCTGCGAGTGCTGGACGCATCGGCCTGCTCGAACTTGCCGAATATGCGGCTGCGGAATGCTTCGGGAATGCCGGCGCCCTGATCGATCACGGAGATGCGCAGCATGCCGCGGTCACGGCGCTGCAGCTTCACCGTCACGGTGCCGCCGTGCTCGGAGAACTTGATCCCATTAGACAGGAGGTTCGCCATCACCTGGTGCAAGCGGTCCGGGTCGATATTGGCCTCGGCGCGCGGCGCATCGTCGACCAGGACGATGCGTATCCTGCTCTCGGCCATGTAGTTGGAACTGGCGGTTATGGCCTGCTCCAGGACCGGTCGCACAGGCATCTGCTTGATCTTGAAGCTGATGACCCCCGATTCGATCTTCTCGATGTCGAGGATATCGTTGATGAGAAGAACCAGCCTCTCGCTGTTGTTGTGGGCGATGTTGACGAGATTGGCCGCCTTGGGCGGCAATTCGCCCGCGACGCCCGCCGCGATCAGCCCGAGCGAGCCGCGAATTGACGTCAGCGGCGTGCGCAACTCGTGGCTGACGGTCGAGATGAAGTCGTTTTTGAGCTGCGCGTTTTTCTTCTGCTCGGTGATGTCGCGATTGTAGGTAATGACGCCGACGATCTTGCCGGTCTCGTCACGGAAGGGAGCCTTCAAGGTGTAGAGCCAGCCCTGGCTGCCGTCCGGGAATCGCGCGGGCTGATCAATGCGCGATGTCTGCCCCGTCTCCAACGCGCCTTTTTCATCTTGCCTGAAACGTTCGGCCACATCCTTCGGGTAGAAATCGAAATCCGTCTTGCCGATCAGGTCCTCGGCCGAGGCGGCGCGCATCATTTCGGCGGTGGCCGGGTTTGCAACGACAAAGCGGCCGGCGGCGTCCTTCACGTTGAGGCAATCCGGCAACTCGCGGACCATGGCGCGGTATATCATGTTGGACGTTGCGAGATCGCGACGCCGCTGCTGCCGGTCGAGCAGCACGCCGATGATGAAGGTGCCGATGAACCGGAACACCAGGGACGGAACCGTGCTCTGCAGACCGAAGCCCGCAAGGACCTGCTGAGGGATGACCACAAGCGTGATCAGCCCGGCAAGCGCCACCGTCACACCAAGGCCGAGTATGTCGAGCATGGTACGCGAGCGGACCGCGACGACATGGTGCCAAGCCAGCCCGACGACGGCCGTGATCAGGATGCTCATGATGCCTACACTCGCGCCCTGGCCGCCAAGATAGGCGCGGTAGGCGATGGAGCCGGCGGTCGCGACGAACATTGCCGGCCATCCGCCGAAGAAGGCGGCAGCGCCAATGAAGGCGGCCCGCAGATCGACGACGAAGCCCGAGACGGTCAAAGCCGTTGCCATGGAGATGACCGAGCCGGCGCACATGACCACGCCGAGAAGCAGCGATTGGATCAGCCGTGGAAGGCGTCCGGTGAAATCAGCCACAAGATCCCATGCGACGACCAAGATGGAGACCAGGGCAAGATTAGCGAGGAGTGAGCGCCAGATTTCGGTCATGACTTTCCTGCTCCTTTTCTCCGAAAATATCGGCAAAACCTATCCGAGGTCTAAAGCAGCCTGCAGGCTCGGGTCCTTGGCACCCGAGCGGGCGGTCCATGCAGCCGGTCGGCAGGGCATCTGGTTGCCGCGGGCGCCTCGATCATCAAGGCGAAGCCTGCTCTTTTCTGGCCGATAACGTGAGCGGTGACCAATCGACTTAAGGATGCTGGCAGCCGTTCGAAAGTCTCTCATATAGGAACCGGCTGGCCACAGATGGCGGGCGATGGGGTTTGTGCTCGGGGTGTCCCAGGGCCAATCGCGTACAACGGGTCGAGGCGCGCTGCTGCGAAGGAAGGCAGCCAGAACGTTCGACGCACTCTGCCAAGCCCTCGATGACATCTGCCATCTGTTCGAGCCAGCCGAATGCAGGAACTTCTTCAAGGCTGCCCGACTATGAGGCCGATTAATGGTGACGCGCTTTAGGTGACGATTGAAAAGATGACGCTCCGACAAGCCGGTTAGTTCATCAAAAGCACCAGAGCGGGATGCAGCTTCTTGAGATTTGGCAATGATTTCGATTGCCAGGGTATGTCGGGCGTTCCGCGTACGACGAGACGAACCTCGGGATGCTTGCGCACCTCGATGGTAAATTTCGCCAGCAGATTGATGCCGGAAGAGTTAAGAAAATGAAGGTCCTTCAAATTGAGCGTAATAATTGAAGGGTTTGAGGAAAGGACACTGTTCGCCAAAGCCATGACAGGCGCGCCCGCCTCTGAACTGGCAAGCCGCATTGCACCGTCGAAAAAAATATCGCTTCCTTCAATCCACACCCGGTAGTCGTCCGTCTTGATTTCCATTGCTTGGCTTCGTTTCATCTAGTTGTGCGTTTGCGCTATCGGAATGGAGGCATACGTCTCCAGGTAAATCCGATCGCTTTCATCGGCGGGGCTGAATATCCAGGCCAGGCGTGCGCCATAGTCGCTCATCAACGTCAGCAATCCCAGTCCGGAGCGCGCCACGTCAGGATTCGCTGCATTCGCTTCAATTCGCTGAATCAGCAGGTCTTTGGGGTCGCCAACCGTGATGTCCGCCAGGAGACTTTGGAACTCAGACGCGTTCTCATTATCGACGTCGTTCGAAACCTTGAGCTTGAAGCACTCTGAATCCATCGACGCCTCGATCACGATCTCACCCGGTGCGCGAAACTTGACCGCATTTTCGATGAGCTCATTGACTACATATCCGATGCTATGTCGCACTTCCATGTAGTCATTGCGGGACGACTGAAAGCGCAACGCGAACAGATCGGCAATGAAGTCCGAGGTCGTGGCACAATGGCGCCAACTCAAGTCGAGAGGTCCGTCGAACAGCCGCAGGCGACTGACACTCTCCTTCATCCCGATTGCAATGTCAGGGGTACCGAACAACGCTGTCATCCTATGTATGCCTTATGATCACGAGGGTGATGTCGTCGTGGATCTTCTGGACACCGATATGGGCCATCAGATCATCGATGATCCCGGTCTTGATGTCCTCGGCGCTGCTGCCGCGATGTCTTTGCACGCTCTGGCAGAGGCGCTCGAACCCGAATAGTCTCTTGTCTTCATCCTCCGCCTCGGTCACGCCGTCGGTGTGCAGCACGATCACGTCACCGCTCCCGAACGCGATTTCACGCGTGTCAATGAACTGCGAGATGTCATTCTCCAGACCAACCGGAAGACCCAGATCAAGCGTATCTATGCGTTCGACTTCCCCGCCAGCGCGCATGACCAGAACATCCTCATGCTGGCCGGATAACGTTACCCGTTCATCCTCAAAGTCAAGAAAGGCCAGCGAGAGATGCTTGCCGGTGTTCGTGCGCTCGATGTTCTTGTAGATTGCTCTGTTCAGCCGATCGAGAAACTGGTGCGGATTGCCTTCGTTGGTCTCCTGCAGCGCGCGTGCAACCGATTGGACCATCAGCATCAGCACGCCGCTCTCGAGACCGTGACCTGTTACGTCGCCGATGCCGATCTTGATCCGTGATCCGTTCTGCAGAACGTCGTAGTAGTCGCCACCGACCTCGTCAGCCGGCCGCATATAGGCGGCGATCTCAAGCCCCGGAATTGCTTCGAGTTCGAAAGGTTTCGGCAGAACCATCATCTGAATGTGCCTGGCAACCGCGAGTTCGGCGCCGAGCCTGATGTTCTCGTCCCGCAGCTTTTCGTTGAGCGCAGAAATCTCCTGATTTGCGTCACCGAGCTCCCTGGTTCGTTCATCGACGAGTTGCTCGAGGTTTTCTGTGTGAAAGCTGATCTGCTCGGCCATTCGATTGAAGGCGACGCCTACCGCTCCAACCTCGTCACGCGTTGGAATACTCACCCGGACGGAATAGTCTTTGGACTGGAGCCTCTGGGCGGCGCCTGCAAGCGCCCTTAGGCCGGCTGTGATCCGCTTCGAGATCCCGAGCACTGCCGCAAAAACAATCAGAAGCGAAACGACGATGGCGCCGATCTGAAAGAGCAGGATGCGATTGGTTGCGCGGGAGATACTCTTCTGCGCGGCGAACAGAGACGCATAGATTTCGCGTTCGGGAACGACGATACCGACCGACATCGCTTCGGACTTGATCGGTCCCGAGCTCCACAGGTTGGTCGGCTTCAATCTCTTGAGCACGACTATATAGGGTACGCGTTCGCCCTTGTTGTCGAGCATGATATGCTGAATGACACCGTCATTGTTCTGGTCGAGTGGCAGCGACGCGATAGCCGGCTGCGTACTTCCCCGCAGCGACCTCTCGAGGCCGGTGACGCCCTTCGTGCCCGCATCATTGGATGAAGTCAGGCCGATGATCGCCTGGCCCGATGGATTGATTGCCACTACATTGCCGGTCGACATGGTGAGGAAGCCGAACCCGGTTTCCGCGATCTTCACGCGCTCGACGACTTCCGCGAGCTGATCGAGAGTGATGTCCGCACCCGCTACGCCGGCGATGCCGGTGCGATCGCGCGTCCACAGCGGGTGGAAAAAGCTGACGATCAGCTTTCCCGTGATCGCATCGGTGTAAGGTGCTGTTTGAGTGATGTCGTCGGCGACCGGACGTAAGGCCGGATCTCTGGCCCATTGCTGCCATGACCCATAGATCCCCGGAAAGAAGAACTCCCAGAACTCCGCCTTGTTGTGGCCCGGATAGAGTCGGTCGAAGGTCTGCGCCTGGTCCGTGTAGGGCACCGTCCTGAAGATCGGCCGTTCCTTTGGGCCAATATAGTACATCTGCAGTTTTGGCGATCCGCTGGCCATGAGGGTCGGCGCGACGAGATCGATCACGGTACTGTCTTCTATTTCCCGCTGAACGCCAGGGAGCGGAGTGTGGTCGGCGCCGAGCAGGTAGCCCCACACGCTTATCACGGAAGGCGCGCCCGGCAGGTTCTGCGCCCAATCGCCCTTTGCGTCATAGACGACCTTCACCGAGCCGGGTGCTTGGTGCGAAAGGGTTGCTCCGACCTGTTGCTGCCTGCTCGGATCGTTGATCTGTGCCTGCAGAACGCCGGCCAGCGCCTTCACGTCACCATGAACTCGATCGAGCAGGAGGTCGACACTTAACGCTGTCGAGTCGGCATACGAGCGGATGTATTCCTGGTTTGCGGTGGTCAGACCCTCACCGACTTCCGATGTGGCGTCGCGCGACAGCTTTTGAACGTTCCAAAGCGCCAGACCACCGCTCAGCAAGAGGTCGAACAGTACCGCGCCGCCGACGACCAACACGAATTTCGCTCGAAACGAGCGCAGGCCGAAGCGTGGTGTAGGCTGATCGTCGGCTTTCATTGTGGCCGCCGCCCCGATGCGACCCAGATCGGCCAACCCGCGTAACCCTTGGGGTGCAGCGCAGCGAAAATGTGATCCTGAAACCCCTGCCGGAACCGTGCAACGAACTCCGGCCCATCGCCGCGTCTGGTGGCCATATCGCCCGCGTAGACATCCGCCCAGGCCACAATGACATCGGCGAAGTCCTGCGGATCTCCGTCCATGTTGGTGACCATGAAGGTCTCGACACGTATGTCTTCGAATCCGGCTTCAATCAGGTACCGCCGACTCTTGGGCCCAAGCTCGACGTCCATCTCGAAATGCGCGAACAGCTTCGCCACTTCGTTGTATGTCCAACGAATGCTTTCTGCGCGCGGCTCGCCGAGGCAATGGGAATTCTTCTCGTTGGTGATGTAGACCCGCCCGCCTGGTTTGCATATGCGGTAGAGTTCCTTGAGGATGAGTTCCGGTCGATTGAAGATTTGAAGCGAATGTCGGCAGGTGACCAAGTCGAACTGCGCTTCGTCGAGAAGCATTTCTGACGCATCGCCATAAGTATATTCGATGCCCCTGATATCGAACTCCCGCATCACTCGCCGGGCGTAGTCCAGGCTTGATATGGAATGGTCGAGGGCGACGATCCGCGATGGCTGGAACTCTTTCTGCACGAGCACGGCGAAATCGCCGATCCCGCAACAGATGTCGGCCATGGCGATCCCCGGCCTCATGCCGTGTCGCGGCAAGATTGTTCGCTCGTGGCGCCAGGTCATCTTTGTCTGTGTGCGCAGGATTGGAACGAACCCGCCTTCCTCGAGGAAACCCTGCCCTGGATAGAATTTGCTGTCATACTCCTCGACAGTGATGTTCGGCTCGATCCCGTTCAAGCGACCGAATTTTCGTGAGGTCCATCCGACGACGCTTGACGTGATGACGACAAATTTGAGATCCGGTATAGCGCGACAGGCGTCAATGATGACCCTCGAAAAGGCATGGAAAGCAGCGTTGTTCATCTGCGTCAGGCGTCTGACATTAATATAGAGAACGCCGCGTACACGACCGATCGCATCGCGTAGCAATGCCAGGCTGGGCCCAAGCTCATCGATCGCCTGAGGCCGGACCACCCCAGACATGGAGAACTCCTGGTTGTTCGCGTCGTATTGGGCCTTGAAGCGAGGGAGAAGGTTGTAAGGGCTCAATGCTGCAGGCCCTCAAGTGGAAGATCGACGACAAGCTTGATCGCATCACTTTCGGCTTCTTCGACCCTGAGTGTCGCGTTGTAGTCGACAGCCAGTTCCAGGAGTACGATTTCCCGGCTGGGCGCCAGATCTCCAGATACGGAATTGAGATATCGCTCCTTGGCCTCGACGCCGGCGACTTGCGACACGGCCTCCTGATAGAACTGGCGTTCCTCCGGCACGCAAGGGATTGTCAGCTCGATTCTATCCGTCGCGCCGTGGCGGGACACCCTGCATGCCAGTTCGCCGTCAGCGTGGCGCGTACGGAAAGCGACCTCCAGCAATTCGTTGAAGGCAGAGGAAAACAGATTCGAATGCCGGACCGAGTCTGATCTGTTTTGACTGATCATCCACGCCATGTATGTGGAGACATAGTCGCAGTGTTTCCAAGCGGAGACAAAAGTCTTGATCTCCATGTCGATCTGGATCATGGGTTCAAAAGTCGGCTCGCCAGCCGGTTCGTTACGAACAGATCCCATCAGCATCCTCCTGACCTCCGAGACGTAAATTTGACCGCCTCGTGATGAGTTTCCGCATTGCGCGGTGTCCAGCTCGGTCGTTGTTTTCAACCCTCCACAAACAGTGCAGGGCTAGAGCGCCCGATTTGATTCCTCCATCGCTCGCCTCCCCTTCGACGGCGACCGCCTGATGAAATCGCCGGTTGCGTCGGCTCCGAGCGGCCGTCCCAGGAAATTACCTTGCAGACAATCGCAATTCTCCTCGACCAGCCACCGTGCCTGTGCCGACGTCTCGACCCCTTCGGCGGTGACGCTTATACCCAGGCCGTGTGCCAGATTGATGATCGATTGCACGATCGTTTGGCTCTTGAGGTCGGTTTCCAAGTCCGTGATGAAGTATTGATCTATCTTGACGGTGTCGAATGGAAAATTCTTAAGGTAGCTCAACGACGAGTAGTACGTCCCAAAATCGTCAAGAGAGATTCTTATTCCCAAGACGTTCAAAGTATTTAATGTATCGATATTATCAATTGTTTTCTCAAGGAGAACCGTTTCGGTTATCTCAAGTTCAAGTCTTTCGGCTCGAATTCCAACTGCGTCAATGATCTGAGCGACAGTATCTGTCAAAGAACCGCTCAGAAACTGAGCCGGAGACAGGTTGACTGCGACTGTCAGCGAGGAAGGCCAAGTCAATGCCTGACGACAGGCTTGCTCGAGCACCCATCGTCCAATCTCGTCCATCAGACCGTCGGCTTCGGCGATCGGAATGAACACACCGGGCGGGATGATGCCGATCTCGGGGTGTCGCCAACGCAGCAGTGCTTCAAATCCGATCACCGATGAGGGAGGCCGGATGAGCGGCTGATACTCAATATAGAGCTCGCCCCGCTCCAGCGCGGTTCGAAGACTGCGCCTGAGATTCTCGCGTTGCTCGAGCAAGAGCAGCATCGGGCGATTGAACGTTCGGGCGCAGCCGCGTCCGTCCGTCTTGGCTGCATAAAGAGCGATGTCGGCGGCTTTCATCAACTGCTCGCCGTCGGTCCCGTGCTCCGGCCCGAAAGCAATTCCGATGCTTGAACCGACGAAGACGGGAATGCCGTTGATGACGAACGGGTCCTTGAAGGCGTTGACCAGGGATCCGGCGAGGCGCTCGGCTTCCATGGGCTGCTCCTTGCCCAATTGGATGACAGCGAACTCGTCGCCGGCATACCGGTATGCAGATTCGCCATCCTGCAGCGCGTCGCGGATTCGACCTGCCGCGAGCTGCAGAAGCGTGTCGCCCGCCCCATGGCCGAGCGTGTCGTTGACCGACTTGAAATCGTCAAGGTCGATTTGGAGCAAGGCGGCTTTCGGCTTGGGGCCGCCGATTGCCGCCAGCGCTTCCTGTAGTCGCTCTCCGAATCGCCGTCGGTTCTGCAGTCCCGTCAGCACGTCGTGGGTCGCCTGATGGAGCAGAATTACATGCTCCTGCTCTTCCGCTGTGCTGCGCTCTCCCCGCCCCTGTGATTCGATGATTCCGACACCATTTGCGGTGCCGAAGACGAAAACGGACCTAGGCGCTTCGCCCGATGATCGCGGCAATTCGATGCTTGCCGCAGAGCCGCCCTGAAATACCCGAAGAAATTCGTCGCGGCACCTGGTATCCAGGAAGCTTGGGTAGATCTCCCAAATGGCGGCGCCTGGCACCACCGCGCCTCCGTACAGGCCTTTGAGCCTGGCAGCGTAGTGGGTTAGCCGAAAGTCGCGATCATAGAGCGACAAAAGTTCAGTCGTATTCGCCAACAGGTCAGCGAGAAGCGCTTCGCCAGCATGTGAAACATCGATCGAGGAAGGCTTCTCATTCTCTGTGCCGACGCCTGATGCCTCTGGGCGCAAAAGCCACCTCCATAGGCGGTGTAAATTAGCGTCCCCGTCCCCAGATTAGAAATAGCATAAGTAACAAGCTTGGCAACTTTCAACTCGGCGGTTTAACAAACGCCGCACATCGCAAAATCATGGTCCACTGCTATTGGCGGCACGTTATCCACATCCGAATGCCTAAACTCATTAACAAAGCGTAAATTAGTGAATGATTAAATAGCATCGCACGGGATTCGAACTATTGGGCCCCCGCGGGAGCAGCGTTCGCTGGCGGGGCTGTCTTGGCAATTCAAGGACGGCTTTCAAGAATATTCGGTCTTGAGCCATGTTTTCGACAGTCCGCTCCTGTAGGGGCTGTCGGAATGCTTCGAGATAAGGCCACCAGGCCCCATCTTCTCGATGACGCCAAAGTTCGTCAGCGCACCGCGCTCAAAATGCTCACTGTATTGGATCTTGCCGAGGCCAGGTTCGACCAGTTGCCGCAGGGCGTGCTTGCGCTGCAACAAAGGTAAGGGGGTAAGATTGCGACCGTCGAGATGAAGGATATCGAACGCGACGAACACCAGTCCGCTCGGCTCATTCCAGACTGCGGCTTCCAACGCTGCGGGATCGGGCGTGCCGCGCTCACCTGACACAATCACCTCACCGTCGAGAATGGCAGCCCGGCATGGCAGGTCAACCAGCGCGATGGGCCAGTATTTTGTCGTCCAGTCACGGCCATTCTTGCTGTAGAGCCGCACGCCGCATTTATCGATGATGATCTGCGTTCGGTAGCCATCGAGCTTGGCCTCGTGGACCCACCCGTCATCTTCTGGCGGCTGCTCGACAAGAGTTGGCATTTGAGGCGGGATGAACTCCAGCCGTTCGCCGTCCACCTTGTCACGCTTACCCAACTACGCCACCATCTTTGACGGATAGCGGTGGCGCGAGCGGCACAGGCGATCTGGCATCCCCCAATTTGGACACCTGCCACCTGTGCCGAGCCCCCACTAAGCCATTCTGCGACGGATTGAACACCAGCCGGCCGCCCCCCGGCCATTGGCACGCTTACTCAACTACGCCACCACCTTTGACGGATAGCGGCGGCGCGGTCGGCACAGGCGGTGCGATATTCCCCCCAACTTGGAAACCTGCCGCCTGTGCCGAGCCCCCCGCTAAAGTCATTGCGAACATCTACGAATAACGTCGCGTTGTCGTTAGCTGCGCATCCAAATTCTTATCCGGGCGTACATATCTCGATATCGGCCGGCATCTCTCGCCCAGGGCTATTGCCATTTGGTTGCCGACAGCCCACGCAGTCTCTTGCCGTGAGGGGGATTGCCGCTCGGAATCCAGCAGAACCCCAGGAGGCATACTGATGGAATGTCGCCGATCTCAAGCAGCGCCGCGCTTGTGCTCAGCTTCCAAGCGCCTTGAGCCATCCTTCAAAAGAGGAGGCCTTCTCATGCTCGCCAAGCGAAACAGAGTGGGCGGGGCGCGGCAACACTGTCGTCCTGCGCCCTTCGCGAGGGCTATAACCGAACTCCTTGCTGAACGCTCGGCTGAAATTTGCTGCTGAACTGAAGCCGAAGGCTTCCGCAATTTGAACGATGCGCCGGCTGTCCGCCGGATCGCTGAGCGCAACATGGGCTGCCAAAAGTCGGCGACTTTGAATGTAATGGAGCACTCCACCGCTCGGTTCGAACAACTGATAGAGACGAGATCGCGAAACCCCGAGCGCCCGACACATTGAATCCGGCGTCAAACGAGCCGCGTCCAGGTTGTTTTGGACGTATCGACGCGCCCGTTCCATTAGCGCGACACTCGCCAGTTGTTCGGCCGCAGCGGCGTTTTCTGCCAGAGGCGCGAGGCACGCAATGATCATGCTGCGTGTGGCGTTTACGATGCGGGGCAGGTCGTCCGCAGTGAGACTGCGCAGTCTTGTTACGATGCTGTCAATGTAGTCAATCAAAAGGTTAGCAAAATTGCCGGAAAGAATTGAATTGTTGTTCCGATCGAGGGTTGCCGCCGCATCGGCAAACAAATCCCGCGGCAAATAGAGAATGAGACTTTCCGAATCCGTTGTCCTGCCGCGAAACGGGTAGCCCAGCGACCTGATCTCAAGTTTACCCGGTTGTCCCTCCGCAACGCGGCGATCGACCTCCGTCCATGACCGGCCAGTATGTGGCAAGACGACATACCAGTGATCGATCGAGCTGGAGCGAAGTTTTGCGGCGGAACGGACATAACTGTGCGCCGGCGTCCGCTGTTCAACGATCAGCATTCCACCAAGATTCCATGCCGTGTGGGCGGCCGGGAAGCCATCGTCCAGCGATTTGTTATCCGGCAACCTGAGCTCGACAAGCGGTGCCACATGCGCCTGCCAAGCGGGAAATTGGTCCTTCGGCGCCAGGTCCAGCGTTGAAAAGGACAGTGGCACCAGCGCCGGCGCGGTCGGCGGAGCCGCGCTGTCAGATTGAACGTCGCGGGGCCAACGACGTCGCTCGCGCTCCGGCGACTGCCTAATATGGGCCTCGTCCTGCTTGTTAGCGTCCATCGCGCGTGGTGCCATATCCGATTCCGGTATGCCCATGCCCCCCCGCAATCATGTGGTGTATTCCAGGTATCTGGCAAGCCTGTCGGCCGGATCGTCGATCACGCTGAGTTACAATAAGAAATGCATCCCGAGACAAGTTTCTGGATGCGGGGCTAACGACAGAATTCAGAGTGGTGCCTATAGATTCCGACATCGTGAAAGCGACGTTGAGGAGACCACGAAATGAACGAGAAGATCAAAGGAGAAGCTCGCCGCAAGATAATTCTTGATGGATACGTCAATAACGAGCCATTGAAAGAAATTGCGGAAAAACTTGGGTGCTCACTGGCGAGCTTGAAAGTCAGCGCCAGCAAGCTTGGCTGCACTCGAACTCCAAAGGAGGCGGCTGAATTTCGGCGCGGCTTTCGTATACCGGAAAGTAAACGGAAAGACTATTACCAGCTGATGACAGTTGGGCAATATAGGTCTCGCGAGTGCGCGCAGATTTTGGGATTATTGACAACGCAATCGCCGAGTAGGGAGTAACTTCTAAAAAGCTGTAAACGGCATCGCTCAAGCCTCAGTGATACCAGCACGCCGCAAAGCACGGGCGGCACTCCCCTGAAAGGTTCGCTCACATGCTGCGTCGGCGTTTCAACCGTACCTGTCTTAGCCCTCTTGATCTGGCTGTTTGCGAACGACCGTTTAATCAAGTCTGCGCGGATGAACGCCTCGATCCCTTGGACCCGAACGCTGAAATTTTGGTAGAGATGGTTGTGGCCGTCTTTCGCAATGCTCGCAGGAGCGAGCGCGAACTGTTGGAAGCGATCAGACCTCAGCGGCAAAAGATCACGAGACCCGGCCGATAGCCCGCGTCTGCCGGCTGGCCGCAGATGTCATCCTCGACACGATAGAGCTCTGCGAAGCGTTCAATCGTGGACCGCACGTCTAAGGTGAAGCACGGCCAGGAAATCGAGCAGATTGGAGATGTGACTTAGGTCGACGAGGAAGCCGGCAAGGTACAGTCAACCTGGGAATCCCAGTGACGGTAAACGCCGAGACGCTCAGGCTGGTGATGAGCCAGGGGCCGCCAAAGCGGCAGGCGCCCCTGATGGACAAGGCGACGTGACGAAGCTTTCGGAGCTCAGTCCATTCGAACCTCACCCCAACGGCAAGCTCTGCGCGCACGAAAGTGAGTATTTCTACCGCCCCCGGTGCTGCCAGATGGTGGGTGAGCGGGACGCGCGGCAGGTGGTCTGGCACGCTTTCTTCGAGCACCAGCGTTTGAAAATCAAATGGGGACGCGCCTCGCATGCCATAATCGCAACCAGGCGACCGAAAAGTGTAGAGGCCAACAAGACTGGTAACCGACGGCCGGGGTTGGGGGGCGGGCGCGAGCCTGTCGGTTACCGAGTGCGGGAGGCCATCGAATCAAAAAATGCTTCGGCCCTGCATCAGATTGTGCCAGCACTTGACGCCGACGGGAACTCATGTTGTCTCGTTCGAACCGAAAAAGCTGGCACCAGCCTTGTTGCCGATACCCTTCCGGGCCGGCAGCTCGTTGGGCTTGAGCCAGTTGTTGGGGCCTCGCCCGGCGAGTTTCAGCGAACCTGCATCAAAAGGCGGGCGTACGGTCCGCCCTTCTCGTCAGAACAAGTTAGCCACCCATCTTCTTGGCCATGGCGCAGAAATCGGCATGCGCCTTGTTGAGCGTGGTATCGCCGCAGTCTTTCAGCACCGCAGTTCGTTCGTCAGGTTTCATCGCCATCCAGGCCGTTTTGAAATCGGCTTCCGACCTCAGGGTCTTCATCCCGGCATCGGTGAAGAACGGCGACATCTTGGCGGGGTCGTCGAGCGCAGACGTGGACCCAGCCATTGCTGCACCACTCATCATGGCGACCGTAAGGGCGCCCATTGTGAACATCTTGATATTCATCGGACTACCTCCTTGAGATAATAATCCTAAGGACAAACGTGCGCGTACCGTGAGAGGTTCCAAGACGCTCCAGGTACCGATGGTTTCCTGTGCTAGCGCGAGCCCCTCAAAATATGGAGCGAGGTTCACTGGGGGGCGAGGTGACCTAATGATGGAAAGCGTCATCAAAGGTCAGGGACGCGGTGTACACCACTTTCCCCCGCTCGTCGCGGACGGAAATGCCGTAATTGCGGTTGCCGCCTTCTTGAAGCGCTAAGGCCGGCAAGGTCGCGACAGCAGCTTTCGAAACTGAATTTTTGAGGAAAACGGAAGCCCGACCTCATCGTGAGTGTGGTCGCCGTTGGCGTCTATGTCGAAGAAGTAGTGTGGCATGTGCTCATCCTGCGATCGCGCCGCCGGTTAGCCTTGTTACGTCTGCCCGGCCTTTTTCACAGGAAAGAGCCCGCTCTGCTGGGGGCGGGCTCTTTGTCGGGGCGCGCGTCAAGCATCCTCACTCCCGTCGATGCGACAGCCTTCGCCCCGACGCGGCGTGGGTCTCGAACGCCGCCTAGACATCGAACTTGCGACAATCCCTAATGTTTCACCAGCTTCGCCAATATTTAGCTCCGGCCGTCAAGGCCTTCTGATGATCCCTCGCTGCTACGCGAGGCCCATATCCTAGCTGAGAGGAGCGGACCGGCCGGGCATGACATTGTTTGCCCGTCGCCATCTTGGGAGGAAATGGCGACGGGCTGACCTGCGATTTTTTCAGCGGCTCCACCCCGGAGGGATCGACCACTTCGCCTACAACCGACAAGCGCGCGATTGGTTGCAGACAGTTTGATGTACATTAGAACAAGCTTGACTAACGGCGTAGCCGCACCAGACTCGCCTTATGGCGATGGGCAGCATCAAGGTCGGGGATACGGTTGCGATCACCGCAACGATCCGCAAGCGCGTAACTGAGGATCGGGTGAGCGTGCTGATCCCCTCATATCACCAGCCCCACTCGATCGTGGACACCACCCCAAACGTCAGCAGCGGGCAGAAGATTGAGCTTACCGGGGAAGTCACCAGGGTAGATCGGGACAGCGTGACCGTCGGCGGCAAGGATCTCGGCATTACGGTGAACCTCAGCGCAGTGCGGCTGGTCACCAGCCATGTCGCGCCGAAGCGGAAGACATCCACGTGACAGAAAGAGCCCGTCGCCAATGCACAAGCGACGGACTGTAATTAGGGGATGACAAGGCGAGCGGCGCGGAGGGACGGCAACAAAAAAGCCCGCCGGCCGAGCCGACGGGCCTTCGTTGGCATTCTCGGCAAAGGCCTTGGCCTGGCCGCCGTCGACAAAGTCCGCGATCTGCGGCACTGCGCCCGTAGCCCAGGCCTGCCCGATGGTACGCACCTCCGCCACGCGCGAGGACCAGCCGCGGCCGGACACCGGCCAGGGCTTCAGGTGCCGGAGGAAAGTCAGCCGCAGAGCGCAGATCCTGTCGATCAGGGCGTCATGGTTTGCAGGCCTGCGCGGCCGCGATCGTGGCAAGGCCAATCACGCCGTCGACCCTGCCCTTATAGAGCGGGCCCAGCGCGCGCTGCATCCAGACGATCGACTGTTTCGGCCCGGAGTTCACCGCGCCGTCGAAGACGACATAGTCGACGCCGGCGGGAAGCTGGTCGCCCTTCACGGCGTCCAGTATTGCCGATCGTAGATGTCAAAGAGCTCGTTGCTGCCGATGCCCTTGACCGAGCGCAGGGCTAGCCCCCTGCTCTTCCTGTGAGCAAAAAGGCGTTCAGTTACGAGGGCTGAACCGGCCCTGAGATCACGACAACCTGGGCCGGGAGTGTGCCGAGGCGCTCTCGCTTGTGAAGAACAGGTCATCATAGACGCGCTGCGTTACCCCTTCATCGTCACGCCACCCGAGTCTGCCGCTTTGTTGCTGTAGCCGCCCTCATGCGCCAGGACTTTCCCCAGCGGAGCCTGTTCACGTGAAACTGCCTAGGTGTTCCTCTCCTTTCGCAGAGCAGATTTTCGAAGTTGGAATTCAAGGCTGGAAACAAGTCCGCCCATCGGCTATGGACGGATGCTGTCGGGGCGGGCACTAGCACACAGATGTCAAAGTTATCTACATGGCTGCGGAAGAACGGCTGGTTCGGCTTGTCAATGAAATTGCCGGACTTTGCTACCGTCGGTCGCTACACATACGGCGTGACAACGGAAAGCGCGTGGATGGCGTCAGCAGATGCCCCTCTTTCCGTCGGTTCCTATTGTTCAATCGCAAGCGGTGTTCAGTTCTATTGCAAAAGCGGCCATGTTCACGACTGCGCCACTTCTTTTCCGATCCACTTCATCGTTCTTGGTCAGCCGATGCCGGATGCCAGCCTCGGTCACCGAAGGGGTATCAGTGTTGGCAATGATGTCTGGATCGGACGCTACGCTGCCATAATGCCTGGGATCACAATCGGCGATGGCGCCGTCATAGGCGCGCATGCGGTCGTTGCGAGGGACATTCCGCCCTATGCCGTTGCGGTGGGCAACCCAGCTCGGATCGTCAGATATCGCTTCGACGACCAAACCATTTCCAAGTTGTTGGCAATCCGCTGGTGGGATTGGGATCTCGAGAAGGTCAAGGCGGAGGCTGACGCCCTGACCGGCCCGATCGATGCCTTCATCGCCAGGCACTTTCAAAAACCAGCCAGCGCACCGACGTGAAACTGCAGTACCAGCTCTCCACCTCGGCGGAGCCTTGCGGGTGGTACCAAGGCTCTTCTTCTTCCTAAAGCGTGGCAGATCGGTTACCGGAGTCAGGGCGCTTACGGGCATCATTATGCCTCTAGTGATCGCTGTGATGGCAGCAGTTGGCGGTTTCCGGAGCGCCGGGTTTCAAGTAGCCTGCGTACCGAGATGCCGGAGGTTGCAACCTGTTTGCGTGACCTAGAAGCCGACCACGCTGCCGGCCGCGGACCACAAATTGCGGCGTGCCGGAAGCTTGTGCTTTGCGCGGGACGTTCAACTTGCACGGGTGTCCAAGGTTCAACGGGATCAGGCATCTGTACGCTGCCTCGAAGCGTCCTTTGCTCGCCAGACGCAGCCAAGTCGCGGTGAGCACTTCCTCGATGTGGAGCACGTCGACACTGGAGGGTGATCTTGCCGGCGGCCGTGAGGGACCTTCTTAGAGCTTGGATTTCCGCCAACCTGCCGCTACGGCTTCGGCTTCCGAGCAGAACCATCTCTCGCCCTTGGCTAGGTTGATGAGGGTGAGGCCGTAATATTTTTGGCCCGGCACGTGATAAATCCGCTCGCCTCCCGCCGAAACGTTGCCCTTGATGTTGCAGCCGGCGTTGCCGCTGCCGAGCGCGAAGGTTGGTGCCGACGGCGCCTGCACGTGGTTGTGCTGTGCCCGCCAATCCCAGGGCGCCTGGAAGTTGCCCACCCATAAGCCGAGCTTTGCCGCCAGCGCCCTGGCCTGTGGAGCTGCATAGGCGCCGTTGCTGTATTTCGGCCAGTCCAGCGCTTGCCCCTGCCCGACCATCCAGGCGGCCACGTCAGCCCCGTCGGCGCGCGTGCAGTTGCCGACAAAGCGCCCATAGCGGTCCCAAGCCACGAATGCGCATTGCACCGGCCTGGAGGCCGCCAGGAATTTGTCCAGAGCTTCGGCGGAGCGGCGGCCGCAGGGATATTCGAAGCCTTTCGCGTCGTCGCAATATTGCCGGCTCTCCGGCGCGTCGATGCCGTTGAAGCGCACACGCTGCCCGTGGATCTCGATCGTGTCGCCGTCGATCACAGAGGCGACGCCGGCGATCGTCGCCGCCGGCCTCGGGTTGATGATGTTTTGCAGGCTGACTTCCGGCAGCGGACTGCTGTTGTGCAAGAGGAATTGCGTGACCAGGGCGGAAACCGCGGCGACCGTCACGAGTACGAGACGCAGCGGGAATCTCGCCCTCGGCCCGCCCTGATAACGCCTTGCGCCAGCGCGTCTCATTTGAGGTTCAACAGTTTTTTGAGGAACTCCCAAAAGCCGACCGTCGTCGTAAGCCGCTCGTTTGGGATTGGAAATCCAGCCCAGGCCTCGCGGCGCCTTCAGGCCAAGCTGCTGCCTCACCATCCGCTTGACGGAGGTCCGAGCTGCTAGGCTGCGCTCGATGCCTGGTTTGCGGACGCCAAACTTCATGGCCCCGAAGCGACCGTTTGCGGAAGCGAATTGGTGTTGTTTGCGTCGCCGGACGCAAGCGTCATCGTATCGTAATTGTTCAAATAGTCGGCAGCACAGCCCGACAACAGCACCGCGCTCGCTGCGGCAAAATACGATCGCAAATCCACAGAGGTATCCCCCGACACCGGCTGGCATAATGCTTCATTTGCATTTTGTTGTCGAATCCGAGTTTGGCGGCTTGCCATTGACGTCAGGCTAAGCAACTTTGGCAGCGGGTTTGAAATTTTTGGGGGACTATGAAGCGGTTTGCTTCGACCGTCGCTGCTTTCGTTTGCATTGCTGGCTGCGCGACGCCACCGGACAAAATAGCAGACGTGCCGAATGCTGGCCCTGCACGCAAGCCGACAAAGAGCGACTGGCGACTCTGACAAACCAGCAGAACGAGGCAGCGAACGGCGAGGCACTTGGCGTCTTCCTCATCGGCGTGCCGGTGGCGTCGATGTCCGGCGGCGACCGCGAGACTGAAATCGCGGTGCTGAAAGGGCGCTGCGGGCCGCCGAAGACCTGACATTGCGGGTCACAGTCAGCGCAAGATTCATCGATCCAGTGACCAGCGCGCAGAACAGCGGCGTTTGTGATCTTTTCGCTATGGCAGAATGCGACTCAACGTAAGATTGTCTGCGGGGAAGACATGAAATTTCTTTCTGCATTTGCCCTTGCCTTCTGCGGCCCGGTGATGGCAGCCGACATCCTGGAACCGGGTGCGACAACCGAATGGACCTGGCAGGG
Source organism: Mesorhizobium sp. (assembly GCA_004020875.1). GTDB lineage: Bacteria > Pseudomonadota > Alphaproteobacteria > Rhizobiales > Rhizobiaceae > Mesorhizobium. The sequence continues at coordinate 37,315 of SAPZ01000030.1, forward strand.
GTTCTATGCTGGCGCCTTCGGTGCTGGCACCATGAGCACTACAAGATCCGTGAGCCCAATATCGGCGCAGACGTCACCCACAACGTGGGTTGGCCAACGATCGGCTGTTTCGCCGGCTACAATTTCCAATCGGGCAACATCGTCTATGGCGTCGAAGGCGAACTCGGCTATCGGTTTAAGAAAGGCCACTTCCACGACATGCCCGGCCCCGGTAATGTCGTGGAATCTCACGGCCTGTTCGGCTCGGTCAAAGGGCGAGTCGGCATGGAGATGGGCGGGATCCTCCCCTACCTGACGGCGGGTGTCACCGCGTCGCAGTTGAAGACCAATGCGATCGGCTATGCGGAACGGAACGGAACGGCAATCGGCGGGATTGTCGGCGCCGGCGTGACGTCCCCCTGACCCACAACGTGTTCCTTCGTGGGAGTAAGATTTCTCGTTCTTCGGAAAGAAGACGTTCGAATACTGCGGCGGCGGTTGCGTGCTCCAGCACACCGCACAGACGCGTGATTTCCGCGTCGGCCTCGGTGTGAAGTTCTGAGCCATATCGAATTGGCGTCGGAACAAACGCTGCGCCCCTCTGTTTGCCTCCAGGCACAATTCAGTGCGTTGGAGGACATCATCTATGAAACTTCGTTTGCTATCGGCCGCGCTCTGCACGGTCGTCGCCTTGAGTTTTGCCCATCCGGCGCTCAGCGCCGAAAAGGCGCAGGATTTCGTCAACAAGGCCGCCGCAGGCGGGATCTTCGAGGTCGAGTCCAGCAAGATCGTCCAAGGCAAGGCGAAAGACCAAGCGGTCAATGACTTCGCTCAGAAAATGATAACAGATCACGGCGCGGCTAACGCCAAGCTGCAGTCGATCGCCGGCGAACAGAAACTGCAGGTTCCCGCCGAAACGGACCCCAAGCACAAGAGCGATCTCGAGGCGTTAAAATCGGCGAACGGATCGGTCGACCAGTCGTACGTGAAGATGCAGCAAGACGCCCACGCCGACGCGGTCAAACTGTTCCAGGACTATGCAGCCGATGGCGACAACGCCGATCTTAAGACATTTGCGCAGCAGACGCTGCCGACGCTCAAGATGCACCAGGAGATGGTCGAAAAGATCGCCTCCGGCAAAACCGACGATACCGCCACCACCAGCACCGCGCCTGCTGCGACAGGCACCGATCAGAACGCATCCGCGCCGGTTCCGGGAGCCAACAGCTTCACCGAAGCGCAGGCAAAATCGCGCATTCAGGATGCCGGCTTCTCGAATGTCAGCGCGCTGACGAAGGACGACCAGGGCATCTGGCGCGGCACCGCCGACAAAGACGGAAAGCAGGTAGCTGTCGCGCTCGATTTCAAAGGCAACGTTGTTGCCGGGGCTCAATAACCAGATTCAAAAGGAGTGAACAATGACGACTGTCACAGGACTTTTCGATGACTATCAGGACGCCTCCGACGCCGTAAGCGAGCTGGAAGCGATCGGCGTGCCGCGAGACGACATCAGCATCGTGGCGAACAATTCCGACAATTGGTATCGGCAGGATGAGACTTCGGACGCCGGCGAAGATGCCGCCGCCGGTGCCGGCCTGGGAGCGCTCGTCGGCGGCGCGGGCGGGCTCCTTACCGGGCTGGGGATCATGGCCATCCCCGGTGTCGGGCCCGTCGTGGCGGCAGGCTGGCTCGCAGCTACGGCTGTCGGCGCGGTCGGCGGCGCTGTGGTGGGCGGAGCCGCAGGCGGCATCGTCGGGGCGCTAACGGAATCCGGCGTTTCGGAACGTGATGCACATGTCTATGCCGAGGGCGTACGTCGCGGTGGTAGCCTCGTGACTGCCAGAGTGGATGATCGGCTCGCCGGCGAGGCTGAACGGATCCTGCGTGGGGAGCGTTCAGTCAATCTTGCCGAGCGGCGTAGCGCTTACGAGTCCGGCGGATGGACAGGGTTCGACGCCACCGCGGAGCCCTATGATGACATCGAGGCCGAACGCGATCGCGTTCGCCGAAACACACCGCTCTAACAAATGCGGCCCCGTCGACGTCTCGACGGGGCCTTTTCTGCCCGGCAGGAGGGAGGCATTGACCCGGATCGCGACCTTCAACGTCAATGGCGTCAACGGCCGCTTGCCGGTGCTGCTGAAGTGGCTTGGCGAGACTGATTATGACGTGGTCTGCCTCCAGGAACTGAAAACGTCGGATGACAAATTTCCGATCGAGGCAATTCGAGACGCCGGCTTCGGCGCGATCTGGCACGGCCAGAAATCCTATAACGGGGTGGCAATCCTGGCGCGCGGAACGGATCCCGTCGAACGCCGTCGTGGCTTACCGGGCGATCCCGATGACACGCACAGCCGCTATATCGAGGCGGAGATCGACGGCTTGGTCGTCGGCTGCATCTACCTTCCGAACGGCAATCCGGCGCCCGGCCCCAAATTCGATTACAAGCTCCGGTGGTTCGACCGCCTCGTCAACTACAGCAAATCTCTGCTGGGCGAACGCGCGGTCCTCTGTGGCGACTACAACGTCGTCCCCACCGAGATCGATGCCGTGGTGCCTCGGCGCTGGTTGGGAGATGCGGTCGTCTTCCCCGAAAGCAGGGAAGCGTATGCCAGCATGCTAGACCTGGGCTGGGTGGATGCGATGCGCCGGATCCACCCGGACAAAGGCATCTACACCTACTGGAACTTCTCCTATCGCGGCGGCTACGACCGAAGCTCCGGCCTGCGGATGGATCATTTGCTCGCAAGCCCCTCCATCGCGGCAGCCATCCGAGATGCCGGTGTCGATGTCGAAGCCCGTGGCTGGGAAAAGCCCAGCGATCACGCACCCGCCTGGATCAACGTAGCTGGATAAGCCACGCTTTCTTGAAGTGTGCTGGGCAATCCTAACAGCAATCGTCGCCTACCGTGGCATCTTCTTTGGCGTCGGTGTGGGACGCCTTCGTCGACGTATCGACGGGTCAACGTGCATTGAGAAGTCCAGAACCTTTTGAAACTCTGAGAGGTGCCGCGGAAAGTACTGGGCAAGATACCTCACCACTTTGGCGCTCTCCAAGAGTTGGAGAATATAGCCCCTGGCGGCTATAAGCTCGAGATTCCAAATGCCGCCCTGTACCTCCGCCTGCTGGAACTTGCGGCTTAGATCAGCCAACTCGCTCTCCATGGTGGCCAATTGCACGCCATCGATCCCTGGAAATTGCTGCCGCGGGCGTGAAGGATCGGTAAGCTGCGATGGCGACGTGAGGATTACGAAGACCCGAGCTGTGTTGAGCTTCACCCTCCTCAGGGCAATCATCACCTTCGCGATTTCGACCTGCCGGTCAGGTACGACCTGTCGAAGCAGGCCGAACATTTTGAGGGGGACGACGCAATCGCTCAGAATATCAAGGACTTCTGGGCAAATTCCGCCAGGAAGCCGCCGGTCCATCCGATCGAAATTGTCGGCCCCCGCAGTCGCGATCCTGTCTTCTGGATGCTTGCCCGCAATCCGATCCAAAAGAGGCTGTGGCAAAACGCCCAGCCGTTCAGTCGTCAGCAAGTCTCGAAAAACATCTATAGCCAGCAACTCGCGGAACGCTCCCACGGCGAAATCTAGCCGCTCCCACGCTTCGCCGGCCTCGAGAATGAAAGCTCTCATCTCTTCATTCTGCTTTTTCAAGCTCCTGAGGAATACATATTTGCGAAGCGGTCCGGCCGGCGCACACAGACCGCCTGTCAGATGAATTGCATGTCGGCTGCTCTTCAGGAAGTGAGCTTCGGGTTTCGTCATGCTCCTCCGATCGGTGCTCGTCTTGCCATTGCGACCAATGGGTCCAGGGAGGGGAACAGGAAGGCGTCAAGGCGCACGCCGTTGTTTGGGGAAAGCATTGGGGGCGCCTGCTCTGCGATCCATGCGGGAGCAATGAAATAGTCACGAACTGTGACATTGTCGGGCAGCACCCGGATCAGCACCGAAATGTCTGCGCCCAACAGCCGGCGCTTGTGAAATGGCCAGTGAGAATAGCCATAAGGCGAGGACCGGCAGCGGGCGATCCAGACCGCGATCGTGAATGCTTCATTGATCGTCAACAGCTGTGCCTTGGTGTCATAAAGCGCATGCCCGCCAGCCCGGCAAACTGCAGCCACGAAATTCTGAACGATCTCCATGCGACGGCGATGAAGCTGGGTGATGACCCTGAAGTAGTGGTAGTTCGCCGAGGCTTCATATCCGACCAGGTCGTAGGCGGCCTGGAGCGTCCCGAAGCGATGGATGTACATGCTTTTCGTAGGGCCGTGGGGCGCCGCCGCATTGATTATCTTGCCTGAGAGCGATCCTTGCTCCTTGAGGAGTTTCGCGAGGTCCGTCAGCAGCTGATCGTTGCTAATCCGGGTGGCTCGGGCTTTTGCTATTGCCTGGGCGCGCTCAAAGAGCTTTCGGTCGACCAGAGGCTCAGACACATTGTCGGCACGAATCCAGGCGCTTGGCGGATTCCTCACGCGGCTGGTATGAAGCCTTTCGGACGTCCGGTTCCAGACATTGTTGCCAATGTATTTTTCGTTCCTGAGGATCGAACGCACCGAAGCGGTTGTCCACCGCCGGTCAAGGTCGGTCACAGAGCCTTGCTCATTGAGTTCTCGCGCGATCTGGACCTCCAGCTTGCCCTTCAAAAACTGTTTGAAAATCCAGCGCACGGTGGCGACCTCGGCCTCGGGTCCAGGCACGAGAATGACACGGTCGGATGCCAAGGACTTCCATTCACGGCGCTTTAGGATTGCCTTGGGTTTCCCTGCCGCATCAACGAGCACGCGCCGCAACCCATAGCCAGCGTGGCCGCCGCCGCGAAAGCCCATCCTGACCACTCGGGTTTGTCCGATGAAGACTTTCTGCGACAACATGCGGCTCAGCTCTGCAGCCATGCTGCGTTTGATGGCCTTCAGCACGTCCGATCCGACACTGCCGTCGTTCGCGAACTGCTCAGCGCAGTACTCGATCCTTACACCCGCCCGTTGGCATCGGTATTCATACGAGGCGCTTTCATCCACGTTTTGAAAGCGACCCCAGCGGCTGACGTCGTAAACGACGACCGTTTCGAAAGCCGCTTGCCCGCTTTCGACATCCGCCAACAGGCGCCTCAGCGCTGGCCGCCTTTCGATGTTCAGCCCGCTTCTGCCGGCGTCCTCATAGGTGGCGACAATATCGTAGCCCATGAGTTCGGCGTAATCCGCGATGGCGTCCCGCTGATTTTCAATGGAGTAGGTCTGTCGATCGGTAGACATTCTCAGATACTGGGCCGCGCGAACACTTCGCCTCCCCGTGGGGCTGTCGCGAGCCGCTGCAACCTTATCCATCGCCGTCTTGCACCGTCGTGCCGACGCTCTAAACTAGCGGTCGATGACCACCCGGCAAGGGACTGAAATGCGCCAGTATGTGGGGCTGATTCACAAGGATGAGGCCAGCGATTTTGGTGTTTCCTTTCCCGACTTCCCAGGCGTCGTTACGGCTGGGAAAAGTCTCGGCGAGGCGCGTGAGCTCGCTAAAGACGCGTTGGCCTTCCATGTCGAGGGGATGATCGAAGACGGTGAAGCGATCCCCTCACCAACCTCGATCGAGCGCATCGCGGCGGATCCAGACCGCGGCCGCCTCGCTGCCACATGGTTCGCTTAAAGATCGACTGACCGCGGCCATTTACCCTCTCCAAGCCAACTTTCCCTTTTGGCAACCATCGCGTTCAACCGCCGAGAAACCCTGATTCAGTTCGTGAGCGAGCTCCGCCGCCGTTCCGCCGCAATACGACCGCAGTTCAGCTCCGTTCGCCCCCGTCGTCAGTCCCTGGGGCTTCAGAGGAGTTCTAGTGATGATTATCAAGAAGGCTATTCTGGCGGTGATGATGACCGCGGCACTTGCCGGCTGCGAAACGCAGACCGAAGGCCAGCAGCGGGCAACCACAGGCGCGCTGATCGGCGGTGCCGGCGGTGCGCTCGTCGGCCAGGCGATCGGCGGCAATACCAAGAGCACCGTGATCGGCGCAGCGAGCGGCGCGCTCCTCGGCGCCGTCGTCGGGAGCGCCACCACCCCGCAGGAACCGCGCGGCCGCCAGCTCTGCCGCTACCAGGACCGCTACGGCCAAATCTATACCGCGCCCTGCGACGACCGGTATTATCGCGGCGATTACTGATCGTGTCGGTCTTCCTTCTCCCCGCTAACGGATCTCGTTACGGGGAGAAGGTGCCCTCCCGTTCCCGCGGACCAGGAACCGTGGTGGATGCATACCAGTAGCGTGCGCCGCAAAAAGGTTCTTGTGCGACGCAGCAATCAATGCGTAGATGAATTGGGCGACGCTAGCGGGTTCGGGATAACCGGAGATCGGTTTGAGACCTGAGACAACCCACTTCGACGCCTTGCACGGGTTGCGAGGCATCGCTGCCGTTCTGGTGATGCTTGGTCATTTCAGCGAGCTTACAGCGCAGCATCTTAACCTGGCCCCCTCAGGCTTTCTTGCCGTCGACCTGTTTTTCCTGCTGAGCGGCTTCGTGATTGCCCACGCCTATGACGACAAATTCCGAAACGGGATGTCTTTCTGGCAATTCGCGGAGGCCCGGATCATCAGGCTTTATCCGCTATATTTCGCGGCCATTGGTGTCTTCATGGTCGGCGTGGGCGCTGTCGTCGCAACGCAGGGTCTAGGCGCCTATTCGCGGCTGGATTTGCTGGCGAGCCTTGGGTTTTCCCTCCTTTTCCTGCCCACGCCACCATCGCTCTCCGTTGGCCCAGATGTACTTTTCCCGCTGAACGGTCCGGCATGGTCGCTCTTCTATGAACTGGTCGCCAACGCAGTCTTCGCCGCGCTGGCCCTGAAGCTTGCTCGCCGCTCGCTGGCTGCTATCTTCAGCCTTGGTTTCCTGGCGCTGGCGCTCATGGCTTGGCACGGCGTCGGCCTGGGCGGTGGCGCCCATTGGGACGGCACGATCGCTGCTCCCGCCCGGATCACCTTTTCCTTCTTCCTCGGCGTTTTTCTGCGGCGATATGCGACCGGCGACAGCCGGGATGGCAATCTTTACATGCCGATCCTGCTTGCGCTTTGCGCGGGACTAATGATCTTCCGCCCGACCGGAAATGAGCAATTATACGACCTGACGATCATAGTGCTGGTCTGGCCATGGCTTGTTCTCCTGGCTTCCCGCTTGCGGCTATCTGGCTTTTGGCGCGGGTTCGCCCTGTTCTCCGGCAATATCTCCTACGCCATCTATGCGCTTCACACGCCGCTGATCAGGATCGTGAACATCCTGGATGAATCCATCACCGGTACCCCATGGGACCAGCACGGCCTGCCATTCATCGTGGGAACATCCATTCTCGTCATCGCGGCCTCGGCGTTCGCGCACTACGTCTACGACAAGAATGTCCGAACCCTGTTGCGGCATCTGCTTTCGCTGCGGCGCTCACGCGAGGAGGTGACGCAGTTCTAGCCGAGGTCCTGCCGCATCGGCGGCGATCGGACAGTTAACCGGACCGGCTGCAATAGCTGCTGATGCTACTCGGCGGGACTTGGCTCAAGCGCCGGCTTCTTACGTGCAAACCCGCGCAACACCATGCGGCCGAGTTGCTGCCCGGGCATCTCGATGAGCCTGTAGGTCACGAAGGACAGAAGACAAACCACGGGCAGTACGATCGCCAGTACGATGGCGAAGCGCAGCGGCGCGCCGAGGCCGTCGCCGTAACGCGTAATGACGAAGGCCGCCACGGGCAGCAGAACCAGAAGGTGGATCAGATAGATACTGTAGGACAATTCGCCCAGCACATGAAAGATGCCACCGCCCAATGCGACCGCGACTTTCCGCGTCACGACGCCGGAAGTGCCGGGCAGCATGCGATAGAGGACGAGGGCAAAGAACCCAAGCACCAGCGCTTCGCGTATCAGGAACTTCTCAAGACCGTGGCCGTCGCCGAAGGGGATCGCCGCAAGCGCCATGGCCAAGGCCAGATGCAGCAGCGGTCGCGGTTGGCTTTGCCCCAGAACGCCCGCCAGAAGCATGCCGCACAGGAAAACCTGGATTTTGAGCGGCAGGAAGGACGGCATCGGGAAATGGACCGACATTGACTTCAGGACCGCCACCGCCAAGGCGCTGAGGGCCGCTATGACGATCGCGCTCCAGAGCCAGCCGAAACGGCGCACAGCAAGCATCAGAGCGGGGAACACCGCATAGAACTGCATTTCCAGCCCGAGGCTCCAGTCGGGCAGCGGCGTCCGGTAGGCGAAGTTCGGAGAAACGCCGAACAGGAATGTCAGATGGGCGAAAATGTTCTTCAGGCTGCTGTCGAGGTAGCGCTCGGGCGCCTGCGGCACACGACCCACGAATGCGTCGATGACTGTCCGCGACTCATAAACATACGGGCCGAGGGCCAGTGCGAAGAAAAGCATGACATAGAACAGCGGCGCGATGCGGAAATAACGCCGTGTCCAGAATTTGAGCCAGGTTTCAGGCCTTTGCCAGGGCTCCTTGTCCTGGCGCAGTTGATAGTGGAACACCATCAGGAAGCCGGAAAGCATGATGAAGAGATCGACGCCCAGCGCCGGATCTCCAAGCACCGGAAGATGCCAACCGGTCAGAAGCAGGCAGTGCCCGACCAGCACCCATAATGCGGCCGTGGCGCGCAGGCCGTCCAGGCATTCGATGCGCGATGTCTCGGTAGGGCTACTGTTCATGCTGCATTGCAGCATGGCGAGCGAGCCCCAAATGTCAACCCGCGAAGGGGTGATCGGGCAAAGTTCGTGGCAGTCACTCCCGCCAACCTTCGAGCGCCCGCACAAAGCGTCGGGCGAGTAATGCGCGACGCACGACCACGACTGCAGCCGCCACAGATTTCGATCCATGACTGATCTGGGGCCGATAGCGGGTCGACAGCTTTGAAATATAAACTGCCAGAAGCAGACGATGAGGCACGCCCCCTGCTCATGAACTGAGCCCAGGCAGTGAGGCGCAGGTCGACCCGTCCGCGAAGTCTTCAGTCAGCTGCCGCCGGCATCGCAACCAGGACGGAGCCGCCTTCCACCTTCGCAGGATAGGTCCGCAGATTTATGCATGGCGGCAGGCGCTTGGCGGCACCGGTGCGGTAGTCGAAGGCGCCGGCATGTTTCGGGCATTCGACCTCGTAGTCCATGACCAGCCCATCGGCGATGTGCACCGCCTCATGCGTGCAAAGCCCGTCGGTGCAGAACACCTCGTCGTCGGGCGACCGGAAGACGGCGTAGGTCCGGCCTCCATGATCGAAGCGGCGCGCGCCTTCCTGTTCGATGTCGTCGAGGCCGCAAGCCCTCACCCAGTTGGTCATGTTCTCACCACACAGTTTTCGATCACCGCGGGCCTCCGGGACGGCATGAACGCCGTTGCCCGGAGGCCGTCCTGGGATCAGTTCTTGTTCATGTAGTCGCCGGCATTCGCCGAAGTCACCAACTCGAAGGGCACGTAGACGACGCGGTCGACCTTCTCGCCCTTCGCGAGCGCGAGCGCGGCATCGATGCCGCCGCCGCCCTGCCCCTTGGCGTTCTGGAACACCGTCACCGAGAGATCGCCGGCCTTCATCGCCTGCAGGCCGTCCTGCGTGGCGTCGATGCCGCCGACCACGACATTCTTCATTTCGACGCCGTTGGCCTTGAGCGCCAGGATGGCGCCGATGGCGGATTCGTCGTTATTGGCGATGACGGCGTCCGGCGCCGGGCCAGCGGTCAGCCAGTTGGTCATCAGGTTTTGCGCATTGTCGCGCGACCATTCCGACGACTGCTTGTCGGTGACCTTGATGAAGTTGCACATGTCGGTCGAAAAGATCTGCTCGACGTCCTTGGTGCGCTGGAGTGCAGCCTGATGCACCAGGCTGCCCATGACGATATAGGCGGTGGCGCCGGCCGACTTGCCCTTGGCGCGCAGCATCTTGCAGACTTCGAAGGCTTCCAGCGTGCCGGACTCGGTCTCGTTCGAGCCGACATAGACCTGCTTGGCGGGCAAGTTCTTCATGTCCGACGGTTCCAGATTGACGAAGACCAGCGGAATGCCGGCCTTGGCCGCTTCCTCGCTGATGGTCTTCGAGGCATTGGTGTCGACCAGCGTGACGATGATTGCGTCAACGCCGGAGGCGATGAAATTCTTGACCTGGTCGAGCTGCTTGGCGACGTCGTTATGCGCGTCCTCGACCTGGATGTCGGCGCCCTTCTCCTTGGCGCGGGCCTGCATACCGTGCATAAGCAGCGTCTGGAAATTGTTGTCGAAGTCGACGATCGAGACGCCGAGCTTGGCGGCGAAAGCACCAGTGGACATACCGGCACTCGGCATCGACATCAGAGCGGCCAAAGCCGTCGAGATCAAACGTTTCTTCACGAGGTTCCTCCCTTTGCGGATGGGTGCCGGTTCACCCCGCTTTGTCTCCGGCCCTTTCGGGATTCAGGTGGATGGTCCAACTCGCCGTCACTTCGCGGCGGCGGCGTTGGCCCGCGCCTTCTTCTTCTCGTAGCGGGCATCCATGCGCGCGGCGGCTTCCTTGCTGCCGTCGTGGAAGGTGCCGAACCAGCGGTCGAACGGGATCAGGCCGTCGCCGTAATTCACCTCGAAATATTTGTGATGGAGGTAGTGGATATAGGCGTGGCTATCGACTGACGTGTGCTCAGTCAGCTCCACCTTGTCGAAGCCGACATGGCCGGGAATGGCGCCGAAGCCGGCGAAGTGCAGTTGGTAGAGCGCCAGCAGCGGGTTCGACGGGATGATGAGGTGCCAGAAGGCGACGCCGAGATAGCCGAGCTGCTCCACCGGATGCATCGACAGCGACGACCAGGGGGACGGGTTGACCGAATTGTGGTGCACCGAATGCACCCATTTGTAGAGCGGACCCCAATGGATTGCGCGGTGCAGCAGGAAGAAATGCGTCTCGTGGATGATCGGCACCACCAGCGCCAGGCAGAAAAGGTAGACCGGATGCTCTGCGAAGGTCAGCCACGGCACGTAGCCATTGGCGTAAGCGTAGAGGATCGCCACCTCGACCGCCGTCCAGATCGGCATGCCGCTGCTGAAGGTCCGCAGCATGTTGTCGATGTTCTGGTTCTCAAAGAAGAAGGCCTTGCTCTTCTGCTCCGACGGCCATTTTCCGTTGTATTTGAATCGGGTACCCTGGGCTCTCAGAATGTAGAGTCGAAGCTCGAAGGCGCCGAAGAAGACGAGCAGCGCCACGCAGTTGACGATGAACAGGCGCAGGATCCAGCCAACGGCGAGCGTCTTCATCACCTCGAGGTCGGGCAGCACGTAGCGCCACCAGGCGACGGCCGTGAGCGCGAAGAGCAGATTGTAGGGCAGGAAATAGCTCGGCAGCCATTTCAGTACCGCGAGCGGACGCGGCGGAAAGACGAAGAGCGGCGCGGTGCCGGCCGGTTCGTTCGGAGCCCAGTCACCTCGCTTGTTGCGCGTCCCGTATTGCAGGTCGTCCATGGTAGCCTCACAGGGACTGAGAGAGGGTGAGGAAGCGGTCGTAGGCGGCATCGTCCATGTCCACCTGGTGCTTCGCTTCGGGATAGCTGCCTTCGGCGACATCGCGGCCGAAGGCACGGAAGGCACTGATGCGCTTTTCCTGCAGCTCGGCTTCCAGCGTGACGAAATCGGCATAGCGCTTGGCATGGCGCGGATAGTGGCCGGCGTGCGTCCCCAGCACATCGCAGGAGAACAGATACTGCGTGTCGCAAGCGTCGCCGCAGCCCATGCCCATGGTGATCAGCGGGGTGGAGCGGGTGATGTGATCGGCGAGTCGCACCGGCACGACCTCGACCTCGATGCAGGCGGCGCCCGCATTCTCGAGGTCCTTCGCTGCTCGCAGTACGTTGAGCGCTTCCTCGGCGGTGCGGCCGATGGCGCGGAAATTCGTCCAGGTGGCGCGGTTAGGCACCAGGCCGACGTGGCCCGTGACGGGAATCCCTTCCGCAGCCATGGCCTCGATGAAGCGCGGCGAGTGTGATGAATAGACCGCATCGGCGCCGCGCTTCATCATAGCGAAGCCCAGCCGCACCGCCTCCTCAGGCGAGGCGACCGCCCCATGCGGCATGCCGACGGAGAGGAACGCGTAAGGCGCCGCCCGTCGGATGGCTTCCAGATTGTGATCGGGCTCGCAGGAGAGGATGACGATGCCGCAGGCGACCGCGGCGGCAGCCTCGGCCGGCGTGTCGACATGGAGCTGCAGCCACTTTCTGCTGCCTTTGGAGCTCTGCAAATCGTAGGCCGTCACCCGTCTCGCCACCGATGATCCTCCCGTTTCGCGAGGAGATAACACCGAGCCCTGGCGGGCGCCGCTTGTTCCTTGATCAAATCAGATCAAAGGTTCTCGGCGGTGAACGTGATGAAACGGATCGGGGGATTTTCCACAGGCAGGCCATGCAGGTTGAGCGCGGCGAGCACAAGGTCGATGGCGCGGCGCGCCTGCGCTTCTGGCGCCTGGTCGAGCACGATATCCATGGTGCCGTCGCGCAAGCCTCGTGCGCTGCGCTCGGTGAGTTCATGGCCGACGAAGAAGATATCGCGGCCTCTGCCATGCTTGCGCAACACCTCGTTTAGTGCGGTGTTGGCGCCGCCGGCATTGTAGAGCCCGACGAGGTCGGGCCAGCGCTTGAGTGCGTCGTGCAACTGCTCGGCATTACGATCGCCGTCGTCGAAGCCGAACAAAGCGGCAGTCGGATCGAAATCCGGTCCATGGTCGATCAGGTAATCGAAGAAGCCGCGCACGCGGTCGCGGTGCACGCGGTAGATCTGACTATGGCAGATCGCGATCACCTTGCCCGGCCGCCGCTGCATCTTGGCCATGAGCAGCCCGGCCATGCGGCCAGCGGCGTAATTGTCGATGCCGACATAGGTGCTCTTGGTACGGGAAATCTGGGTGACGATCTGCACCGTCGGGATGTTCTCCGCCTCGAGTTTCCGCAAGGCGTCGCTGACCAGCGGATGGTCGGGCACGGCGAGAATGAGCGCCGCGCGCCGCAGATCGGGTTCCAGGATGCGTTTGGCGATCGCGGCCGGCTTCGCCTCGTCGAGAAAGGTACGGTGCACGGCGATTGAGCGGTCTAGCGTCGCGGCGATGCGCTCGAAGGCGCCGGAAAGACGGGCGAAGAAGGTCGCGTCCGGCCTGACCAGGATTACCTCGATGCGAATGACGCCGCGATGCGCCTCCGGCAGCCGGCGCGGATAATCGAGCGAACGCGCCGCCGCCACCACCTTCTCGACGGTCTGCGGCCGCACGCCGCCCCTGCCGTTCAGCACACGCTCGACCGTGGCCGTGCCGACACCGGCGCGGCGAGCAATCTCGATGAACGTGGGCTTCTGAATCTTGGTCCTCCGCTGTCAATACGCCGAAGCCTACCAGCCGCACACGCTTTTCCAAGACCCATGATCTGTGCCTCCCCGTCGGCATTGAATGCCGCCGGTCGTCGGTGGCTTTTAGGCGCAAGTGCGACCTTCAGCATGGTCAGCTAAGATGTCGGCTTTCGCCCGGCGGAAAAGGTCCCGTGGTCGACATCGGGCGCATTGCCGTCCGGCAGCATGGGGCCCGATTGCGGACTGACAGCTTCGTGGCACGGATTTCCATGAGCGGACCTTCAGGCCTGGAGGGGATCGCCTTGATCTGACCCAGATCGGTCATTCGTTTCCGCTCACGCCCAAGGGCAGCTGATGCGAGCCATTCCGGCCAATGTCGCGGCTGCGTCCCAATGCCTTTCTGCTCAAATGGGAGTGGGGTGGTGGGCGATTGTTTCGTGGGGTTGATCTGGAACAAGTCGCTTCACACCAGCGCGCGGTACCGTTCGTCTGAGTTTGCCTCAGTGGAGGAGTTCGATCTGGACCGAGCCTCATGAAGTCTCTACGCGTCGTTGTTCGCCACCATGGCGGACCTGAAGTTCTGGAGATCGTGGAGGAAGACGCGCCCCATCCGGCGTCGGGTGAGCTGCGGGTGCAAACAATCGCCGCCGGCGTCTCCTTCGCAGAGCTACTGATGCGGGAAGGGATTCATCCGGAAAAAACGACCCTGCCATTCACGCCAGGATGGGACATTGTTGGCGTCGTGGATGAGGCCGGAGAAGGAGCCTCCCATGCGATGGTTGGTAAAATGGTTGCGGCGCTCCCCATTCATGGTGGTTACGCTCAGTTCATCTGTCTGCCGGAAGATGAACTCACTCCGGTTCCAACCGGTGTTGATCCCGCCGAAGCAGTCAGCCTCGTGCTGAACTACGTTACGGCCTATCAGATGATGCATCGCCTTGGGCATGCCTCACCGGGTCAACGGGTCCTCATCCATGGCGCGGCCGGCGGAGTCGGCACGGCTCTACTGCAACTTGGGCGCCTGGCAGGTCTTGAGATGTATGGGACCGCATCTCTTGCAACTCATCAGATCGTATCCGATCTCGGGGCCACGCCGATCGACTACGAGCGAACCGATTTCGTCAAAGAGATACATCGCCTGACAAACGACGGCGTGGATGTCGTCTTCGATGGGGTCGGCGAGGCCAATGTCTGGCGTTCGTTTCGAACTCTGAGGCCTGGTGGCCGCGTCATAGCCTATGGCTTCACCTCATTTCTGCAGAAAGGCCAACTGGCAGGGGGCTTGCGTTACCGTCTTCGCGGGATATTGCGACCTGCGTGGTACGCGGTCCGCGCTTTCGTTTCACCAGGCCGACGACGCATACTCCCCTACAGCATACAATATCTGAAACGGTGGAAGCTCGCTTGGTTCCGCGAAGATCTCGGCGCCTTGCTCGAGCTGCTTCGCGACGGGAAGATCAAACCAATGGTCGCCGAGCGGATGCCATTGATTGAGGCTCGTCGCGCCCAGGAGCTGCTCGGTCAGGGAGGGGTCAAGGGCAAGCTCGTGCTGATCTGCAATTCGCTGGCCACCCGACGAGGATTGCCGAGCTAGAGCAGAGCTTTTGAAACGTGAAGGGCCGTCTCCGGCGTCGACTTTGATCCCTTCAACGACTGCTTGGAACGGGAATTGCTGACTGGCAGTTTGGGGCCGGAAGCAGACTGTCCGATTTCTCGAAAGGGAGGCGAAAAGCAGTCTTTCCTGGAACGTTAATGCTTCAAGATCTGGCTGAGGAACACCTTCGTCCGATCGTGACGGGGGTTGCCGAAGAACGCGTCGGGCGTGCCCTCCTCGACGATCTGGCCGGCGTCCATGAAGATGACGCGGTCGGCTACTGCCCGGGCAAAGCCCATCTCATGCGTCACACACACCATGGTCATGCCGTCCCGGGCGAGCCCGGTCATCGTCTCCAGCACTTCGGAGACCATTTCCGGGTCGAGCGCCGAGGTCGGCTCGTCGAACAGCATCACGTCAGGTTTCATGCACAGGCTGCGGGCGATCGCCACGCGCTGCTGCTGGCCGCCGGAAAGCTGGACGGGGAACTTGTTGGCCTGCTCAGGGATGCGGACCCGCTCCAGGAACTTCAGCGCGGTATGGCGCGCCTCGGCCGCCGAAACGCCTTTGACCCACATCGGCCCGGCCATGCAGTTCATCAGCACAGTCATATGCGGGAACAGGTTGAAGTGCTGGAAGACCATGCCGACATTGGAGCGCACGGCGGCTACGTTGCTCATCCTGCCATGCAGCGTGACACCGTTGACGACGATCTCGCCCTCCTGATGGGCTTCGAGGCGGTTGAAGCAGCGGATCAGCGTCGACTTGCCCGAACCGGACGGCCCGCAGATGACGATGCGTTCGCCCTTGTGGACCGTCAGGTTGATACCCTTCAGCGCATGGAACTGGCCGTACCATTTGGAAACGGCTTTGGCCTCAATGATGGCTTGAGCGCTCATCGCACCTTGCTCCTGGCATAGTGCCGTTCGATGCGGGACTGGATCAGCTCGAGGCAGATAGACAGCATCCAATAGATGACGGCAGCCGAGATCAGCATTTCCATATGCTGGAAGGTCTTCTGGCCGAGCGTGCGCGCCAGGAACATCAGCTCCCACACGCCGATGACGGAGACCAGCGAGGAATCCTTCAGCATCGAGATGAACTGATTGCCGGTCGGCGGAATGATGACCGGCAAGGCCTGCGGCAGGATGATGCGCCGCATGGTTAGCGCGAAGCCGAAGCCCATGGAGCGCGACGCCTCCCACTGCCCGCGATCGATGCTCTGGATGCCGGAGCGGAAGATCTCAGTCATATAGGCGCCGTAGCAGAGCGACAGTGCGAGGATGCCGGCGGGCACGGCATTGATGACGAAGCCGAGCTGCGGCAGCCCGAGATAGATCAGATAGACCTGCATCAAGAGCGGCAGGCCGCGGAAGAACGAGGTGTAGAAGCTGGCGATGGCATAGGCGAAGCCATTGTTGGAGAGCTTGGCGACCGCGCCTGCCACCGCGATGACCGAGGCAATGACAATGGAAATCGCCGATACATAGAGCGTGGTGACGACGCCCTGGCTGATCAGGAACGGCAGCTTCTCGCGGATGAACGGCAGGCTGAGGTGGAACGTCTCGAAGAAGGCGATGAAGAGCAGCAGCAGCTCCAGCCAGACGATGCCGATCTGCAGCTTGAGTGGCGCGAAACCGATCAGCACGACGTTCAGCGTGAAGATCACTGCGATGGAGAAGCCGATGGCAAAGCGGCCGTAAAGACCACTCGTCGAGGGCTCGCCGATCACCGGACGCATGAGCTCGGCGAAGCCGGTGCCGGACATGTTGAACGCCATGAAGACCAGCAGGACAATGCCGAACATGGTCGCCACGAACCAGAGTTTGTGAACGAGGACTTCGGCCTCGACGGTATCCGGGTAGAGCATATTTGAGCACCGGTGGTTCGGCGGCCCGCTGATGGCAGGCCGCCTTTGGAGAGATCAGTTCGTTTTCGAATAGTCCTGGCCGTACCATTTTTCCGAGAGCTTGCTCAGCGTGCCGTCCGCCTTCATCGCCTTCACGGCGTCGGCGATCTTGCCCGACAGTTCCGGATCGCCATGCTCGATGGCGATCGCCAGCGGCTCGTAGAACACCGGCTCGCCCACTTGCTTGATCGGATAGCCGGCCTTCACTGCATCGAGGATCGACGGCAGCGACGACACCACGGCGTCCAGGCGCACGCCGTCGCCGAGGCGAAGGTCGTCGAAAGCGGTGGTCGAATTCTCGTAGGAGTGGACTTCCTTCGGATTGAGCTTGTACTCGAAGGCCGGCGCCCCGGCAGCGTCGAGCGTCAGATCCTTCTTGGCATAGGCTTCGAAGGTTGAGGTGCTGGTGGCCCCGACCACCTTGCCGTCGAGATCGGCCAAAGTCTTTGCCTTGCTGTCCTTATGCACGGCGACCGCCGCCGGCGTGTAGTAGTACACCGCCGGGAAATCGAAGATCTCGGCGCGCTTCTTGGTCGGCGTCATCGAGCCGACATGCATGTCCCAGCGGCCCGCCCAGTTGCCGGCGGTGATGATGTCCCAGCCAGGCGTGACGAACTCGACCTTGACGCCGAGGTGCTTGCCGATCGCCTTGGCGACGTCGACGTCGAAACCGTCGAGCTCGTTGTTGGCGTTCATGAAGGACTGCGGCGCCCAATTGGCGTCCGTCGCAACCTTGAGCGTGCCGGCCGAAGTCACGCGGTCGAGCACCGCGCCGGCGTGAGCAGGATAGGCGCCAAGCGTAAGCGCGAGTGCCGCCATCGTCAGCTGTCGTCTGTTCCAGAATGTCATTTCGTGTGTTCCCTTGTTGTTTGTTCAGTCCCATGCGCTCATGGCCGTTCAGCCGGTCATGATCTCGCAATCCCTTGCCGACGAGGTCGGCATCCTCCGGACGGCTCGCGGATTTGGCGACGCCCGGGCCGGTCCGGTCTTCCGCTGCCGCGGAGGATGTTTGCCTCCGCCATTCCCTCGCTCACGGGGAAGGCTCCGGCTTGTTGCCGGCGAGGTACCGCCCCAGGCTTTGAGCAAAACACCCTCACCTGCTCGGCGAAGACTACTATCCATGTGCGACGGCTCCTCTCACGCGACCGGCGCCGAGCAGGAAGCCGGCCATCGTTTCAGCGACAAGCGACGGCGCTTCGATCAGGATCGAGTGGCGAAGCCCCGGCAGGATGGCGAGCTCGGAGCCCTGCACCTGCTCGTGCATCAGCCGCGCCATGCGCGGGCTGGATCCCTGGTCGTTCTCGCCGGTCACGATCAGCGTCGGACAGGTGATGCGGTCGAGGATGCCGCCGAAATCGGTTTCGGCGAGAACCCGGTAGGCGGCGGCGTAGCAGTCGCGGTCGTTCTCGGCGTCGCGCCGGCGCAGATCCGCGATGATCCCGGGGTTGCTGTCCTGAAAATCCTCCGTCAGCCAACGCGACAGCGAGGCGGCGTGGTGCGCCGAGGCGTCGCTCGCCATCAGCGCCGCCAGGCGGCCGCGCACCGCATGCCGCTCCTCCGGCGTGCGGCCGGCGACGGTAGACAGCAGCACCAGTTTCCGCAGCCGCTCGGCATGCGTCAGCGCCAGACGCTGCGCGATCAGACCGCCCAGCGAAAACCCGGCCAGATGGAAGGTGGAAAACCCCAGATGGTCGGCCAGCGCCAGTGTCTCGCCGACGAAATCGTCGATCTCGTAGCGGCCTTTGACCCGGCTGGAGCGGCCATGGCCGCGCAGGTCGAAGGTGAGGACCGCGAAGCAATCCTTCAGCCGCCCGGCCACGCCGTTCCAGGCTTCGAGATAGGAGCCTACGCCATGGATGCAGACCAGCGGCACGCCGCCTTCGCCCTCGAGGCGCCAGTTGAGCAGCACGCCTTCGACATCGAGTTGGCCGGAGCGCGCCATGGTCACGCCCTCGCCGCCTGGCGCACTCTGTCGCGCTCGCGCGCGGCAAAGACCGGCATCACCTCGTCGACCCAAAGCTTGATCGTCTTTTTCTGCAGCCCGAACGGCAGGTTGAACGTCAGCCCGAGGCAGTATTGGTCGACGCCCGCCGCCTCGTAGTCGAGCAGCTTCTTGATCACCTCGTCCGGCGTGCCGAACATCAGGTTGCTGCGGATGTTTTCGGGATTGTAGTTGTCCTTGCCCTTGACGCTCTCATAGGGCACCGCTTCCGGAAAACCGTTTCGCACCGTGCCGATATTCTGGAACAGGTTCTCAAAGGCGCGGCCGTAATCGATGGCATGGCCGACCGCGACCTCCCAGTCTTGCTCCCGCTCGTAGACGCAGGTGCGCCGCTGCATCATCAGGCGAGGCCGCGGCACTTCCGGGTGATCGGCGACGGCCTTGCGGAATTTCTCGCCAAGGACGGCCACTTCGGCCGGCGGCGCCGACAAGGGCGTGGACAGGATCGAGGCGCCGATGCCGACCGCCCAGTCGAACGTGCCCGGGTCGCGCGCGGCGACCCAGATCGGCGGATGCGGTCTCTGCAGCGGCTTCGGCACGCCGGCGGCCAAAGGAAACTTCCAGTAGTGCCCCTCATGGGCATAGTCCTCGGCCCACAGTCGCTTCACGGCCGGCACCAGTTCCTTCAGATAAGCGACGCCTTCCTGCTGCGGCATGCCGCCGGCCATGCGGTCGAATTCGTACTGGTAGGAGCCGCGCGCGATGCCGAATTCCAGTCGCCCGCCGGTCAGGTGGTCGCAAAGCGCCGCCTCCCCCGCCAGCCGGATCGGACTCCAGTAGGGCGCGACCAGCGTCGAGGTGCCGAGCCTTATCTGCTCGGTGTGCTGCGCAAGCCAGGTCAGCGTCATCAGCGGGTTGGGCGAGATCGTGCATTCGATGGTGTGGTGCTCCGCCGTCCACAGCGTCTCGAAGCCGCCCTCGTCGGCCATACGCGCAAGCTCGAGCAGATTGCTCTTCACCCTTGCCATCGGAATGTCGGGCGAGAAGCGCTCCATGGTCAGCGATACGGCGAATTTCATGTCGGTCTCCCGGTCGTTGCGTCGGGTTCTTGGTCAGCGAAGGCGGATGACGAATGGGTCCTGCATGGCGCCCGAATAGTCGATGACGACGTTCTTCAGTCGCGAGAACTCCTCCATGGCGTCGAAGCCGCCGCGCCGCCCGTAGCCGCTCTCCTTGAAACCGCCATTGGCGGACATGAAGGAGGAGGCGCGATAGGTGTTGATCCAGACCGTGCCGGCCTCGACATTCCGGGCGAAGCGCAGCGCGCGGTTGATGTCGCGTGTCCAGATGCCGGAGGCGAGCCCGTAGCGCGTGTCGTTGGCGAGCCGGATCATCTCGTCTTCCGACGAGAACGGAATGACGCCAACGACGGGACCGAACAGCTCCTCCTGCATGAACTCCATGCCGTTGTCGGCATCGGTCATCACAGTCGGCTCGAAATACCAGCCGCCGGCGAGCTCATCCGCCTGCGGACGCTTGCCGCCGGCCGCAATGCGCGCGCCCTGGCGCACGCCGGAGGCGACATAGGACTCGACCTTGGCAAGCTGCGCCGACAGTGCGAGCGGACCGATGTCGGTGTCCTCCAGCATCGGCACCCCAACCCGTACACGCCCGGTACGCTCGACCAGCGCCTCGACGAAACGGTCATAAACGCTCGCCTCGACGAAGCAGCGCGAGCCGGCGACGCAGGTCTGGCCTGCGGCCGCGAAGACACCGGAGACGACGCCGTTCACGGCGTGCTCGATATCGACATCGCCGAAGACGACGTGAGGGGATTTGCCGCCGAGTTCCATCGAGCAGGGGATGAGGTTCTGCGCCGCATTGGCGGCTATGCGGCGTCCGGTTCCGGTCGAGCCGGTGAAGACGAGTTTGGCGATACCTGGATGCCGGGTCAGCGCGTCGCCGGCCACGGCGCCCGTGCCGGTCACGACGTTGACGACGCCGGCGGGAAAGCCAGCCTCCATGATCAATTCGGCCAGGGCGAGCGTCGACGCCGAAGCATGCTCCGACGGCTTGACCACGACTGTGTTGCCGAGAGCAAGGCACGGCGCCAGCGTGCCGGTAAGCAGCATCAGCGGCGAGTTCCACGGCGTGATCATGCCGACGACGCCGATCGGTTCGCGCAGGTTGAAGTTCAGCATGTCGAGCTTGTTGACGGGGATGGTGTCGCCGAGCAGCTTGTCGGCCATGCCGGCGAAATAGGTGTAGCTGTCGGGCATGGCGCGCATCTGCGCCCGCATTTCCTTGAGCAGCTTGCCGTTGTCGCGCGTCTCGATCAGCGCCAGCTCGTCAGCGTTTTCCAGCACCAGCTCGGCCAGCCGACGCACCAGCTTGCCGCGATCGGTCTGGGTCATGCGCCGCCAGGCTGGATTGATGAAAGCAGAACGCGCGGCCGCGACAGCTGCGCCGACATCCTCGGCGCCGGCCTCGGCGAACTGGTACCACGGCCTGCCGGTGGTCGGGTCGAAACTATCGATATACTGCCCGCTCCTCGGCGCCACGAACGCGCCGTTGATGAACAGGTCCTGGCGCGAGCCTTCGAGCGATGCGACCGTCGTTTTCATGCTGTCTGTCCTGCGTGGATCGTTCATTTGGACGCGGCCTGCGTCCAGGATTGCGACTGGCCGTCGATCATGGCGACGCGGCCGCCGTCACCGGTGTCCATGTAGATGCCGAAGCGCTTGTCCTGCCGCTCGCGCGCATAGCGGCGCAGCATGGCGCGCAGTTCGTGCGTGGCGATCTGCTCATAGGGCAGCGCGTCGACGGCAAAGAAGGCATGGCCGTCCGGCAGCGTGGCTTGCGTGCCCTCGCGGCTGAGCTCGGCGCGGTAGATCAGATAGCCGGGGTCGCTGTCGGCGACGTCGAACACCGAATAGAGGAATGTGTTTTCGGGAACGAGGCTTAGTGCCTCGCCGCCATCCAGCACCAGCCTGCTGTCCGCCTTGCGGCGCCGCGCCGTGGGCAGCACGAAACCGCCCTTGCCGTCGCCGCGCAGGAGGATGCAGTCGCCCGCTTCGACCAAATAGCCGATAATCATGTCCTGCGAGGCGAGCCAACCGGCCGGCAGCGGATCCTTCACGCTGGCGTAGCGGCCGCGGCAAAAGCCGAGCGGCGCCGACGGGCTGGTCCCGAAGGCTTGCACCTGACCGATCAGGATGATGTGGTCGCCGGCCTCGACGCGGTTGTGGACGGTGCAGTCGAACCAGGTCAGGCTGTCGGTGAGGACCGGTGCACCGGTATGGGCGCGGTCATGGTTCACCGACTGGAACTTGTCCGCCGCCTTCGAGGCGAACACCGACGATACATCGACCTGCCCCTCATGGAGGAAATTGACCGCGAAGGACTGCGCCTCGTTGAAGGCCGGAAAGCTCGCCGCCGACTTGCCGACGCAGACCAGGAGCAGCGGCGGATCGAGCGAGACGGAGGTGAAGGAATTGGCGGTCATGCCGCGCGCATTGCCGTCGCCGTCGCGCGTGGTGATGACGGTGACGCCGGTGAGGAAGGTGCCGAAGGCACGACGCAAGGCGATCGGGTCGATCGTCCTTTGTGCCATCGCATCCGCCATTGTCTTCCTCCACATCGTTGGAAGGAAGCTAGGCAGGAGCCGGCGCCCCTTCTTCCTCCGATCTGTAGGAAAAGTTCACGACGCGCTGCTGCCGACCCGAGCAAGCGGAAGCGCGGCGTGCCCGTGCCTGACACGGGATCTGACATGGCGGCAGCAATGTTGGGATGGAGCAGTTCTAGGGGACGGCCGGCACGCGGCTGTCGATAATGCCGCTGAGGCGAATCGCCAGCTCGACCGCGAAGCGCTGTTCGGGTGTGTCGAGCTTGATGCCGAACAATTCCTCCATGCGCGACAGACGGTAGCGCAAGGTGGTGACGTGCAGTCCGATGGCGTCGGCGCAGGCCTGGCTGCGGCAGCCTTCGCGCACATACGCAAACAGCGTATCCAGATAGGGCGTACCGTGCTCGCGATCATGCGCGATCAGCGCGCCGACGCTTCGGTCGACGAAGTTGCGCACGTCGGGCACGTCGGCGGCGGCGACCAGCATCGGCAGCGGACCGAAATCCTGGCCGGCGAAGACACCGGTGCGCCCGAAGGAGCGGCCGATGCGAATCATACGGCGGCAGCGTTCCCATGCGGTCGGGTAATCGGCCAGCGCGGCGCACGTCTCGGAAACCAGCACCGCCGGCTCGCGCTCGAAATAGCGGCCAAGCTCTGCGGCGATTTTGTTCGGCAGCTTACCCAGGCGCAGGCCATCCTGCGCCGCATCGTCCGCGACGAGACAGACAAGGCCGCCTTCGACGGCGATGACAGTGCCCCCCAGGCCAGCCTGTTCCAGTAGCCGGACCAATGCATGATGGGGATCGGCAAGACCTCCGCCGCGGTCCTTGGCCTCGTCGGCGTAGTCGACGACGATCAGTCTATGCGGCGTCGTCAGGTTGACCCCCAAACGACGGGCGCGATTGACGATATCGGCCTCCTCGCGCCAGCGGCGCTCGACGACTTCCAGGAAGAGCTCGGTCAGCGATCTGGTCTCGAAGCGGAAGCGGACGAAGCTGCGCATCATCTGTACGCTGAGCGCGAATTTGGCGCTGTCGAGCAGCATCTGGTCGAGCTGTCCAGATTGCAGCGGCGTCGGAAAAATCATCAGCGCGCCAACCACTTCGTCGTCGATGGTCATCGGCTCGATGCGCACCGAAAGCTTCAGCCGGTGCTTGCCGTCGTCGACGAACAGCGTCTCGTTCTGGCGCGCCTCCGAGGCGCCGCGCGCGACCTTGACGATCTGCCGGTTGAGCGCGCCGCCGACGGCCTGTTGCCAGGCCGCGGCGTCGAAATGCGCTTCGCTCGGCGAGCGGCCGGCGACGACCAGATTGGCATGGAAATCGATGACCACGACCGGATTGGGCAGCAGGTCGCCGACCTTGTCGGCGAGCGCGGCCACCGATCCTTCCGACAGGGCCTGCTGAAGAAGCGAGGTGTGTGCAGCCAGGGCACGCTGCAGGCGCTCGCCGGCCTGCTTTTCCTGGCGCAGGTGGTGCTGCTTCTCCACCGCGATCTCGCCCAGATGCACGATCATGCCGATGAAGGCGATATCCTCCGCGCTCACTTCGGTGATCTCGCGCGAGACCACGGTCAGCACCATCGGCCGGCCGTCCTCGTCAACGCAGTTCATCGGCATGACGAGCACGCTGCGGTAGTCGCGCTCGAACGCCTCGCGGCGATAGCCCGGAAACTCCTCGGACACCCGCGCGTCCCTGATATAGACAGGCTCGTTGCGGTTGAGCGCCACGATCGAGGGACTGGTCGCGAGTTCCCAGCGGTCTGGCAAGGTGCGCTGGATGAGCGTCGGGTCATGCCGCACGATGACATAGGCGTGGCCATGCGGCGCATCGATGCTCATGATCGAGCCCAGCGTCCATTTGGCATGGCGGCAGGCTGCCAGCACGAGATCGCGCAGCACCGACTGGAGATCGCCACCCGAATTGATGAGGCTGGCGGCGTCCCGCAAAGAGAGAATTTGCGACTGGTGGTCCACGCCCGGTCTTCCGCCTCGCGAAGGGCCTACTTAAGCCGTCGCGGATATACCAACGCTACACCGCTTCCAAGCGGGGTGCACGCAGATTCTTCCTACGAACCGGAGGAATACCTGGTCAGCGGGGCTGACTAGGCTGGGCCTCTACAAACAGGGCTCAAAATCATGGAATTGCGAAAAGTCTGCACCTTCATCGAGGAAGTGCATATCGAAGGCGGCAAACCGGGCGCGAGGCCGATAATCTCAATCGTCGTCGCCGCCGTGCTGCGCAATCCATGGACGGGGCGCGGCTTCGTCGAGAACCTGCGGCCCGAGATCGTAGCCATCGCGCCCCGGCTTGGCCACGAACTGACGCGGCGCCTGCTCGAGCTCATGCCCGCGGAGCGCATCGAGAGCTACGGCAAAGCCGCGGCCGTCGGCGTCGCCGGCGAGATCGAACATGCCTCGGCCATGATCCACACGCTGCGCTTCGGCAACGTGTTCCGCGATGCCGTCGGCGGCACGACCTATCTCGAATTCTGCAACACGCGTAACGCGCCGGGCGCGCTGCTGTCGCTGCCGATGATGCACAAAAGCGAGAACGGCCGCCGCTCACATTTCATCACTGCCAATTTCCAGATCGCCGACGGCCCGGCCGCCGACGAGATCGTCGTGGCTATTGGTGCGGCAGATGGCGGCCGGCTCCACCCCCGGATCGCGGACCGCTTTCAGGACATGAAGGAGATGGAGCAGGAAGCCGCGACGTAATGCTTCGAGCGACGCCTTTGCGTTGTCGTCGATGACGTCCGCTTTCGAGAGCACTCACAGCTGACCTCAACGGCCGACACGAGGCGCGTTGCTGACTGACAGTTTGGCCGCAATCAGAAGCGATTCAGCAGGCCACG
>SAPZ01000031.1 GCA_004020875.1 Mesorhizobium sp.
GGACAAGCTCGTAGGAGCCTTCCGCGAACAGCTTCAGCACCTGATCGTCCGACATCGGCTTGGACGCGGGCGCCGGAACGGACGGAGCGCCGGCCGGCCCTTTCGCGGCAGGCGTCGCCTTGGCGCCGCCGGAAGAGATCGCCGCCTCGACGTCGACCTTCACCACGCGGCCATGCGGACCGGAACCCGTCAGCGCCGTCACGTCGACGCCGGCATCCTTGGCGATGCGGCGGGCCAGCGGCGACGCGAATACACGATCGCCGGCGGCGTGGCCGTTGGCGACGGGAGCAGGCTCGGCCTTCGCCGGCGCGGGCGCCGCGGCTGCTGGCTTGGGTGGCTCCTTGGTGGCTTCGGCCTTCGCAGCATCCGCCTTCGGCGCTTCGGCCTTTGGCACGGCGCTGCCACCGCTCTTGGCTGCGGCGCCGGCATCCTCGCCCTCGCCGGCCAGGATGGCGATCAGTGCGTTGACCTTGACGCCTTCGGTGCCGGCCGGAACCACCAGCTTGGCGACCGTGCCTTCATCGACGGCTTCGACTTCCATCGTCGCCTTGTCGGTTTCGATCTCGGCGATCACGTCGCCGGGCGAAACCTTGTCGCCTTCCTTGACCAGCCATTTCGACAAATTGCCCTCTTCCATCGTCGGAGAGAGCGCCGGCATGGTGATGTTGATTGGCATGATGTCCTCCCGACCGGCTTAGCGATAGGTAACGGCTTTGACGGCATCGACGACCTCGCCGACATTGGGCAGCGCCAGCTTTTCGAGGTTCGCCGCATAGGGCATCGGCACGTCCTTGCCAGCGATGGTGATCACCGGCGCATCGAGGAAGTCGAAGGCGCGCTGCGAGACTTGGTTGGCGATGTGGTCGCCAACCGAGTTCTGCGGAAAACCTTCTTCCACCACAACGAGGCGGTTGGTCTTCTTCACCGAGGCGATGATCGTGTCGAAGTCGAGCGGTCGGATGGTCCGGAGATCGATGATCTCGGCATCGATGCCCATGCCACGCAGCTCGGCTTCCGCCTTGACGGCATAGGTCATGCCGATGCCGAAGGAGACTAGCGTGACGTCCTTGCCCTGCTTGTGGATACGCGCCTTGCCGATCGGCAGCACGAAATCGTCGAGCTTCGGCACCTCGAAGGAATGGCCGTAGAGGATCTCGTTCTCGAGGAAGATGACCGGGTTCGGATCCCGGATCGCAGCCTTGAGCAGGCCCTTGGCGTCGGCAGCCGTGTAGGGCATCACCACCTTCAGGCCGGGGATATGGCTGTACCAGGCGGCGTAGCACTGCGAGTGCTGTGCCGCGACGCGGGCTGCGGCGCCGTTCGGGCCGCGGAAGACGATCGGCGCGCCCATCTGGCCGCCGGACATGTAAAGCGTCTTGGCGGCCGAATTGATGATCTGGTCGATCGCCTGCATGGCGAAGTTGAAGGTCATGAACTCGACGATCGGCTTTAAGCCCGCCATCGCCGCGCCGACGCCGACGCCGGCAAAGCCGTGCTCGGTGATCGGGGTATCGACGACGCGACGCGGCCCGAATTCCTGCAACAGGCCCTGCGTGATCTTGTAGGCGCCCTGGTACTCGGCGACCTCCTCGCCCATGACGAAGACATCGCCATCGCGGCGCATCTCCTCGGCCATGGCGTCGCGGAGCGCCTCGCGCACCGTGGTCGAAACCATCTCGGTGCCGGCGGGAATGTCCGGGTCGGCCGCGACTTCCGTCTTCGGCGCGGCGGCGACAGGGGTCGGGGCATCGCTCTTGGCGGCAGCAGGCGCCGGCGCGGCTTCAGCCTTGGCCGGCGGTTCTTCACCGACACCTTCGCCGGCCTTGTCGACGTCTTCACCGTCGACCGCGAGCACGGCGATCACCGCGTTGACCTTGACGCCCTCAGTGCCGGCCGGAACGACGATCTTGGCGAGCGTGCCTTCGTCGACGGCTTCGACCTCCATCGTCGCCTTGTCGGTCTCGATCTCCGCGATCACGTCACCGGCGACGACCTTGTCGCCTTCGTTCTTCAGCCATTTGGAAAGATTGCCCTCTTCCATCGTCGGCGAGAGCGCGGGCATGAGAATTTCGATCGGCATGTCCTTGCCCTCTCCTTAGAGTACGATGTCGGTCCAGAGCTCGGACGGATCCGGCTCGGCGTCGTTCTGGGCGAATTCGGCGGCGTCGGCGACGATGTCGCGGACTTCCTTGTCGATGGCCTTGAGCTCGTCCTCGCTTGCCCATTTCTTGTCGAGCAGCCGCACGCGAACCTGCTCGATCGGGTCGTGCTCGGAGCGCATCTTCTGCACCTCCTCCTTGGAGCGGTACTTCGCCGGGTCGGACATCGAATGGCCGCGGTAGCGGTAGGTCTGCATTTCCAGGATCAGCGGCCCGTTGCCGGCGCGGCACCATTCGGTGGCGATGTCGGCGGCCGACTTCACGGCTCGGACGTCCATGCCGTCGACCTGGATGCCGGGGATCTTGAAGGAGGCGCCGCGATGCGAGAAGTCGGTCTCGGCCGACGAGCGCGACACGGACGTGCCCATGGCGTAGCGGTTGTTCTCGATGATGTAGATCACCGGCAGTTTCCACAGCGAGGCCATGTTGAAGCTTTCATAGACCTGGCCCTGGTTGGCGGCGCCGTCGCCGAAATAGGTCAGCGAGACGTTCTTGTTGCCGCGGTAGCGATTGGCGAAAGCGAGACCGGTCCCGAGCGACACCTGGGCGCCGACAATGCCGTGGCCGCCATAGAAATGCTTCTCCTTGGAGAACATGTGCATGGAGCCGCCCTTGCCCTTGGACAGGCCGCCGCGGCGGCCGGTGAGCTCGGCCATGACGCCGCGCGGCGACAGGTCCATCGCCAGCATGTGGCCGTGGTCGCGATAGGCGGTGATCATCTGGTCGCCTTCGACCAGCGCCATCTTCATGCCGGTGACGACGGCCTCCTGGCCGATATAGAGATGGCAGAAGCCGCCGATGAAACCCATGCCGTAAAGCTGGCCGGCCTTCTCCTCGAAGCGGCGGATCAAGAGCATATGCCGGTAGGCCGAGAGCTCTTCTTCCTTGGTGAAATCAGCGGGTTTGGGCGCTGACAGATTGGGCTGCTTGTCGGATCTGGATTTGTTGTCGGATCTGGATTTGGCGGGCGCTTTTTTGGCGGCGGTGGCCATGCATCACTCCCTGTTGGCGTCTCTTTGCGGACATTCAGGGAGAGCAAAAGGTCTCTCCACCGATTTGCGCGAGGCTAACATGCAAGGATGGATTGCGCCATGCCGAAAAATGCATGGCTGGCATGCATCTAAGCAGTTAGAATCATTACGAATAAGCTCGATTAACCGAAATTCGGTTATTTCGTCTGAGTGGGCAGCATGATGGTGATTTCGTCGGGCTGGGACAGATTGAGCGCCTTTCGTGCCTGCTCGTCAAGCATATCCTTCTCCAGCGAGCCTTCATGCATCAGCTGGACACGGCGCTCGAAGTCGATCCGGCGCGCCTTGACAGCATCGAGTTGCGCCTGCAACTCGGCCTTGCGAGCTTCAAAGCGGTACTTGGAATAGATGCCGAATTCGCCGTGATAGGCATGGAAGCCGAAATAGGCCAGGAACAGCACGCAGAGCGAAGGAATGATCAGCCTGCCGGTGTTTCTCTGCTTGTGCTGACGTGTCCACATGACCCGAACCCCTCGCGGCCGCGAACGCAAGCGGCCATGAGTCAGTTTTCGCCCGATTGTACTTAATGGACGGTTACGGGCGACCCCTCTCGGGGACGGGAAACGAAAAAGGGCGGGATGCCCCGCCCTTTCCAAACTGTTTCAAACAGGCTGGATCAGCCCTTGACCACCGACTTGCCAGCGTAACGCGCCTGCTTGCCGAGCTCTTCCTCGATGCGGATGAGCTGGTTGTACTTGGCCATGCGGTCCGAACGTGACAACGAGCCGGTCTTGATCTGTCCGCAATTGGTGGCGACCGCGAGGTCGGCGATGGTCGAATCCTCGGTCTCGCCCGAGCGATGCGACATGACGGCGGTGTAGCCGGCCTTATGCGCGGTCTCGACCGCGTCGAGAGTCTCGGTCAGCGAGCCGATCTGGTTGACCTTGACCAGGATCGAATTGGCGACGCCCATACGGATGCCGTCGCGCAGCCGCGCCGTGTTGGTGACGAAGAGGTCGTCGCCGACGAGCTGGGTCTTCTTGCCGATCAGGTCGGTCAGATATTTCCAGCCTTCCCAGTCGTCCTCGGCAAGGCCGTCCTCGATGGTGATGATCGGATAGTCGGCAGCCAACTTGGCCAGGTACTTGGCCTGGGCCTTCGGATCGCGGGTCTTCTTCTCACCTTCATAGACGTAGTTGCCGTCCTTGAAGAACTCGGTCGCCGCGCAGTCGAGGCCGAGCGCGACATCCTCGCCCGGCCTGAAGCCGGCCTTCTCGATCGATTCCATGATGAAATCAAGAGCCGACGGCGCGCTCTTCAGGTTGGGAGCGAAGCCGCCCTCGTCGCCGACATTCGTGTTGTGGCCGGCATCCTTCAGCTTCTTGCGCAGCGTGTGGAAAATCTCGGAGCCCCAGCGCACGCCGTCGCGCAGCGTCGGCGCGCCGACCGGCAGTATCATGAACTCCTGGAAGTCGATCGGGTTGTCGGCATGGGCGCCGCCATTGATGATGTTCATCATCGGCACCGGCAGGATATGCGCCTTGGCGCCGCCGACATAGCGGTAGAGCGGCAGCCCCGCGGCTTCGGCCGCGGCCTTGGCGACCGCCAGCGATACACCGAGGATGGCGTTGGCGCCGAGGCGGCTCTTGTTCGGCGTGCCATCGAGCTCGATCATCGTCTGGTCGATATGGATCTGGTTCTCGGCTTCCATGCCGCCGATCGCCTCGAACAGCTCGCCGTTCACCGCTTCGACGGCGCGCTGCACGCCCTTGCCGAGATAGCGTGGCCCGCCATCACGCAGTTCAACCGCCTCATGCGCGCCGGTGGATGCCCCGGATGGCACCGCGGCGCGGCCCATCGAGCCGTCCTCCAGCACCACGTCCACCTCGACGGTCGGATTGCCACGGCTGTCCAGGATTTCACGCCCGACAATGTCGATGATGGCGGTCATTTGCGATGTCCCCGATTGATCGATTGAAGCGTCGCGCTCCTCTTAGCCAAAGCGGCGCAAAAGGCAATCGGCGGCGCCGCAATTATTGCCGCGGGCCGGATTCACGAAGCGCAAATTTTTGTCATCATAAGTCATGCGCATCGCGTGGCCTTCTGATCTATGGTCGCGTTCGCGCGGGGCGAAACAGGAGGAGTTTCGCCATGTCCCAGTTGAGCGGTATCGTGAGTTTGTTCCTGATCGCGGCAGCATTCCTGACGTCATGCGGCGATCAGAAGCCGCAGCAGAGTTCGCTGGAATTGTCCACGCTCCAAGCGGCGCAGTAGTTCAAAAAGCCAACCGCCTCCGGGTTTTGCCCGGGAGCGGTTGGCTTTCAGTGCACCTATCAAGCGGTCAATGCCAATAGGGCTTCACGTGATAATACTGGAATGACGCATCGCGTGCGGCTTCGCCGTCCGCGCCGGTCAGTTCCTCGATCGAATAGGCGGGCGCGGCTTGGAGTTGCTCCTTGGTGAACGGCACGACATAGCCGCCTTTGTTCTCGTCATAGTCGAGCGTCGCCCATGGAACGGCATGATACTTCTCGCCCATGCCGAGAAAGCCGCCGAAACCGATCACTGCGAACATGATGCCGTTCGACATCTTGTCGAGCATGACGTCTTCAATGCTGCCGATGCTGTCGCCTGCGGTGTTGTAAACCGATGTGCCGATAACGCGCGAGGCGGCGATGGCTTCTGTATGCCCGGACGGGGTGGTCATGATGGTGCTCCTCTCGTTTGAAATGTCTGCATTGACAATGAGAGGAGCGCGCTAAGGTTCCCGACGACCTTGCTCTGCTGTCGGTGAGGATAAGGCGACCATTAGGTTACGCCGTATGCGGCAATCTTGCCGTCCGAGACTAGTGCCCCTTGGCGATGCGATCGAAGGCCATCAGCTTTTCCAGCAGCGCCGGCATGTCCTTCAACGGGACCATGTTCGGACCATCGGAGGATGTCGAGTTGTCGGGGTCCTGATGGGTCTCGATGAAGACACCGGCCACACCGACGGCAACGGCCGCACGCGCCAGCGTTGCGACGAAGCGCCGCTCGCCGCCGGAGGAGCCGCCCTGCCCGCCCGGCTGCTGCACGGAATGGGTCGCGTCGAAGATCACCGGAGCGCCGATCTCGGCCATGATCGGCAAGGCGCGCATGTCCGAGACCAGCGTGTTGTAGCCGAACGAGACGCCGCGCTCGGTGGCAAGCACGTTCGCATTGCCGGAGCCGGTGATCTTAGCGACGACATTCTTCATGTCCCAGGGCGCGAGGAACTGGCCCTTCTTCACATTGATGACCTTGCCGGTCCTGGCCGCGGCGACCAGCATGTCGGTCTGCCGCGACAGAAAGGCCGGGATCTGCAGGACATCGACATGGGGCGCGACAACAGCGCATTGTTCCTCGGTGTGCACGTCGGTCAGCACCGGGAGTTCAAATTCCTTGCGCAGATCGTCGAAGATTGGCATCGCGGCGTCGAGGCCCGCACCGCGCGTCGCCGAAAGCGAGGTGCGGTTGGCTTTGTCGTAGCTGGTCTTGTAGACGAGGCCGATACCCAGCCGGTCCGTCAGTTCCTTCAGCGCGCCGGCCATGTCGAAAGCATGCTGGCGCGATTCAAGCTGGCATGGGCCGGCGATCAGCGACAGCGGCGCATTGTTGGCGAAGACGACCTTGCCGACCGTTACCGATGAATTGGGCGCCAGGGGAATGCTCATGGGGTCTCCCGGAAGATGAAGGCGGCGCCCTGCCCGGGCGCCGGCGGAACGACGATATCATTGCCGCTCATGTTGTGTCGGACTGCGTTGTCTGCAAACAGGTGCCTGGCGGCAGCCTTGTCGCGGATCGAGAAGACAATGGCCGTGAAGCGCAGGTTCGGCGATGGCGCGACTGTCAGGCCAAAGCGCGAGCCATAGCGTTCGGACGAAAGAACGCTGAGGACTGCATTCGGCAGCCGCACGGCATCGCCATCGCCGGCGTCAGCTTCGGCGGCGGTCGCGATCAATCCGATCTGCGCCACGGGCCTGTCGCTGACGGCGATGATTTCGAGAATACCCGTCACGCCATTGGCGTGCGCCTGCAGCGCCGTGCGATCAATCTTGGGCGCGTTGATGCGCTGGCAGGCGAAGAGGAAGGCCTCGTCGGCCTCCTTGTCGGATACGAATGCCAGCTTGAAGGAAGCCATGTCGCTTTTGCCGTTTGCGTCGGTAAAGGCGCGCGAGAAGCTCAGCATCTCGCCGGCCGAAAGACCGGCCTCGACATAGCGCGCATGATCGGCATCGGCATCGGCCGTTCCGAAGACGACCGCGGAAAAACCTTCATCGCCAAGGGCTTGGCGGTAGAGGCGGTCCCGCGCGACGAAGACATTGCCTTCGCTTATGGCGAGGTCCGCCGTCTGTTCATTACCGACCGCCAGCGGCTCCAGATAGGTGCCGTCGACGAAAAAGACGCAGGCATTCTCCGTGCCGAACGGGTGGATGCCCGTGGGCGCGACGACAAAGCCGAGCGACGTCAGGCGCGCCCGGACGGCATCGAGGCTCCCTGTCGGCAGCACGAGGTGGTCGAGCGGATGAGCTGATTTTTTGATCATACCGGCGCGGTTTGCCCTATTCCGACCCCCGGTTCAAGGGCGCCGGGCCGAGAGTGCACGCTTCGCCGGTTCAGGCCGCGGCCACGACATCGGCCGAATAGCGCAGTTCGCGCAGCGGCTTCACCTTGCTGGTCGTATCGGCATAAATCGGATGCGCCTTGTAAGCGGCAAGCGCCGCGTCGTCCTCGAACTCGGCATAGACGACCACGTCGATCGCGTTGGAGAACAGATCGACCTTGGTGTTGAGCGTTACTTCGAAATGCTTCGAATGCGGAATTTTACTCAGCGCCAGCAGGCCCGAGCGCACAGCCTCGACATCTTCCTTGCGCCGCACGCTGAAGAAAACGATGTGCCGGATCAAGCCAGCCTCCATGGTCGTCGGTTCAGCGGTGTATTTGTGGAAGCGACGCGTGAGCGTCAACCGGAAATGATGTCGCGCCCGCGATATGCAACCGGCAAGGCTTTATCCGGTAACTTGGCGCACGATGCGCGACATTTCCCGCACGGTCACGTCGAGATAGTGACCGTGATTGTAGAGGCCATCCCAGATCAGGAAGAAGGCAATGGCTGCGATGACGATTACATAACGCATGGCTAAAACTAGCGCATGTGGACGGCTGGAACCAGTGCGGAGCGGCGGCGGTCCTTCGAGTTCACGGCTTTTTGCGCCGTGCCGCTTGCTACGCGCCGGTCACTAAGCACTCGACAACAGCGCCGTGACCAGCCCACCCAGACGGTCGCGCGAGGTGGCACAGCGTCAAAGCGTGATGCGATATCTGGCGAACCCTGCCTCGCCGCTGCCGGCCGGCTCGATCTTCAAGGACTTAACCTCGGCGATGAAATCCTTGGCCCTCGGTCCCGTCTCGAAGACGACGCTGGCGCCGGGCATCGGCGCGAACGACCAGTTGTCGTCGGCGGATGGATTGATCGTGCCCTCGCTGACGACATAGCGCACGATCACGTCGCGGTTGGTGTCCGGCGCCTCGTAGATGATCCTGGAGGCATTGATGCCGGGGAAATTGCCGCCGCCGCCGGCACGATAGTTGTTGGTGGCGACGACGAATTTCGCTGCCGGATCAATCGGCCTGCCGTCGAATTTCAAATCGACGATACGGGTGGAGCCGGCATTCGCGACGCCGCCCTTGGCATCGTATTTCGGCGGCTGCGACAGGTCGATCCTGTAGGTGACGCCGTCGATGACGTCGAAGTTGTAGGATGGGAAATCGGCGTTGATCAGGGGCTGGTCCGCCTTGCCCGGCTCGATATGGTTGAAGACGCCGGCCGACATCTCCAGCCATTCCTTCACCTCGGCGCCGGTGA
Source organism: Mesorhizobium sp. (assembly GCA_004020875.1). Lineage (GTDB taxonomy): Bacteria > Pseudomonadota > Alphaproteobacteria > Rhizobiales > Rhizobiaceae > Mesorhizobium. The sequence goes on from SAPZ01000031.1 coordinate 9,015, forward strand.
TTTCGACGGCGCGCACCGTGTTCGGGTAGAGATAGAGATCGGCGACGTTCTTGATGGCGATATTGCCCGCGGGAACGTCGGTATAGTAGTCGGCGCCGTTGCGGCCGCCGGCCTTGAAGGGCGCCGCCGCCGACAGGAGCGGCACGTCCTTCCACTTGGTGCTCTTCAAGATATCCTTGAGATACCAGCTCTGCGCCTGGTTGACGATCTGCACGGACGGATCGTCGGCCACCAGCGCGAAATAGGAATAGAGCGGCGCCGATGTCTTGCCGACGGGGCGGCGGACATAGGCGAGGGTCGCCTGATGGTCCTGCTCGAGCGCTGCGACGATGCGCTTGTCGTCGCCGACCTTCGCCTTGTTCTTGTTGTCGACGCGCTCATAGATCGGCCGCGCCTCGGAGGTGGCCGAGACGACTTGCCATTTCGAGCCGTCGCGCTCCAGAAGCAGATCGATCAGACCCATATGCGACCCCCAGAAGCCGCCCATGACCGCCGGCTTGCCCTGCAGCGTGCCGTTCTCAGCGTCGACGCCTTGAAGCGCCTGGAAATCCTTCTTGCCGGGGAAGACCAGATGCTGGTGGCCGGTGAAGACTGCGTCGATGCCCTCGACGCCGGCGACGAAGAAGGAAGCGTTCTCCATCTTGTCGCCCTGCCTGATATCGATGCCTGAATGCGAAAGCGCGATGATAATGTCGGCGCCCTCTTCCCTGATCTGCGGCACCCAGGCCTTTGCCGCCTCGACGATGTCGCGCGTCTGGACGTTGCCTTCGAGGTTCTTGAGATCCCAGACCATGATCTGCGGCGGGACGAAGCCGATGACGCCGATCCTGATCGGCTGCTCAGCCCCCGACCCGTCCTTGATCTTCCTGTCGAGGATTACATAGGGCTTGAGATAGAGCTTGTCGGCGCGCGGGCTGGTGGCAAGCGTGGTGCCGCGGATCAGGTTCGCGCAAACGAAGGGGAAATTGGCGCCGGCCAGCACCTTGTCGAGGAAGGAAAGGCCGTAGTTGAATTCATGGTTGCCGAGCGTCGAGCATTCATAGCCGAGCAGGTTCATGCCCTTCATGACCGGATGTAGGTCGCCATCCTTCATGCCCCTCTCATAGGCGACATAGTCGCCCATCGGACTCCCCTGCAGGAGATCGCCATTGTCGATCAGCATCGAGTTGACGGCTTCCTTGCGCACCGCGTCGATCAGCGAGGCCGTTCGCGACAGGCCCATCGTGTCGTTCGCTTTGTCGGCGTAGTAATCGTAAGGCAGCAGGTTCACATGGATGTCGGTGGTCTCCATGATCCGGAGATGCGCCTGGTTGGCCGCGGCGTGGGCGGAGAACGGATGCAGCATGATCAGCGCGCCGCCGGCAGCAATGCCGGCCAGGAATTCGCGACGGGAGAATTCGGGACGGAAGACAGGCAGTCGCGACATTTTCGTCTCCTCTTCGACAACGCGACAACCCCTGCCCCCAGCGCATTGAGCATGGCGCTGAAGACCTTCCGAGTCCATGTGCCCTCGAAGCCTTTCGATCACGAGAAGGTGACGCGTCAATCAAGCAGGCAACGGCGAGGCGATCAGCTTTTGTCGTCATCGCCCTGCGTGATCAGCCGCGCGCTGCGCTGACCGGTCAGGTAGATCCATAGCCAGCTAAGCGAAACCGCGAGACGGTTGCGGAAGTCGATCAGAAAATAGATGTGCGCGATGCCCCACAGCCACCAGGCGAGCCAGCCGGTGAGCTTGATCCAGCCGAAATCGATCGCCGCGGCGCGTTTGCCGATCGTCGCAAGGTCCCCGGCATGCCGGTACTGGAAAGGCCGTGTCGCCGTGTCGCCGGCAAGGCGCGCCTTGATCGTCGCGGCGACATGCTTGCCCTCCTGCTTGGCGGAAGGCGCCACCCCGGGCACGGGCTTTCCATTCGGACGCAGCACATGCGCGGTGTCGCCGATGACGAAAATGTCGGGATTGCCCGGCACGGTAAGGTCGGGTTCGACGATCACCCTGCCCGCCCGGTCGGCCGCGGTCCCCAGCCATTCGGCCGCCGGCGAAGCGGCAACGCCGGCCGCCCAGATGATCGTCCTTGCCGGCAGGCGCTTGTCGCCGAAGACGACGCCTTCGGCATCGAGTTGTGTCACGGGGCGTCCGAGCTCGACGGTGACGCCCAGTCGTTCCAGGGCCTTGCGGGCATAGTCGGAAAGCTGTGGCGCGAAATTGGCCAAGATGCGGTCGCCGGCTTCGATCAGCACGACACGCGCCTGGCGGGTGTCGATGTTGCGGAATTCACCGCGCAATGTGTCATGCGCCAGCTCGACAATGGTGCCGGCGAGCTCGACGCCAGTCGGTCCGCCGCCGACGATGACCAGCGTCAGCAATGCCTGGCGCCTGGCGGGATCGGTTTCGCGCTCAGCCTGCTCGAAAGCGAGCAGGATGCGGCGCCGGATTGCGGTGGCATCCTCGATTGTCTTCAGGCCCGGCGCGAAGGGCTCCCATTCGTCATGGCCGAAATAGGCGTGGCGCGCGCCCGTGGCGAGCACCAGCGTGTCAAAGGGAACCGAGCCGCCGTCTTCGAGCACCACGCGCTTGCCTGCGCGGTCGATGCCGGTGACAGTGCCGAGAAGCGTCGTCACGTCCTTGCGCCTGCGTAAGAGATGGCGGATCGGCCAGGCAACCTCGGAGGTCGCCAGCGACGTCGTCGCCACCTGGTAAAGCAGCGGCTGGAACAGGTGGTGATTGCGCTTGTCGATCATGGTGATGCGCACCGCCGCGCCAGCCAGCGCGCGGGTGAGTTCTAGCCCGCCGAACCCGGCGCCGACGACCACGACATGATGCTCGGGTTCGCTCATTTGATCCACCTCGCGGCGAAAAACCACCCCAGACATGTAGGTTTTTTTGTGCGCTGCAGCAACGTCTTGCCGGGCAGCAGGCATGCCCCAGAGTCGTCGCGCGGCGTCGTGAATGCATATGTGGCGCGTGCTGCCGCAGGTATAGCGTGAGACACCACGACAGGAACCTATCATGGCTGATAATCGCGACGACGAAGGGCCGGCCCAATACGCATCACCGCCCTGCTTCATGCATGAACTCGATCCGGAATACCGGGAGCCGCTCTCCGACTGGACGGATGTGAGGCGATGGCGCAAGGCCGAACGCGAGCGGCTCATCAGCGCCCGCCTTGCCGTCTCAGCCGATGCGCGGGCGGCGATGTCGGCGCGTATCGCCAATGGCCTCGACGCGCTGATCGGCGACATAGACGGCCGGATGGTCAGCCTCTATTGGCCGTTTCGCGGCGAGCCGGATCTGCGCGGCTGGATGGCTTCGATCAACGAGCGCGGTGGCCGCACTGCGCTGCCTGTCGTCATCGAGAAGGGTCAGCCGCTGGTGTTTCGCGCCTACAGACCCGGCGACCGGCTGGAAAAAGGTGTCTGGAACATCCCGATTCCGGCCGAAGGCGATCCGGTGCTGCCCGACATCGTGATTTCGCCGATCGTCGGCATCGATCCCGGCAACTACCGGCTGGGCTATGGCGGCGGCTTCTACGACCGCACGCTGGCGGCGATGCCGTTCAGGCCGCTGGTGATCGGCGTCGGCTACGAACTGCAGCGCATTCCGACCATCTACCCGCAGTCGCACGACATTCCGATGTCGACTGTGGTGACGGAGGCGAATCCCGCCTAAACGGTCCAGGTCCAATCGATCGGGTAGTGGAAAATCGGCGTGAAAGTGACGCCGACCGCTTCCATGTCCCTGCGGCCGTCGACGACCATCTCCTTCAGGGTGTTGAGTTGCGCCGCATGCTCGTCAGTATCCCAGACGCTAACTTGGACCATCTCGCCTTTCGGCGAGACGCCCGAATAAAAGTGGAGGAGTCCCGGCAGCCGCCTGACGGCTGGGATAATGTACTGCGCGGTCTTCTTGCTGGCGGCATCAACCTCGGCAAACCGAGTCGGGTCGAAGTTGGCGCGCGAGATGCGGATGACGGAGCTTGTCGGCAATGACTCGGCGAGCGTAGTTCTTTCTGTCATATCTCAGGTCCTGTCTCCTACTGGTTATGAATCCAGAACCCTAGGCCATCTCCGGCCGCAAGCCGACCGCCGTGCGGTCGACGATCTCGCGCAGCGCGAAGGACGAGTTGATCTTCGTCACATGCGGCATGGCCGACAGCCACTCCTTGTGGATGCGCTCATAGTCGACGAGATCTTTCGCCGCGATGCGCAGGATGTAGTCGTATTCGCCCGACATCAGATGGCAGGAGAGCACGTTCGGGCAGCGCTTGATCGCCGCCTCGAAATCCGACAGCGTCTTCTCGAATTGCCCCGACAGCGATATGTGCACGATCGCCGTCATCTGGTGGCCGAGCGCGGAATTGGACAGCCTGGCGTGATAGCCGCGGATGGTCCCGGATTTTTCGAGATTGTCGAGCCGGCGCGAACAGGCCGATTGGGAAAGCCCGACCTTCTCGGCAAGCGCCGCGTTGGGGATCCGGCCATCCTTCTGCAAAGTCTCCAGAATGGCGATATCAATCCTGTCGAGCGGCATTTTTCGTGGTTCCTGCGAATTTCTAGTCATTTGGCGCAACGATTATCGAAGAATAGCCCTTGCCGCAAGTGCATTCGCAAACACATACGGAACGATTCGTGGTTGACTGCGATTATTGCGTGTCGCTTCCAAAACGCGCGGCGTTCTGGAGCTGACGGCATGCGCCAATGACAGGGAGAGCGCCCTTTGAACGGGCGCGGACAGGAGAAGAAAGATGCGTGTCGGCTGCCCCAAGGAAATCAAGAACCATGAATATCGCGTCGGCCTGACGCCTGGCTCGGTCCGCGAATATGTCGCGCATGGCCACGAAGTGCTGGTTGAGACGGGCGCGGGCGCTGGCATCGGCGCCGACGACAACGCCTATCGCGCCGCCGGCGCCACCATCGCCAAGACGGCGGCCGACGTGTTCGCCAAGTCGGACATGATCGTCAAGGTCAAGGAGCCGCAGCCCAACGAGTGGGTGCAGCTGCGCGACGGCCAAATCCTCTACACCTATCTGCACCTCGCTCCCGATCCGGAGCAGACCAAGGGCCTTCTCGCTTCGGGCGTCACAGCGATTGCCTATGAGACCGTGACCGACGACCGCGGCGGCCTGCCGCTGCTCGCGCCGATGTCGGAAGTCGCCGGCCGCCTGTCGATCCAGGCCGGCGCGACGGCCCTGCAGAAGGCCAATGGCGGACGCGGCGTGCTGCTGGGCGGCGTGCCCGGCGTGCTGCCCGGCAAGGTCACCGTGCTCGGTGGCGGCGTCGTCGGCCTGCATGCAGCAAAGATGGCGGCCGGCCTCGGCGCTGACGTCACCATCATCGACCGCTCGATCCCGCGTCTGCGCCAGCTCGACGACATCTTTGGCGGCCGCGTTCATACGCGCTACTCGACCGTCGAGGCGCTGGAAGAGGAATGCTTCTCGGCCGACGTCGTCATCGGCGCAGTGCTGATTCCTGGCGCCGCTGCGCCCAAGCTCGTCACCCGCGAAATGCTTTCCGGCATGAAGAAGGGCTCGGTGCTGGTTGATGTCGCGATCGACCAGGGCGGCTGCTTCGAGACCTCGCATGCCACGACGCATGCCGATCCGACCTATGAAGTCGACGGCGTGATCCACTATTGCGTCGCCAACATGCCCGGCGCCGTGCCGGTCACTTCGGCGCACGCGCTCAACAACGCGACGCTGCATTATGGCCTGCAGCTCGCCGACAAGGGTCTCAAGGCGCTGGTCGACGACCACCACCTGCGCAACGGTCTCAACGTCCATAAGGGCAAGATCACCAACCGCGCCGTCGCCGAAGCGCTCGGCTACGAAATGGTCGAGCCCAAGGCGGTTCTTGCCGCCTGACGTCCGGCCGGCCCTTCCTCCTGTCGCGCCCGCCGGCCATTCCGGCGGGCTTTTTCTTGCGCGCAAGTTAGGCAGTTCCACGGGAAATCGGGGCAACAAAAAAGCGGAGCAAAAGCCCCGCTTCCTCGATGTTGCGATCTGCCGCCGGTCCATCCGCGGTCGACTGATCATCAACCATTGCTTTTTAGCGCAGGAGTACGACGGGAATACGACAGTCTTGAAAGACCCGGTTTCCATCTTCCGGGCCATTGTGCACCTTGTGTGAAATGCTTCACATTCGCACCGCGCCAATGACGACTAGACACATGCCGTTACTGGCGGCCCGAGCTGTCTGCCGGGACCAGTTCCGGCCCGGATAGCACTTTGCCGACAGCTTCTGTCAGACCCTCCAACGGCCCGCCCGACCATCGGCGGGCTTCTTTTTGGGTCATGACGGTTTGGGATCGGGCCGGTTTGGGATCACGCCCGCTCGATGCGGCATTGATAGCAATTGTTCCGGGCCGAGCGGACATGGATGTAGGCGATCTCGTCGCGCTCAAGCAGTGTTGTCGCGCGGGCTGCAATATCGCCTGTCGGCGTGACCGCACCGCTTCCATAGACGATGCGATCGTCCTTGCCATAGCCCCTGACGATATAGTCGCTGCTTTCCAGCATTTCCGGCAGCGCGTCCCCGTCGGCGGCGCGTTCGCATTCCTCGGCGTGCAGGAAGATCGGGCCGGTTTCGGCATAGGGTTGCAATTGCGGGAACGGCCTGTAGGCCACGATCAGGTAGCCGTCACCGGCTGCGACGTTCCTCATGCAGTGCCTGCATGGAACGCCGTCGCCGTCGGAGATGCGGTGTTCCGCGGTGAGGCCATAGGCATCGGGCCCTCCCCGCTGCAAGGCGCGCACGGCTTCGGTCGGCAAGGCTTTGAACTGGATGCTCATGTCAAATCTCCGATTTCGATGTCCGGAAATTATGGATAGGCGAGAGTGCCTCCCACCCGATTCGTGACGAGGCGGCGCGCATACAGCCGGCGTCGAATCGGGGCCGCCTTCGCGCGGTCAACGGCACCAAAAAGCCCGCCGGCCGAAGCCAACGGGCATAGCTTTGCTGGAGTAACCTGGGGTGCGCCACAGGCAACGAAGCGCAAGCAGGTAATCGTTCAAAGCGCGAACTGGCTCTATGTTCCCCATAATTCCCGCCCTTCGTCCTCCAGTCGGTGTCATTCTAGGACCATGGTCGAAGCAGCTAACTCATAGGTCCAAGCCGCGAAACTTGTGCTCTCCTGGCAATTAGACACCGGCCGGCGAGCATAGTTCCTTCATCGCCGTTTCAATGGTGCCCCTGAGACCAGCGAACCGGCGGGCACCCATCGGTACAAAGGTGCGTAGTTGCCCATCCCTCAAGAACCGAACGACAAATATCTCACATTTGAGTGTCCCCAATGCGGACATCAAATCGTTCGGAAAGGACTCGGTTTAAGACGATATCGTCTTTCAAATGCCCGTCGTGCAATGCTTCGTTGCGGATTGGATACCCTGAAAAGTGACACCTTTTCGCGGCTCATAAACATCTAGTAGGCAGACCCGGAAATCTAGCGCCCGAGCGGTAGCTTTGAAGCAGCGAGCAGCTCATCCTCGTCCCTTAGGCCCGCCAAGTAATTTGCTAAGAGTCGAGATGCCAACATCTCACGGCGCTCCGGCGACTGATGTTCGTTCTTCAGCTTGTCGAATACGCGGCCAAGCAGGGCGACATCTGAAGAGCTGAATATCCCTGTCTCTTTCGCCCTCTTGTAAATAAGCATGACGCCTCTGCACCTCAGTTTCCGCCGATGATCCGAGCTACAGGATGTGCACAGCACACGGGGCCCACCTTGACGTATATCAATGCCGGAAGCTTCAGCGCACCCTTGGCCCAACCAAAAAGCCCGCCGGCCGAAGCCAGCGGGCGACGTTGAAGGTTGGTCTCGGCCCCACCAGGGTCGAGCAGAAATAGAGCCATATCGCGGGGACGCGGCGCCCCCACAAAAGTTAAGTGCGTAAAACCGCTCTAGCCTCGCATGACGCTGGCCGAACGCTCGGCGAAGGTCAGCGGGTGCACGACTTCCTTCTTCTGCGCCACGGGCGTGAAGCCGAGTTTCTGGTAAAGCGGCAGAGCCGCCGGATGGTCGAGCGTGCAGGTCTGAACGGACACGAACTTTGGCCCATATGCCCAGGCCGCCGAGATCGCGGCGCCGAGGAACCAGCGGCCGAGGCCCTGGCCGTGCGCATGTTCCATCATGCCGAAATAGGCGAGCTCCACTTCCTCCGGAAGATGCGGCTTGAGGTCGAAGAAGCCGGCGGGAGCGCCGTCGAGATAGAGCACCCTGACGTCGCGGTCCTCGCGGTGCAGGCCGGCGGCAAGCTCCTCGTCGCTCATCCTCAGCACATTGACCCAGTGCCATTTGCGCCCGACGCGATCTATCAAATAGCGGTAGAAATGGAGCGGGATGTCCTTGGTCTTCAGCAGCGCGATCTGCCGATTATAGGGGATCGGAGGCGAGACCGCTGGTGCGGCGTGCATCTCCAGGAACGTGACCGTGACATCGATAGCTTGCGGCGCACCGTTTTCCATCATTCTTTCCCCGTCACCACCGGTGTGTCGCTGAGACCGCCCCATTCCGTCCACGAACCGTCGTAAAGCCGGTTATCGGTATGGCCGAGCGTCTCTAGCGCCAGCGTGATCGCCGCCGCCGTGATGCCCGAGCCGCAAGACGTGACAACCGGCTTCGACAGGTCGATGCCGGCATCCTCCATCACCTTGCGCAAGCGGTCCTTGGGCAGCAGTTCGCCATTCTCGGCAAGCGCCGTGATCGGCACATTGTGCGCGCCCGGCATATGGCCCGATCGGACGCCCGGGCGCGGCTCCGCATCGGTTCCGGCGAAACGGCCGGCCGAGCGCGCGTCGGCGATCTGGCTCTCTTGGTTGCCAACGATCCTGCGCATCTCGTCGAGGCCGACAACCCGACCTTTGTCGAAATCGGCATGGAAGACGCTCGGCGCGATCTTGGTCGGTTCGGAAGTCACTGGCCGCCCCTCGGCCTTCCAGCGGTCGAAGCCGCCGTTCAGGATGTAGACCTGGAAAACGCCCATGACCCGGAACATCCACCAGGCGCGCGGCGCCGAGAATAGGCCAGGCCCGTCATAGACGACGATTGTGTCGTCAGCCGTAACCCCCATCGCGCCGACATACTGGGCAAAGTGCTGCGGCGAGGCCAAGGTGTGCGGCAATTTTGAATCCGGATCTGAAACCGCATCCTGGTCGAGGAAGCGCGCACCGGGAATGTGCGCGGCATCGTATTCGGCGCGGGCATCTCGCTTTTGCGCCGGCAGATACCAGGAAGCGTCGATGATGGTGAGACCGGGCACGCCAAGCTGCGTCTCCAGCCAGTCGGCGTCGACGATGAAGGGACTGTCCTGCGCCATTTTGTTCTCCCTGGTCCGCCTCGCTTTAGAGCATGATGCCGAAAGCTGTGAAGCGGTTTCCGGGCGACATCATGCTTCATCTCTTCGAGCGTCAATTCGCCGGTATTGGCCCGAAGCGGATGCGGAAGCGCCGGTTCTCGCGGCCCTTCTTCTCGATCTTGCCGATATGGATCTCGCCGACCTCGCCGGTCGACTTCACGTGCGTGCCGCCGCAGGGCTGGCTGTCGATCGAACCGTTGTCGCCAATGCAGACCAGGCGGATTTTTCCTGTGCCGACCGGCGGGCGGACGTTCTTCGATTTGACGAGGCTGGGATTGGCGGCGAGTTCGTCGTCGGTGATCAACCGGGTGAAGATCGGATGGTCGGCGCGCACCAGCTCCATCAGCCGGACCGTCACCTCTTCCTTGGTGAAGCCGGCGTCGGGGATATCGAAGTCGACACGGCTGTCGTCCTCGGCGACCGCCGCCCCGGTGATCGGAAACGGGCAAACGACCGTCAGAAGGTGGCAGGCAGTGTGCATGCGCATCAGAAGGTGCCGCCGCTCCCAGTCGATCGAGAGCTTCAGCCTTTCGCCGACAGCGGGGAGCGGCTGCTCCGGCGCTGGCACGTGGATGATCTCGTCCTTGGTCTCGCCGGTGATGGTCGCAGCGATTGCGATGCGGCTGCCGTCTGCCCGCTCGAACAACCCGGTGTCACCCGGCTGGCCGCCTGACGTTGCATAAAAGATCGTGCGGTCGAGAAGGATGCCGCCCCGATCGTTGATTGCCACGACCTCGGCCTCGGCCGTCCTCTGATAGGCGTCGTCGCGAAACAGCGCCTCGGTCTTGTGCGCCATCATATTACCTTTTCGAACGGCACGGAAATGTCGGCCTTCTCTTCCATCCAACCCGGCACCGGAAGATTCTTGCCGCGCAGGAACTCCGGATTGAAGAGCTTGGACTGGTAGCGCGTGCCGTAGTCGCAAAGCACGGTGACGATCGTATGGCCGGGTCCGAGCTCGCGCGCCAGCCGGATGGCGCCGGCAATGTTGATGCCAGTCGAGCCGCCGACGCAGAGCCCCTCTTCCTGGATCAGATCAAAAATGATCGGCAACGCTTCCTCGTCCGGAATCTGGTAGGAGAAGTCCGGCATGAAGCCTTCCAGATTGGCGGTGATGCGACCTTGGCCGATACCTTCGGTTATCGAGCTGCCATCGGATTTCAGTTCTCCAGTGGTGTAGAAACTGTAGAGCGCCGCGCCCATCGGATCGGCGAGCGCGATCTTGACGTCCTTGCTCTTATCCTTGAGCCCGAGCGCGACACCGGCGAGCGTGCCGCCGGAGCCTACGGCCGAAACGAAGCCATCTACCTTGCCGCCGGTTTGAGCCCAGATCTCCTGGGCCGTCGTGCGGATATGACCCTCGCGGTTGGCGACATTGTCGAACTGGTTGGCCCAGATGGCACCGTTCGGCTCGGAGCGCGCCAGTTGCTCGGCAAGGCGGCCCGACAGCTTCACGTAATTGTTCGGGTTCTTGTAAGGGACGGCCGGCACTTCGATGAGCTCGGCGCCCAGTATCTTGATCGTGTCCTTCTTTTCCTGGCTCTGCGTGTCGGGGATGACGATGACGGTGCGGTAGCCGAGCGCCTTGGCGACCAGCGTTAAACCGATGCCTGTGTTGCCGGCGGTGCCTTCGACGATAAGCCCGCCGGGCTTGAGCAGTCCGCGCTGTTCGGCGTCGCGAATGATGAACAGGCCGGCCCGATCCTTAACCGATTGCCCGGGATTCATGAACTCGGCCTTGCCGAGGATTTCGCAGCCTGTCGCTTCCGAGGCTTTGTTGAGCCGGATCAGCGGGGTGTTGCCGATCGCTTCGATCACAGAACGGGGCATGCGGGATTCCTTCATGTGTGCGGCGAGACCCTAAAAACCGGACGCCGCGGTTTCAAGGCAAGATTTTGCCTGGTCCAGTCGCATTCCGGATGGTGCAATGTCCGCGATCATTTCAGTGCCAGGTGCAAAACCGCTCTTTTCAACCGATTTCTCCGCCGCTAGAGCAAAGCGGAACATCCGCAGGACACCCCATGACACTCTACCGGGCCAATCCGAAAGACGGTGTCGCCTGGATCACGGGCGGCAGCAGCGGGCTTGGTCGCGCGCTGGCCAAAGATCTCGCCAATCAAGGCTACGCCGTGGCGGTGACGTCGCTGCCGGACGATCCGGCCGACACGCTGATCGTCGAAACGGCGCAAATGTCCGGACATGTGCGGTCCTTTCCCTGCGACGTCACCGACGAGCACGGCATGGCGCGCACGGCCGCCGCGATCGAGGAGCAGATGGGCCCGATCGTGCTTGCCGTCTTCAACGCCGGCAACTACATCGCCACCCCCGGCGAGAACCTGGTGGTGCGCGATTTCCACCGCTCCTTCGCCGTGAACTATTTCGGCATCGTCAACGGTGTGGTGCCTGTGGTTGAGCATATGCGGGTGCGTGGACGCGGCCATGTGGTTCTTGTCGGATCGGTCACCGCCTATTCCGGCTGGCCGACCACTGCGGCCTATGGCGGCACCAAGGCCGCGATCAACATCCTGGCGGAGTCGCTGAAATACGACTTCGACAAAATGAACATCCGCATCCAGGTCATCAATCCGGGGTTCATCGACACGCCTTTGACCGAAAAGAACAAGCTGCCGATGCCGGGTCTCATGCCTGTGCATCGCGCATCGCGCCGCATGGCGCGCGGCATCAGGAAGGGCGGCTTCGAAGTCACCTTCCCGTATCACATAAGCTGGCCGCTGAAGTTGCTCGGCCTGCTGCCGCGGCCCACCGGCCGCTTCGTCATCGGCCTGACCACCAGCTGGTGGGGGCGGCCACTGCATTTCGATCGCAGGCTGTCCAGCAAAAAAGACCCGTCCCGCGACGAGGCGACATAAGCCGGCTCAACATAAGCAGGCGAAACGGCGATTGCCTGGCGGCAGGTACGGCCATAGGTTGAGAATCATTGCTTGGAGACTGTAATGGGGCGGCGGATCGTGCTGGCGGTGCTTGGCCTTGCAGTCATCCTGGTCGCCGTCTTCTTCCTTGGCCCGCGCGTGCCGGTAGATACCACAATCAGGTTCAATCCGTCGGTGATCGGCGACGATCCGCAGGCTTATCTGGCGCGGGAAGAGGCTGCCGTGCCCAACATACGCGACGGGCTCGACAAGGAGATCATCTGGGCGAACCCGATGGTCCACGCGAAGACGCCTTTGGCCATCGTCTACATCCATGGCTTTTCCGCCTCGAAGGGCGAGGTCCGCCCCTTGCCGGACGACATTGCGGATGAACTGGATGCCAACCTTTTCTACACGCGACTGACCGGCCACGGCCAGGACGGCGCGGCGATGGCGCAAGGCAGCGTCAATGCGTGGATCAACGACTATCAGGAGGCCTTGGCCATCGGCCGCGAAATCGGCGACAAGGTGATCGTCATCGGGACGTCGACCGGCGGCTCGCTGGCGGCATGGGCAGCGACGCAGCCGGGTGCTTCGGACGGCGTCGTGGCAATCGCGTTCATATCCCCAAATTTCGGCGTCAAGGCCTCCGGCGCGGAGTTGCTGACGATGCCGTGGGGCGGGCAGATCGCAGAGCTTGTCGGCGGCAAGCAGCGCAGTTTTTCCGCGCGCAACGCGCTCCACGAAAAATTCTGGACCACCAAATACCCGATGAAAGCGGTGCTGCCGATGGCCGCGCTCACCGAGCTCGCCTATGCCGCGCCGGTCGAGAAGGCGAAGATCCCTGCCCTGTTCATCTTCTCGGATGCCGACAAGGTGGTGCGGCCGGACCGTACGCGCGAGATCGCCGGGCGCTGGGGCGGTCCGCACGAGCTGGTGCCGGTCGACGACACCGGCGATCCGGACAATCACGTCATTGCCGGCGATGTGCTGTCGCCGCAGACTACGGCCTTCCTCACCCAGCGCATCGTGGTGTGGGTGAAGGCGTTGATGCAGCAGCAATCGAGCTAGTGAAACGAGGAACGGCCGGAGCATTCGCTCCGGCCGTTCCTCGATCAGATTTGATGGGTTCAAGCAGCCCGGTTTGCCGGACGCTTGCCGCCGAAGCGGCGCTTGTTGTTGCCCTTGAAGCGCTTGAAACTGCCGGGCTTGCGCTCGCCGTTCGGCTGGGCGGCAGCCTGGCGCTCGCCCTCCGGCCTGGGAGCGCGCCCGCCATTGGGCTTGCCGGCGACGTGCTTCTTGCCACCGCCATTGCCCGGGCGGCGGCCATCGCGGCGGCCGCCATGATGCTCGCGGTCATTGGCCGGCTCGAAATGGCGCTCGGTCTTTTCCCTGGGATCGCGCTGCGGATCCGGGCTGCCGAGATGGTCGGCAATGACCGGCAGCTTCATGCGGATGATCCGCTCGACCTGCCGCAGCTTGGCATTCTCCGAAGGATCGCAAAGCGTGATCGCGATGCCGTCCCTGCCGTTGCGACCGGTCCGGCCGATGCGGTGGACATAGCTTTCCGCTTCGTCCGGCAGGTCGAAATTCACGACATGGCTGATGCCCGGCACGTCGATGCCGCGCGCCGCGATATCGGTCGCCACCAGGATGCGGACCGAGCCGTCGCGGAAATCGTTGAGCGCCTTCTGACGGGCGTTCTGCGACTTGTTGCCGTGGATGACGGCGGCTTCAAAACCGTCGCGCACAAGGTCCTTGGTGACACGATCGGCGCCATGCTTGGTGCGCGAAAACACGATCACCGTGCGCATCGCCTCGTCGGCCAGCATCTTGGACAGCACCTGGCGTTTCTGTCTTGTGCGGGCAAACACCACGCTCTGCACGATCTCGGCGGCGGTCGTGCTCTGCGGCGAGACCTCGACGCGGACCGGATTCTTCAGGAGGCCCTTGGCAAGCTCGGCGATCTCGTCGGGCATGGTGGCCGAGAACAGCGCCGTCTGGCGGTCCGGCGCGGTTGCCTTGGCGATGCGCTTGACGTCGTTGATGAAACCCATGTCGAGCATGCGGTCGCCCTCGTCGAGGACGAGCCATTTGGTGTCGGCAAGGATAAGGTCGCCTTCACGCACCAGGTCGGTCAACCGTCCAGGCGTGGCGATCAGGATATCGACGCCGGGCGCGATCTTCTTAACCTGGCTGAAGCGCGAGACGCCGCCGAGCACCAGCGCGGTCGAGACATGCGCGCCCTTGGCGAGCAGCTTGATGGTGTCCTCGATCTGCACGGCGAGCTCGCGCGTCGGCGCCAGGATCAGCGCGCGCGCCGTCTTCGGCCGGCGCTTGGTGCCGAGGCCGATGATCTTCGACAGGATCGGCAGCGCGAAGGCAGCCGTCTTGCCCGAGCCGGTCTGGGCGATACCGAAAATGTCGCGGCCTTCGAGCTGCGGCGGGATCGCCTGCACCTGGATAGGCTTCGGCTCGGTGAAGCCCGCGGCAAGCGTGGCCTTCAGCAGCGCGCCGCCAATGCCAAGGGTCGCGAAACCGGAGAGTTCCCCTGCATCGTTGCCGGGGAGAGTGTTTTCGTTGGTCAAATTTATCTTCTTTCAAGCGGCGCAATCGCCGCAAACGTCAATGGCGGCAGGGCGCAACCTGCCGTCGAAACAATCATCAGGAAACGACAAGGCGGCGGACGGGAAACGTCCGCGCGGCTGCGCTGTCGTGCCCGCGGACTTCATGCCCCGGGGCTTTTTCGCCGTCTTGCCTATCGACCTGGGTCGACTTGAAAGAGGGAAAACAGACGCAACCAGTCTCATTCGTGGAGAAAGCCGGACATACCGGCCCAAGCGCCTATGTCCCGCATATGGCCGAGTCCGGCCCGAAATGCAAGGGGGCATGCTGCAATGCAGCAAAACAACGGCGCTTGCGCTCCTCTGCCCTCCCCATTACCACAAATCACTTATCCGTTTTGGGGACCAGCGATGAAAGACGTGCTGAAGGAACTCGAGCGTCGCCGCGATATTGCCCGCATGGGCGGCGGCAAGGACCGCATCGAGGCCCAGCACAACAAGGGCAAGCTCACCGCCCGCGAGCGCATCGAGGTGTTCCTCGACGAGGGCTCGTTCGAGGAGTTCGACATGTATGTCGAGCACCGGTCGACCGATTTCGGCATGGAGAAGACCAAGATCGCCGGCGACGGTGTCGTCACCGGCTGGGGCACGGTCAACGGAAGGCCGATCTATATCTTCGCCAAGGATTTCACAGTGTTCGGCGGATCGCTGTCGGAGGCGCATGCCGAAAAGGTGATCAAGGTGCAGGAGATGGCGCTGCGCAACCGCGCGCCGATCATCGGCCTCTACGATGCCGGCGGCGCGCGCATCCAGGAGGGCGTGGCGGCGCTCGGTGGCTACGCCGAGATCTTCCAGCGCAACGTGCTGGCATCCGGCGTCATCCCGCAGATATCGCTGATCATGGGCCCTTGCGCCGGCGGCGATGTCTACTCGCCAGCCATGACCGACTTCATTTTCATGGTGCGCGACACCTCCTACATGTTCGTCACCGGACCGGACGTTGTGAAAACGGTGACCAACGAGACCGTGACTGCCGAAAGCCTCGGCGGCGCTTCCGTGCATACCACCAAATCCTCGATCGCCGACGGCGCCTATGACAACGATGTCGAGGCGCTCTTGCAGATGCGCCGGCTGGTCGATCTGCTGCCGGCGTCGAACACGGCGGAGATTCCCGAGATCGAGTGCTACCAGTCGGTGACGGACCACGACCTGTCGCTCGACCGGCTGATCCCCGACAACGCAAACAAGCCTTATGACATCAAGGAACTGATCCTGAAGGTCGCCGACGAAGGCGACTTCTTCGAGATCCAGCAGAGCTTTGCCAGGAACATCGTCACTGGCTTCGGCCGCGTCGAGGGCCGCACGGTCGGCTTCGTCGCCAACCAGCCGATGGTGCTGGCTGGCGTGCTCGATTCCGATGCCAGCCGCAAGGCGGCGCGCTTCGTGCGGTTCTGCGACAGTTTTTCGATTCCGATTGTCACCTTCGTCGACGTGCCGGGCTTCCTGCCGGGCACCGCGCAGGAATATGGCGGATTGATCAAGCATGGCGCCAAGCTCCTCTTCGCCTATGCCGAGGCGACCGTGCCGAAGATCACCGTCATCACCCGCAAGGCCTATGGCGGCGCCTATGACGTGATGGCGTCGAAGCATTTGCGCGGCGACATGAATTATGCCTGGCCGACGGCGCAGATCGCGGTGATGGGCGCCAGGGGCGCGGTCGAGATCATCTACCGCAAAGACATCGGCGATCCGGAGAAAATTGCCGCTCACACAAAAACTTACGAGGATCGCTTCCTGTCGCCCTTCGTCGCCGCCGAGCGCGGATATGTCGATGAGGTGATAATGCCGCACTCGACCCGGCGCCGCGTTGCGCGCGCGTTGCGCATGCTGCGCAACAAGGACATGCAGAACCCCTGGAAGAAGCACGACAACATCCCGTTGTGAGAAGCCGCGCCGACAAGAAATGCGCATAACCCTTGCAGCTCAGAGCCTTATTCCGGCCAAGGGGTATGGCGGAACGCAGCGCCAGGTCGAGTGGCTGGTCACCGAACTGGTCAAGCTAGGGCACCATGTCGTCCTGATCGCCGCGCCGGGATCGTCGCATCCGATGTGCGAGGTCAGGCATGCGGTCAGTGATGCCGAGTGCCGCGCGGCGATTCCCCTCGACACCCAGATCGTCAATCTCCACGCCTGGAAAATCGAGGTCCCCTTCCCTACGCTCAACACCGAGCACGGCCACCTTCCGGACTATCCGCGGCCGCAGCCCAACTGGAACTTCCTCAGCGCCCGTCATGCCGAACTGCATGGCCGCAAGACCTTCGTCTACAACGGGTTTCCCGTTGACGCTTACCGGCTGACGCCGACGAAGAACGATCATCTCTTCTTCATGGCGGCGATTGCGCGCGCCGGAAAGGGGCTGAACCGCGCGGTGGATCTCGCCAAGAAATTCGACTTCGTCCTCGATATCGCCGGCGGTTCGCGCTGGAAGCTGCTCGGCCGCAGCAAGACGCGCCGCGAGGGCGTGTTCTTCAAGAGCCTTTCCGCCCGCTACCGCTTTCACGGCATGGTCGATGGCCAGGACAAGCTGCGCCTGCTGGGTGAATCGAAGGCATTTCTGAATCCGATCTCGTGGGAAGAGCCCTTCGGCATGGCGCAGGTCGAGGCGATGTTGTGCGGCACTCCCGTGCTCACCACGCCACGCGGCGCGCTCGTGGAAACCGTCGATGCCGATACCGGGCGCTTCTTCCAAACCGACGAGGAGTTCGGGCACGGTCTTGCTGAGATAGGAGGCCTGTCGGCGCAACGATGCCGCCAGTCGGCCGCCGACAGGTTCCCTATCGAGAAGACGGCCAAGGCCTATCTGGAACTCTATGCGCGCGTCCTTGATGGCGAAGCGCTTCCGTGACAAATCACCGTCATGTTAGCCATTGGTGGCGATTGTTCCGGATCTAAAGGTAGCGCCCGTTGCGTCCCATCCTCGTCTTCTGCTTGCCGGCGATCGGAGACTTCATCCGTTGCCATTCGGCAATTCAGATTCTGGCCGGGAAGTTTCCCGGGCATCCGATCGACGTCGCCACTTCGCCGCTTGCCGCGCCGCTGGCGCGGCTGATGCCGCATATCCGCAAGACATGGATTGTCGAGAAGCATTGGAAGCCCGGGCTGAAACAACGGGCAGGTCTGGCGCGCGAAATCCGCAAGGAGAACTACCAGGCGGCCTATATGCTCACCAGCAGCACCAAGGCCGCGCTCGTGCCATGGCTGGCCGGCATACCGGAACGCATCGGCTATCCACGGGAATTTCAGTTCGGCATCATCAACCGCCTGCCCGCCGGCTGGCTGAAGAGCTTCGTGGCGTTCGGTCCGCGCAAGACCAGATTGTACGAACAGGTCTGCGCCATCGCGATGCTGGGTGAAAAGCCAGTCGACGGCATGCAGTTGCCGGCTCCACAAATGGCTATTTCGGCCGAAGCGCTTTCCGATTGGCGCGCCCGACACGGGATCGATCCCGCGCGACCGGCGCTGGCGCTCTATACGTCCGCTTTCTCCAACTTCCGCTCATGGCCGGCGGAGCGTTTCATTTCGGTAGCGAGAGATCACGCCCGGCGCGGCTGGTCGGTTTGGCTCATCGGCGGCCCACGAGAACGCGAGGCCGCCGCGCAGATCCGGGCAGCGCTTCCGGAGGCGGTGGATTTCACGTCGACACCGCAGCTGACGGACGCCATGTGCCAGATCGCCGCCTCGACTGTCTTCCTCGGCGTCGATGGCGGCCTCTGCCATGCGGCCGCAGCGCTGGGCAGACCATGCGTGCTTATCTTCGGATCAAATCGGTCTTATGAGACAGGACCTGTAAACGATCAGGTGCGTTATCTCGAACCTCCGATTTCGACGCCGAGCTGGGTGCTTGATACACGCGGTGTCAGCGAGGAGCGAGTTCTCGCAGCCTTGGCCGACGCCGCACCTGGAAAATGAATCATGAGCCCGTCCGAATCATCGGGCACTGCCCTCCAGCAGGTCGCGGATAACAGGCACCATCGCCAGGGGCAGGTCTTCGGCTATCAAGCCCGGGCCAAAGCGACTGCCGGCTTCGGCATGGATCCAGACCCCGGCGCAAGCCGCTTCGAAGGCCGGCATGCCTTGGGCAAGAAAGCCCGCAATGATGCCTGCCAGCACGTCGCCCGAACCGGCCGTGGCGAGCCACGGGGCACCATTGGCGTTGATCGCGGCGCGGCCGTCCGGCCCGGCGATGACGCTGTCGGCCCCCTTATAGACGATCACGGCGTTGGCGCGTTGGGCGGCTTCGCGCGCCTTGGCCAGCTTCGACAACGCCTTGTTGCCCGCAATGTCCGCGAACAGCCTGCCGAACTCACCCTCATGCGGCGTCATGATCAACGCCGGTGCATCCGGTCTGCCGGCCGCCTCGAACAGCCTCGCGTCCGCATTGCGGAAAGACGTGATGCCGTCGGCGTCGAGCACTAGGCCCTCAACGCCACCGTCCCCTCGCTTCCTGGACAGCACGCCTAGCGTGAAATCGCGCGCCTTGTCGCCGATGCCGAAGCCGGGACCGAGGACAAAGCTGGACGGCCGGCGATCGCCGATCAGGTCATGCACGTCCTCGATCGCGTCGACCTTGCGCAGCATGATCGAGGTCAGATGCGCCGCGTTGACCTGCATGGCGTTTGCCGGTGAGAGCACGGTGACGGCCCCTGCCCCGCTTCTTGCGGCCGCCAGCGCCGAAAGGCGCGCCGCGCCGGTCGCGGATGGTCCGCCCGAAAAGACGCTCGTATGGCCGCGCTTGTATTTGTGCGCGTCGACCGCCGGCACCGGAAAGCTCGCGATCCAAAGCCCGGGCCGGTTCTCGAAAGCGTGGGGCGCCACCTTGTCGATAATCTCGTCGCCAATGCCGATGTCGGCCAGCACGATCTCGCCGCATCGCTGGCGCCCCGGCAGCAACAGGTGCCCGGGCTTCTTCCGCGCGAAGGTCACCGTGAGCCCCGCGTGAAATGCCGAGCCGAGCACTTCGCCGCTATCGCCGGAAACGCCCGAAGGAAGGTCGATCGCGACCACCGGCAGGTTCATCCCTGTCACGATGTCGACCGCGGCCTCGGCGTCGCCGGTGAGAGGCTTCGATAGGCCTGCGCCAAAGAGCGCGTCGACGACCAGCGACCCGGCTTCGGCCGTGAGGGCCGACAGCGGGCGCCGCTCCAGGGTGCAGGCGGCTGCCGCGAGCGCGGCGTCAGTGCCAGCCCGGGGTTCGCCCAACGCCCAAAGAAACACATCGACGCCCGCATCGGCCAACAGCCGCGCCACGACATACCCATCGCCGCCATTGTTGCCGGGGCCGCAAAGCACATGCACCCTCTTCGCGCTGGGGTGGCGCGCCAGCACCAGGGCCGCGACCGCTTCGCCGGCGCGCTGCATTAATCCGTAACCGTCGAGCGGTCCGCCCGCGATCGCCAGTCTGTCCGCCTCAGCCATCTCGGCCGTCGATAGAAGTTCATTGCGCATGGGATTGCCGATCTCCGTGCGATCAAGCATTGTCCAGTTTTCGGTCCGAAGCAAACCACCGCGGCCGCGCATCATTTGCAAATGTAGTCGCATCCGAGAGGGGTCTGCCTGCCAATTGCGCTTCCTGCCCAATTTTTGCGCAGGACTGAGGAGGGGCGATGTATAGGGTTTGGGCGTCCATGCCGCATCCGACGCAGCGGATGACGCGAATTTGCATCCGGGCGCGATGCGGAATCGAAAACGCCCTGTGCCGCCTCCGCTCCCTTGGATTGGCACGGTTCGTGCTAGATGGAGGCGCAAGCGGGGTACACAACCCGTCTTCTTGGCAGTGGAGGCCATTTTATACATGAAAAAGATCGAAGCGATCATCAAGCCATTCAAGCTGGACGAAGTGAAGGAAGCGCTTCAAGAGGCCGGACTGCAAGGCATCACCGTGACGGAGGCCAAGGGTTTCGGCCGTCAGAAGGGGCATACCGAGCTTTATCGCGGCGCCGAATATGTCGTCGACTTCCTCCCCAAGGTGAAGATCGAGGTGGTGCTGGGCGACGAAGCCGTCGAAGGCGCCATCGAGGCCATCCGGAAAGCGGCGCAAACGGGCCGGATCGGCGATGGAAAAATCTTCGTTTCCAACATAGAGGAAGTCGTGCGCATCCGTACCGGCGAAACCGGTATCGACGCCATCTGACGCCCCCCATCCTTCCGCAACGTCATCATCAAAAACACGTCATCACACAGGGATACATGACATGACGACAGCCAAAGACATCATGAAGCAGATCAAGGACAACGACGTGAAATTCGTCGACCTGCGCTTCACCGATCCGCGCGGCAAGCTGCAGCATGTGACGATGGATGTCGTCGAGGTCGAGGAAGACATGTTCGCCGATGGCGTCATGTTCGACGGCTCCTCGATTGCCGGCTGGAAGGCAATCAACGAGTCCGACATGGTGCTGATGCCCGACACGGACACCGTGCACATGGATCCGTTCTTCGCGCAGTCGACCATGGTCATCCTGTGCGACATCCTCGATCCGATCTCGGGCGAGGCCTACAACCGCGACCCGCGCGGCACCGCGAAGAAGGCCGAAGCCTACATGAAGTCGGAAGGCATCGGCGACACCATTTATGTCGGCCCCGAAGCCGAGTTCTTCGTGTTCGACGACGTCAAGTACAAGGCGGACCCCTACAACACCGGATTCCGCCTGGACTCCACCGAACTGCCGTCCAATGACGACACCAACTATGAGACCGGCAATCTCGGCCACCGTCCGCGCATCAAGGGCGGCTACTTCCCTGTGCCGCCGATCGATTCCGCACAGGACATGCGCTCCGAAATGCTGACCGTGCTGGCCGAGATGGGCGTGCGCGTCGAGAAGCACCACCACGAAGTCGCAGCCGCCCAGCACGAGCTCGGCATCAAGTTCGACACGCTGGTGCGCAACGCCGACAAGATGTTGATCTACAAGTATGTCGTGCACCAGGTCGCCAATGCCTATGGCAAGACGGCCACCTTCATGCCAAAGCCGGTGTTCGGCGACAACGGCTCGGGCATGCATGTGCATCAGTCGATCTGGAAGGGCGGCAAGCCGACTTTCGCCGGCAACGAATATGCAGGCCTCTCGGAAACCTGCCTCTATTACATTGGCGGCATCATCAAGCACGCCAAGGCGATCAACGCTTTCACCAACCCGCTCACCAACTCCTACAAGCGTCTGGTGCCGGGCTATGAAGCGCCAGTGCTGCTCGCCTACTCGGCGCGCAACCGCTCGGCCTCCTGCCGTATTCCGTTCGGCTCCTCGCCGAAGTCGAAGCGCGTCGAGGTCCGCTTTCCCGATCCGGGCGCGAACCCCTATCTCGGCTTCGCCGCCATGCTGATGGCCGGCCTCGACGGCATCAAGAACAAGATCCATCCGGGACAGCCGATGGACAAGGATCTCTACGACCTGCCGCCGAAGGAGTTGAAGAAGATCCCGACCGTCTGCGGCTCGCTGCGCGAGGCGCTGCAGAACCTCGACAAGGATCGCGGCTTCCTGAAGGCCGGCGGCGTCTTCGACGACGATCAGATCGATGCTTACATCGAGCTCAAGATGGCCGAGGTGATGCGCTTCGAAATGACCCCGCATCCGGTCGAGTACGACATGTACTATTCGGTCTGACCACCGAACTTATCAGCATCGGCGACAAAGACGGACCCCGGCGTTTCGCCGGGGTTTTCGTATGGGCAAGCCCATCGGCGGGCTGTCGCCTTCCCGCAAACCCATCGGAACCATGCAGCGCGCGGCGGTCCGCCGCTGCAGAAGTAGCCGTCATGGCTCAATCGCGTAGCGTTGCTGCCGGCTGATGGCGGCGGGCGAAACATTCCCGCCGGTGCCTGCCACGCAAAAAGCCCCGGCGAAGAACGCCGGGGCTTGCGAAATTGAAACTTATGGGGCGCAGGCGCGAGGCCCGCGCTTGGATAATCAGGCGGCAGCCGAAACAGCGGCGGTCGGAACCTCCGAGATCGTTTTCAGGACCTGCGAGGCGATCTGGTAGGGGTCGCCCTGCGAATTCGGGCGGCGGTCTTCCAGATAGCCCTTGTAGTCGTTCTTGACGAAGGAATGCGGCACGCGGATCGAAGCGCCGCGGTCGGCGACACCGTAGGAGAATTTATTCCACGGGGCGGTCTCGTGCTTGCCGGTCAGGCGCTTGTCATTGTCCGGGCCGTAGACGGCGATGTGATCCATCAGGTTCTTGTCGAACTGGGCCATCAACGCCTCGAAATAGGCTTTGCCGCCGACTTCACGCATGTAAGCGGTCGAGAAGTTGCAGTGCATGCCCGAGCCGTTCCAGTCCGTGTCGCCGAGCGGCTTGCAGTGGAACTCGATGTCGATGCCGTATTTCTCGGTCAGGCGAAGCAGAAGGTAGCGCGCCATCCACATCTGGTCGGCGGCCTTCTTGGAGCCCTTGCCGAAGATCTGGAATTCCCATTGGCCCTTCGCCACTTCGGCGTTGATGCCTTCATGGTTGATGCCGGCGGCCAGGCAGAGGTCGAGATGCTCCTCGACGATCTGGCGCGCGACATCGCCGACATTCTTGTAGCCGACACCGGTGTAGTACGGGCCCTGCGGCGCCGGGTAGCCGCTCTCGGGGAAGCCGAGCGGACGGCCGTCCTTATAGAAGAAATACTCCTGCTCGAAGCCGAACCAGGCGCCCTCGTCGTCTAGGATGGTGGCGCGCTTGTTCGAGACATGCGGGGTCACGCCATCGGGCATCATGACTTCGCACATGACCAGCACGCCATTGGTGCGGGCCGGATCCGGGTAGACGGCGACGGGCTTCAGCACGCAGTCGGAGCTGTGGCCCTCGGCCTGATTGGTGGACGAGCCATCGAAACCCCACAGCGGCAGTTGCTCCAGCGTCGGGAACTCGGCAAACTCCTTGATCTGGGTCTTGCCGCGCAGGCTGGGGGTCGGGACGTATCCGTCGAGCCAGATATACTCGAGCTTGTATTTGGTCATTCCAGTGCCTCTCGTTGCTAGGACGCCGCAAGCGGCGTCAACGCATGGCCGGGCTTGCCGGCCTGCCGATGGTTAAAAAGCAATTCGTATGCCATTCCGCCGTCGGCAGGTGCGGCAAAATGGTCGTGGCAACACGTGGATTTTGCTCGGCCGCCTCAATAATGCGCTCGGATCGCTCAATCGATATTTCTGCACAAACAATTGGCAAGTAATGATCTTTTTGTAGGCATATTGCCTAAACGAATCGCAGAACCTATCTTGCTTGCTAAGTTGAATCGGCAAGTCTCTAGACAAGCAAGGAGGTCGCCAATGCAGGTCATGCAACCGCGTCCGTCGGCCAAAATCCTGATGTTCCCACTGGCAGGACGTAAGTCTGCCTCAAATTTAGGCGCAAAGGCGAAATTCGCGGCAGAGCTTGCGACGCTTCGCGGCGAGCATGCCGACTTTGATGGCTGGTATCATGAAGCAGCCGTCGAGGAAGAAAATCAGCGCAAGAGCTGATCGTCCCTTAGTTTTATGAACGAAATAGCCCGGCACGATCGCTCGCGCCGGGCCTTCTTTTTGAGCAGATGACCGAGGTCAGTCCTTGGCGTGCAAGTCGGTGCCGAGCGTATCCCTGACGAAGATCATGCCGATGATCAGCGACATCGCCGCGATGATCACCGGGTACCAGAGACCATAGTAGATATCGCCCTTGTAGGCGCTGAGCGCGAACACGGTCGCGGGCAGCAGGCCGCCGAACCAGCCGTTGCCGATATGGTAAGGCAACGACATGCCGGTATAGCGGATGCGGGTCGGGAACATCTCGACCAGGATCGCGGCGATCGGCCCATAGACCATGGTCACGAACAGCACCAGGATGAACAGGATGCCGATCGTCATCGGCCAGTTGATGGCTGCCGGATCGGCGAACATGGCGAACGCGCCGCCGCCCGGTACGTTGTAGACCGTGACTTCCGTCGCACCGGCCGCCTCGTCCTTGGTCAGCAGCTTGTCGGCGATCGCCTGTTCGGCCGGAACCGAGGCCTTCTCGCCACCACGGATCGTGGCCGCATCGAGCTTCAGCTCGGGATTGGCCGCGATGAAGGCATCGAGCTTCTGGTCGGGCACCTTGATCGCGGCGCGCTTCAGCGGATAGCCGCCGTCCTTCAGCGCCATGTTCACCGCCTTCTGGAAGACTCCCTCCTTGGCCTTGGCCTGATCGCCGGCGGCAACGGCGTCATAAGACTCCACCGTCTCGTTGCCGATCTTGACCGTGGCCGCGGTTCCAGGCGCGGCCGTGGTGACGACGTCGTATGGCACCGAGTTCTTGGTCAGGAACGAGGTCGCGATATCGCAGGATGTCGTGAACTTCGCCGTGCCGACCGGGTTGAACTGGAACCTGCAGTCGCCAGGAGCCGCCGTCACCGTCGCGCGGGTGTTCTGCTGGGCGGTGGCCAGAGCCGGGTTGGCGGCCGAGGTCAACGCCTTGAACAGCGGGAAGGTACAGACGATGCCGAGCGCAAGGCCGGCCATAATGATTGGCTTGCGGCCGATCTTGTCGGACAGCCAGCCGAACACAACGAAGAAGATCGAGCCGATGGCAAGCGCGATGGCGATCATGATGTTGACCGACTGCGCGTCAACCTTCAGCACGTTGGTGAGGAAGAACAGGGCGTAGAACTGGCCATTGTACCAGATCACGGCCTGGCCGGCGGTGAGGCCGAGCAGCGCAAGAAGGGCGATCTTGGCGTTTTTCCACTGGCCGAAGGCCTCCGTCAGCGGCGCCTTGGAGCCCTTCCCCTCGTCCTTCATACGCTGGAAGGTCGGCGACTCCGACAGCGACAGCCGGATCCAGACCGAAACGGCGAGCAGCAGGAAGGAAACGATGAAGGGAATGCGCCAGCCCCAGCTGGCATAGGTTTCCTTGCTGAGCGAGGCCTGCACGATCAGGATGACGATGAGCGACAGGAACAGGCCGAGCGTCGCCGTCGTCTGGATCCATGACGTGTAGTAACCACGGCGATCGTCGGGCGCATGCTCGGCGACATAGGTCGCGGCGCCGCCATACTCGCCGCCGAGCGCCAGGCCCTGCAGCATGCGTAGCCCGATCAGGATCACCGGAGCCGCGATGCCCCAGCTCGCATAACCGGGCAGCAGGCCGACCAGGAAGGTCGACAGGCCCATGATCGTCATGGTGACGAGGAAGGTGTATTTGCGGCCGACGAGATCGCCGATGCGGCCGAACACGAGAGCGCCGAACGGGCGCACCAGGAAGCCTGCGGCGAAGGCCAGCAGTGCGAAGATGTTGCGCGTCGCCTCCGGGATCGCCGGGCTGAAGAAGGTCGAGCCGATGAAGGCGGCCAGCGAACCGTAGAGATAGAAATCATACCATTCGAAAACGGTGCCGAGCGATGAGGCGAAGATGACTTTCTTCTCCTCCCGCGTCATGCCGCGGCTGGTCCCGCCGGCGGTCGAAGCCATTGCCATTTGAATATCCTCCCGTGAGATCCCGTCTGTCCTCGATGGCTGCGCGCCACCATCCGCGTTCCTCCGAACGCGGACTCAAAACGCAACCAACGAAGGAAAAAATGACAGAAACAGCGAGCGAAAGGCACCGCGACAATGGGATTATGACTTTGGTATTAGGTGCACTGCGAAAGCGGCGTGCGCCTGGAGTGGCTCAACACCCGGCCGGTCGCCGGTCCACTCCAGATTTGTTTGTTTAGGCAATTCCAGACGGAATTGCTTTTAGCCTTGCAGTGCCTCGAGCAGGCTGACCGCCGCCATCATGTCGCGTTTGCGAGCCGACCGGCGGGCGACAGCCTCCGCGTCCTGGCCCCAGTGTTCGGTCTGCCAATCCTCATCGACATGGGCCGCAAGCCAAGCTTCCTCGGCGTCCAACTCGCCGTAATCCACGGCCAAGGCCAGCAGCGCCGAACCGGTCAGCGCCGTCATGACATGGATCGCGGCCAGCCGCATCGGCTCGGAGCGCTGGCCGAGATGCGCGCCGAGGACGGCTATGGCTTCGCGCGGCTGCTCGACATGGATGACGCCTTCGGCAAGGTTGAAGCGCGCGCCGAGGCTGCCGCGTGCCCAGTCCAGCACCGGATCCCACAGCCTGTTCTGACGATCGACCAGACCTTGCGGACCGTCGGCGCGATAGCAAAGCAGATCGGACGAGGCGAAGCGCAGCACATCTTCCAGTACCGCCTGCGGGTCGGAGGCGACGCCGTCAATGGCGGTGTTGACGAGGCGCATGACCGGCATCGTCACGGGGTCGATGACCTCCCCCTGCGCGCTGAATTCGCCAGCCACAAGTGCTGCGGCCTTTTCGGTCGGCAGCACCATCGCCGCCTTGCCCGGCGTGCGCACCGGCCGTCCGTCGAGATGAACGGCAAAACCGTTTTCCACCGGGACGACCGAAACCGCCTTGTAGAAACGCTTCGGCAGCGGCGTCTTCATCTGGATCTGGGCGCGGCGCACGGGATCGGGATCGGAAAGCAGTTTTCCGGATTCGAGGTCTTCGAGGATGTCGCGCATGCCGAACTCCCTAAACTGTTGGCTGCCTGCGCGCCGGCCGGTTGACGACGATGAGACCGGCGGCAATCAGGGCCAGAGCCAGGAATATCCTGGTGGTCGGCGCTTCACCAAGGACCACCGCGCCGCACAAGACGCCGAACACCGGCGACAGGAAGGCGAAGCTCGACAGACCGGACGCGGGGTAGCGCCGCAGCAACCAGAACCACAATACATAGGTGAAGGCGACGATATAGAAAGACTGGAAGAGCAGCGCCAGCGTCGGCAAGGCTGCGATCGCGCGAACGGGCGGGCCGGCCAAGGGCATCACCAGGACACCCACGATAGCGGCGCCGGCCAGTTGGTAGAGCAGCAGTTTCTCGGCGCTGGTCGCGACCAGTTTCGAGCGCTTGATGACGATGCTGGTCGCTGCCCACAGGACGCCGGACCCCAGGCTGAGCAGATCGCCCAGAAGGGTCGTGTCGGTGCCGGCGACAATGCCGTCCGAGAACACGGCCACCAGGCCGCAGAAGGCCAGAACAAGCCCACCGAACTTGCGCGCGTTGATGTGCTCGCCGAGCAGGAAATGACCGCCGATCAGCACCCAGAACGGCATGGTGTTGACGAGCAGCGTGTTGCGGGCGACGGTCGTGTATTCGAGGCCGATATAGAGACACAGGAACTCGACGCCGAAAAGCACGCCGACAGCGATGCCGGCGCCCAGCGTTCCATCCGCTTCGAACAGCTTGATGCCGCGCAACCGGCACCAGCCAAGCACGCAGGCTCCCCCGATGAGCGAACGTGCGATCGAGACGAAGACGGGGTCGTAACCTGCGTAGGAGATCTTGGCGGCGACGTAGTTCAGTCCCCACGAGAAGGTCAGCCCGACCATGATGGCCGCTGCCGCCATGTCGACCGCGTCACGGCGATCCAGTGCGGGCGCAACGGTCAATCTAGTCCTCCGCGCTCTGTTCGTCGAAGCCGAGCAGGTTCCAGCTCTGGCGCATATGCGGCGGCATCGGCGCCGTCACATCGATGAGGCCCTGGTCCGGATGCGGGATGACGATGCGGCGGGCATGGAGATGCAATCGATTCTGGATGCCGCCCGGGAATTCCCAGTTGGTATCGGCCTCGAAATATTTCGGGTCGCCGATGATCGGGCAGCCGATATGAGCGGCGTGAACGCGCAGCTGATGCGTGCGGCCGGTATAGGGCTCCATCTCCAGCCAGGACAGCGACTGCGCCGCCTGCTCGACGACGCGATAGTAGGAAACGGCATGGTCGGCGCCCTTCTCGCCATGCTTGGCGACACGCACCCGATCGCCGTCCGGCGTCGCCTCCTTGACCAGCCAGGTCGAGATCTTGTCCTCGCGCTTCGGCGGCACGCCCTTGACCAGCGCCCAGTAGGTCTTCTTGGTCTCGCGCGCCCGGAACGCTTCGGAAAGCTTCATCGCGGCCAGGCGGGTTCGGGCGACGACCAGAACGCCGGAGGTGTCGCGATCGAGACGGTGGACCAGGCGCGGCTTCTCACCCTTCTGGTTGCGCCAGGCCTCCAGCATGTCGTCGACATTGCGGGTGACTCCTGAGCCGCCCTGCACCGCCAGGCCGGCCGGCTTGTTGAAGACGAAGACCTTCGGGTCCTCGTGCAGAAGCATCTTGGCGAGCACGTCGGCATCGCCCTGGTTGCGGATCGAGTGGCCGGTGAGGGAGCCCTCGCCCTTCTTGTCGACGTCGAGCGGCGGAACGCGGACGGACTGGCCGGGCTCGACGCGTGTGTCGGCCTTCACCCGTCCGCCGTCGACGCGGATCTGGCCCGAACGCAGGAGCTTTTGCAGGTGGCCGAAGCCGAGGCCCGGATAATGGACCTTGAACCAGCGGTCGAGCCGCATGCCCGCCTCGCCGGCCTCCACCGTGATCTGTTCAACACCTGCCATGGATACGCTTTTCCGTTTGAAAGCGGGGCCATAGCACTAAGGCGATCAGGTTGCGAGCCAAAGACCCAACAAAGCGCGACGATTACCCCAATCGCGGCGCTGCGTGCCGTCCAGACTATTCGCTCAGTTGCCGGAAGATGGCGTCGGGACGGCGCAGATCGTCGAGCGGGTGAGAAACCTCTTCTCGCGGCCATTGTCGAGGGAGAACATGCCGCCCCTGCCCTTCACCACGTCGATGATAAGGTCGGTGTGCTTCCACGCCTCATATTGCGAGGCGCTGATATAGACCGGCGTAACGCCGATCTCGCCGAGCTTCACGTCACTGTCGCCGATCATGAACTCACCACGCGCATAGCACATCGGCGAGGATCCGTCGCAGCAGCCGCCGGACTGGTGAATGAGCACCGGCCCGTGGTCGGCGATGATCTCGGCCAGCAGCGCCTCGGCCTCCGCCGTGGCTGTGACTTTGCCCAATGAAGTCCTGTCCATGGCAATCCTCCTATGTTGAAGGGAGAGCACCGTCCGCGGCGCCCTCCCTTCCCCTTCGCCCTGGGAGGATCAGAAGAAGCCGAGCTTCTTCGGGCTGTAGCTGACCAGCATATTCTTGGTCTGCTGGTAGTGGTCGAGCATCATCTTGTGCGTCTCGCGGCCGATGCCGGACTGCTTATAGCCGCCGAAGGCCGCATGCGCCGGATAGGCGTGATAACAGTTAGTCCAAACGCGACCTGCCTGGATGGCGCGGCCGAAGCGGTAGCAGCGGTTCGCGTCGCGGCTCCAGATGCCTGCGCCGAGGCCGTACAGCGTATCGTTGGCAATCGACAGCGCCTCGTCATCGTCCTTGAAGGTCGTTACCGACACCACCGGCCCGAAGATCTCTTCCTGGAAGATGCGCATCTTGTTGTGACCCTTGAAGACCGTCGGCTTCACGTAGTACCCGCCGGCGAGGTCGCCCGGCAGGTGGTTCTGCTCGCCGCCGGTCAGCACCTGGGCTCCCTCCTGGCGACCGATGTCGAAATAGGAGAGGATCTTTTCCAACTGCTCGCTCGATGCCTGCGCGCCGATCATGGTGGCCGGATCGAGCGGATCGCCCTGCACGATCGCCTCGACGCGCTTCAGCGCCCGCTCCATGAACTTGTCGTAGATCTTCTCATGCACCAGCGCGCGGCTCGGGCACGTGCAGACCTCGCCCTGGTTGAGCGCGAACATGACGAATCCCTCGATCGCCTTGTCGAAGAAGTCGTCATCCTCGCCGACGACGTCCTGGAAGAAGATGTTGGGCGACTTGCCGCCGAGTTCCAGCGTCACCGGGATGAGGTTCTGCGAGGCATACTGCATGATCAGGCGGCCGGTCGTCGTCTCGCCGGTGAAGGCGATCTTGGCGATGCGGTTGGACGATGCCAGCGGCTTGCCCGCCTCGAGGCCGAAGCCGTTGACGATGTTGAGCACGCCTTCCGGCAAAAGGTCGCCGATAAGGTCGGCCCATAGCATGATGGTGGCGGGCGTCTGCTCGGCCGGCTTCAGCACCACGCAATTGCCGGCGGCGAGCGCGGGCGCCAGCTTCCAGCAGGCCATCAGCAACGGGAAGTTCCAAGGGATGATCTGGCCCACGACACCCAGCGGCTCATGGAAATGATAGGCGACCGTGTCATGGTCGATCTCGGAAAGGCTGCCCTCCTGGCTGCGTAGGACGCCGGCGAAATAGCGGAAGTGGTCGATGGCCAGAGGCAGGTCCGCCGCCGTCGTCTCGCGGATCGGCTTACCGTTGTCCCATGTCTCGGCCAGCGCCAAAAGGTCGAGATTGTCTTCCATGCGGTCTGCAATGCGATTGAGGACCAAGGCGCGCGCCGCCGGGCTGGTCTTGCCCCAGGCATCCTTCGCCTTGTGCGCGGCGTCGAGCGCGGCTTCGACGTCCTGTGCGTCGGACCTTGCGATCTCGCAAAGCGGCCGGCCGGTCACCGGCGAGATGTTGTCAAAGTATTTTCCGGCATGCGGGGCGACCCAGCGGCCACCGATGAAGTTGTCATAGCGCTTGGCGAAGGGAACCTTGGCCGCGCGTGCGAACTCAACCTTGTTCATTGTCTGCCTCCCAGCAAAACGGCGTCACGGAATGTGGCGCGTCGCCGGAAACACTTGCGGATGCTCTTCAGCCTGTCATCCCCAGGCAAACGGATCGCGGCCGGCGAGTGTCGCAGAACTGCGACAGGTCAGGTTGCGTAAATCAATGCGGCCGGCGGATGCTGAAACGCGCGAGCTTGCGATGCAGCGTCGCGCGCGAGATGCCGAGGCTCTGCGCCGCCGCCGAGACATTGCCGCCGGTGCGCGCCATCGCGCGCTGCAGCACGCTGCGCTCGGCATCGTCGAGATCCTCCCGGGCCCTGGCCGGATCCCCAAGGATGTCGGCTGCGAGCAAGCCCCTGGCCAAGCCTTCCGAGGTTATGCCAAGAGCAAGCCGAGCCGAGCGTGTCGCGCCGATCACAAGGTCGTCGGCGTCGACGGCGATCAGCGCGCCGGCGCTACGCTCGGCGACCGGTGCAAGCAGGATGCGGGCATTGGAATAGACCATACGGAAACTCTCCGCCTCGATCCGGCGCGAGGCGTCACCTACCGCGACCGAGATAAGCTGGACGAAGCCTTCCGTGAGGTCAGAGCGGCAGGACGATACGTCGAGCGCGGCTGCCAGGTTGCCTTCATGGTCAAAGACGGGAGCCGTGGTGCAGCTCATGAGCGTGTTGCGCGAAAAGAAATGCTGGTCGCGATGGATGGTCAGCGGCCGCTGATCGGCAAGACAGGTGCCGATGCCGTTGGTGCCTTCACTGTCTTCGCTCCAGACCGTGCCGGTCCACAGACCCCATTCGTCGAAGGTCTCGTCGTCGGCGACCGCGCCCCGGCGCTCGATAGGGATGCCGTCGCGGTCGGCCAGCATCACGCAGCAGCCGACACCGCCGACCGCCTGATAGAGCCGGTTGAGGCTTCCCTCGGCCGCGCGGATCATTCGCTCCATGCGTTGACGGGCTTGGCGCAATTCGGCTTCGGTCAGTCGTCTGGGTGCCTTGCGCTCAGCCGGATCGAGATGATGCAATTGAAGGGAGCGCCGCCAAGAGGCGACCAACGCCGAACGGGCCGCATCGCTTCTGGCGATCGAAGCCTGGACGAAATCCGCATGACCGGCTGCTTGCCGCCCGCTCAAACCTATCCTCCCAGCGAGCGGACCTCCTTCCGCCCGTCGTTATATCCTAGTGGATATATCCGATGGAGGAGTTGTAACGGTTGCAGCCGATCGGCGCTATAGGACGTTGGTTTAAGAGTAGGCATCGGAGGCTCGGCCGCGCAGGCCGAGCCAGGAAATTGAAGAGTCACCGGGATCAGTTGGCGGCGGCCTTCGGTTTGGACGACCCGATCATCTTCCAGTTCTTGTAGAAGATAGAATTGATGCGCTCAACGCTGACCGAGACGATGGCGAGAAGGCCCGCGATCAGTTTCGGGAACGGAGACGGCCGGATGATGTCGACGAAGACGCAGTAGCGGCGGCCGTCATATTCGTTGACCGAGCGGTGGAACAGCGTGTCGTCAAAGATGAACAAAGGGTTGTCGTACCAGTAGTTCTTCCTGCTGCCGCACTGCACGAAGATCTCCGCCTGCACCGGGATCAGATTGTAGAGGATGCGCAGGCTGAGCCGAAGCGGACCGAAATGCCACGACGTGGATTCGCGCTTGCTGAAAACGGATACGGCGATGGTCTTGATGTATTTGTAGTCCTTGTTGAATTCGGGAACGTTGTCGATTTTGTGCTTGCCATACCACTGGTAGACATACATGCCGCGCCGGCCGGCGCCGAAATTGGCGTCGATGTCGGCGATGATCTCGTCCTTGCGGGCCTTGAATACGCCCAGGACCTCGTTGATCTCGCGCTGATAGTCCTCAGGGAACTGCTCGGGCTTCCATACGCCGGGGTTGCGATAGCAGAGCAGGTCGACGATCAGGTTGAACGGCGACAGCAGCCAGGTGAACAGGCCGTTGCCGAGAAAGTAGCGGTCGAAAAGCTTCCAGTTCTTCTGATCGTTACGCAGGACGTCGATCAGGCCGCAGACGACCCAGATCGCGGTCAGGGTCGGGATGAAGTAGAGAGCGAGCGCGAGAACCACGACCGCGATGGCGGCCTTGCGGAGCGACTTGACGGTTTTCTTTTTCATTGCCATTCGCGCGGGAGGCGCGATCCTGTTCCATGCGACAAAATCACGGCGACCCCCGTCAGCCGTGCGTCTTGATAGGATTTTTTGTTTCCCGGCACAATGCCGTCGCGCGAACCCGTCAATCGGCCAACAGAAATATTGGAGTTACAACTCCACCTCAATGCTCAGCCGACAGGCTGCTAGCATGCCGACCACGGGGCCACGCACCTCAGTTGTTCCGTTCGCTGCGCAGCTTCGCCCAATATTCCAGCCGCTTGCGGATATCGCGCTCGAAACCGCGCTCCGGCGGATCGTAGAAAGTGTGCCGGCCCATTTTCTCGGGAAAATAGTCCTGGCCTGAAAACGCGTCGGGCTCGTCGTGGTCGTAGCGATAGCCGGCGCCATAATCCTCCTGCTTCATCAGCTTGGTCGGCGCATTGAGGATGTGCTTGGGCGGCAGCAGCGAGCCGAACTCCTTGGCTGCCGCGGTCGCAGCCTTGAAGGCTGTGTAGACAGCGTTCGATTTCGGCGCGGTGGCGAGATAGACGGTGGCTTGGGCGAAGGCGAGTTCGCCCTCGGGCGAGCCTAGATAGTCATAGGCGTCCTTGGCCGCGTTGGCGACGACAAGCGCTTGAGGATCGGCGAGCCCGATATCCTCCACGGCCATGCGCACCAAACGCCGCCCGAGGTAGAGCGGATCCTCGCCGGCGTCGAACATGCGGGCAAGATAGTAGAGCGCCGCATCAGGATCGGAGCCGCGCACCGATTTGTGCAGCGCCGAGATCAGGTTGTAATGGCCGTCCTGGCCCTTGTCGTAGATCGGCGCACGGCGCTGGATGACGCGCTGCAGGCCTTCCGGACCGAAGACCTCGCCTATCTTGGCGGCGCGCCAGACTTCCTCAGCCAGCGTCAGAGAGGCGCGGCCGTCGCCGTCCGCCATGCGGATCAGCATCGCGCGGGCCTCGTCGTCGAGCGGCAGCGCCCTGCCCTCGGTTTCTTCCGCCCGCGCCAGAAGCTTGGCGAGGCTTTCCTCGCCCAGCGAACGGAACACCAGCACGCGCGCTCGCGACAGAAGCGCCGCATTGAGCTCGAATGACGGGTTCTCCGTGGTTGCGCCGACCAGCACCACGGTGCCGTCTTCCATTACCGGCAAAAACCCGTCCTGCTGGGCACGGTTGAAGCGATGGATCTCGTCGACGAAGAGCAGCGTCTGGCGGCCGTTGGCGCGCCTGAGCTTCGCCGCCTCGAAGACCTTCTTGAGGTCCGCGACGCCGGAAAATACCGCCGAGATCTGCTCGAAGGCGAGATTGGTCTCGCCGGCCAGCAGCCGGGCCACCGTCGTCTTGCCGGTGCCGGGCGGACCCCAGAAGATCATGGAGCCGAGCGAACCGGAATCGATCAGCCGGGTCAGCGCGCCGTCGGGGCCGGTCAGATGCTCCTGGCCGACGACCTCGCCGAGATTTTTGGGGCGCAGCCGATCGGCCAGCGGCCGTCCGGGCGGCGCTTTCTCCGGCTCATCGGAACTGAACAGATCGGCCATATAAGTCTTTTGGTTGAAACGCGATCCCACTCTTTTGAGAGCATGATCTTTTCAGGTGAACCTTTCGGTTCGGGATCATGCCTTAAATGGGCAGACCGCCTCAATAGCGCAACACCTGGCGCAGTATCTGCCCGCCGCGCTCGACGGTAAAGCGCCACCAGCGCGTGTCCTGCTGGGCAACCTGTGCCAGCGTCGCCGCGGTGTCGATGCTGGTGCCGTTCACCTCGCGTACGATATCGCCGGGCTGGAAGCCGAAATCGGCGGCCGGCGAATCGCGGCTGATATCGATGACGGTGACGCCCTTGAGATCGGTGCGAAGGCCAAGCCGCTGGGCAAGCCTGGGCGACAGCTCGGCGACCTTGGCGCCGGCAAAGGGACTGCGGCCGCGCAAGGTCACCTCGCTGGGCTTGGCGCCCTCCGGCGCGCGTTCCAGGGGGATTTCCAATGTCGCCTGCTGGCCCTTGCTCAGTACGACGAAGGTCGCCTTGGTGCCGATCGATAGCGTCGCCATGCGATAGTCGAGCGCCTCGATGCTTTCGACCGGGGTGTTGTTGAGCGACAGGATGACGTCGCCGGGCTTCAGGCCGGCCTTGCCGGCGGGGCCGGAACCTTCGACCGATGAGACCAGCGCGCCGGTCGGCTTCTCCATGCCGAGCGATTCCGCAATCTGCGGCGTCACCATTTCGAACTCGGCGCCGATATATGGCCGCTCGAAAAAGTCGAGACCAGCCTTGGCGGCATCGGCAAAGGCGCGCACCATGTTCGAGGGGATGGCGAAGCCGATACCGATCGAGCCGCCGCTGCGGCTGTAGATCGCCGTGTTGATGCCGACCAGTTGGCCGCCCATGTTGATCAGCGCGCCGCCCGAATTGCCGGGATTGATGGCGGCGTCGGTCTGGATGAAGTAGCCGGAATCCGAAACGCCGATGTGGCTGCGAGCGAGCGCGGAAACGATGCCACTGGTGGTGGTCTGGCCGACGCCGAACGGATTGCCGATGGCCAGCACAAGGTCACCGACCTCCAGCGCGTCGGAATCGCCGATGGCAACCACCGGGAACGGCTTGTCGGCCGAGATCTTGAGCACCGCGAGATCGAGTGTCTCGTCCTTGAGCATGACCTTGGAGGTAAACTCGCGCCCGTCCGCTGTCGCGACCTTCACCTCGTCGGCGTCCTTGATGACATGGAAATTGGTCACGATGACGCCGCTCGGATCGACCAACACGCCCGATCCCAGCGACGATTGCGCGCGCGGCTGGGCGCGACCGAAGAACTCCTCGAAGAAGGGATCTCCCTCGAAAGGCGACGTCACCTTGGCGGTCTGCGAGGCATAGACGTTGACCACGGCAGGAGCTGTCTGCTTGACCAGCGGGGCGAAGGAGAGCTGCACCTGCTCGCGGCCGAACGGCACGCGCTTTTCCGGGCTGGCCGTGCCGTTCTCACCTTCAACGCCATGCAAAAGATCAGTCAGCACGTCGGAGAGGCCCGGGTCGGCCGGCTTGGCGGCGTTGTCGGCAAAAGCCTGTCTTGCGGCCGGTGCCGCAGCAAAGACGGCAAGCGCAGCAACAAGAACCAGTCGTTTGAGGTGCATCTTCGAATACCTCCAGATCGGGGGCCATTGTCCCGACGATTGTGCAGAATGAAAGGCTAATGCACACAAATGCGACACTTGTCGCGCAAAAGCTTGAGCCCGGACGTGAAATTCCGCTCGCTCGGCTCAAACCGTCCCAAATGCAGAAAGGGGCCCGAAGGCCCCTTGAAGTCATTGATGAAAATGCAGGCCTCAGGCGGCCGCGGCTTCCTCGTTGGTGCCTTCCGCCTCAAGGCGGGCCCGATCGGCGGCTCCCTTGGCCGAGGTGTCGCGATCAACGAATTCGATAACCGCCAAGGCGGCATTGTCGCCCTTGCGGAAGCCAGCCTTCATGATGCGCAGATAGCCACCGTTGCGCTGCGCGTAACGCGGCGCGATCGTGTCGAACAGGCGCTTGACGACCGGCTCGTTGCCGATCTGGGCGATGACCTGACGACGAGCGTGCAGGTCGCCGCGCTTGCCGAGCGTGACGAGCTTCTCGACGATCGGACGCAGGTCCTTCGCCTTCGGCAGGGTGGTGACGATCTGCTCGTGCTCGATCAGAGACACGGCGAGGTTGGCGAACATCGACTTGCGGTGGCTTACGCTGCGGGCGAAGCGACGGCCTTTGAAACCGTGGCGCATGGCTCTTTTCCTTCTTCAGTTGTTCAAGAGGCCACGGCCTCTGATGGTTTTCCGCATGACCGTCGGATCGAGTGGCTTACGCCGCCGACCCTTGGAATTCATGCTCAATATTGGTCTTCGTAACGCTTGGCGAGGTCTTCGATGTTTTCCGGCGGCCAATCCGGCACTTCCATGCCGAGGTGGAGGCCCATGGCCGCCAGCACTTCCTTGATCTCGTTCAGCGACTTGCGGCCGAAGTTCGGGGTGCGCAGCATCTCGGCTTCGGTCTTCTGGATCAAGTCGCCGATATAGACGATGTTGTCGTTCTTCAGGCAGTTGGCCGAACGCACCGAAAGCTCGAGCTCGTCCACCTTCTTGAGCAGCGCCGGGTTGAAGGCGAGCTCGGTGACGGCTTCGGTCGCGACTTCCTTCTGCGGCTCGTCGAAGTTGACGAACAGCGCGAGCTGATCCTGCAGGATGCGGGCGGCGAAAGCGACCGCGTCCTCGCCCGAGATCGAGCCGTTGGTCTCGATGGTCATGGTCAGCTTGTCATAGTCGAGCACCTGGCCTTCGCGGGTGTTCTCGACCTTGTAGGAGACCTTCTTGACCGGCGAGTAGAGCGAATCGACCGGGATCAGGCCGATCGGCGCGTCCTCGGCGCGGTTGCGCTCGGCCGGCACATAGCCCTTGCCGGTGTCGACGGTGAACTCCATGCGGATCTCGGCACCCTCGTCCAGCGTGCAGATGACGTGGTCGGGGTTGAGGATCTCGACGTCGCCGACGGTCTGTATGTCGCCGGCGAGCACGGCGCCCGGGCCCTGCTTGCGCACGACCATGCGCTTGGGACCATCACCTTCCATGCGGATGGCGATTTCCTTGATGTTGAGCACGATATCGGTCACGTCCTCGCGCACGCCGGCGATGGACGAGAATTCATGCAGTACGCCGTCGATCTGCACGGCGGTGACGGCCGCGCCACGCAGCGAAGACAGAAGCACGCGCCGCAGCGCGTTGCCCAGCGTCAGACCAAAGCCGCGTTCGAGCGGCTCGGCCACCAGCGTGGTCAGCGTCTTCTTCTTCGACGAGAACTCGATCTTGTTCGGCTTGATCAGTTCCTGCCAGTTTTTCTGGATCATAAATGTCTTCCTTCCTTTGCCCCGCCACCATCCAATCGTGGCGGGCGACACGGAAAACCGCGGAGGAACGCCGTGGCGTTCGCGCGGCGCTTAAAAATCAGACGCGGCGCTTCTTGCGCGGACGGCAGCCATTGTGCGGGATCGGCGTCACGTCGCGGATCGAGGTGATGGTAAAGCCGGCGGCCTGCAGCGCGCGAAGGGCCGATTCACGGCCGGAGCCGGGTCCGCAGACCTCCACCTCAAGCATGCGCATGCCGTGTTCCTGCGCCTTCTTGGCGACGTCCTCGGCAGCCATCTGGGCGGCGAACGGGGTCGACTTGCGCGAACCCTTGAAGCCCTGGGCACCGGCCGACGACCAGGCGATCGAATTGCCCTGCGCATCGGTGATGGTGATCATGGTATTGTTGAAGGTCGAATTGACGTGGGCAACGCCCGACGAGATGTTCTTGCGTTCGCGACGGCGAACACGAGCGGCTTCCTTGGCCATGATAGTCCTTTCAGTTGATCTCTACACCGCCGTAATGCCAGCGGCTCCACCTTGGAGAGGCAGTAGGGGATCAAGGCGGTAAGGGAGTAGGGAAAACGCGATCCCTATTGCCTTACTGCCCTACTCCCTTACTCCCCCAATTACTTCTTCTTGCCGGCGATTGCCTTGGCCGGGCCCTTGCGGGTGCGCGCATTGGTGTGCGTGCGCTGGCCGCGGACCGGCAGCGAGCGGCGGTGACGCAGGCCGCGGTAGCAGCCGAGGTCCATGAGCCGCTTGATGTTCATCGAGACTTCGCGGCGCAGGTCGCCTTCGACCTGGTAGTCGCGGTCGATCGTCTCGCGGATCTGCAGCACTTCCGCGTCAGTCAACTGGTTGACGCGGCGGTCCGCCGGGATGCCGACCTTGTCGACGATCTCCTGGGCAAACTTCTTGCCGATGCCGTGAATGTACTGAAGCGCTATGACGACGCGCTTGTTGGTCGGAATGTTGACGCCGGCTATACGAGCCATGTTCTTCTCTTTCTCCATGTAGGCCGGACGAGCCGGCGTTCGAGTTACCCCGCGTCCGGTGGAGGCCGGCCCTTGCGGGAGTTTCCTGGTTCAAAGCGGACGCCTTGCCCGCAAGGGCAAGCAAAGTCCATGCCTAATAGGAAGATGGGCCGCCATACCCCAACGGCTCACTTCAGTCAAGCGCAATCTTTAATTGTCGGCGCGAACTATTTCGCCGCGGCCGCGAGCACCTTATCGATCTCGGCGGTCACCGCATCGATACTGGCCATGCCGTCGACGGTCTTGAGCTTGCCTTTGGCATAATAGTAGCCCGTCAGCGGCGCGGTCTTCTTGTAGTATTCGCGCAGGCGCTCCTCGAACACCGCCGGGTTGTCGTCCTTACGCACCGGCTGGCCGGCGGCCTTGGCATCCTCCGCGCGCTTGACGATTCGGCCGACCAGCGCCTTGTCGTCGACGACAAGCTCGATGACCGTGTCGAGCGCGATGCCGCGCTCGGCAAGCATGGCCTCGACCGCGTCCGCCTGGACCAGCGTGCGCGGATAGCCGTCGAGGATGAAACCCTTGGCGCAATCCGGCTGATCGATGCGCTCGGCGACGATGGCGTTCACGATTGCGTCAGAGACCAGCTCGCCGGCATCCATCACCGCCTTGGCGCGCTTGCCGACCTCGGTTCCGGCCTGGACGGCGGCACGCAGCATGTCCCCCGTCGAGAGCTGGGGGATACCGTGTTGTTCTACCAGTCTTTGTGCTTGCGTCCCCTTGCCCGCCCCTGGCGGCCCAAGCAATATCAGCCTCATCTGCTCCTCTTCCCCCCGCGCAACTTCGACTTCTTGATCAGGCCCTCATACTGGTGCGCGATCAGGTGACCCTGAATCTGCGCCACCGTGTCGAGCGTGACACTGACCACGATCAGAAGCGATGTGCCACCGAGGTAGAAAGGTACGCCAGTCGCTGAAATCAGGAACTCAGGCAGCAGACAGACCAGCACCAGATAGATGGCGCCGATGACGGTGATACGCGTCAGAACATAGTCGATATACTCAGCCGTGCGCTCGCCCGGCCGATAACCCGGGATGAAGCCGGAATGCTTCTTGAGCTGGTCGGCCGTGTCCTTCGGGTTGAAGACGATCGCCGTGTAGAAGAAGGCGAAGAAGACAATCATGCCCGCATAGAAGATCATGTAGAGCGGCTGGCCGTGGCCGAGCGAGGCCAGGATCGTGCTTGCCCAGGCCGGCAAGTTGGTCGCCTGCGAGAAGCCCGCGACCGTTGCCGGCAGAAGCAGCAGCGAGGATGCGAAGATCGGCGGGATGACGCCCGAGGTGTTGAGCTTCAGCGGCAAATGCGAGGTATCGCCCTGGAACATGCGGTTGCCGACCTGGCGCTTCGGATACTGGATGAGCAGCCGCCGCTGCGCGCGCTCGAAGAAGACGATGAGCGCGATGACGATGATGGCCAGCACTATGATCGCGAGGATGAGGCCCGTCGACAGTGCGCCGGTGCGGCCGAGCTCCAGCGTGCCGGAGATCGCCCGCGGCAGGCCGGCGACGATGCCAGAGAAGATGATCAGCGAAATGCCGTTGCCGATGCCGCGCGCCGTGATCTGCTCGCCGAGCCACATCAGGAACATGGTGCCGCCGACCAGCGTGACGACGGTCGAGATGCGGAAGAACATGCCGGGATCGTTGACGATGCCGTTGCCGCCTTCGAGGCCGATCGAGATGCCGTAGGCCTGGATCAGCGCCAGGAGCACGGTGCCGTAGCGCGTGTACTGGTTGATAATCTTGCGGCCCTGCTCACCTTCCTTTTTCAGCGCCTCCAGCGACGGGATGACCGAGGTCATCAGCTGCATGATGATGGAGGCGGAGATGTAGGGCATGATGCCCAGCGCGAAGATCGCCATGCGCTGCACGGCACCGCCGGCGAACATGTTGAACATGCCCAGCACGCCCTTGCTCTGCGACGAGAAAGCCTGGGCGAAAGCGTCGGGATTGATGCCGGGAAGCGGGATGTAGGTGCCGAGGCGGTAGACGAGCAGCGCGCCGATGGTGAACCAGATGCGCTTTTTGAGATCCTCGGCCTTGGCGAAGGCCGCGAAATTCAGATTGGAGGCTAGTTGTTCAGCAGCCGAAGCCATGCCTGATTCTCCGCTAGAGCATGATGCCGAAAAGTGTGGAGCGGTTTCGGACTACATCCTGCTCTACTTCATTGATTTCCGTGTCACGCTCGACGCCCACAGCTTGAGGCGGCGCGTGTCACCGAAGCTCACGAGATAAGCTCCGGACCTTGAACATGCAAGCGGCCGCGTTGACGCGGCCGCCCATTCCATCTGATCAAAGCGCGGTGCGAGGGAAAAAGCGAAGTCATCCCGTTCAGCCGCGCTTCAAATCGCCGTTACTCGGCGGCGGCCACTTCCGGCAGCTTCACCGACCCGCCGGCCTTCTCGATCTTCTCGATCGCGGCCTTGGAGGCGCCGGCGACGTCGAAGGAGAGCTTGGCCTTGAGCTCGCCGTCGGACAGCACGCGCACGCCATCCTTGGCGCGGCGGATGACACCGGCGGCGACCAGGGCCTCGGCCGTCACAGCCGCCTTGGCATCAAGCTTCTTGGCATCAACCGCCGCCTGGATCTTGGCCAGCGAGACGACCGCGAAGCTCTTGCCGAACAGGTTGTTGAAGCCGCGCTTCGGCAGGCGCCGATAGAGCGGCATCTGGCCGCCTTCGAAGCCGTTGATGGCAACGCCTGAACGGGCCTTCTGGCCCTTGACGCCGCGACCGGCGGTCTTGCCCGAGCCGGAGCCGATGCCGCGACCGAGGCGCTTCCTGGAATGCGTGGCGCCGTCCTTGTCACGCAGATCGTTGAGTTTCATCATTCTTCTCCTGCGCTTCCGTTCAGGCCTCGTCCACGACGCGGACGAGGTGCTGGACGGCGGCGATCATGCCGCGCACGGATGGGGTGTCTTCCAGCGTGCGCCGCTTGTGCATCTTGTTCAGGCCGAGGCCGACCAGCGTCGCGCGCTGCTCCTTCGGCCGGCGGATCGGCGAACCGATCTGCTCGACGGTGATGGTTTTGGTAGCTTTCTTGGCCATGGTCGAAATCCCTGGTCAGCGTCGACTATTCTTCAGCCGCTACGGCGGTGCCGCGGCGGGCCTGAAGGGTCGAGTACTTGATGCCGCGCGCGGCAGCCACATCCTTCGGATGCATCTGGCTCTTCAGCGCGTCGAAGGTGGCGCGAACCATGTTGTAGGGGTTCGACGAACCCATCGACTTGGCGACCACGTCATGCATGCCGAGCGTCTCGAAGACGGCGCGCATCGGGCCACCGGCGATGATGCCGGTACCCTGCTTGGCGGCGCGAAGGAGAACGCGTCCGGCGCCCCAGCGGCCCTCGACGTCGTGATGCAGCGTGCGGCCCGAACGCAGCGGCACGAAGATCATGTCACGCTTGGCCGATTCGGTCGCCTTGCGGATCGCTTCCGGCACTTCGCGCGCCTTGCCGTGGCCGAAGCCGACGCGGCCCTTCTGGTCGCCGACAACGACGAGAGCGGCAAAGCCGAAACGACGGCCGCCCTTCACCACCTTGGCGACGCGGTTGATGTGGACGAGCTTGTCCACCATGCCGTCGTCACGCTCTTC
Source organism: Mesorhizobium sp. (assembly GCA_004020875.1). Taxonomy (GTDB): domain Bacteria; phylum Pseudomonadota; class Alphaproteobacteria; order Rhizobiales; family Rhizobiaceae; genus Mesorhizobium. The sequence goes on from SAPZ01000031.1 coordinate 51,891, forward strand.
GCGTTCACGCTCGCGGCCGCGGCCGCCTTCTCTACGTTCCTGTGCCATATCCTAGTCCTTGTTCTTTTCCGGAAGCACGGGTTGCTGTTTGCCGATGCCGCTTTGCGTCATCAGCGGCGAACTTTTCCTTTGCATGATCTTGTCCGAAAAGTCTGCAACTTTTCGGGATCATGAATTAGAAGCTCAACCCGCCTTCGCGGGCAGCTTCGGCCAGCGCCTTGACGCGGCCATGATAGATGTACGGGCCGCGATCGAAGACAACTTCCTTGACACCGGCCTTCGAAGCGCGCTCGGCGATCAGCTTGCCGACCGCAGCCGCGGCGGCGGTGTCCGCGCCGGTCTTGAGCGAACCCTTGAGGTCCTTCTCGAGCGTCGAGGCAGCAGCCAGCGTGTGGCCGTTGGCATCATCGATGACCTGGACGTAGATGTTCTTCGAGGTGCGGTGCACCGAAAGCCGCGGACGCGCGCCGGCGACCTTCTTCAACTGGCGGCGGACGCGCTGCGCGCGGCGCTGGATGGTTTCCTTGGGGCTTGCCATGATGTCAGTTCCTTGCCTTCAGAAAACGGGGGCAACCCTGTGCGGTAGGCCAGGCCTCCCGCGGCCGCTCCCCGCGGCGTTGCACTTCTCAAGCCTGGCCCCTTCCGAAAAGTCCGCGACTTTCCGGGGCCAAGCCTATTACTTCTTCTTGCCTTCCTTGCGCACGATGCGCTCGTCGGCATAGCGCACGCCCTTGCCCTTGTACGGCTCCGGACCGCGATATTCGCGGATCTCAGCGGCGACCTGGCCGACCTGCTGCTTGTCGATGCCCGAGACCGTGATCTCGGTCGGCTTCGGCACAGTGATGGTGATGCCCTGAGGCGTCTCATAGACGACGTCGTGGCTGAAGCCCAGCGCAAGCTGCAGATTCTTGCCCTGCAACGCCGCGCGATAGCCGACGCCGGTGATCTCGAGCTTCTTCTCGAAGCCGTCCTTCACGCCCTGCAGGATGTTGACGATCTGCGTGCGCGACATACCCCACTTGGAGCGGGCGGTCTTGGTCTGGTCGCGCGGCTCGACGGAGATCTCGTTGTTCTCCATCTTGACCAGCACTTCGTCGTTCACCACGAACTTCAGTTCGCCTTTCGGGCCCTTCGCCGTCACGGTCTGGCCGTTGACGGAGGCGGTCACGCCCTGCGGCAGCGAAACGGGTTTCTTTCCGATACGAGACATTTTGTTGTCCTCGTCACTTCTTTGGTTTCAGGTTCCAATTCCGGGCGCGATCCCGAGAACCGAAGCCCATTCATCAATCTCTTGGCCGATCAGAAGATCTGGCAGAGGATCTCGCCGCCGACATTCTGCTCACGCGCTTCATGGTCGGCCATGACGCCCTTCGGCGTCGAAAGGATGGCGATGCCGAGGCCGTTTGCGACATGCGGGATCGACTTGGCCGAGACATAGACTCGGCGGCCGGGCTTCGAGACACGCTCGATTTCGCGCACGACCGGAGCGCCATCGAAATACTTCAGCTCGATCTCGATTTCCGACTTGCCGTTTTCGAAGTCGGTCTGGCTGTAGTCGCGGATATAGCCTTCCGACTTCAGCACTTCCAGGACGCGGGCGCGCAGACGCGAGGCCGGTGTCGAGACGCTCGACTTCTTGCGGCCATAAGCGTTGCGGATGCGGGTCAGCATATCGCCGAGAGGATCGCTCAATGACATCTCAGTGTCTCCTTACCAGCTCGACTTGACCAAGCCCGGGATCTGGCCGGTATTGCCCAGATCGCGAAGCGCGATACGCGAAAGCTTCAGCTTGCGATAGTAGGCACGCGGACGGCCCGTGACTTCGCAACGGTTGCGGATGCGGATCTTGGCCGAGTTGCGCGGCAGCGCCGACAGCTTCAGCTGGGCGCGGAAACGCTCTTCCATCGGCTTGGACTGATCCATGATGATGGCCTTGAGCGCCGTGCGCTTGGCGGCGTACTGGTCGGCGAGCTTGCGGCGCCTGTTGTTCTTCTCGACTGAGCTGGTCTTTGCCATTTCAGATTTTTCCTTTTTCGCTGCCGTTACTGGCGGAAGGGGAAGTTGAAGGCCTTGAGCAGAGCCCTGGCCTCGTCATCCGTCTTCGCCGTCGTACAAACGATGACGTCCATGCCCCAGACCTGATCGACCTTGTCGTAGTTGATCTCCGGGAACACGATGTGCTCCTTGATGCCCATGGCGTAGTTGCCGCGGCCGTCAAAGCTCTTCGGGTTCAGTCCGCGGAAGTCGCGAACGCGCGGCAGCGCGATGTTCACGAGGCGGTCGAGGAACTCGTACATGCGTTCCTTGCGCAGCGTGACCTTGGCGCCGATCGGCATGTTCTCGCGCACCTTGAAGCCGGCAATCGAGTTGCGGGCGCGGGTGACGACGGCCTTCTGGCCGGCGATCAGCGCGAGATCCTCGGCCGCGACCGAGGGCTTCTTGGAATCGGCGGTTGCTTCGCCGACACCCATGTTCAGCACGATCTTGTCGATGCGCGGAACCTGCATCTCGTTGTCGTAGCCGAACTGCTCCTGCAGCGCCTTGCGGATGGTCTCTTGATAGACCTTCTTGAGGCGCGGCTCGTTCTTGGCAGCCGCCTGCTTGGTTTCAGCCTTAGCCATTGATGACTTCTCCCGAACGCTTGGCGACGCGCACCTTCTTGCCGTCCTTCTGGACGGTGAAGCCGACGCGGGTCGGCTTGCCGTCCTTGGGGTCGGCCAGCGCGATGTTCGACAGGTGGATCGGCGCTTCCTTGGTGATGATCCCGCCCTCTTGGGACTGGGTCTGCTTCTGGTGACGGCGAATGAGGTTCACGCCGCGGACGACAGCGGTGTCTTCTTTCGGCTGCACCGACAGGACTTCGCCCGAACGGCCCTTGTCCTTGCCGGCAAGCACGACGACCTTGTCGCCTTTTCTGATCTTTTGCATTGGTCCGGCTCCTTACAGCACTTCAGGCGCGAGCGAGATGATCTTCATGTGGTTCTTGGCGCGCAGCTCGCGCGGAACCGGTCCGAAGATACGGGTGCCGATCGGCTCTTTCTTATTGTCGACGAGAACGGCCGCGTTCTTGTCGAAACGGATCACGCTGCCGTCCGGACGGCGGATGTCCTTGGCCGTGCGAACCACGACCGCCTTCATCACATCGCCCTTCTTAACGCGGCCGCGCGGAATGGCTTCCTTGATCGACACCACGATGATGTCGCCGACGGAGGCGTACTTCCGCTTCGAACCGCCCAGCACCTTGATGCACATGACACGACGGGCGCCGGAATTGTCCGCGACGTCGAGGTTTGTTTGCATCTGAATCATGACTGGCCGCCTTCTTCTTTTCTAACGGGACAGGCGCGCGACGCCCCTCCCCGGTCTGTCCAAAATTCGTTTGTTTACGCCTGGTCCGAGGTAACCACGACCCAGCGCTTGTCCTTCGAAATCGGCTTCGATTCCTGGATGAACACCTGGTCGCCGACCTTGTGGGCGTTGTTCTCGTCGTGCGCCTTGTACTTCTTGGTCATGCGCACGGTCTTCTTCATCACCGGATGCGTGAAGCGACGCTCGACCTTGACGACAACCGTCTTCTCGTTCTTGTCGCTGACGACGGTGCCCTGCAGGATACGCTTCGGCATGGTCTTAACCCTTCTTGGCCGCGGCTTTTTCCGCGGCGATGGTCTTGATGCGCGCGATGTCCTTGCGGACCTGCTTCACGCGCGCGGTCTTCTCGAGCTGGCCGGTGGCCTTCTGGAAGCGCAGGTTGAACTGCTCCTTCTTCAGCGCGGCCAGATCGTCGGTCAGCTGATCCTGGGTCTTGGTCCGGATGTCTTCGGCTTTCATGATCGCCTGTCCTTATTCTGCGATGCGCTGCACGAAGCGCGTCTTGACCGAGAGCTTGGCGGCGCCGAGACGCAGCGCCTCACGCGCGGTCTCCTCGCTGACGCCGTCGATCTCGAACATGATGCGGCCGGGCTTCACGCGCGCCGCCCAATAGTCGACGGCGCCTTTGCCCTTACCCATGCGGACTTCGGTCGGCTTCGAGGTGACCGGCAGGTCCGGGAATACCCGGATCCAGACGCGGCCGGCGCGCTTCATCTCGCGGGTGATCGCGCGGCGGGCCGCCTCGATCTCGCGCGCGGTGACGCGGTTCGGCTCAAGCGCCTTCAGCCCGAAACCGCCGAAATCCAGATTGGTGCCGCCCTTGGCAGTACCGTGGATACGGCCCTTGAACTGCTTGCGGAACTTTGTGCGCTTTGGCTGCAGCATCGTTCTAACTCCAAATTCTCAAATGTCTCAGGCGTTCTCGCGACGACGACCGCGTTCGCGCTCACCGCCAGCACCGCCGCCGCCATGCGCGGCATCGCCTTCGGTTGCGCGGCGCTCGGAAGCCATCGGGTCGTGCTCGAGTATTTCACCCTTGAACACCCACACCTTGACGCCGCAGATGCCGTAAGCCGTGTTCGCCTCGGCCGTGCCGTAGTCGACATCGGCGCGCAGGGTGTGCAGCGGCACGCGGCCTTCGCGGTACCACTCCATGCGCGCGATTTCGGCGCCGCCGAGACGGCCGGAGCAGTTGATGCGGATGCCTTCGGCGCCGAGACGCATGGCCGACTGAACGGCGCGCTTCATGGCGCGGCGGAACGCGATGCGGCGCTCGAGCTGCTGAGCGATCGACTGGGCGATCAACGTGGCGTCGATTTCGGGCTTGCGCACTTCAACGATATTGAGGTGCGTTTCGGACTTCGTCATCTCGGTCAGCTTCTTGCGAAGCTTCTCGATGTCGGCGCCCTTCTTGCCGATGATCAGGCCTGGACGCGCCGCGTGGATGGTGACGCGGCACTTCTTGTGCGGACGCTCGATCACGACCTTGGAGATCGCGGCCTGCTTGAGCTCCTTCTCGAGATACTTGCGGATCTTGAGGTCCTCATGCAGCAGCTGGCCGTACTCGCCGGTGTTCGCGAACCAGCGCGAATCCCAGGTGCGATTGATGCCGAGACGCAGCCCGATCGGATTGACTTTCTGGCCCATTATGCGGCCTCCCCTTTTTCCTCGACTTCACGAACGACGATCGTGAGGTGCGAGAACGGCTTCTCGATACGGCTGGCGCGACCGCGGCCACGAGCGTGGAAACGCTTCATGACGATCGACTTGCCGACATAGGCTTCCGCCACCACCAGCGCATCGACGTCGAGGTCGTGATTGTTTTCCGCGTTGGCGATCGCCGATTCCAGCGTCTTCTTGACCGTGCCGGAAATCCGCTTGGCCGAGAATTCGAGGTCGGAAAGCGCTGTCGCGACCTTCTTGCCGCGGATCAGCGCGGCAACCAGGTTCAGCTTCTGCGGGCTGATACGGATCGTGCGCAGAACGGCGCGAGCCTCGTTATCAGCAAGCCTGCGCGGAGCTTTGGCCTTGCCCATGATTATTTCCTCTTCGCCTTCTTATCCGCGCCATGACCGTAATAGGTCCGGGTCGGAGCGAATTCACCGAACTTGTGGCCGACCATGTCCTCGTTAACCGAGACCGGGACGTGCTTCTGGCCGTTGTAAACACCGAAGGTGAAGCCGACGAACTGCGGCAGGATGGTGGAGCGACGGCTCCACATCTTGATCACCTCATTGCGACCGCCTTCACGAACCTTGTCCACCTTCTTGAGAAGGTAGCCGTCGATGAAGGGGCCTTTCCAAATCGAACGAGTCACTTGGCGTTACCTCTTTTTAGCTCTTGCGCTGATGACGCGAGCGCAGGATGAACTTGTCGGTCGCCTTGTTGGACCGCGTCTTCTTGCCCTTGGTCGGCTTGCCCCAGGGCGAAACCGGATGACGGCCACCCGAGGTGCGGCCTTCGCCGCCGCCATGCGGATGGTCGACCGGGTTCATGGCCACGCCGCGATTGTGCGGACGCTTGCCGCGCCATACGGTGCGACCGGCCTTGCCGTCATTGATGTTGCCGTGGTCGGGGTTCGACACGGCACCCACGGTGGCCATGCAGGAACCGTGCACGACGCGCTGCTCGCCCGAGTTGAGGCGCAGAATCGCCATGCCCTGGTCGCGGCCGACAAGCTGGGCGTAACCGCCAGCCGAACGGGCGACCTGACCGCCCTTGCCTGGCTTCAGCTCGATGTTGTGGACGATCGTGCCAACCGGCATAGAGGCCAGCGGCATCGCATTGCCCGGCTTCACGTCGACCGCTTCGCCGGCCACGATCTTGTCGCCGGCAGCAAGGCGCTGCGGGGCCAGGATGTAGGACAGCTCGCCATCGTCATACTTGATCAGCGCGATGAAGGCGGTGCGGTTCGGATCGTATTCGATACGCTCGACCGTGCCGACGACGTCATACTTCTTACGCTTGAAGTCGATGATGCGGTACGAACGCTTGTGACCGCCGCCGATGAAGCGAGCCGTGATGCGGCCGTAATTGTTGCGGCCGCCCGACTTGGTCAAGCCTTCGGTCAGGCCCTTGACGGGCTTGCCCTTGTAGAGGCCCGAGCGGTCGACGATGACCAGCTGGCGGGTGCTCGGCGTTACCGGGTTGAATTTCTTGAGTGCCATTGTCCTGTCCTCGCGGCCTTGCTCAGAGACCCGTCGCGACGTCGATCGACTGGCCGTCGGCCAGCGTCACAACCGCCTTCTTGACGTCGCCCTGGCGGCCAACCGTGCCGCGGAAGCGCTTGATCTTGCCCTTGCGGACGAGTGTGTTCACAGCCGTCACCTTGACGCCGAAGAGAGCTTCCACGGCAGCCTTGATTTCCGGCTTCGACGCCTTCTTGGCGACGTTGAAGACGACCTGGTTCTGCTCGGAAGCCATGGTCGACTTTTCGGTGATCGCCGGCGAGACGATCACGTCGTAGTGACGGAGGTCGGTCATTTAAAGCGCTCCTCGAGAGCCTCGACGGCGGCCTTCGAAAGGACCAGCGTGCCGCGGCGCAGAATGTCGTAGACGTTGATGCCCTGGATGGGCAGCACGTCGATGTTCGGAATGTTCGTCGCGGCCAGCTTGAAGTTCTGGTCAAGCTCGGCGCCGCCGATCACGAGGGCGTTGGTCAGCCCCAGCGTCTCGAGGTTCGCCGCCAGCGCCTTGGTCTTGGCTTCGGCAAGCTTCAGCTCGTCCACGATGATGAGCGAAGCGCTCTTGGCCTTGGCCGAGAGAGCGTGCTTGAGGCCAAGCGCGCGCACCTTCTTTGGCAGCTCATGCTCGTGGCTGCGTACGACTGGGCCGTGCGCCTTGCCGCCGCCGCGGAACTGCGGCGCGCGAGCCGAGTGGTGACGGGCGCGGCCCGTACCCTTCTGCTTGTACATCTTGGCGCCGGTGCGCGCGATCTCGGCGCGCCCCTTGGCCTTGTGCGTGCCCTGCTGCTTCTTGGCGAGCTGCCAGCGCACGACGCGCTGCAGGATGTCCTCGCGCGGGTCGAGGCCGAAAATCTCTTCGGAGAGCTTCAGCTCGCCGGCGTCCTTGCCGCCCAGCGTTTTAATCTTGAGGTCCATTATTCCGCTCCCTCAGTGGCCGGGGCTTCGTTCTTGGCGGCAGCAGCGGCACGGATCGCGGCGGGCTTCGGCGCGTTGGCCGGCAGCGCAACCTTGGCAGCGTCGCGAACCAAGATCCAGGCGCCCTTGACGCCGGGAACCGCGCCGCGGATCAGGATCAGGCCGCGATCCACGTCCGTCGAGACGACCTCGACATTCTGCGTGGTCACGCGGGCGTCACCCATGTGGCCGGCCATCTTCTTGCCTTTGAACACCTTGCCGGGGTCCTGGCGCTGACCGGTCGAGCCGTGCGTGCGGTGCGAGACCGAGTTACCGTGGGTCGCGCGGCCACCGCCCATGTTGTGCCGCTTGATCACGCCCTGGAAACCCTTACCGGTCGAGGTGCCGGTGACGTCGACCTTCTGGCCGGCGACGAAATGCTCGACGGTCAGCTCGGCGCCGACATCGATCATGTTGTCGGCGGAGACGCGGAACTCCGCGAGCTTGGCCTTCGGCTCGACGGAGGCGGCGGCGAAATGGCCGCGCAGCGCCTTCGACGTGTTCTTCACCTTGGCGAGGCCAACGCCGAGCTGGACGGCGGTGTAGCCGTTCTTCTCCTGCGTGCGCTGAGCCACAACCTGGCAGTTCTCCATCTGGAGAACAGTGACGGGAACGTGTTCGCCGGCATCGTTATAGATGCGGGTCATTCCCACCTTCTTTGCAATCACACCTGAACGCATCGGTTCAATTCCTTTAGAGTTCCGGGCCAGGGGCAGTGCCCCTTACCGCGCTCTCGTTCCCTTAGAGCTTGATCTCGACGTCGACACCGGCGGCCAGATCGAGCTTCATCAAAGCATCGACCGTCTGCGGGGTCGGATCGACGATGTCGAGCAGCCGCTTGTGCGTGCGCATCTCGAACTGCTCGCGGCTCTTCTTGTCGACGTGGGGCGACCGGTTGACCGTGAATTTTTCGATCCGCGTCGGCAGCGGGATGGGGCCGCGGACGTTGGCGCCGGTGCGCTTGGCGGTCGACACGATTTCTCGGGTCGAGGCGTCGAGCACCCGGTGGTCAAACGCCTTAAGGCGGATGCGGATATTCTGTCCGTTCATGCGTCAATTCCTTGTTCTGGCGCGGCGCGGGCAGCTCCCGCGCCCGCGACAGATCCGTTTCAGTCCAATTATTCCTTGATGGTGACGACGATGCCTGCACCGACGGTGCGGCCGCCTTCACG
>SAPZ01000032.1 GCA_004020875.1 Mesorhizobium sp.
CGCCTGCGCCAGCGTCTTGTTCATTTTCCAACTCGTGCCGATCCACACTTGAGGCGGGTGCTTCATGCTGAGGTCATCCGATTTCGCTCACGAGAGCCCTGGCCGTCGACTCGTCGGTGATGAGACCCTTCAACCGCGCGCTTTTGAGCACCGCGCGGACCGCTTCGACCTTTGTCGGACCGCCGGCGATCGCGATGATGCGGCTATCCGCCGGTCCGTCCAGATCGACGGCGAGCGTGCGGGCGGTCAGTGTCGTTTCCAGCACCCGGCCGCGTGCATCGAAAAAGTGGCCGAGCATTTCGCCGACACCGCCAACTGCAGTGATCTCGCCAATCTCGCGCGGCTCGATCATGCCGGTCGCCACAAGCTGGGCGCCCGCATCGGCCGTGCCGATGCCGACGAACTTCAACGTCGACTGGTTCGACATCTCGAAGATCTCCCGCACGCCGCGCTGCGCCAGGAGCACTTCACGATCTTCGGCGGAATTGGCAAAAAAGGGCACCGGCATGACGTAGGCTTGTGCGCCGGTCTTTTCGGCCAGTCGATGCATGACGTCGTGGGGATTGGCGGCATAGTTGCGCGTCAGGCCGCCGAGCAGCGAGACGAAGCGGACGCCGGCCGCCTCAAAGCGGGGCAACTGATGCACCGCGGCGGCAAGCGTGCGGCCATGGCCGATGCCGATGACCCTGTCGTCGCCGCGCTCCATCTCGCGACGCAGGAAACTGGCGCCCGCCAGTCCGAGCGCCCGCAACGGAAGACTATCCTCGCCCAAATCCGGCGCAACCTCGCAGAAGTCCAACCCGAAGCGATCGCAGAGCTGGTTCTCCAGCAATGCGCATTCGACGACGTCGCCGTCGATCGAGACCTTGACTGCGCCATCGGCCACAGCCCGGGCGATCAGGCGATGCGCCTTGACCGACGGCAGGCCAAGTCGCTTCGCTACCTCGGCCTGAGTAAGCCCCCCGGCGTAGTGCAACCAGGCGGCACGAATCGCGAGCGATCCTTCAGGATCCAGTTGACCTGGGCGTTTTGGCATTTGCGGTCCTTGATCGCGCGTTTGGGCCATTCTCAGCCAGTCAGATGTTTAGGCTTTGCACGCCCGTGTCGATATGGGGAGCCCAGAAGGCTATGCTCTCGGCAATCTGCGGGATGGCCTGCCGATCGTCCGGCTCCCGCTCCTTGAAGCTCAACTCCAGGCAGATCTCGTTGTCGACGGCGCCACCTTCGGCGAACGCCTTCAGCAGCGGTTCAGGATGAATGCGGCCCCTGGCGTTGAACTCGGCGGTGAAGGGGCGGTGCCCGCCCTTGTCCATCAGACTTTGCTTGATGTGGATCACCGGCGACAATTTGGGCACCGCGCGAGCCCACGCATAAGGATCGTAGTCATCCGGATTGGCGCTGGTCACGTCGCCATGATCGATGTCGGCCATCATCCACATCGGCACGGCCATTTCGGCTTTGGTCAGCCTATCCTGCAGCTTGAGGCATTCGGCGATCGTGTGGCCGAACTCGCGCCCGATGCTCATCGGCTCCCAGAAAACGTAACGCAACCCGGCTGCCTTGGCGTGTTCGGCCACCTCCGACCAGCAGTCGACGGCGATCCGGATCAGTTCTTCACGCCGAGCCGGATCGTCATAATCCTTGAATGTGAAGATGGCGAATTGGGTGCCGACGGAGACGCCGCCAAGGTCGGCGGTGATGTCGGCGAAGGTCTTGAACCAGTCGACATAGTAGCGGCGCACCTCGCTGTCGGGATGGCCGAAATGATTCAGGCGGCCATAGGGGCCGGTCATGCCGCTTGTGACGCGCACGCCGGTGCGCCGCAGGGCCGCCCTCATCTGCCGGGTCAGGCGCCGGATCACCGGCGCCGGCCAGCTCGGGTTGATGAACTCATGCGTCAGTTGCAGGTCGCGCAGCCTGAGGTCGCGCGCGACCGTCTCGACCAGGTCGTCGGGATCGGCGAAACGGTTGACCAGCGGGTTGGTGTTCAGAGAAAGAGTCAGCGCCATCACGCAGCCTCGGCAAGGCGCTCGGCATCGAACCACATGGCGAAGGCGTCCCGTTCTGCTGCGGTGAGATGCAAATGGTGCTTGGTGCGCCGAAGCAGGATGTCATCAGGCGTGCGCGCCCATTCCCTGGCGACGAGATAGCGTACCTCCGCCTCGTAAAGCAGGCCGCCGTGATGGCGGCCAAGGCCATCGAGGCCGGCCGCGTCCTTGACGAGGTCCCTGGTGCGCGCGCCGTAGAGCCGTCCGTAGTGATGCACGAGATCGCGCGGCATCCACGGATAGGCTTCGCGCAGGCCGTTGGCGAAGGTCTCGTAGTCGGCATTGGGGATTTCGCCGCCGGGCAGCGGCGCCGTCTCGGTCCAGTCCTCGCCCATCCGCGGGAAAACATGCCTCAGCCGGTGCATGCCGCGCTCGGCCAATTCGCGGAAAGTAGTGATCTTGCCGCCGAAGATGTTGAGCAGCGGCGCGCCGCCGGTCTCGTCGAGGTCGAAGACATAGTCGCGCGTCACCGCGGATGGGTTGCCCTTGCCGTCGTCGAACAGCGGCCGCACGCCGGAGAAGGAGTGCAGCACATCCTGGCGCCGCAGCTTCTCCTTGAAGTAGCGGTTCACCGCCGCAAGCAGGTAGTCGATCTCGGCTTCCTCGGCCCTGACGTCCTCGGCGCGGCCGTCATAGGCAATGTCGGTGGTTCCGATCAGCGCCAAGTCCCCTTCATAGGGGTTGATGAAGATGACGCGTTTGTCGTGGTTCTGCACCAGATAGGCATTCGCGCCCTGCCAGAATTTCGGCACGATGATGTGGCTGCCTTTGACCAGCCGCACCTTGCGGGACGAGTTCGATCCCGCGACGCGGCCTATGACATCCGAAACCCACGGGCCGGCGGCGTTGACGAGGCAGCGTGCACGAAAGACACGCGTTTCCCCGGTCATCGCGTTTTTCGTCGTCACCGTCCAGGCGCCATTCTCGCGACGGGCGGAGATCGCAGGCGAGCGGGTGAGCACCTCGGCCCCGCTTTCGGCGGCGCCGAGCGCGTTGAGCACCACCAGCCGCGCATCGTCCACCCAGCAGTCGGAATATTCGAAGCCGCGCGTATATTGGTCGAGCAACGGCGTTCCTTCCGGATCGCGCTCGAGGTCGAGCGTGCGCGTGCCCGGCAGCCTCTTTCGACCGCCCAGATGGTCGTAGAGGAACAAGCCGAGCCGTACCAGCCAGGCCGGCCGGTCCTGCGGGCTGTGGGGCAGCACGAAGCGCAACGGCCAGATGATATGGGGCGCTGCCTTGAGCAGAACCTCCCGCTCGATCAGGGCCTCGCGTACCAGCCGGAACTCGTAATATTCGAGATAACGCAGGCCGCCATGCACCAGCTTACCGGAGCGCGAGGACGTGCCCTCAGCAAGGTCGTCCTTTTCACACAACACGACCGACAGGCCACGGCCAGCCGCGTCCCGGGCGATGCCGGCGCCGTTGATGCCGCCGCCGATGACGAAGAGGTCGACCGTTTTCGGCTCAAGCCCCATCGCGTGCTCCTTCAGACGTCTCGACGGAAGCGCCCGCAGTGGCGCGGCGCTGGGCAGCCAAGGCCTCCCAGGCCGGCCCGAGGGCCCGGCGTGCCGCGCCGAATGCCGGAAAAAGGCCGTCATAGACGCCGATCAGCGCCGGATCTGGCGCCTCGGCGGGCCCGAGCAGCGGCGTGACCCAGTCGGCGATACAGGCGCCCATGTCAGAATAGGCGCCGATGGCGACCGCCGCCATCATCGCGCAGCCGGCAGCACCCGCCTCCTCGCGCGAAGAGACCCGCACAGGCGCGTGAACCGCCGCCGACAGGATGCCGCGCAATCCCTGCGAGCGGGCCGCGCCGCCCGACAGCCGCAGCTCCGACGGCAGGTCGCCCATCGCCGCGTAGCAGTCGCGCATGGCGAGGCCCAGTCCCTCGATGACGGCACGGACGAGGCTCGGGTAGCGATGGTTTACCGACAGGCCGACGAAGCCGGCCCGGGCGTTGGCGTTGACGAACGGCCCGCGCTCACCGGCTTCCGAAATATAGGGGTGATAGACAATCTGGCCGGGCTGGCTGTCGCCGAGCCAGCGATCGATGCGGGCGACCAGGTCGCGGTGAACGGCCTCGTGCTCGAATTCCTTCAGCACATCCGCGGCGAGACCGAGGACCCAGTCGATGTTGAGCGTGGTCGCCATGTTGGTCTGGACCTGCGTCACCAGATCCGGGATCGGCAGGGTGATGACGTAGCCCGAGCCCTCCTTGTTGAGGTGCACGGCGCCCGTCGGCACGGCCCGCATGTGGACGCCGGTCGATCCGACGATCGAGCAGGCGACGTCCCCCTCGCCGCCACAGACCCCGGCACCAAGGGCGGTCATGACCATGTCGACATAGCCGAGACTGACGGGCGTGCCCGCTTTCAGACCCGTCTCGGCCGCCGCCTCGGTGGTAAGCGGATGGGTCACCATCGTGCCGTCGATGATCTCGGGCAAGAGCTTGCGCCGCCCGGAGAGGCCGAGCGCCTCGATGACGGTGTCGTCGTAGTGGCGGGTGCGGAAATTGCCGAAAGTGAAGCTTGATTCCGACGGGTCGGTGGCGCGAACGCCGGTCAGGTTGAGGTACAGCCAGTCCTTGCAGTGCAACGCCACTTCGGCACGATCGAGAAGCTCAGGCGCGTGGCGGTCCATATGAGCCATCTGACTGCCTTGCTGGCAGGTGTTGAGCCCGGTTCCCGTCGCCTCGAAACGGGCGCGGCTGAGCGGGCCGGCGGCCAGGCGCTGGACGGTTGGCGCCGCGCGGGCATCGAGCCACAGCCATGCGTCGGCGACCGGCGTGTCTTGCCGACCCACGAGCCAGGTGCCGTCGCCCTGGGCCGTCACCGCGAGCGCCGCGGCACGCGCCGCCAGGTTTTCAACCCTGTCGCCAAGCCCTCGAAGCGCCGCGACGCAGTCGCGCCAGGTCTGGGAGAGCGACTGTGTCGCCGAACCGTCGGCGGCGGACGCGTACCGGTTCGGAACCGAGGCAGATGCAATCTGGCGGCCGTTCAGCTCGAAGGCGACCGCCTTGATGACCGACGTGCCGGAATCGATACCTATTATGACGTCAGCGTCGGCCACGGATCCCTCCGCTTCCGATGCGACCATACCTGGATCGACAACAGGGCAATGTCCGTCTCCTCCTGATCTTTTCCCGCCTGCAGCCCGACCCGCGAAAGGGCGGCGGCGAAAGATACGCCGTTGCCCACTCCTCCCTAACGACGCCTTGCGCAGTCCATTCTAAGTTATCATGGAAATAACACAATGTATGATTTTTTTTGCAGACATCGAAAATTTTTTCAGTTACGCTGATATCAGTCAGGAGGAACTCGACAATCCGACCCTGTCGTCCTTCAATAGACAGGGGGGAAGCGGACAAACAGGCGACCGGATGCTTAAGGCTTGTCTTCACCCTGCGCCGCAGCACAGGGTGGCGAGCATAATTTCTAATGAAATCAGCATCTTACTGGCTGATCAATTCGTTCCTGCAGCAGAGCCGTGCCATATCTGGGAGATGAAGAATCCCAATGATCGGCCATAGCGGCAATCGAGAATATTAAGCTATTCCGGAGATGCCGTTCTGAAAATCGCATATCCGAGAATCCCTGCAACAAGCCAGAATCAGCCCTCAAGCGGAATTCCAATCTACCATGCTTGACGCATTAGATAACATTAACATAACATAAGTTTGACAGGACGGCATGGATGCGGTGGGAGGAAGACGCTGCATCGACGACCAAGGGTGGAGAAAATCAATGCAAGCAAAGCGACCCTTGTATGCCGTGTCACCATGCGGCGGCAGGCGTGCATCCTGGATCCGTGGCGCTTCCGCGTCGCCCCCTGCCCGCCTGGTTTTGTCGCCGGCAAGGCTCTGAACGATGAACGTTATGCCTGCCCAGACACCGAAGGCCCCCGCCGCGCCGCGCCGCGGTCTGACGATTGCGATCGGTATCGGCGTCGTGGTTCTTGCCGCGATTGCGCTCGACACGAAGGTGGTCCGGATCGGATCGTCCGCCGACGTCAGCCAGGAGGCGTTTTCGCCCGACCGTTTCGGCGAAAAGGAATTCCCGCGCATACAGGCCTTCGTCGTCGAGCATGCCGTCAACGCCGCGACCTTCGGGCCGGCGGTCATGGCCGACAAGAATGCGGCCGCCAAGCAATACGGGACAGCCTCATCGACCGGTGCGATCATCCCGATCAGGCTGACGGCGGTAGCGGGCGAAGCGAAATCGGGCGTCTACGAGCTCAAGGCCGACGGTGTGCCGGCCGACATCCATGTTCGGGTGCAGACCGGCCCGGCCATCAACGGCACCGATCTGCGTGATGCGACGGGCGACATCGTCTTCGGCAAATTCAAGAACCAGATCGAATACCAGGACGCCGGCTCGGGCATCAACCGGGCCATGAAAAAGGCGACACTCGACGGTATCGACACCGCCAGCCTGTCGGGCAAGACGTTGGAGATCTTTGGCGTTTTCCGGCTCATCAACCCGAAGAACTGGCTGATCACGCCGGTGAAGGTCACCGTCAAATGAGCGGCGCTGCGACCTCCAGGCCGGCCGGCGAAGTGGTTTTGGCGGCGCGCAACATCGCCAAGTCCTATAACGGCGTGAAGGCGCTGAAGGGTGTTAATTTCGACATCCACCGCGGCCAGGTGACGACGCTGTTCGGCGAGAACGGCGCCGGCAAGTCGACGCTGATGAAGATCCTCTCCGGCGTGGTGCAGCCGACCTCTGGCGAGATCGTTCTCGACGGCCGGCCCATCGTGTTTTCCTCCTCTACCGACGCGCGAAACCACGGCATCTCGATCATTCATCAGGAACTCAGCCTCGCGCCCAATCTATCGGTTCGCGACAACATCTTCATGGGGCGTGAGATCACCAGCCTGACTGGCGTCGACTACGCGGAGGAGGAACGCCAGGTCCGCAGGCTGCTGGAGGAGCTCGAAGAGGACATCGACCCGCTCACCCCTGTCGAGGAACTGCGCCTCGGACAGCAGCAGATCGTCGAGATCGCACGGGCGCTTTCGGTCGACAGCCGGATCCTCATCATGGACGAGCCGACATCGGCGCTTTCGGCCACCGAGGTCGAGGTGCTTTTCAGCGTGATCCGCGATCTTACCGCCAAAGGAGTGTCGATCGTCTACATTTCGCACCATCTCGAGGAGGCCCTGCAGATCACCGATCACGCCGTGGTGCTGCGTGACGGCAATATGACCGCATACGCGCCGCGCGCGGATATCGATCTTGAATGGATCGTGCGCAACATGGTCGGCGAGAACTATGATCTGGGCAGTCCGCCGACCGGCCATGGTTTCGGTCCCGTCATGCTCTCGGTCCGTGACCTGACCGTGCCGGATCCGGCCGGCGGCGGCTACAACGTCGTGGACCGGATGTCCCTCGATGTCAGAGCCGGCGAGATCGTCTGCATCTATGGCCTAATGGGAGCCGGCAGGACTGAATTGCTCGAGACCGTCGCCGGCAAGCTGAGCGCGTCGTCCGGCGAGATCGTGCTCGAAGGCAAAGAGATTTCCCACCTTCCCATCGGCGAGCGCATCGCCCGCGGCCTTGCGCTGGTGCCGGAGGATCGCCAGCGCTTTGGTCTCGTCCAAACGATGTCGGTCGGGCAGAACCTGTCGCTTGCCTCGATCATGGAATTCACGCGCGGGATCTTCACCTCCGTCAGGCTCGAGCGGGCATTGATCCAGAAGTCGATCCGGGACGTGACCGTGAAGACCGACGGACCTGACGTGCCGATCGGGTCGTTGTCCGGTGGCAACCAGCAGAAGGTGGTCATTGGCAAGATGCTGGCCACCGATCCCAAGGTCATTCTGCTGGATGAACCAAGCCGCGGCATCGACATCGGCGCCAAGGCCGAGGTGTTCCGGATTCTGGCTCATCACGCGGCGGCTGGGCAGGCCGTCGTCTTCACGACATCGGAAGTCAACGAATGCCTGTCGATCGCCCACCGCATCATCATCATGCGGCGCGGCCGGATCTCGGCCGAGTTCACTTCGGACATCACCAAGGAAAAGATCATGGCCGCCTCGGGCGAGGCCGTGGCGGCCTGAGCGGAACACGGAAACGAAAAATGACGCAAACGAGCGCCAACCGCATGTCTTCCCAGGTCTCCTCCGTCAAGGGAACAAGCAACCCGATCAAGCTTTTGCTGAAGGGCCGCGCTTTCTTCGCGCTGATCGCCATCGTCGTCGTCTTCTCGTTCCTGTCGCCGAACTACCTCACCGTCTCCAATCTGCTGATCATGTCCTCGCACGTGGCCATCTACGGCATACTCGCGATCGGCATGCTGCTGGTCATACTGAGCGGCGGCATCGACCTCTCGGTCGGCTCGATCTTGGCTCTGTGCGGCGTCGTCGCGGGCGCGCTTATGCAGGGCGTGGAGTTGAAACCGCTCGGCGTCATCCTGTTTCCGCCGGTGTGGGCCGTGGTCGTGCTGACCTGCGCGCTCGGCGCCGTGCTCGGCGCGCTCAACGGCATCCTCATCGCCTGGTTCAAAGTGCCCGCTTTCGTCACCACGCTAGGCGTCATGTACATGGCGCGCGGCATCGCGCTCTTGATGACCAACGGCCTCACCTACAACAATCTCGCCGGTCGGCCGGAGCTTGGCAACACTGGCTTCGACTGGCTGGGCTTCAACCGGCTCTTCGGCGTGCCGATCAGCGTCTTGGTGCTCGCCGCCCTCGCCGTGCTGACCGGGCTGATGCTCAGCCGCTCCTCCTTCGGCCGCTGGCTCTACGCCGCGGGCGGCAACGAGAACGCAGCCGACCTGTCGGGCGTGCCGGTCAAGCGGGTCAAGATCACGGTGTACACCCTTTCCGGTATCCTGTCGGCCATTGCCGGCCTGGTGCTCTCTTCGCAGTTGACGTCGGCAGGACCAACGGCCGGGACCACCTACGAGCTGACTGCGATCGCGGCCGTGGTCATTGGTGGCGCCGCGTTGACCGGCGGCCGCGGCACCGTGCGCGGCACCATGCTGGGCGCCTTCGTCATCGGCTTTCTTTCGGACGGCCTCGTCATCATCGGCGTGTCCTCCTACTGGCAGACCGTCTTCACCGGCGCCGTCATCGTGCTCGCCGTGCTCATGAACACTATCCAATACGGGGCCCGCGGCATCCGACGGTGACGCCGTGCCTCGCCAAAAGCTTCTCCGGACGCAAGGAGATCGACCGGAAAGAAGGCCGAGAAAATCGGCAAATCGCAATCCATAACAAGGGAGTGAGATAAATGATCGATAAAGCCAGAAGGATACTGTTGGTCGCCGCCGCGACGCTGCCATTGATGGCAGGCCATGCCTGGGCGGCGGGCTTGATCAGCATCATCGTGACGGACCCGGCCAACCCTTATTGGCTCACCGAAGGCCAGGTCGCCAAGGCCACGGCCGAGAGCCTCGGCTACACCGCCAATGTCAGCGCCCACAAGGGCGACACCAACACCGAGAGCACAATGATCGACACCGCCATCACCAACAAGTCGGTGGCGATCATCCTCGACCCGGCCAATGCCGACGGTTCGATCGGCGCGGTCAAGAAGGCGATCGCCGCCAACATCCCGGTCTTCCTGGTCAACGCCGAGATCAACCAGGACGGTCTCGCCAAGGCGCAGCTCGTCTCCAACAACGCCCAGGGCGCCGCGATCGGTGCGCAGCAATGGGTCGAGGCGATCGGCGACAAGGGCAACTATGTCGAGCTGTTCGGTAATCCGGCAGACAACAACGCGGCTACTCGCTCGAACGGCTACGAGACCGTGCTTACCCAGTATCCGGATCTCAAGAAGGTCGGCAAGGAAGTGGCCAACTGGGACCGCACCCAGGGCTATCAGAAAATGCAGTCGCTGCTGCAGGCCCACCCCGACATCGTAGGCGTCATTTCCGGCAACGATGAGATGGCCCTCGGCGCCATAGCGGCGCTGAAGGAAGCCGGCAAGCTCTCCCAGGTCAAGGTCGGCGGCTTCGACGGTTCGCCGGACGCGGTCGCCGCCGTCAAGGCGGGCGAGATGCA
Source organism: Mesorhizobium sp. (assembly GCA_004020875.1). Taxonomy (GTDB): domain Bacteria; phylum Pseudomonadota; class Alphaproteobacteria; order Rhizobiales; family Rhizobiaceae; genus Mesorhizobium. The sequence continues at coordinate 10,057 of SAPZ01000032.1, forward strand.
GTACACGGTGCTGCAGCCGGTAGCGGTCTTCTCGGCCGAGGCGGTCAAGCAGGCCGACAAGTTCATCAAGACCGGCTCGACAGGTGCTGCCTCCGAGAAGCAGCTCTTCGATTGCGCGCTGATCACCAAGGACAATGTCGACAAGTACACGGGGCCGTTCACGCTCTCCCAGTGAACCGCCGGACTGGGGCGCGCGGGTTGCGCGCCCCTTTTCCTGCCGCGCAAAGGCATTGGATGCGCAAAACACTGCCCGCCCCTAAGGTGCCTGCTTGCTATCGGCGCCAGATATGCGAATGGCATCGGCAGGAGAGGCTTGGATGACAGATCGCGAGATTCGGCCCGAGCAGGCGTTGAGGACCCTTGCCGGGGATCAGGTGCCCGCCGACAGCCGCCACGCGCGCCAGCTGGCGCGCCGCCGGATGATTGCCGAGGCCGTCATGGCCGAGGGCACGATGCGCATCGAGGACCTCACCGAGCGTTTCGGCATCAGCCTGATGACCGCGCATCGCGACCTCGACGAACTGGTCGACAAGGGATTGCTGCGCAAGACGCGCGGCATCGTCTCAGCCGCCCCGACCAGCCTCATCGAATCGAGCGACATCTACCGCTCCTCGCGCCAGGGAGCCGAGAAGCGCGCGATCGCCCAAGCGGCGGCGGCCTTTCTGGAGCCCGGCCAAGCCGTCTTCTTCGACGATTCCACCACTGTCTTGCAGCTCGTGCCGCACCTTGCCGCGCGCGTGCCGCTGACGGCGATCACCAATTCCATCACCCTGATGAACGAACTCAAGGAGGCACGCGACCTGACGCTGCTCGGGCTTGGCGGGCAGTTCTACAACTGGTGCAATGCCTTCATGGGGCCGGTCACGGTCACGGAGATCCGGCGGCTGAGGGCCGATCGCCTCTTCATGTCGATGTCGGCCATCACCGACGGCATGGTGTTCCACCAGTCGCCGGAAATGGTCGAGACCAAGCGCGCCATGTTCGACAGCGCCGCCATGCGCATCCTGCTTGCCGATCACACCAAGTTCGAGCGCCGGGCGCTGCACGCCATGTGCGCGCTGAACGAGTTCGACGTCATCGTTGTCGACGATGGAACGCCGCCCCGCCAAGTCGAGGAGATGAAGGCAGGCGGCATGACTGTCGTCGTCGCCGCCGTGCGACAAGAAAATGTTATAGCCGGCTGATTATAACACCAGTTGATGTGAACTTAACATGATGCTATGCGAAAACCTCAGGAGATGCACGCGATGTGCATGGCGAGGAACGCATGCCCTGTCTGCTGGGGATCGATAGCGGCCTGACCGTCACCAAGGCGGTGGTTTTCGACGAGGCGGGCACACCACTGGCCGTGGCCCGCCGCCGGCTGCCGCAGATCATCTCCGGGCCGCGTCATGTCGAGCGCGACATGAACGAGTTGTGGCGCACCGCCGCCGAGGCGATCGCCGAAGCGGTTTCGGACTGCGGCAGACCGCCCACGGACATCGCCGCCGTCGCTGCCACTGCCCATGGCGATGGACTCTATATTCTCGACCGCGAGCGGCAACCCCTCGGACACGGCATCCTGTCGCTCGACAGCCGGGCCGGAGAAATTGCCGACCGCTGGCAAACCGACGGGACGGCCGGCAAGGCGCTGTCGCGGACCGGCCAGACGCCGCACGCCTCGGCGCCGTCTTCACTGCTGGCCTGGATGCGCGAGCGGGAGCCGCAGCGATTTGCCCGCATCGGCCACGTGCTCGCCTGCAAGGACTGGCTGCGCTTCTGCCTAACGGGCAGCTTGGGTACCGATCTTACCGAAGCAAGCACCTCCTTCACAGCGGTGGACAGCCAAGCTTACGCGCCGGACATCCTCTCGATCTTCGGCCTCGAGGCGCTCGCCGATGCGCTGCCGCCGGTCGCGCGGCCGGACGAGCATATCGGCGCCATCACCGCGCAAGCGGCCCGGCTTACCGGACTTGTCGCCGGCACCCCGGTCGTGGCCGGCTTGCACGACGTGACCGCATCGGCGCTGGGCATCGGCGGCTATGGCGAAGCTGTGGTTGCCATCGTTGCCGGCACTTATTCGATCAATGAGACGGTTGCCACCGCGCCGCGCATCGACGCCCGCTGGTTCTGCCGCAACGGCTTGAGGCGCGGCGAATGGAACAACATGTCGATCTCGCCGGCATCGGCAGCGAACTACGACTGGTTCCTCGACACGCTGTGCGGTTCCGAGCGGGCGGCGGAAACCGACGGACGCTCGATCCACGCCATCGTCGGCCCTGAAATCGAAGCGGCATTGGCGCGGCCCTCGACGCTGCTCTTCCATCCCTATCTGTTCGGCTCGCCGCATGGCCGGGCCGCCAGCGCCGGCTTCCTTGGGCTGCGCGGCTGGCATGACCGCGGCGACATGCTGCGCGCGGTCATCGAAGGCATAGCCTTCAACCATCGGGTCCACGTCGATGCGCTGCGCGAAGGTTTTGCGACGCGCGAGGCCCGGCTGACCGGCGGCATTTCCCGCAACCCGACCTTTGTGCAGATCTTCGCCGACGTGCTCGCCATGCCGCTCACGGTGACCGAGACGGAGGAAGCCGCCGCATGGGGCGCCGCGCTCTGCGCCGGCGCTGGCGTCGGCCTGTTCGCCTCGCCGCGGCATGATCCGCGCGACCTTGCAGCACTTGGCCGCACCTATCGGCCCGACCCGGAGCGCAGCGCCGCCATGGACAAGCGCTACCGGCTGCACTGCGACATCGCCGACCACCTCGCCGAGGCTTGGCCATCAATCGAAGCGCTGGCGGAAGGGGGAGAGCGATGAACGCGGACGATCGCCGGCAGGATATTGCCGACTATGTCATTCAGCATGGCGAGGCGCGCATCGATGAGCTCGTGGCGGCGTTCGGCGTCTCGCGCATGACCATCCATCGCCACGTCGATGAGCTGGCGCGCCAGGGAGTGCTGCGCAAGCTGCACGGCGCGGTCACCGCGCAGCCGTCCGGGGTCTATGAAAGCCTCTTCCGTTTCCGCGAGACGCATGCGGCGGCCGCCAAGCGGGCGCTTGCCCAAGCGGCTCTGGCCGAGATCGAGCCCGGGCAGGTGGTGCTGCTCGACGATTCGACCAGCGCCAACGCGCTCGGTCCGCTCCTGCCCCAGATCGCGCCACTGACCGTCGTCACCAACAGCCTGTCGCTGGCGGAGCAACTGGTGGGCAAGGACGAGTTGAAGTTGATCCTGCTCGGCGGCGAATACCATCCGACCTACAATGCCTTCATCGGTCACATCTGCGAGAATGCCCTGCACAGGATCAGGGTCAATCTGCTCATCTGCTCGGCCTCGGCGATCGACAAAACCGCGACGCTGATCCAGGACCCGCAGGTGGTGCGCGTGAAGCAGGCCATGGCGGCAGCGGCCTCGCGCAGCGTGCTGCTCATCGATTCCTCCAAGTTCGGCAAGGTCGCGCTGCACCTGTTTGCGGATCTCACCGACTTCGATCTGGTGCTCAGTGACGATGGCCTTCCCGACGACATTGCCCGCAGCCTGAAGGCGGCCGGGGTCAATCTCAAGATCGTGCCGGTGCAATGACCGGGACTATCCTCGATGTCGATGTCCTCGTCATCGGCGCCGGCATCAACGGCGCCGGCCTGTTTCGCGACTTGTGCGAACAGGGCCTGCGGGTCGCGGTCGTCGACAAGGCGGATTTCGGTTCCGGCACAAGCGCCGCGCCGTCGCGGCTGATCCATGGCGGCATCAAATATCTCGAAACGGGTGAGCTAGGCCTCGTCGCGCAATCGACACTGGAGCGCAACCTGCTGCTGCGAAATGCTCCGCATGCCGTGCGGCCGCTGCCGACCGTCATCCCGATCTTTTCCTGGCTGACGGGCATCGGAGCCGCGCTGCGCACCCTTTTCGGCAGCACGACCGCTCCGCGCGGCCGCGGCGCTCTGCTGATCAAGATCGGCCTTGCCATGTATGACTTCTACGGCGCCCGCCGCCGCGTCATGCCCCGGCACAGCATGTGGTCGAAAGCGCGGGCGCTGAGCGAGATACCGCCCTTGACACCAGGCATCGTGGCCGCCGGCACCTACTATGATGCCACCGTCCGTCACCCCGAGCGGCTGGTGCTTGAACTTCTTCAGGATGGCGTCAGGGCGAGCCCTGAATCGGAGGCGCTCAATTATGCGCAATTGCTGGGCAGCGACGGCAGCGTCGTGCGCTTCGCCCTGCCGGACGGCGGCGAACTAGGCTTCCGGCCGCGCATCGTCATCAACGCGGCGGGGCCGTGGATCGACCAAGTCAACACCGCACTCGGCGCGCCGTCACAGCTGATCGGCGGCACCAAGGGCTCGCATATCGTGCTCGACCATCCCGACCTGCTGCGGGCGCTGAACGGCCGCATGATCTATTTCGAAGCCAATGACGGCCGCATATGCCTGGTGTTCGACTATCTCGGCCGGGCGCTGGTCGGCTCGACCGACATCCACGCCGCCGACCCCGAAACCGTGCGCTGCGAGGATGACGAGATCGACTATTTCCTGGCGAGCCTGCGCGAACTCCTGCCTGGTCTTTCCTTCGGGCGCGAGCAGATCGTCTATGCCTATTCCGGCATCCGCCCGCTGCCGGCATCGGACGGCACGGCGCCGGGCTTGATCAGCCGCGACCACTCGGCACCCGTCATGGAGATCGAGGGCAACCGGAACTGGCCGATCGTCTCGTTGGTGGGGGGCAAATGGACGACCTTCCGAGGCTTCGCCGAAGAGGTGGCGGACATGCTTTTGTCCAGGCTCGGCCAGCCCAGGCGGGTGAGCACGCAAAGCCTCGCCATCGGCGGCGGCCGCGATTTTCCGGCCGATGCGGCCGCGCGTGCCCGCTGGATCTCCGGGGTCACGGCTGAAACAGGAGCATCGCCGGCCCGCGCCGAAGCATTGCTCGACCGCTATGGGACGACCGCCCGTCTCATCCTGGCGCACGAAGCCGAACGACAGGCCAAGCCGCTTGCCGGCCCGTTCGAATATACGCTGGCAGAAATTGATTGGCTGGCGCGCAACGAACGCGTCGTCCACCTGACGGACATCGTCATGCGGCGCACTGCCCTGGCGATCACAGGCCGGCTCAGCCGCAGCAACCTTGAACAAATTGCCGACGCCGCAGCGGCCGCGCTGACGTGGGATGCCGGCCGGCGCGAGAAGGAGCTGGAAGCGACTTCAAAGGAGCTTACGGAGCGGCACCGGTTTTGCTTTGAATAGCCGCGGCCCAATTGGGCAGAAAGATCGAATTTCAGTCGCTTACCGAACAGATCGATACTGTGTCGGCCGGTGGTCGGCTGGTGTTCCACATGATGGCGGCGCTCGCCGAATTTGAGCGCCATCTGATCAGGGAGCGTACGGTCGCCGGCATGGAGGTTGCCAGGCAGAATGGCAGCCGTATCGGACGCCCGAAAATTTTGTCCGACATGCAGAGACGTGAAATCGTTCGGGCAATCGTGGTCGACGGAAAGAAATTGGCCGAAGTAGCCGACCACTATAACGTGCACTGTTGCACCGTTCGACGGATCGTCGCGAGCGCCGCCGCGTCCGTACAGGCGAATGGGTGAAACTCGATGTCGGCTCGACGACGTCGATGGTCATCCGCTGTGCCGGCGAGGGGCGGATTCCCGCGGTTCACCGGAATGCGCTGATCGAAAGAACCATACAGCCATGCAGCACGACAGCCCGTCTCACTTCAGCGCCCGCTGACCGGGGTCGGCAAGACTCTGATCTCCATTGTGATGCCGACCGGCCCCCGGCCGGGCACTTAGGAGAGTCGTTCAGCCGCACGTATATCGATCTTCCTGGCATGTTTCGGGCGTCGCCAACCTGCCAACAGTTGCCTAGGCGTCGGCCGAACGGCGCACGCCGATAGCCGGCGAAAGCTGCCGGCTAAAACTAGTTTTGATTTCAGCGACTTAGATCGAACTGTATCGCAATTCGGCGATGTTCGGATGGGTTTGAATCATTCCCACTCAATCATCAATTAAGGCCGTACCTGATTGTTTCAATTACTTAATTTAAGTCACACAACCAGTGAGTACCGTCAAAAATACCGTCAGATTCTTACGCTGTTGAAAAGACTGAAACAATGTGGTCGCTGCCGCGGTATGCACACTTTTGATTGCATCATTTGCGAGCTGCCATTCGGCGAGGTAAAGCTGGAGTTCTCAGAACACAACAAGGACGGTGTTTGCTCATGCTCGACAGCTCTAGGTTCGAGTAGACGCGCGGCTGTATCGGGGGGAATGGGCTGGTAGGAAATGGATGTCGTGCCGCATCACTCTGTCGATCGACCAAGCTTCGCATTGCCTCATCTGCTGCTCGTGGCGATGGCCCCCGATCGGAGATGCGCTATAGGAACACGCGAATTTCGATTCTGCCCTCAACTCTCGGGACCACTCACTCTGAGTAACAACGTCACGCCGATCCCACCTTCCGACGCTATTTTGCGGCAATGCGGCCAGTAAGCGCCGCGCCCGTTCGCGATTTCCTAGTGGTGAAAGTCTGACATTTGGTACCCCACGCGTGGAGCAGCTTAGGCTGAAAGAGCACGTTGCACGACAAATAAACCGCCTATCAGCTAACCACGGACCAGATGGAAGGTCAGCCCCGCAAGGCGGTTTTGGATTTCCCCGAGACCTTGCCCAGTTCCGCTTCCCATAGATCGAAGGGGCTCGCGACAATGGCCACGGACTTTTCCTGACGCAGCGCGGCGCGGCTTCCAGCATCCTTGCCACGAACCTTGTCTCGACCTTCCACAATTCGGTCATGGCGGTGATCGAACCCGTCGCGGCCCTGCGAGATCCCGCTGATGTGCAGGTCGTAGAATTTGCGCCGCAGGTGAGCCCAGCACCCGGCGAGCCGGATTGTTTCATTGCTGCCGGCTTTGTCCCGTGCCTTGACCAGGTTGGTATAGGCCGAGTAGCCATCCACTTGCAGGATACCGCTGAACCCGGCGAGGTGGCGCGCGTGAGCGAATGGCGGATGCCGGTCACAACTCCTGGCGCTCTTTAACTGCCAAACCAAGCGCTTGGCTGAGTGGCACCGCCTTGGAGAACAGGAAGCCCTGAGCGGTTTTGCAGCCAAGCTTGTGCAGAGTTTGCCGATCCGCCTCTGTCTCGACGCCCTCGGCCATGACCTCGATCCCGAGCGTCCGACCAAGATCGATCACGGTTTTGACAAGCAGCCGATCCTCCCGCGATTGGCTAAACCGCGAATGAAGCCCTGGTCTATTTTCACCTTCCTTATCCGACTGTCCTTGAGCGATGCCAACGTGGAAAAGCCGGTGCCGAAGACATCGAGCGCGATGGAAATGCCGGCATGTGAAAGCCGTCCGAGCTTTTCATCGACCCTGTCCGGGTCCACGGGCGATTCTTCTGTTATCTCAATTTCGAACATCGTTGCAGGGAGGTCCTTTGCCGCCAGACCATTCAGAACCATTTCGTCGATATCGCCGGCCTCCAATTCGCGCGGTGAAACGTTCATCGTCACACGAACATCACGACAGTCAGCTTTCACCAAGGCGTCGATAAAAGCGCAACATTCGGAAAATACAGCTCGAGTTAGCAGCTGGAGCATTCCGGTTTCGCGTGCCGCTGTCATGATTTCGGGCGGAGAGATGGAACCGTGAATCGGATGGGACCACCTTAGCAACCCTTCAAAACCGATCACAGCTTCGGTGTCGAGTCTTACGATTGGCTGGAACCAAGGGCCCAAGCTTCTCGTCTTTATCGCCGAATGAAGATCGCGTTCGATGGACTGGCGGCGTTGCAGTTCCCGGTCGAGCTCGGCATCGAACAGGCAAAATTCGTTCCTGCCACGGCGCTTAGCTGTGTAAAGGGCGATGTCCGCCCGCAACAACATTTCCGTCAGCCCCGGGTTTTTAGCCGAGTATATTCCTATGGATGCCCCGATCCGGACGGAGGCGACGCCAGGATAGGGGCGAGCAAGCTTGGATATGAGATTGGATGCGAGATTGCTGGGAGAAGGCGAATTTCTAAGCGAGGAAAAAACCAGCACGAATTCATCGCCACCGATGCGGGCGAGCGTTGAGCCCTCCGGTGCTTCTTCCTCTATTCGGCGGGCGATCCTGGCAAGCAGCTCGTCACCCGTTCTGTGACCGTAGGTATCGTTGACAGATTTGAACCCATCCAGATCAATCAGCATGGCCACAAAGGGCCCATCAGTGTTCTCAAACTGATCGATTGCATGTTCGAGGCCGCGCCTGTTGAGGAGCGCGGTAAGATGGTCCTCCCTGGAATTGCGCTCCATTTCCGCGGCAAGCCGCTCGGCTTGATGTCTCAGGCGGCTCGCGTCACGGAAGCGCGCTTGTCCAACGAACGAGGCTCGAGCCAGGCCGCCCTCGAAAAGCAGGACGGCAAAAGCCAGAATGTAGTTTTCCAGGGTTCCCTTCGTCAGCAAGCATGCGGCGGCAATGAGGAGTGGCGGTGTGATGAAGTATATCGCTGCCGCAGCATATGAGCTGCCGTACGTGACCGCGCCAGCTGAAATGCCCGCCAGAATTATTAGATGCAGCGATGCTTGAGACGTCGTGTACCCAGCCGTTAGGACGGCAAGGAATGACCAGGTGAATCCCGCCAGAAGAGCAAGCCTGCCAAACCAGCGAAGCCGCAGCCAAACCCGTGTCAGATCATCCTGGACTCCGGGTTCCTTCAGCTGATGAGGGGCGAGTGCAAGGCGGGCGGCATTTATCGCATTAACGACCGAAAACTAGGCCGCGCCAGCAAGACCGTTCCCGGAAAGGGCCTGCACGGTCAAAATCAGCCCGGACAGCACAATGCTTATCGGCATTGAGACGAAAAGGCCTGCCCTCAGATCAGCGAGCTGGTCCTGAAGGATTCTCGCCTCCAGCGGATCTTCTTTTTCCAGGGCTGGACGGGTCAGCTTGCTTACTCCTGCTTGTCCGCAGCCTATGCAGCCCCCCTGAAGGACGGGTTAATTCTTCAATCGGAGATCAGCGTCGGGAGCAGGATTACTCCGGCGCATGATGCACTCTCTCCCATCGCTCGCCCAGCACATCGCGCAAAATGCAACTGCTGGTGCAGTATCACCGCTGGAGCTCCGCCGAAATCCCATGCCGGACAAGGGGAACATGTTGGGCAAAGCGAAGCCCCAGATGCCTTGCAAGCCGTGCCGCCAGGTGGTCTCTGGAGTAGAGTCCAACCAGTATGTTCGTTGCATGGTAGAGCGGCGCCGCCGACAGGCGCAGCCGCCTTTCGTATATGTGCAGCATGTCGGGGTCGCCAACATTGCGGCCGTCGCGGCACGCAGTCATGATTCCACGGGCGAGTTGCTTCTGGCTGCTGAGACCGATGTTGAATCCGTGAGCGGTCACCGGGTGCATGCCGATGGCAGCGTCGCCGATGAGTGCGGCGCTCGGGGCCCGGAATTTGTGCGCCCAGGTCGTGACCAGCGGATAGGTATGGCGCTTGCTTGCCAAGGTCATTTTTCCAAGGCGCCCTCGACACAGTTTCGTCAACTCCGACAGGAACAAATCGTCATCGAAGGCAAGCAGTCTATAGGCCTCGTTTGAGCGCAATGTGAGCAGCAGCGACGACACGCCCTCCGCGAGGGGCAATATCGCTATCGTCTGATGGTGATCGAACCATTCGATGGCGATCTGGTGGTGGGCGCGCTCGTGCCTCACTCGGCAAATCAGCATCGAGTGGCCAAGCCGGTTGATATCGGCGCCGATGCCCAGCAGATCACGCGTGGCGGACAAACGCGAATCCGCGGCAACAACAAGCCGAGCAGTTAAACGCGCGCCATTAGAGAGCGTTACGACTGCTCCTTCTTGGCTGTTTGTTGCATCGACGACCGAGTGGCCGCACAACAGCCGGGCGCGATCCTGCAAGCGGACGATTTTGAACAGCGCCTCGCGGATCCGGCAATTTGGAACCAAAACCCCCAGCGGTTCTCCAGAGTTGCTGGGAGGATCGAAACGAAGAGCGAATGCGCTCGAGCCGTTGAGCACGCGCGCGCCTTGAATTGCTGATTTGTCCGAAGCCGGGATGACATCCCAGGCGCCGAGCTCGCGAAGGGTTCTGATCGAAGCGTTGGTCAGCGCGATTTCGCGACCATCGAAAGCCGGATTCGCCAGACTATCGAATGTGTTCTGTTCAACAACTGCCACCTTGAGTTCGCTTTGGGCAAGCGACGCAGCGAACGAAAGGCCGACCGGCCCGGCTCCAACGACAACGATGTCAAAATTGTCGTCAGAGCCCATCAGCGTGCCGCCATCCTGTCGGCTATCCTCGTGTAACGGTGGAACTGAGCCGACTGACATCCGCTGAGCTCCGTGCCCGCCGCCAACGCGTATGATGCTCCGCAGCACATTGACATCACGAGGATCTTCGGCGCTGGATCCGAGCCTTGGAACATTTCTACGAAGTCAGCCCAAAGAAGGCTACCTCGCCCACTGGACGAAGCGATCCCGTCTCCATTGCCGTGCCCAGCGATGTGAAGCACGTCGCACTTCGCCTTGTTCGCTTGGACTACAGCCTCACGAAAATGCTTTCGGTCCAAAGCAATGTGGAGCTCCGCGCGGATGTTGACAGTCTTTAGCATCTTCTGTGTGATCGGTCCGTCCGCCCTGTCGGCGAAGTAGTCATTCGCGTTGTGGCAGTCGATGATGTGAACGGCGCTCATGGGATTCTGCCTATTATTATCGTCGTGACGAGTGGATACCACGTGCGGAACACCGTGATCTGCGCTGAGTTTCGGTGACCGCATTGCTGCAAGGCGCAGGGCCGGAAATTGGCATGGATCGGCAATGAAGCATGCAACCCCATCAGAGGTGGACGCGTCTGGCCGCGATACATAAGTCATGCATTCTCCTTCGAAGACTGGCCTATAAAGCACCACTGATGCGAATATGACCCTGATCTGGATCAGCCAGGGCACGATCAACCGGCACTGGTAGTTCACGCTCGGGTGATCGATCGCGACGCTCAACTTGTTACCCGTGCGCACAGTGCGAAGCTCGTCCGGCCGCGCGAGGTACTCTCGCGGCATCAGCCGCCTCATACTGGGTGCATGGGAAGGCAGTCCTTCGCACGACAGTGGATTTTCACAAATCAATGTAGTGCCCAGCTTAGGTCAAGCTGGTCATGGAGCATGGACAGCTTGTTCCCGACCGAGCCGGCTCGACTGACGAGCGGGATCCGCGCATCTTATGCACAGCTGATTGAAATCAGCGTCCCGGTTTGTCGTCCCGATCAATTAGTATCCGCTCGGCGGCTCCGTCGAGATCTTCGTATTGACCGCTTCGCAATGCCCAGACGAAGCCGGACAGGCCCAGTGCACCCAGAAAAAGGGCCACTGGTATGAGATAGAGCAAGGTCGTCACGAGGATTGTGCCGAATAGCCGACTGCGGAGCGTCTGACTTTTTGAATAACTTGCACCGTCGCATTCGCCATGAAGCCGTGCAAGCGCAATGCGTTTCCAATAACAAGCAGCGATGAGGCAGACATGGCAATCGCCGCTATCAAAGGCGTGACGTGCCCGAGGATGGCGATTGGTACTGCCACCGCATTGTAGACGATTGCGATTGCGATGTTCTGCCGGATCAGGTTTCCTGCCTTGCGCGAGACGCCCAGGGCGAGCGGCACCGCCAGGAGGCTTTCGCGCAGGAAGACGAAGTCTGCCGCGTTGCGGCCAATGTCGACGGCGGTGGCCGGTGCGATCGAGACATGCGCCGCGCTCAGGGCCGGCGTATCGTTGAGGCCGTCGCCAACCATCAGAACCTTGTGCCCAACTTTCGCGAGGGTTTCGATGCGTTCGAGCTTGCCCGATGGCAGCAGGCACGGAACGAAGTCGTCGATATCCAGCAGCTTTGCCACTTCGGCGCAGGCTGCGGCGGTATCGCCCGACAGCATTTGCATCGACACCCCGGCATCGTTCAATCGCTTGATCGCCGCCGCCGCGTCGGCGCGCAGCGCATTCTCGAAATCGAAGGTCGCGACAATGAACCCGTCTTTTGTCAGGGCCGTTCCACCATAGCCATGTTTGCCTTCACCTCCGGTCCGGGCCTTCCATCCAGCCCATCCGCGTCGACCCAGCCGCCAAGTGCTTCCGGCGACAGTGGCTTCGATCCCGAACCCCGGATGCTCTGTGACGGCATCGAATTTGTGTTGCCCGCCAGGAGCGGCAAAGCCGGTCATGGCCTTTGAAAACGGGTGACGCGAATGCGCGGCCATGTCGGCGGCGATTGCCAGCATGCCCGGATCAATCGAGTCCGCATTGACCAGCCGGGGCTGGCCGAGCGTGAGCGTGCCGGTCTTGTCGAACACGGCAGTATCGATCGCCGCGAGGCGCTCCATGGCCGAACCGTCCTTGACCATGATACCGCTCTCGAAAAGCCGCCGCGCCGCGACCACTTGGACGATCGGCACGGCGAGGCCGAGCGCGCAGGGGCATGTGATGATGAGAACAGCGATGGCGATCGTCATCGCCCGGTGCCAGTCGCCGGTCGCCGCCATCCAGCCCAGGAATGTCACGAAGGCGGTGAGATGAACCAGGGGCGCGTAGAGTGCCGACACGCGATCAGCGATGCGGCGATAGTGCGCGCGACCGCCCTCGGCGGATTCCATCAGCCGAACCATCTCCGCCAGGAACGAATCCTTTGCGGCGGCTGTCGCCTGGATCGTCAGCGGGCCGGTAAGATTGAGCACGCCGGCCTGTACTGCTTCGCCCGGCGCCACGTTTTTCGGCGTGCTTTCGCCTGAGGCCAGCGAGCAGTCGAGATCCGACGTTCCCTGGATGATCTTGCCGTCGACGGGGATCCTCTCACCGGCCGCGATCAACAACCGCATGCCTGGTTCGATCTCGCCGACCGGCAGATAGTCGCGCGCGCCGTCGCCGCGCATCACCATGGCGCCACGCGCGGCCATCTGAGACAGGCCCTTCACGGCAGTCCGGGCACGCTCCCGCATCACATGATCCAGCGTGCGCCCGATCAAAAGGAAGAACAGCAGCGATACCGACGCGTCGAAATAGGCGTGGTCGCCATGATTGATCGTCTCATAGAGGCTCATGGCATAGGCGAGCGAAACACCGACCGCGATGGGCACGTCCATATTCATGCGACCATGGCGCAAAGCATTCCAGGCCGAACGGAAGAAGATTCCGCCGGCGAAGGCGAGGGCAGGAATGGCGATCAGCGCCGAGACCCAGTGAAACAGGTCGCGGGTAGCACCTTCGGCGCCGGACCAGACAGAGACCGAAAGCAGCATGATGTTCCCCGCCGCAAAGCCGGCAACAGCGACAGCGCGGATCAGTTCGGCAAGCGTCTTGTCCTTGTCATCGACCTCGGGTGTGAACAGATGCGCCTCGTAGCCCAGCCTGCCAAGCGCGGCGACGAAGGGTGGCACCTCGTCTCCTCGCCACCGGACCGCGACCCGCTTCGTCGACAGGTTGACGCGCGCGCTTTCGACGTGATCGAGCTTTCCAAGTGCCGCCTCGATCGTCTGGATACAGGCGGCGCAATGAACCGTCGGCACTGAAAGATCGGTCTGCCGAAGATCATCGCCAAGCGATCGGCTCGCCAACCTGATCTCCTGGCTGGATGGCAGGACCGACGTGGCGCCGTTCAGATCCAGCGCCATTTCAGCGCCCGGTGCACAACAGCTCATTGCAGCGCTCCATGAGAAATCATAATCCTGCGGACGTCGCGATAGGGTCGTGTCAGGCCGGCATCGGTGTCGACTTCGACGATCCAGACGCCGTCCTTCGGCATATGCTGGGCGGCGAACTCCTGGCCGGAGGCGAGGGCGAGCGTGACGGACTTGTCCTCTTTCTCGTAGGCGGGATGACGAAACAGCACCTTGACGCCGTGCAGAGGAACCGGCTTGCCTGCAGCGTCGGAGAGGCTGTAGCGGACTTCGCCCCATGCGATGGTCAGCTTGCCGGTCCAACCGAGCGCTGCTTGAGCGCGGCCGGCCTCGGCCTCCTTGTTGAATTGCTGGCTGGCCACATAGGTGTTCTCGACGACGAGGCCGGTCCAACTCGTATTGGCGAGCGTGGCCATGGTCAGGTTGACCGCGATGACCACCCCGAAGAAGGTGAGAATGATGGCCAGCATGTGCCTGCCGGTGAATTCGCGAGGCTTTTGGGCATTGGCGGTCATTTGGCGGCCTCTGGCGCGTTGAATGTGGCGGCGTACTCGTTCGACTCGAAGCTCGCCTTATCCTCGACACGGAACTTGAAGGTCTGTGCCGGGGCGTGGATCTGGTCCGCCGGTTGGCGAACGAAGACCTTCAACGTTTTCAGGCGGTCGGGTTCGACCGGGATGGCGAAAGACCGGCCGGCCGGGATGTCGTCGCCGACGACGACCATGTCGGCACCCTCCAGACCCTGCATGGTGACGACGATTGTCCTTGGCTCAGGGATCATGTTGAGCAGCTTGACGCTATAGCCATTGCGGATGGAGCCATCGGATAGTGTGACGAATTGCGGATTGCGGTCATGCAGCACGTTCAGTTCGAGCCGATCGCGCGTCAGCAGCGAATAGAGCAGGCCCAGCCCGATCAGCGACCACAAGCCCATGTAGACGTAGGTGCGCGGCCGGAAGATCTTGCGAATGTGAAAATGCGCCACCTGATCGGAGAAGGTGCCGACAGCAGTCCTGACCAGCGACGGATTGATTGAACTGGAGCCGCCTGCGATCGCCAGCATCATGTTGGCGTTGTAGTCGGAGAGCGTCGCGTAGGAGATCAGCCCGCGCTCCTTGCCGAGCTTGTCCATGACGCCGTCGCAGGCGTCGATACACAGCGCGCAGGTAATGCATTCGAGCTGCTGGCCGTCGCGAATGTCGATTCCCATTGGGCAGACCGCGACGCAGGCATTGCAGTCGACGCAGTCGCCGACGGACTGCCCCGAGGCTTGCACCTTCTTGGCGTGGCGCGATCGCGGCTCGCCGCGCCAGTCATTGTAGGTGACGGTGAGCGAATTCTCATCGAGCATGGCTGCCTGGATGCGCGGCCATGGGCACATATAGGTGCAGACCTGTTCGCGCATCAGGCCGCCGAAGGTGTAGGTCGTCGCCGTCAGCACGGCGATGGTGATGTAGGCGACAGGTGCGGCGGTACCGGTGAAAAGCTCGCCCACAAGTGTTGGTGCATCAGCGAAATAGAAAATCCAGGCGCCACCGGTCGCCGCCCCTATGACAAGCCAGATGGCGTGTTTCGAGACCCGCAGCATCAGCTTGCGGGCGGTCCAGGGGCCGGCATCGAGTTTCATGCGGGCGTTGCGGTCCCCCTCAATCGCACGCTCGACGACAAGGAACAGATCGACCCACACGGTCTGCGGACATGCATAGCCGCACCAGGCACGGCCGACAGCAGAGGTAATCAGGAAAAGTCCAACACCGGCCATGACCAGGAGGCCGGCCACATAGAAGAATTCCTGCGGCCAGATCTCGATGAAGAAAAAGTAGAAGCGCCGATTGGTGAGATCGAGCAGCACGGCCTGGTCCGGGGCAAATGGGCCACGATCCCAATGCAGCCACGCAGTCAGGTAATAGATGCCAAGTGTGATCGTCATCACCAGCCATTTGAAGCGGCGAAAGTTGCCCGAGGCGCGCTTCGGAAAGATCTTTTGACGCGCGGCATAAAGGGGCTTGCGGGTTTTGGCGGCATTGACAGTTTCTGTTTCGAGCCGTGTCAACTGCGTCTTGTCACGCACGTGCAACTCCACTTTCCCAGCCAATGTCAGGGGCACCTGTCGAAAAGCCTCGCGGTAGGACAGCCTTGCCGGGTTGTGCAGATCGCATTAGGAATGGTGTCGAGGCCCGGCTCGCGCCGGGCCTCGTCCGCTTGGCAGGGGTGACCGAAGAATAGGGCTTCCATTCCTATTCTCCGCCGCCAAGCGAATGGACATAAACTGCAAGTTCCTTGACCTTGATCTCGCCGAGACGGCCAACCCAGGCCGGCATGACGCCCTGCTTTGGCGCACGAACCTGGGCGGCGATGGCCGTCTCGCCGGACCCGTAAAGCCAGATCGCGTCAGTCAGGTCGGGGGCGCCGAATTCCCTGTTGCCTTTTGCATTGTCGCCGTGACAAGCGACGCAGTTCTCGGCAAAGACCTTGGCGCCGGGTTGGATCAGACTTGCATCGCGGACCTTGCCGGAAAGGCTGGCCACGTAGGCGCTGACTTGTGCGATCTGGTCGGCGGTGATGATGTCGCCGAAGGCCGGCATTTCTGACAGTCGCGTGTCCGGATCGGAAGCAAAGCGGAGGCCGTGCGTGATCGTCTGCTTGATCTGGTCGGGGCTGCCGCCCCAGAGCCAGTCATCGTCATTCAGGTTGGGAAAGCCCTTCGACCCCTGAGCGCCGGAGCCGTGGCATTGCGTACAGTTGACCTTGAACGCGGCAGCCCCGGCAGCGACCGCGAATTCGCGCAAGGCATCGTCGGTCAAGATCTCCGAGACGCTCTTTGCCTGGATGGCTGCAACATACTTGCCCTTGGCGGCCTCGGCCGCGGCAAGGTCGTTCTTGACGTCCTTACGGCTTGAATAGCCGAGCATGCCCTTGGTTGCCGAGGTCAGCATCGGCCATGCCGGGTATGCGGTCGTATAGACGAGCGCCCACGCTATGGTGACGTAGAAGGTAATCACCCACCATCGCGGCAGAGGATTGTTGAGCTCCCTGATGCCGTCCCATTCATGGCCGGTGGTTGAGACGCCGGAGACCTCATCGATGTGCTCGTCGCTCATGATCACTCGTCCTCGAGCGGAATGCGGGCAGCTTCGTCGGCCAGCCTTCGGCTGCCGGGGCGTAGGGCAAAGGCGATGCACCCGACGAAGAACAGCGCCATCGCAACCAGGCCCCAGCTGTCGGCAAACGCCCGCATCAAATTGTAGGTCATCAGCGTTCTCCTCAGCGGTAGCCGGCGGCTTCGTCGTAATTTTTGAAGTCGACCAGTGTGCCAAGCATCTGCAGGTAGGCGAGCAGGGCATCCATTTCGGTGACCTGTTGCGGGTTGCCGTCGAAGTCGCCGATCTTGACTTTGGGGTAACGCGCCTCAAGGCCTGATGTGTCGGCATTGGGATCGGCCTGCGCCGCCAGATCCGCATTGGCGTGCGCGATCATGTCATCGGTGTAAGGGACGGCTACACGCCTGTTGGCGACCAGATGCGTCGAGAAATCCTTCACGTCGATCGGCGTGTCTTTCAGGAACCCATAGCTCGGCATGATCGATTCCGGCACCACCGAGCGCGGGTCGGTAAGATGCGCGACATGCCATGCATTCGAGTAGCGGTCGCCAACTCTGGCGAGATCCGGCCCGGTGCGCTTCGATCCCCACTGGAAGGGGTGATCGTACATGGACTCGGCAGCCAGGCTGTAGTGGCCATAGCGCTCAACTTCGTCGCGGAACGGCCTGATCATCTGGCTATGGCAGAGAAAGCAGCCCTCGCGCATATAGATGTTGCGCCCGACAAGTTCGAGCGGCGAATAGGGGCGCATGCCTTCCACCTTCTCGATCGTATTGTCGAGATAGAAGAGAGGCGCTATCTCGACGATACCGCCGACCGTCACCACGAGCAGCGAGCCAACGAGAAGAAGCGTGGCGTTCTTCTCGATGATTGCGTGTTTGTCCATCAAGCCCATTACCTGGCTCCTGATCGCGCAGGTCGGATGGCGACGGGGCTCGGCATCGGCTCCTCCTCGCGCTGGTGGCCGAGGATGGTCATGGTGATGTTCCAGGCCATGATAAGGGCGCCGGAGAGGTACATGGCCCCACCGATGGCGCGCATGACGTAGTATGGGTGCATGGCAGCGACGGTTTCGGCGAAGGAATAGACCAGGAAGCCCTGCTGGTCGTATTCACGCCACATCAGGCCCTGCATGATGCCTGACACCCACATGACCGAGGCGTAGACGACGATCCCGAGTGTCGCCAGCCAGAAGTGCCAAGTGACGAGCCGCAGCGAGTAGAGCCGGTGACGGTTCCAGAGCTTCGGCACCATGTAGTAGATTGCGCCGAACGAGATCATGCCAACCCAGCCGAGCGCGCCCGAATGGACGTGGCCGATGGTCCAGTCGGTATAATGCGACAGCGAATTGACCGCCCTAATCGCCATGATCGGGCCTTCGAAGGTCGACATGCCATAGAAGGCGACGGCCATCACCATCATGCGGATGATCGGATCGGTGCGCAGCTTGTCCCAGGCGCCGGACAGCGTCATCAGGCCGTTGATCATGCCGCCCCAGGACGGCATCCACAGCATGATCGAGAACGCCATGCCGAGCGTCTGCGCCCAATCTGGCAAGGCGGTGTAGTGCAGGTGATGCGGGCCAGCCCAGATGTAGAGAAAGATGATCGCCCAGAAATGGACGATCGACAGCCGGTACGAATAGACTGGCCGGTTCGCCTGCTTGGGCACGAAATAATACATCATGCCAAGGAAGCCGGCGGTGAGAAAGAAGCCGACCGCGTTGTGGCCGTACCACCATTGGGTCAGCGCGTCCTGGACCCCGGAAAAGGCGGAGTAGCTCTTGGAGCCCAGGAACGAGACTGGCATCGACAGGTTGTTGACCACATGCAGCATCGCGATGGTCACGATGAACGACAGGTAGAACCAGTTGGCGACGTAGATATGCGGTTCCTTGCGCTTCAGGATCGTGCCAAGGAACAGAATGAGGTAGGCGACCCAGACGATGGTCAGCCAGACATCCACATACCATTCGGGTTCGGCGTACTCGCGGCCCTCGGTGATGCCGAGCAGATAGCCGGTCGCGGCCATGACGATGAACAGCTGGTAGCCCCAGAAGACGAACCAGGCGAGATCACCGCCGAAGAGGCGGGCGCGGCAGGTGCGCTGCACGACATACAGAGACGTGCAAAGCAGCGCGTTGCCACCGAAGGCGAAGACGACACCGGATGTATGCAGCGGCCGCAAACGGCCGAAATTGAACCAGGGCTGGATGTTGAGATCGGGATAGGCGAGCTGAAGCGCGATCACCACGCCGACCAGCATCCCGACGACACCCCAGAACACGGTGGCGATCGCGCCGTAGCGGATCGGACCATCCATGTAAGCGGATGGGTCAATCGGAGCTGCTGGCTTGAACTCCGTGTTGCGCAACAGGATCGCAGTGAAACCAGCCACTGCGAAGAACAACACCCACATATGTCGGCGGAAAGGTTCATCCACGCCGAAGCCGGCGGCCACCAGGGCCGCAAAAGCGAACACGCTTAGAAGGACGATCTCTGTGCCGAATTTCATTGCAGATCCCGATCTCGAATCTGGTGGATGCCAAATCCGCAGCGCACTAATTGCGCAGCCGCCGCCCCCTCGCCCTGATCTATGTCAGGCCGCACGATTTTGTGTCGGCGGCGCAATGAGCAGGTGGCGAATGAACGAGGAACGCAGCGCGGGCTCACCCCCTCATGGAAGGCGTTCCCTGGGGTTGGGCGGGCGCAGACGCGATCGATTGAGGCGAAAGCTGAGGCTCTGCGACGCGTTGGATGCTATTGCCGATGCCCTGCCAAACGTTGGCGGATCCCATTGGAAACGAACGCGATCGTTCGGCCGAGCCGTGGCAGCTTAAGGACCGTGCTTCGCCGGTATGTGCCGAAACACACCTGGCGATTGGTCGTCGTCCCTATCAAAGCCCGAAAGCTGTCTGTCTCGACCGTGACGCCGCTTCTTCGAAGGCGCGGCGACATCGCATTAGAAGGCAAGCACGGCCCGCCCCGGAGCCATGCGACATGGGCCTCGCCGCTTAGGGCCGCTCGCGTCCGCCGCCACAGCGCTTCTCCAGACGGCTTATGCTGTCCACCGTCACATGGCGTGCGTTCTCAATCCGAATCACCCCGTCAGCCCGCAATCGCGTCAGTTGGCGGCTCACGGTTTCGTTGGTAATTCCAAGGAAATCAGAGATTTCGGCACGCGTCAGCGGCAGATCGAAGGACGCTGACCTGGAAGCCGCGTCGAGACTGGAATCGATATTCCGGGCCATCATGAGGAGAAAACTCGCCACCTTTTCCGGAGCTGTCTTGCGCCCCAGCGTCACCATCCACTCGCGCGCCTCATCGAGTTCATTCAGCGTCTGTTTGAGCAGGCGATGCTCGAATTCCCGTGACGCCTTCATCATCCGTTCGACGGCCGCTCGCGGAAACGAGCACAGCTTGACTGCTGTTGCCGCTTCCGCATTGATCGAGCTTTCCACCTTGAAAGGACGTCCCAGAAAATTCGGTGCAAACTGGAGACCGACGATCTGCTGGCGCCCATCCGACAGGCTCTTTGATAGCTTTACCACGCCTGAAAGCACGTTCGAGTAGCTGTCGACGTTCTGTGCCTCGCCGGTCAACTCCATTCCTGACTCGATCCGGCGACGCGAGCAAGTCTTGGCGAGCCCAACCAAATTGTCTGGATCGAGCGCACCGCAGACACCGCGACGCCGTGCCTCGCAAGGGAGGCAAAGAACAGGAATGCCGGAAGTATGAATGTCTTGCCGAAAGGTCATGCGTTCGCTTTACCCGATCCTAACTGCCGGCAGGATACCCATCCAGGGTAGAGAAGTCCTGCGGCGGTTTGTCCATGCGCGCGGCTGATCGAGATCAGGGTCTGCTTCAGCGATGCGTGCAGTGTTCGGCGGGCAACACGGTGAACGCGAGATGCAATCGGAAATAGCTGTCAAACTCAGCGAGAACGTCCCACGCTACACAAGCTATCCGACGGCGCCGCATTTCCATTCCGGGGTCGATGCTGCCATTTACCGTGGCTGGTTGGAGGCGCTGGAAAGTGGCGACGAAATCTCGCTGTATTTGCACATTCCTTACTGCGACAAGCTCTGCTGGTTCTGCGCCTGTCACACCAAGCAGACGCACCAATATGAGCCGGTGGCCGCTTATCTGCGCTCGCTGAATGCCGAAATCGTCACGATTGCCGGTCTGGTGAGCGGCAAGGCACATGTCCGTGCAATCCACTTCGGTGGCGGTTCGCCAACGATGCTGAGGCCCGATGACATGGTTGCTCTTGGAGCGGCCTTGCGGGACAGCTTCGACCTTCTCCCGGATGCTACGGTCAGCATCGAAATCGGAACCAACGACATGGACAAGGCGCGCCTTGATGCGCTTGCTCAAATCGGCGTAACGCGGGCGAGCCTCGGCGTGCAGGATTTCGATCCGCAAGTGCAAAAAGCAATTAATCGTGAGCAAAGTTTTTTGCAGACCAAGGCAGTCGTCGACGGGGTTCGTTCGCGGGGCGTTGAATCGGTCAATCTGGACCTGCTCTACGGGCTCCCGAATCAGACACGCGAGACGATCTGTTCCACGGTGGCGCAGGCACTGACCTTGGAACCAGACCGGATGGCTCTGTTCGGCTACGCACATGTGCCCTGGTTCAAGAAGCATCAGACGATGATCGACGAGGCATGGCTGCCGAGTCCCACCGAGCGTTTCGCCCAATCTCAACTCGCGGCGCGGGCAATTGTCGCCAAGGGATATGAGGCAATAGGACTCGATCATTTCGCGAAGCCCGACGATGCGCTGGCCATAGCGGCCCGCGCAGGGGTTTTGCATCGCAATTTTCAGGGCTACACCGAGGATCGCTGCCCGACACTGATCGGACTTGGCCCTTCGTCCATCGGTCGTTTTCGCCAAGGCTACGTGCAGAACATGGCTTCGACTGCCGGGTACGGGCGCATGGTTGCGGATGGCGGGTTGGCTGCCGTCCGGGGCGTTGCCCTTTCCGACGACGATCGCGTCCGTGGCTGGATAATCGAGCGGCTGATGTGTGATTTTGCCTTCTCGGCAGTCGATCTGGTGGAGCGGTTCGGCAAAGCCGGCGAGAAGCTCCTTCATCGCTCGAGGTCCATCGCCCTCCACGATCCTGCCCGAGCGCTTGAATTCGATGGCGACAGTTTCGTCGTACGGGCTGAAAGTCGCCCCTTCGTTCGAACCATCGCGGCCAAGTTCGATACATATTTCAAAGGGGGAACGGCGAGGCACTCGGTGGCGGTCTGAGCAAAGCACAGTGCGCTCGCCGTTTGGTCGATCGCGAACCAGCTGCGTTTCATTTTGACCGCTCATAGGCGACTACCGCATCCAATCGAAAATGCAAACTTAGGCTGTTGCGCGGTATTTCCTTCCACATCCTCTCTTACGCATACCTGCATTCCAAGGTGTTTGATCCTATGCTTCGCGAGGAGCAGGTAGGCCGCGACAGCTAGGCAATGTTCCAGCTGCCTCTAGCGGAGGAGTCACGATTTTTCGGCAAGCTCCGTCGGCAGACCTTCTTTTCGGGCCTTGGCAAAGGCTCGGTCGCCTTCCAGAAACGCCGCCAGCATGAAAGGGATGAGTTCTGCCACGGTTTCAGACTGACGATAGGTCTGACGGTAAAGTGCAGCATACTCCTTGAGTGTTTGGCCCAGCTCCGCGCTGACGGTAATGGTGATCTTCGAAGCTGTTCGGTCTGGAAGCTTTCCAAGTTTCAGGTCAGCCATGGTAACTCCTGCTCAACTCGCGTATGGCCGCAGCACGATGTCCTTGTGCACGATGACGCGCAGTGGCCAACCTGGGCGGACGATGATGGTGGGCTGGATATTGAGGTTTTTTTCGGTGATGCGCTGGCCGGCTCGACTGGCGTTCTGCTGGGCTGATTCCCGGATCGCCTTGACCAGATCGCTCTCGTTTTCGCCGAGGCTGAATTCCGTGCCGACACCGAGCAATGTGGCAAGCGCCACCCCCTTGATCAGCTGCCAGGTGTGGAAATCGACTTTGTCTTCCAGCCCTGCGTAGCCGGCGGTGTCGCTCGCGGGCAGATTGTCGATTTCGACCGACGAGCCGTCGGGCAGCAGAATGCGCTGCCAGACCAGCAGCGCTCGCTTTTGCCCGAACGCGACGACGCTGTCGTAGACGCCGATAAGACGTGAGCCCTGCGGAATCAGCAATATGTTGCCCGTGACCGTGTCGTGCACATTCTCGGTGACTTGCGCGACGACAAGGCCCGGCAAATCGGAATTGATGCCGGTGATCAGGCTGGCGGCAATCACGCTGCCAGCCATCAGTTGATACGGCGAGATCGGCGTCTGCAGCGCATGCGGATTGTAGATCCCGCCAGTGCTCCGCTGGCTGAGGAAATCAAGCTTTCGCTGCTGATTGTTCTGGTCGCCTTCCGCCGGCGCCACCGAGGCAGACGCGCGTGCTGCTTCGGATTGGGGAAGTGCCTCAAATGGATGCTGAGCAGTTTGCACGCTCTCACCGACATCTGTCTGTTGAGCTCGATTTTCGACGCGGAAAAGCACCTGCGATTCACGCGCTTCGATCGCCTGCTGCGCTAGACGCTGCTCCTCGGCCGAGATGTCTTGACCCGGCACGATGCCGAGCTGGCGCTGCCGCTCGAGGATGGGGCGACCGAGGTCGCCCGGCAAAGGTGGCCCAAGGACGGGAGGCTTCGGCTTCATGCCGGAATAGTCATGGGGAAGCGTATCGAGTCCCTCGACGGTTGGTTTGCGCTCAGTGCTGTAGGGATCTTCCGCCTGATCCCTGATGCGAAGGGCCGGCCCCTGGAGCGCCATCATGGCAACGCCGAACACAGCGCCGGATCCGAGCGCTGCGATCGCGATGATCACACCGCGCCTGAACCGCACCACGCGGCGGGGAGAGGCCCGAAGCTGCAGTTCCTCGGGATCCAGTTTCGGCGGGATGCCAGAGCGGGAATTTTCGATCATGAGCCCTCACCTCACCGGCTGGAACGCGAAAAGAGCGAGATCCGCCGTAGCGGTTGCCTGTCGTCAATCCTGCTGATGCGGATCACCTGCTGCTGCTTGGTGCCGAGGCGAAGTTCGGCCGCGGCGAAGAGCCGATCGACGATGTAATAGTTGCCGCGCACGCGATAGTTGACGAGCTCGCTGCTCCCATCTGCGCCGACGATGAAGAGTGGTGGCGCCTCGCCCTGATCTATGCGACGAGGGAACTCAATATAGACCTTGCTGCCGTCGTCGAAGGCTCGCGTCGGTCTCCAGGGCGGTGTGTCGCCACTGATCGAGTAGCGAAAGCGAAGGTTTTCGAGCGCGATATTCGACGCGACCGGTGTAACTGCCTCGGCTTGAGCATTGCGCTGGCGAAGCGCGATGATCTGGTCTTGGCTGTAGGTCCAGGAGATTGCCGCCATTGCTGTCTTCTCGGTGCTTTGAAGCTGCAAATGATAGGTCCGCCGGTCCGTCGTAATGACGACATTGGTGGCAAGACCCGGCGCGAAGGGTTTCACCAGAACATGGGTGCGCTGATTGTCACCGGTGCCGCTTGCGGTATCGCCTATGACCCAGCGCACGGTGTCGCCAGCCGACACGGCGGTTAGTTTCTCGCCCGGCTGCAGAGCGATGTCGGTCACGCGCTCCGGCGCGGCATAGAGCTGATAAAGCGCGCCATCGGTGAAGGGGTAGACTTGCACGGCATTAACATACCCGTACTTGGTGGGTTGCTGGGTCGCGGCTTTGTTGGCATCAGCGACGCGTTCTTCAGGGGGGCGCTTGTCCTCGGCCTTGCCGGACTCGGGCTGCAATTGGCCAGGCAGCGGCAGTGGTTTTGGCACCTCGACAATTCTAATCGGCCTCTCCGGCGCCTTCTCGATCGCGGCCGGTTTGAAGTCAGCAGCGTCATAGGAAATCTCAGGCGGCGGCACCTTCTTCGATGCACAAGCGGAAACGACCGCTGCCGACACCGATAGGATCAGCACGGCACGAATCGGTGACATTTTATCTTTCATTGGTGGACTCCGTCGGAGAAAGGGGGGGTGGGACGGCGCTGTCGAGCTCGCGTGACCAGTCAATGGCGTTGATGAAGACGCCGAGCGGATTCTTGCGCAGCTGATCCGTATTGCTTGGCGAGCGGATCACGATCGTGAGGATCGCAGTCCAGCGCATCGTGCTGGCAAGGCTTCCGCGCTCAAACACCTGCTCGGTCCATTTGACCTGGAATGAACTTTCGGAGGCCCTGACCACGCTGGTGACCTGTACCGAGACACTGCGCGTTCCGATCTGACCGAAGGGGTCGTTCGCCTTGGCGTATTCGTTGAGGAAGAGCGCTGCGCGATCGCTAGCAAAGTCGTAAGCTGCGAACCAGTTCTGCCGTACCAAAACCGGATCGGTGGAAACGGAACGGACATTCTGGATGAAGCGGCCGAGATGCCAGGCGATCTGAGCATCCGAGGGCTCATAATTCCGGATTGCCGGCGCGACGGCGCGCGTCTCGCCGAAGCCATCGACCTCGACGACGTAAGGCACGACACGGCTTTGCATCGACTGCCATACGAGTCCGCCGGAAAGTCCGGTCGCCAAGGCCAGGCACCCAAGGGCCATGAGCCGCCAGTTCCTGGCCTGCAGTCGAGATGAGCCGATGCGCTCGTCCCACAGCTGGGCGGCTTTTTGATACGGCGTGACCGGTTCGGGTGTTTTGCCGTAACGGTGCACGGGTCGCTTGAAGAGCATCTAGTCATCCTTGTCGTTGAGAGAGGGGTTGGCGCTGCCTCCCGGCCGGTCTCCGTCTCGGACAGCTTGCATGGCAGCGTGGCGATGTGCACGGGCGGTCTGTTCAGAACGTAGGCGCCTTGCCCACGTCGGCGCCGAAACAGTGGCCGAACCGGCAGAGCGCTCGGTCATTGACGCGGTCGGCGTGCCGCCGGTCGCGGTCCACGCGGCATCGCGCCCGGCATCGGCGTTGCGCCCAACACTTGCAGTGGCGGATCGCGCTACGCGTATAGCGGCGCCGCCAGCGGCACTGGTTACACCATGCATTCCAGCAGCCACACCGGAGAGGCCAACGTCGGGCGAGGTTGCGCGCCCGATCTGCCAGGACGTGGAAGCAGCCGATCCCATTGTTGTGCCGGCGCGGATGGCGGCGAGACCGCCGCTGGTTGCCATACGCGCGCCAGAAAATGCCGTGCCTCCAGCAACGAGTGATACACCCGCTGCCGCCGCGGTCGTGCCGAGGGCGGCGCCCGCGCCAAGCTGCGGTGCGCCTGAGACAAGACCCGACGCGATCCCCGGCCCAAAAATGCCAAGGCCAAGCAGTGCCAGTGCGCCCAGTACCTGGGACATGGCAGCGGCCAGATCCGGCTCCTTGCCTTGCAATGCGGAAGCGAACTCCCCGAAGAGCGTGGAGCCGATGCCGACAATGACGGCGAGCACCATCACCTTGATGCCTGACGAGATAACATGGCCGAGCACGCGTTCGGCCAGGAACGCTGAACGGTTCCAAAGTGCGAATGGAACCAAAACAAAACCTGCCAGCGTGGTGAGCTTGAACTCAAGGATGGTGATGAAAAGCTGGATGGAAAGGATGAAGAAGGCGATGATGACCAGGAACCAGGCCATCAGCAGCACGAAGATGGTCAGTGCGTTGCCGAAGATTTCCGGGAAGCCCAGGAGCTGACTGGCTTGGTCAAGCATTGGCCAAGCACCTTCGAAACCGGTCGCGGCAATGCGGCCCGGGCGCAGGAGATTGTCTGCCGACAGATTGCCGGCCGACGCATTAATCCCGAGACCGGCAAAAGAACGATAAATGATATCGGCGAGGTTCTTGAAATTGTTCAGGATGAAGGCGAAGACGCCAACATAGAGCACCTTGCGGACAAGCCGGCCGAGAACGCTGGTCTCCTCGCCGAGCGCCCACGCCAGGCCGGCAAGTGTGATGTCAATGCCGATCAGAATGGTAGTGAGGAAGGCGACGTCGCCCGAGAGCAGACCGAACCCGCTGTCGATGTAGCGGATGAAGGTCTCCATGAAGCGATCGATGACGCCAAGGTCGTTCATGCCGCTGCCTTCCTCGTCGTGATGAACTCGTGATTAATTGCCGGGATAAGCCGAGCCGGTACCCAAGAATCGCTTCGTCATCTCGCGGGCGGCTTCCTCTGACTGGGCCTTGCGGGCGGCATCCTCGGCCTCAGCTCGAAACTGCGTTGCGAGCAGCGTCTGGATCTGCATCTGCTGCTTTGTCGAAAGCGCCATCAGCTGGTTGGTGGCCTGGCTTGCCTGAAGCGCACCGGCCGCCCCTTGGCTGCGGTTGACGAGATCGGCGAGCAGATCGCCGTCGGCGCGGACGTTCTCGACGATTTGCGACTGGACCCCCATGGTCTGGCGGAACGCCTGCATGGCGCTTTGCCAACGCTCGCGCGCAGCACTCGCCACATCGCTGACCTTGATCGTGGCGTCGTAGCTTTCCGGATATTGGCTGCGCCACTGGTCTTGAAGCTTGCCCAGATCAAAGCTGAGGCCACTCGCCTGGTCCATCAAGCCGTCGATGCGATGGAGCGAACCGGTGAGTTGGCCAACGGAAGAGAAATCCAGACGGTGAAGATTGCGCGCCATGTTCTGCAGCATGGTCGCCTGATTCTGCAGCGACTGGATCTGGTTGTTGATCTGCTCCAGGGCGCGCGCGGCCGTCAGCACGTTCTGCGCATAATTGGACGGATCGAACACGATAAGGGCGTAGGCGGGCTGCACATAGTCGGCCATAGGCTTGGCGATCAGGGAAACGGTGATCAGGCCGGAGAGAAGGCGTCGCCGCATCATGCTAATTGCTCCTTGTCTGGTTGAGGGAATTGCTTGAGAAGTTCGCCGGCCCAATCGAGGCCGCGCGCGATCAGGAACTGCGAGGCAAAGCTGCCTTGCCCGTCTTCGGACAGGATCCTGTCGATCAGAGTCTGCGTGGCCGGATCGGAAGCACCGCAAAGCGCAAGAGCGATGGGGCCAAGCCCGAGCTCGAACAGACGGTTGCCGCGGCGCGATTGCAGATAATACTGACGCTTCGGCGTGGCGCGGGCGATCAATTCGATCTGCCGCTCGCTTAAACCGAAGCGTTCGTAGGCTGTGCGCGCCTGGGGTTCCACGGCACGATCATTGGGAAGGAAAATGCGCTGCGGGCAGCTTTCGATGATTGCCGGCGCTATGGCAGAGCCCGCGATATCAGCCAGCGACTGCGTAGCGAAGACAACCGACACGTTCTTCTTTCGCAGCACCTTCAGCCATTCGCGGATGCGGGCGGCGAACAGCGGATTGTCGAGATAGACCCACGCCTCGTCGAGCATGATCAGCGTGGGCCGTCCGTCGAACCGTTCCTCAAGTCGCTGGAACAGATAGGTAAGCACCGGCAGCAAAGCGCCTTGGCTGTGCATCAGCTCCTCGGTCTCGAAACACTGCACATCCGACAAGGCCAGCCCATCATGATCGGCATCGAGCAGGCGGCCGAAGGGACCGTCGAGCGTGTAGGGCATCAATGCGGACTTCAGCGCATTGGATTGAAGCAGGACCGAAAGGCCGGTCAGTGTGCGTTCCTGCGCCGGCGCGGTGGCAAGGCTGGCCAGCGCTGACCAGATAGCCTCCTTCACCTCCGGCGTGACGGTGACGTTCTCGTGGGCAATAAGGCTGGCGATCCATTCGGCCGCCCAGCTTCGGCTAGCCTGGTCGTTGATGCTGCGCAGTGGCTGAAAGGCAAGGGAACTGTCCGCTCCTAGCGCGTGGTGTTCTCCACCCATGGCAAGTGTTGCAGCACGGGCCGAATTGCCTTTGTCGAAGACATAAACCTGGGCGCCGGCATAGCGCCTGAACTGCAGAGCAATCAGAGCAAGCAGAACCGACTTGCCGGCGCCGGTCGGACCAACAGCCAGCATGTGGCCGACATCTTCGACGTGGGTGGAAAGCCGAAACGGTGTCGACCCGCTGGTCTCGGCAACGAGAAGCGGTGGCGCTTCGGTTTGGGTGACTTTCGCGAGATACTCGTTTGTCGCAGGACCGGCCCAAACCGACGACAGCGGCATGAGATGGGCAAGGTTCAAAGTATGAACGAGCGGTTGGCGAACGTTAGCGTAGACATGGCCAGGCAATGAGCCGAGCCAAGCCTCGACCGCATTGACGCCTTCTCGGATCGTGGTGAAACCGATCCCATTGATGATGCGCTCGACCGCGCGAAGCTTCTCTGCAGCGGCTTGGCGATCCTCGCCCCACACCGTCACGGTCGTGGTGAGATAGCCGAAGCTCACATGATCGCCGCCCAATGCCTGAAGGGCTTCGTCGGCATCGAGCGCCTTGTTGTCGGCATCGCTGTCGACAAGCGGGACCGGCTCGTTGGTAATGACCTCGCGTAGGATTGCCATGATCGATTTGCGCTTGGCAAACCACTGCCGGCGCAACCGCGTCAGCGTCTTCGTGGCTTCCGTTTTCTCGAGCGGAATGAAGCGCGTCATCCAGCGATAGGCGAAATCCTGATGATTGAGGGTATCGAGGATCCCGGGCCGGGTGAGGTTCGGAAAGCCGAGGATGGTCAGTGTGCGAAGATGCTGCTCACCCAGCATCGGCTCCAGGCCACCGGTAAGCGGCGCATCGACCAGTATTGCATCCAGATATATCGGCGTTTCGGGGGCCATGATAGGATGGCGGCGAGGCGAAATCGTGCCGTGGAGGTAGGTCAGCGTCTGAGCATCATCGAGGACGCGTACTTCGGACATGAAACCCGAGAAGAGATCGAGCACGCGGTTGGTCTCGTCACGGAACCTCGCCAGATCCTGGCGCCAGTCTCTTTCTCCTTGGGAATAATGAGAGTCGACGAGCGCGCTTTCTGCGCGCGCCTGGGCGTCCGGCGGTGGCATAAACACCAAGGTCAGATGATAGCGGCTCTCGTAGTGCGCTACCTTCCCCTCGAAAGCAGCGCGGCGTTCTTCGTCGACCAGCCACGACGCGGCGTCAGGAAAATGCGAGTTCGGATAGCCCAGCGCTTCTATGCGCTCGGCCTCAAAGAACAATGCCCAGCCAGAGCCAAGGCGTCTGAGAGCATTGTTCGCCCGGGCGCAAATGCCGACGAGTTCAGCCTCCGTCGCACTTTCGAGATCCGGGCCGCGGAACCGCAACGTCCGCTGAAAGCTGCCGTCCTTGTTGAGCACGATGCCGGGCGCCACCAAGGCAGCCCAGGGTAGATGGTCGGCAAGCCGGTCGGCTTTGCTTCGATATTCCGAAAGGTTCAGCATGCAAGCCACCCCTTCAGACGTAGGTGGCGCACAAGCACGCTGGCGAAGTCCGGATCGCGTCTTGCGGCAAAGACCGCTAACGAGTGGCCCGCGATCCAAAGCACCAGACCAGCAATCCATTGCTGCAAGCCGAAGCCAATGGCCGCGGCCACTGTACCGTTGAGGATCGCCACCGCGCGCGGAGCCCCGCCGAGCAGGATCGGCTCGGTCAGCGCCCGGTGGACCGGTACTGCGAAGCCCTCGATATGCTGCTCCCCGGCGGCCATCAGACGAGCGCCCCACCACCGAAGGAGAAGAAGGAGAGGAAGAAGCTCGATGCCGCGAAGGCGATCGACAGACCGAAGACGATCTGAATCAGGCGCCGAAAACCACCGGCGGTGTCGCCGAAGGCAAGCGTCAGGCCGGTGGTGATAATGATGATCACCGCAACGATCTTGGCGACCGGTCCCTGCACGGACTCCAGGATCTGCTGCAGCGGCTGCTCCCACGGCATGCCGGAGCCGGCCGCATAAACCGGGGCCGTGATAAGAAACGCGAGCGCTGTGGACGAAAGAAAGCGAAGCTTCTTGCGCATGAGGAAGGCCTTTCAAAGCTGCTGGAGTTGCGAAAGCGTGAGCGGGGCAACGGCGTAATCGCCGCTGCCGTCGAGACCGGTGACCTCGGCGATTGCGTCGATGTGGCGCGACGAGCCGCGTCCCGCTATAAAGACGATCAGATCTATCGCCTCAGCGATGAGCCGGCGGGGAACGGTGACCACCGCTTCCTGGGCGAGTTGCTCAATGCGATAGAGAGCCGAGCGCGCGGAATTGGCGTGTACGGTAGCGATGCCGCCTGGGTGCCCGGTGTTCCATGCCTTCAGCATGTCGAGCGCTTCCGCGCCCCTCACCTCGCCCACGATGATGCGGTCCGGCCTGAGCCTCAGCGTCGAGCGCACGAGATCGGCAAGGGTGACCGAGCCCCGCCTCGTTCTCAGGGCAACGCAGTCCCTGGCCGCGCACTGCAGTTCGCGTGTGTCCTCGATCAGGATCACCCGATCGTCGCATTCGGCGACTTCAGCCAGCAGAGTGTTGGCGAGTGTTGTCTTCCCCGAGGAAGTGCCGCCGGCGATCAGCATGTTGCGCCGCTCGCGGACGGCCTTTTTCAGCGCATCGGCCTGCAGCGGCAGCATGATGCGTTCGGCAACATAGTCGGCCAGGGTGTAGACTTTCGCGGCGGGCTTGCGGATGGCAAAACATGGCGCCAACACCACAGGTGGCAGCAGGCCTTCGAAGCGTTCGCCAGACGGCAATTCGGCACTGACGATCGGGTTGTCGGCGTGCGCCTCGGCGCGCACGTGCGAAGCAACCAGGCGGATGATACGTTCTGCCTCGGACGGGTGCATGTGAACGTCGGTATCGACCCGACCTTCGCCTAACCGGTCGAGTCGCAGCGCGCCGTCGGGATTGACCATCACCTCGATGACGGACGGATCGGCCAGGGCTTCGGTGATTGCCGGACCCATGGCGGTGCGTAGCATGACACGCCGCCGGTGGTCGGCCTCGGGATGAGAGCTCATCCTTCCCCTCCCCCACCATTGTCTTTGCTAAGCGACTTTTTGCCGGAAGCGATCTGGCGGCCGACCTTCTCAACGAATTTCTCGAAACGCTCTTGGGCAATAGCCTGCGTTGCCCGATCCGGGACCGGCGTGTGGGCATGAAGGGTGATCGAAAAGCGGATGAAGAGCGCCAGGCTCTCCAGGATCACCTCGGAATCGCGCCTGACGTGGGCAAGATCGCGGGAGAGCCGGTCAAGCCTTACGCCGTAGCGCCGATCGAACTCGCTCTCGCCACGCCGCTCGATGAACGCCTCGATCGCCTTCGCCACGATCGCTGATTTGGTCGTTGACGGATCGCGACTGAGGTTGTCCAGTTTCTCGCTGAGCTCCGGCTCAAGCAGAAACTGATGGCGAATGCGGTGCGGCTTCATGCGGCTCGTTCCGACGGCCCGGCGTTGCGCCGGCGACGGGAGAAGCATCGGCCAGACGCTCAAAATTGCTTATGGCCGTTATCTACGCTGAGGTGCGCTCTGCAACTCAGCGGACTTCAGAAGCCGGGAATGACATCGTCGCCCCTGCCCTCGTTGATACCGTAGGCGCGGGCCGCAGTGGAAATCCGATCCATGACACGCTTGTCCGCGAGCGCTTCGCTGTCATCGTCTGCGGGCTTGTACAGATCGGCCTGATCGGGCTCTTGAGAGACAACAACGTCTTCTTCGGGCAGGCTTGGATGGCGTTGCTGCTGAACGCCTCCCTCGTCTTCAACTGGCGCGTCGGCGCTTTCCTCGTCCGCAGCAAGTCGGCTATCGACGCTGCACACTTGTCCAGTCCAGCCGTCCGGGCGTGATGCAGGGCAGTCCGCATAGGGCCCGTCGTGCAGCACCGGCGCAGGCAGCACCCGATCTGTGAAATTCTGATCCTGATAATAGCGCAGCTTCTTGGCGCGGATCGGCGGCAACCCAGAAACCAGGACCAATTCGTCTGACGGCGGCAATTGCATCACCTCGCCTGGCGTCAGGAGCGGGCGCGCGGTTTCCTGGCGGCTCACCATGACATGTGAAAGCCAGGGCGCAAGCCGATGGCCCGCATAGTTGCGCATCGACCTAAGTTCGGTTGCGGTGCCGAGGGCATCCGAGATGCGCTTGGCCGTGCGTTCGTCATTGGAGGAAAAGGCAATTCGCACGTGGCAATTGTCGAGAATAGCATTGTTCTCGCCATAGGCCTTTGAAACCTGGTTCAAAGATTGTGCGATCAGATAGGAGCGAATGCCATAACCTGCCATGAAGGCGAGCGCCGTTTCGAAGAAGTCGAGGCGACCGAGCGCCGGAAACTCGTCCAGCATCATGAGCAGCTGATGCTTACGGCTCTTCTTCGGGTCCCCCTCCAGACGCTCCGTCAACCGCCTGCCGATCTGGTTCAAGATCAGTCGCACCAAAGGCTTGGTGCGCGAGATATCCGAAGGCGGCACGACCAGATAGAGCGACAGCGGTCGCTCTCCACCCACTAGGTCAGCGATGCGCCAGTCGCAGGACGAAGTGGCCGCCGCGACCGTTGGATCACGATAAAGCCCGAGAAAGGACATGGCGGTCGAGAGGACGCCTGAGCGCTCGTTTTCCGACTTGTTCAGGAGTTCGCGAGCCGCCGAGGCCACTACGGGATGGACCTGAGGGTTATGCCCCGTCCCGAGATGATTTGTCGTCATCATCCGCCGTAGCGTTGCGGCAAACGAGCGTTGCGGGTCCGACAGGAAGGTGGCGACGCGGGCCAGCGTCTTGTCCTCTTCAGCGTAGAGCACGTGCAAAATGGCGCCAACTAGGAGTGAATGGCTGGTCTTCTCCCAGTGGTTCCGTCGCTCCAGCGCGCCCTCGGGATCGACGAGGATGTCGGCGATGTTTTGAACGTCCCGGATCTCATCTGGGCCTTTGCGCACCTCCAGCAGCGGGTTGTAGCGTGCCGATCTCGGGTCGGTCGGATTGAACAGAAGGCAGTACGAGAATTTCGACCGCCAGCCGGAGGTCAACTGCCAATTTTCGCCTTTTATATCATGAATGATGGCAGACCCGGTCCAGGAAAGTAGCGTTGGAACAACCAGCCCCACGCCCTTGCCCGAACGCGTCGGCGCAAATGCCATGACGTGCTCCGGGCCGTCATGGCGCAGATAGCGATCGTTCAGCCTACCGAGGAAAACGCCCGCCGGCCGTAACAACCCTGCCGTCTCGACCTCATGAGTCGTGGCCCACCGTGAAGACCCATAGGTCGTAACCGACCCGCGCTGTCGCGCGCGCAAAAGCGAGCCAGCGATTGCGGCGGCACAGCCCAGGAATCCGCTGGCGCCTGCAAGCGTACCGGCTTTGTCGAAGACCTCCGGCGCATAAGCATCGAAGTGGAACCACCATTCAAACAGCTTCCACGGCTTGTAGATTGGCCAGCCGGCGAAGAGAAACCATGGTGCGCCGAGAGGCGTCTGGTAGGTCAGCATTTGAGCGCACCATTGGGTTGCCGTCCATACGCCGATAATGACAATTGCGCACACAACGGCGATCTGCCCGATCAGTAGCTTCGTAGGTGTCATCGGCTTGGCCCGCTGAACAACGCGACCTAGCATCGCGCGGCGCAGCCGGGACAGGAATGTTCCTCACATACGATTTGGGAGCAATGAACGACTTCCTACGTATCAGGTCGGTCAGCACGCGTGTTGCGCCTTCACGCGACACCATCCGCCACTCCATCCTTTCCATTCACCCTGAGGCCCGGCGCCGCCGACAGTTGCGTGACCGCTCCTCCGCAAAGTTATCTTCTGCGTTCAGGGAGCCACGGCGCCTGGGCTGGCTGATGAACACCGTCCGCTCGCGCATGTGGGGTCGAATTGATTTGTGCCCAAGTGGAGGCAGGCTCGTCTTCCAACAGTTGCCGCAGTTCCCCTGGCTCGAACGCCATCATCGGTGGGGAAGCGGGTTCATCCTCCAACAGCTGCCGCAGTTCCCCTGGCTCGAACGCCATCATTGGTGGGGAGGCAGGCTCGTCCTCCAACAGTTGCCGCAGTTCCCCTGGCTCGAACGCCATCATTGGTGGGGAGGCAGGCTCGTCTTCCAACAGTTGCCGCAGTTCCCCTGGCTCGAATGCCATCATCGGTGGGGAGGCGGGTTCATCCTCCAGCAGCTGCCGCGGCTCTTCCTCGTGCGGCAAGCGCCTCCTTAGCCGGTCTTGCAGCGCCTGCCGATCGGCAACGAGGTTGTCGAGGGGCAGCGGCTCGTGGTCTGGCCGCTGCCCTTTCACCAATCGTTCAACCAGCGCCCACGTGCCCTCCAGGACAAATACGCCGCAATCATAATGGTTCGTCTGTCTGGCCATGGGGGCTGGCGCCAAGGTGGCATTCAGCAGTCCTGCGAGCTGTTTTGCAGGCACGTCGTTATATCCCTCTCGCTGGAGGGAGTCGTAGTGATAGGCGAACCGCCTTTCCGGGTCGCGGCGATCAACGAGCAGCAGCGACCAATGGGTGCCGGGGCTAGTAGCCGTGCCATTATTCACTGGCAAGAACAGGAAGTCGGCTGTGGCGTTGTTTTGATTATAGATGGACTGCAATATGCCTCGAGCGTCTTGCGGCGACGTGTGTCGCAGTAGATGGGATACGGAAGGATCCACCAGCCGAGTCCGGGCAGCGAGCGCCGGATTGATCCCCTGCAGTTGCCCCTCCAGCAAATTGTAATCTCTCTGGATATGGGCGTCGCTCAGCCATTCGGCGGCGCCGAGCACCCGCCCCGTTGCAACGTTGGACGGGGCTGTCGGATCGAGCGCCCCGATCTGAGCCCCAGAGGAACTGGTAGTCAGTGTGGTCACATCAACCAGTGGAAGGCCGCGGTAGGTGCCTGGCAGCCTAGCGGTTGCTGGCGAGGCGGGTTGGGGAGCTCTTGCCGGTGCCGCTGGCCCAGCTTCAGCAGCGGCCCCAACGCGCCTGGTGACTGCGTCTGCCGGATGAGCAGAAAGGACAGTTTCGCGCCCGAGCACAATGCGCGGCAGGATATCCCGGAGGTGAGCCAATGCAGAACTGATACTTAGCCTATTACCATAGGAGACAGCCTTGAAGCTCTCAACATCTTTATCCAGCGATTTGTCGTGAATCCGAGCCGCAATCCCAAGCTTGTTATTTTGACGCAGGTACTGACTAAAATGTCTAAGAAAATTTGTATAGCCGCCCACGGTATCTGGATTCCGTCCGGTCGCAGGCGCTGCCAGGTACTCCTTGGTCGAAGCGGCTCTGTAATTTCTAATGAGCTCGGCATCGTCAGGATAGGGGATCACGACAGGGCGAGCCATAATCTGGGCTCCGCCTGTCGACTTCTTGAGGTAACGCAGTGCGCCAGCCACGGTGGAGGAACCACCCGTACTCTCGTACTCCTTGAGATCCTGATCCAGCGACGAATGGTAAAGCCGAGCAGCAAACCCTGGCTTGTTGTTTTGAAGGAGCCACCGACTAAAGCCGAAAAGAGAATTTACATTGTAAGTGACCGTGTTCGCTTTGGCCTTACCCGCGTGGAATGCTGCCCTCAGCCCTTCGATAGCGGTCGCATCGTTGGAATAGACAGGACGCTTGTCGGCACCGTCGGGGACTACAATTGGACGATCCGGCTGCACTGTCGAGGGCATCGACCCACCACCTCCGGGATGCGGTGCTGGGGTGGATTCGTGCTCATCCCTCTGCCTGACGAGCTGCGCCTCACATTCCGGTGTAGCCACCTTATGAGGATCCTGCATCGGTTCGATCCCCTCCATCTCCTGCTGCAACCAAGCCAAAGCTTGGCGAGCGGCCTGCGCGGCTTCATCAACCGCGGAGGATGTCTCCACACCTCTGGCGGACGCCGGCAGAGCCTGCTCCGCCCGCCGTCGAAAGAGCTCTGGCGAGGCGGATTTCTCCGCCCACAATCTGGGCTGCGTAGCGAGTCCCCGTCCAGATTTATGTGGCACCGC
Source organism: Mesorhizobium sp. (assembly GCA_004020875.1). Taxonomy (GTDB): domain Bacteria; phylum Pseudomonadota; class Alphaproteobacteria; order Rhizobiales; family Rhizobiaceae; genus Mesorhizobium. The sequence goes on from SAPZ01000032.1 coordinate 46,539, forward strand.
CTCGCTTGGCAGCGGGCTGCTCCTGTCCCGTGCAGCTACCAGCTCCTCCGGGGCGCCCTGGTCGCCGTGGCGCCAGTTCAAGTGAGGGACGGCCTCTCCAAAGTCGGGCGCTTGGTGTTGGTGCGCGGTTGGGGCGAGAGACAATGGTAGATCGGTGCCCTCCTTATAACCTACCGGCAGGAGCTCCTCTGGCCAATCGAATCCCTGCTGTGGTGCGGTATGCTGAGCAGCGTCGCCACGGGGACGAGCCTCCATGCTGACCGCGTTTTCCAGATGATTCCCGAGTATAACGCGCGGCGGGTTCTTGCGGAGATAAACCAGCGCAGATTCGATCGGAGCTCCACCATTAGAGGAGGCGGCCTTGTAGCTCTCAACATCTTTATCCAGCGATTTATCGTAAATGCGACCCGCAATTCCGAGCTTGTCATTTTGACGTAGGTAATGACTGAAATGGTTAAGAGCAGTTGCGTAGCCGCTCGCGGATCTGAAATGTCTGGTGAGCGCGGCGTCGTCAGGATGGGGGTTCAGGACAGCGCGACCCACAATCGGGCCGGCTCCGCCCATCGACTTCATCAATTGACGCAGTGCGCCAGCCACGGTGGAGGAACCACCCCTACTCTCGTACTCCTCGAGATCCTGGCTCAGCGACGGATGGTAAAGCCGAGCAGCAAGCCCTGGCTTGTTGTTTTGAAAGAGCCAACGACTAAAGCCGAAAAGAGAATTTGTGCTGCGAGTGACCGTGTCCGGCCTGGCTTTACCCGCAAGGAGTGCTGACTTCAGCCCTTCGATGGCGGTGGCATCGTTGGAATAAACAGGACGCTTGTCGGCACCGTCGGGGACCACAATTGGACGATCCGGCTGCACTGTCGAGGGCATCGACCCGTCGAGATGCGGTGCTGGGGTGTATTCGTGCTCGTCCCCCTGCATCACAAGTTGCGCCTCCCGTTCCGATGTACCCACCTGATGGGTGGGGAGTTGCATCATCACGCGAGCGCCTGAGTTGCCAACCTCACCTGGTTGCCGCTCAGTGACAGCATGCTGCAGATTGCTTTGGATCCTCTGCCTCTTCGTTGGTCTCAACTCACCTTTACCATGCGAGCCATTGACGAGGACCTCCTCGCCTGGCGCACCCATCAACTCGTCCGCCGCCTGCAGTTCGCCCAAGTGCTGCTCAAAACCGGCTTGGCCGGCCTGTCCGCTTGCTCGTGCGGTACGGCGTGCTGCACCTGCAGCCAAGCTGCCACGATGAATGTCTAGTTTGTACGGGTGCACGCTATCCTCACTTCCACAGATCACATGAGCAACCTACTCAGGCAAGCTTTCGAGAGGCTGACGAGGTCCGCCGCCGCGGAAGGCGAAGGCTGGTTTTCTGCTCAGCGGTTGACGGCCTCGCGTGTTGCGGCCGCGCCGGGTATCACGCCAATCAATCTGAATAGTCGATGCGTCAAACGAACCAGGATGGGATTTTCGTAGCGGGGCTGCTCTACTCACTCTTGTCCTGAGGGCAGAATTCAACCATATCGCCGAGCAACTGGATGCCGATTGGATACCCGATCCGGAAAGCTTCAGCTCCTATGTGACGCGATGATGAGGCCTGGTCTCGCAGCGGCATGCGTTCCGAGAGATGCTGCACCAGGTACGAGGCGACCTTATCCAACAAGGCACCACTTGCGCTGTTTTGTGGAGACGAGCGTCGGCATGCATCCATGCGGGTGCTTGAGTGGTGAAGACTCTGAACGACGGTTCCTATGGCGCTGCCGGCGCAATCAGCTGCTTGGGGACGCGTGACGCAGATCAAAGCTCCCCTTGCCGAGCACGGAGCAGGCGAGTGAGAGAGCAGATGAATAGGCGTGTCGCCAATATTTTCGCATTGCTCTAATCGATTATAGTTGTGAGGAGCAATTTGAGACCATTTACTTGCGGCTCAAGTCACCCATAAAAGAAGGCAAGCACCGATTCGGTAGCTTATCCCCTGTCTTTCGCGTACTCGCGGCCGTGGCGCCGGGTGAACGATTGAAGACCGCCGGTCTCACTCGCAGGTGGGTGCCAGGGCGTGGGGCGGTTGGCAAGCCACAGGAGTAGGACAATGTCGAAGGATTCGGGTAAGGGCGATAATCACGGCGGCGGACCGGGCAAGATCGAGATCACGGTGGTGGTGAACGGCCAGCCCACGCAGGTCGAAGCCAATCCCAACCAGCCGCTTCACGTCATTCGTACCAAAGCCCTTGAGAACACGCAGAATGTCGCCCAACCAGCCGAGAATTGGGAATTCAAGGATGAGGCCGGCAACTTGCTCGACGTCGACAAGAAGCTTGGCGATTTCGGTTTCCCGAATACTGTGACCCTGTTCCTCAGCCTGAAGGCGGGCGTCGCAGGTGCCTAAACCCCAAAGTGTGGATCCGGAGGTCTCCCGAGCGAAGTTTGATCGGGAGATCGGCCGGTTCCGGCCATATGCTGATGTCTATCGGGCTCAGGGCTGCTTCTTGATCGAGGCGACTTTTCCGCGCGCTTTCTTCATTTTCGCCAGCCCCAAGTTAAAGCCACGGGTGGTCAGCGCAGCGAGCGAGGTCGACTTCACCGACTACGACTTAAGACCACCGTCCGTGGTCTTCGTCGATCCGTTTACGCGTGATCCGATTGCCCGGAAAGATCTATACCTGAAAATGCTTAGACGTCCGCCGCTGCCCGGAACGCCGCCGGAGATGATAGGAGCTCTCATCCAGCAGAACGCCGTGCCGCTGACGGACTTCATCCAGGCCAACAGTCCCGAGGACGAACCATTCCTGTGCATGGCGGGCGTCCGGGAATACCACGACAATCCAGCCCATTCAGGTGATCCATGGCTACTTCATCGGGGTTCTGGCGAAGGCTGTTTGGCCTTCATCCTGGACAAGATCATCAAGTACGGAATCGTTCCTATAGAGCAGTTGCAGATTCAACTCCAACCGACAATCGTAGGAATGGTGGTATCCCCTCAGGCGATACAAGAATGACTGGTTTGAGAGATGTAACGATCGTGACTCTCCCGCGCGGCTGCATCTCGACCACGCATGGGCATCTGCGCTCAGTTGGTCGCGAGGGCAATGAGGGGATGGCACTTTGGGTCGGCGTTCAGGAAGACCGGCACTTTGCCGTAACAGAGACGGTTATCCCGGCGCAGCGTCACATTCGAACAAACGATGGCGTTTGCGTGATCGTTGCGGCCGAAGAACTGCACCGGCTCAATGTCTGGCTCTACAAAAGCGGCCTGAAACTCTTGGCCCAGATTCACAGCCATCCGGGCCGCGCCTACCATTCGACGACGGACGACGCTTATGCGGTTGCTACCACGGTTGGGTGTCTGTCGCTGGTGGTGCCGAATTTCGCCCGCGAGCCTTTCGATTTTGCTCGGGTCGCCGCCTATCGGCTTGACGAAAAGGCCAAATGGAATGCGCTCCCTCCCGCGGCACTGTCGCGAATGATCATGATATCGAGTTGAACAATGGCATTCGCTAACTTCATCGATCGCGCCGCCACGGCGGCATCTCAGGTCCTGGCCGATTTTCATCTGGGAGACTTCAAAGCAGCTCTTGAAAAGCAGGTCGTGGCAGTCGCCTTCGACCATCAGGCCGCTTCCTGCGCCGAAGGCCAGGCGACATTAGATCTTGCGGTGAGATTGCTCGCTAGGCTCTACCCGGTTCTGGCGATACTCCCGCTGGACAGCGCGGCGAGCTCTCAAGCCCAAGCGCTGGAGCGCTTGGCAAAGTCGATCAATCCAAAAGTCGGCATCCGGCGTTCCGGCAAGTCTGCCACCGTCTGCGTCGTTGCAGGGGTAACGCGCCCATCACTCCGGTGCCCGATCTTTTTCGTGGGATCGGACGGTTGGGCGGCAAAGCTGTCGCGTACGGACCCGGTGGGCTCTGGCCCAAGTCTGCTGCCTTATGGAGCTGGCGCCGCCAGTTGCTTCGGCGCCGCCAACGTCTTTCGAACTATCTTCGCCGCCCAGTTGACCGGCGCCGAGTTGGACGAAACCATCGACCTCTCGCTATGCAGCTACGACAAGACCAAAGCCGGGGAGGCTGGCCCGATCGACTTTCCAGTCGACCTTGGCGAAACCCACCTCGTTGGGCTCGGTGCGATAGGCCATGGCTCGCTTTGGGCGCTAGCGAGACAACCCGATCTCAAGGGTCGTCTGCATGTAATCGATCACGAAGCGATCGAACTCTCAAACCTGCAGCGCTACGCATTGGCCGGCCAGGCGGAGATTGGTATGTCCAAGGCGGTTCTTGCAGCCACCGCCCTTAGATCGACTGCCCTTGAGGTCGAGGCGCACCCTCTGACGTGGGCAGAATATGTTGCGCGCCGGGGCAATTGGGTCTTCGACCAAGTGGGTGTGGCGCTTGACACCGCCGCCGACCGTCTGGCTGTCCAAGGTGCACTGCCGCGATGGATCGCAAACGCTTGGACGCAGGAGCACGATCTCGGTATCTCCCGGCATGGTTTCGATGACGGCCAGGCTTGCCTTTGTTGCATGTACCTGCCATCCGGAAAATCCAAGGACGAGCACCAGCTGATTGCCGAGGAACTCGGAATACCGGAAGCACACGAGCAGGTGAAAACGCTCCTGCAGACCAATGCCGGAGTTCCCAACGACTTTGTAGTTCGCGTGGCTACAGCGATGGCTGTGCCGTTTGAACCGCTAGCCCCGTTTGTCGGCCAGCCCCTGCGCTCCTTTTATCAGCAGGCTATCTGCGGCGGTCTGGTGTTCCAGCTTAGCGAAGGAAGTCGCCGCGTTCGAACTGTCGTTCCGATGGCCTTTCAGTCGGTGCTTGCCGGGATTATGCTTGCCGCGGATTTGGTCAAACATAGTGCGGGGTTTCCCATGAGCCCGACGACGAGCACTCGGGTGAATCTTCTGCGCCCCCTTGGCTCTCACTTGCACGATCCGAAGGCCAAGGACTCCAGCGGCCGCTGCATCTGTAGCGACGACGATTTCATTGCCGCTTACAGGCGCAAATACGGCGAGCCCGTTGATCAGGTAAGCGATGTCTCGGCCGCCTAAGCAGACGCGCACCTCTCCGTGGACGCAGGGGGCGCGGCTTGTGGGCGTGACCATGGGCGCCATTATGACACGCTTGGCCCGCTCCTTTGCCCGCCTATCGTCCTCCGCGCATGATCCCTGACACCTCCTTGCCGACGTGATGATCCAGCACCAGCCGCCATGGCACCAGAGGCTGGTCAAACCTCCGTTGTTGGCCGGTTTGGACAGTGCTGCATCAGGTCTCGCACGACGTCTCGACAGTCAGGGCTGCTTCGACGGGTGTGAAGATGTCAACATCGACCCCAGGCGCCCGAATCGTCACAATCAGGGCGTACCGAGCCAGAGCGTCGACGCGTTCCAGGTAAGGCTTCTCCTTCCACCAGCCCCCGACCGGGAACACGCCGATCGCGTCACGCTCGGCGAGATCGGCGGCGCTGCCCGACCAGAAATCGGCGTGCAACGAGCCGCGATCGCGGAAGGTGCCGAGCAGCCACTCTTCTCCGCCTCCAGCAGGCGCCCCTTCCTCCTCGTCCCGAGCGGCCTGATTGATGCGGGCTCGGAATTCGTCGACTGTCTCGGTCGCTGACTTTACTCTGAACCGAAGACCATGGGACGCGTAACGATGCCGGCGGGTCCATCCGCGTTCACCGGGGTTGGGTTCGATGAAATAGGACAGCGTGACGCGGAGCTCGACCTGGGCAGCGCCGAGCGCCGCGAGCTGCTCCTTCGGCCAAGGCAGGCGATGCAGCTTCATGTCACGCGTTTTGGCAGCCGCGCCGCCCTCGCGCTGGAAAGGCTGAAGCTCATCTTCAACGATAAGCGTGAGGTCGTTCACCGTTGACAGAAGCGCGCGCCCAAGATCTGGCACGCCATAACCATAGCGCCGCACGAGCGCCTGGATCTCGCCCTTCGCTCCGTTGCACGCATCGATGCGTGCGCGCATCGCCGGAGTCCATTCGGCCGAGTGGACGATCAGGGCGCGAACCGTTTCAGGCCACAGCTCGGGGCGCGCTGATAGAATTAGTCCCGCCATCCGTGCGGCATGGGCCGTTGCCGCGCTCGTATCTCCGAGGGTGGTGAAGTGGCGCAGTTCGGGTCGATAGAAAGTGGTCAATATCTGCAGATCGTCGATCGGCTCGCCAGGCAACACACCGTCATGGGCGAGATTGCCGCCTTCGAAGACGACCTCGGGCTTCACCGGCCACTGCCTGTCCCAAACGACCGAAGTGCGACTGCGCGGCGAGAGCTCGCCGACCGGCGCGATCGGAGCGTAGCCCGCAAAGTCGGTGTCAATGATATCGACCTTTTCTGTGAAAGCGCCGACCGTCAGCGCATTCCAGGCCTGAGAAGGATCATCGACTGCTTCCAGATCGTTGCGCGTCAAATGCTCGGCCGGCATGAGGTCATCGCCGATGTTGCCGGCAGAGAGAACGATCAAGCGTCGCTGTTCCTCTTCGAAACAGAGTTGGTCGATAGCGGCAGACCACGATGTGGGCCTTCCACGCGCCGGACTGGCGCTTGTCACAGCCATTGCGATCGCGCGGCGGCGCCTGCACCTCGGCGCGGGCGATCGCTTCCGCGGTGATCGCGCCATAGAGTTCTGGATCGTTTGCCTCGTCTTCTGGCGGAAGGATACGAACACTCTCCAGCCGAAAGGGCAATGGAACTGGATCGCCTCCGACCAGGAGCGGGACCAGATCACCGTACAGGCCGACACCTGCCATTCGCGTCCCGTGGCCGCTCCACGCAGGTGTGTCGTCGCTGCCCCATGCCGGTTTGACGGTGTGCCAGTCTTCAACGGCAAGTGCGGGTTCGATCAACGGGTGGGTGCGACGCACGCCGCTGTCGAGAATGCAGACCGCAATATCGGTTGAGGCGGTCTGACGCGCCCGAGAAGCTCGTCGCTCCAGTCCCTTTGCTCCGCGCCGCCAAGGCCCATGAAGAAGGACGGCGTATCCTTCGCGCGCCGCAGCTCGGCGACGACATCGCTGTGCGCAATCATGCGGTCGAGCATTGCCGTGCTGGCGAGTGCCAGCATGACCACCCGCTCCGGAAACCTGACCGCATGCGTGCGCAAAGTGATGTTCAGGGCTTCGGCAATGTGCTCGAAGTTCTCGCGGCGACCGTCGCGCAGCCAGACTTCCCACCACACCTGCTCGTCAGCGGCCTGGGGGAAGAGGTCGTCGTGGTCGGTAAACAACGATCGTGCAGTCGCCAGCCTGACTGTCTCCATGCGGGAGACGAGCGGCTCGTTGCGCGGTCTGCCGCGGTCAGTGTCAACGTCTCGATACGCCTCGACTTTCCGCAAATAATAGGCTTGCGCGCTTTGCGGCAGGAACACCGACGCTGTGATGGGAGCACCGGGTTGAGTTGGCTCATGGACGGCGACCAGCTCCATGTGCTGGCGACGATCGGCCAACTGGTCGAGGGCCGCCCGTCCGGACATGGGCAGATCGATCTCGAGATAAAAGCCAGGCGTGCCGACCGACAGCTGGGGGTCACGCGCCGCAATCTGCTGGCGTGCACTTTCGACCGCTTGTTCGATGGATTGCGTCAAGGCCGCAGCATGCGACGCCCGATCACGCGCCGGCAGCGGCGGTGCATGTATAAGTTGGTTGGGCCGCCGATAGGCTTCCCGAATGCCGTTGTTGCGAAGGTGGATATGGGCGCGGTCGCGCGGAAAATCGTCTGCCATTATGATCTGTGCTGTCGCTACTCAGACAGCGAAGCCTGCCGGCGTTCCTTCAGAGCGTCGATGAGCGCTTCCGAGGTGATCCGCTTCCCCCCCCGCAATATGATGGTTTTTGCAGCGTCGTCGGCCGCGCGGGTGATCTCGGCCTGCGACAGTCTCTCTGCCTGAGAGATCGCCTCGTTCCAGGCAAGCCCTCTGGTGTCGAAGCGGTCGAGTCGAGCCCGAAGCAGCGCCTCGATAATCGGCCGATCGGGCACGGCGTATTCGATGACATCGTCGAAACGGCGGAACAAAGCTCTGTCGAGCAGCTCGGGATGATTTGTTGCCGCAATAATCAGGCTGTGGCTGTCGTCTTGCTCGAGAAACTGCAGAAACGAATTCAGCACGCGCCGAATCTCGCCAACATCCTGGCGTTCGCCTCGACGCGCGCCGATGGCATCGAATTCGTCAAAGAAGTAGACGCCCCGCGTCGCCTGCATTGCATCAAAAACAAGCCGCAGCTTTCCGGCAGTCTCTCCCATGAACTTGGTGATCAAACCATCGAGGACGATCGTGAAAAGGGGCAGATGAGCTCCCCGGCCAATGCCGATGCGGTCATCGTCTTGCCTGATCCTGGCGGGCCGACCAGAAGCAGTTTGCGACGGGGAACAAGCCCGTGCTCGCGCAAGCTTGCTTGTTGGCGCTGCTCTCCCAGCACGCGGTGCAGGCGCGAGCGCAGACTGTCCGGCAAAATCATGTCGGTCAGTCGCAGGTCCGGATAGCGCACATGCAGGAGCCCTGCGAGCTCGCCCTTTGGCTGAAAAAGGGGAACCGGCCGACTGCTCTTGGCAATCCGGGCGTCCCTGCTCTTGGCTGCGTCGACCAGATCCTTGAGCTCCTGAGCAAGCTTGCCATGGCCTTGACGTGCCTCATGCGCAGCAAGCTGCATCGCGATAGAGGAAACGATCCTCGTCGCCGGCAATGTGGCTTTTAAGCAGCGTCACGATATGGCGGGCCGTGGTCATGGCTCTCTTCTGGGGTATCCGTTTACTTGGCGAAGCGCATGCAACCTAAACGCTTTCAACGGCGATTTGCATCGCGCAATGGTGTTTTTTCTCTTGTCGATGTTCGCCCGTGGCAACTTCAGCGGTGAACTGTTGCGCCGCGGTCATAGGCCAGCCGGAATAACGCCGGCCAGCAGACAACAGTCCGCATCTTCGAGCGCTCGAAGTCTGGCCACTCACGCAGCGTGTCGGGTCCGAACGCTCCAAAGCCGCCCCGCCTGGCAGGTCCATGCGACCGATTGCGGGCGTGCGGCCATAAGGTCTACGCGGGCTCGCATGGCTGCCCGCGCCGCTGGCTAAAAAAGCTGTACACCATCTCACGAAACACCAGGTCCGCTCCTTTGCCGGCCGACGGTCCATGAAATCCCCTCCCCACTCACGACACCGGAGACCTCCTTGCCCACATGGCGCTCAAGCACCGGCCGCCATGGCACCAGCGTGAACTCGCGCGACTTCTCAACGACGGCATATTTTCCGCTGGCAAGCTCGACGGAGCGGCGGAGCGTACCCTCTACTCGTCCTCCGGATCGCGCTTCGGCATAGGGCAGGCCAAGTTCCTCCGACAGTTGGCCAGCAACACGGTTCAGTTCTCGCTGGCGCAGGATCGAAAGCATGTTGGCTCGATAGACGATCCGATCCTGTTCTTCATGCGCGAGGCCTTGCGCGATCAGCCACTCCCGCCGGCGAGCTTGCGCCTCTCTCACGTCGCAGCCGAAGCCGGATCCGTGCAAAGGCTCGGGTCTATCGGCAACCAGCTCCCGGTCGAGCCAGGTGGCGCCGTTGAAGCTGACCTGTCGCTCCAGCGCCATTGAGGAGAGCTTGTCGACAACGACAGGCTCGGCCCTGGCCCGCTGGCCCTCATAATTCGCGACGCGATCGAGATGGTCCGGCGCGATGAGCCAGGTGCCGTTCGGCTCTCGCTCAACGCCGCCGGTCGCGCGGCGGATCGCCTCCAGCCGCCGCACATGCGTTCGCGCAAAGCTCTCGGTGGCGGATGGGTCATGCTTCAGGTGGATATCGACGTCGTAACGGCCGCCATTCGCGGCGGCGATTTCGGCGATGGTACGATCGACCCGCCTCGGCTCGGTGTTCCTTGGCGCGACACGCACGATGCAGCCATTAGGCATCGTTTCCATCGCCTCGCCTCTACCGATGTCGATCCAATGGCTCTTACCGTCGACGGCGTCGACGATCATGTAGTGGCGGTCATTGATCTCGTCGGCCAGTCCACGCGCGACAACGCGACCGACGAGAGACTGGACGGGCTCGCCGGCTCGATCGTGGATCACCCAGTCGGCGGCACTGCGTGCAAGCCCCTTGCCGGCCAGTTCGCGGTGGATGGTCTTGATGATGTCGCCGCGTTCGCCGGTGCGGCGCAGCGTGGCTTCGAGCTCATCGTCGAGGCGCCAGGAGCCAGCGCCGACCTCCGCGGCCAGACCCATCCGCTCGAGCTTGCGCAGCCGTCCCTGGTGCAGCGTCTGGCGAATGGCGTCGGGACCGCCCGGCGAGACCAGCCCGTCATCATCACGCATGCTGAGCAGCCGACGGTCGATGCTGGTGAAGCGTTCCTGCTCCATTTCCCGGCGCAGGCGAAGCTCAATCTCGCGGTCGGTTCGCGGACCGAGATCGAGGCTGACCAGCTCGGCCGCCCGCTCGCGGATGCCAGATGAGATATATTCGCGCGCGATGACCAGGTTCTCGCCACGGTCGTCCCTGCCTCGGACGATGATGTGGCTGTGCGGGTGGCCGGTGTTGAAATGATCAACCGCGACCCAGTCGAGCTTCGTGCCGAGGTCTTCCTGCATCTGCGCCATGAGCCGCCGCGTCAGCGCCTTCAGGTCTTCATACTCGATGCCGTCTTCGGCAGCGACGATGAAGCGGAATTGGTGGCGGTCGCCGTCCGCGCGATCGATGAACGCCTTGCCGTCGACGCGGTCGCTGTCGGCGCCGTAGAGCTCGCCAGGCGCACCTTCTCGGGTGACGCCGTCGCGCTGAAGATAGCGTAGATGGGCACGCGCCCCGTCCGCGCCCTTGCCGGCGAGCTTGACGATCCGCGCCTTGACGATCACCCGGCGCTGGCGGAAGGCGGCATACCGGTCGCGCGATTTCAGCAGCGCCGCAGCCGCCCCGCCGCGCCCTGTCCGGCTGCCCGTGAAGCGACCGCCGGGCTGGGGCTGGCCGCCGGCTCGGTTGACGGCTGCCCGGACTTGACCGGCATAGCGTTTGCCTGCCTTCGAGCCGCGCGACCCGATTTTGCCGAGCTTCGGCCTGAACTCGTCATCCTTCATGCGAGCCTCCCAGACATATCAAGCAAAATCAGACACTTACACGTCCAACCCTCTTGGCACCGGCGGCAGCCTCCTGGAAAAACGATGTGCAGACAAAGATTTAACCGCCTCCTGGAGGCGGTACCTTTATCTTGCCGTCTTAATCGGTCGTATTTTCCGAGACTTTCTCTCCATCGTCGT
>SAPZ01000033.1 GCA_004020875.1 Mesorhizobium sp.
CCCCCGCCTCTGGCGGGGGCGAGGAACCCAAGCATGAATACGCCCCGCCCATCACATCCCCCTCCCGCGATGGCCGTGGAACCTGGCGTGATGATGCGCGCAGTAGCTGCGCGTGGCGGAAGTCGGTAGGCCGCAGCAGAGCATGTCCGGCCCCGGGCGCGCGCCGAGCGGATCGGCTTCGGCATCCTCGCGCAGCGCGAGGTCGAGCGGGGCGCGGCAGCGGCCGAACAGGCAGTCGAGGAAGCGCATGGCCGCGACATGCGGCTGGCGGCCGGGGTTCTTCGCAGGCGGCGGCGCCGGGAGCTTGTAGAGATGGGCTTCGGATTTCTGGCGCTCGCCGGGGGCAAGCCAGGCCGGCGGCAAGGTGCGCGCGGGCTTGCGGGGTTTGGGTTTTTTGGGCTTGGAGGTGCGAGTGGTGGTTTGCACCTGCGCGGGGTTGCCTACGACCGATACATCGGCGGGACAGCACCCCTCTCTGTCCTGCCGGACATCTCCCCCGCAAGGGGGGAGATTGGCAGCTTCGCCGCCGGCGCCTTCCACGAACTCGGCGAACCTGGAAAGCGCGGCCGGCTCGGAGAGCGTTACCCCTCCGATCACTGTCCTGCCCCGCCGGCCTGGACGATCCGGCCGGGCATGTTTCCTCGGTCTGCCACCGGCGCGGCCGCCCTTCGGGTTGGCGAAGCCGATGGCGCGCAGGCCGGCGTTGCGGTGGACGATGCCGATGATGGCGTTGCGCGAGACCGGGGCGCCGCGCAGCGCGCTGAAGCGGCCGGCGATGCGCGAGGCCGAGAGCCCCTCCTTCAGCCAGGCTGCGATCTGGTCGATTTCCTTTTCGGTGTAGGCGGCTGCCATCTTCATATTCCGTCGATTGCTTGGGTCATGGGCATGCGAAAGCGCCGGGCTGAAGCCCAAACGCCTGGGTTCGGCCGCGAGGCCGTCGGCCGGGTTCAAAAAAGGGGTGGGATCAGGCCGGGCGCGCGGCCCCTTCCAGCTCGCGAAGCCTGGCTTCAGCCGCAGCCCGCGTCAGGCCCGACACCGCCCTGCCCGACGCGCGGTCGAAGAGGATGACGGTGCCGTCCTCGGTGCGGATGCAGCTTATGCCCGGATTGGGGGCCGGAGCCGGGGGAGGAGCGGCTCCGGCCGTTCCGGTGAACCGGGGTGCGGGCGGTTCGACCGGATCCGGGGCAAGCGCCCCGGAATGCGCCCGGACCGGGGAGGAAGACAGTCCGGACGATTGGAATTCCGATGGTGAGGGCAGCGCGTTCATGCCGCCTCCCCTTGCATGGCGCCCGCGCGTTGCCTGGCCGCGGCGCGGCCGGCCAGCCATTCGTAGCTGACGCCGGCGATGCCCAGCCGGCGGCTCGCCGCCACCACATGCGGCCAGTGCTGCGGCGCGATGCGGCCGCGCCGGCGCATCTGGCGCGCCGCCTCGTAGCCGCAGCCGACATCGGCGGCGAAAGCACCGATGCTGCCCCAACGATCGATAAGCCCAGAGATGCTGGTGGGCAGTCCCTGGATGCTCGTGGGCTGCGCGGGAATCACTGACAATGCGGAAATGCTTGCGGGATGCTCATTCATGCGCTAAGCGTACGTTATGTACGAATGACGCGCAAGCGAAATCGTACACTTTGCACGATAAATTTCAGGCATTTTGTACGATGATGGATTCCCGGCACAGATTGCAGCAGGCGCGCGCCCAGGCCGGCTATGCCTCGCCCAGCGATGCCGCGCGGGCGCTGCGCGAGATCAACAAGAACACGCTCATCAGCCATGAGAACGGCAACCGACCGTTGTCGCGGAAAGCCGCCGAGAAATACGGCCGACTGTTCGGCGTCGATCCCGGCTGGCTGCTGTTCAATGGCAGTTTGGGGGGCGATGGCGCGGAAGGGGCGCCTGTGCACCTTGCCCCGTCGCCCGTCACCGTAGACGTGCCGATCGTGTCGTGGATCAGCGCCGGCGAGCTGGGCAGCCAGGACAGCGTGGTCAACCTCTCCGACTATCCGACGATCCCCACCGCCGACCTCGAGGAAGGCGAATGGATCGCGCTGCGCGTCGACGGCCCGTCGATGAACAAGATCTCGCCTCCGGATTCGATCATCTTCGTCAATCTGCGCGACAAGCGGCTGGTGACCAATGGCTGCTATGTGATCTCGGACGAGACGGGACGGGCCACCTACAAGCGCTACCGCCCGAACGACAACCCGCCCTTCCAGCCGGCGTCGTATCTGGATATCCCGCCACCGGAGCTCGAAGGCGCGATCACCATCATCGGACGGGTGAGACGGTCGATCATCGACATGTGAAGGCGCATCCCTCGACGCAGGATCGATTTCGGCGGCCATTGCAATTTCTGCTTGCATTTTAGAACAAAGACAGAACTATATAGGAATTGCAGCCGCCGCCGCGGCAACTCCGGGGGGAGGATCAAGCCATGTCTCGCCGTACCGGCGCGATCTCGCGCATATTCGTTGCCGTGCTCTCACATGGGCTGGCGCTTGCGGGGATGGCGGTGCTTGGCGCTATCGCCACGCCCGCATCTGCCATTGCGAAGGACTATGCCCCTTGTTTCGGCGACGAAAGCGGCGACCGAAGCCCGAACAGTGGTCCGATCGACAAGAAGGGAGCCAACGCCGGCAAGATCTCGGCCGACCGGCGCATCGCCGCCTGCACGGCGATTGCCGAGGACGACAAGGAGACGTTGCGCCTGCGCACCAAGGCCTATTTCTATCGGGGCGCCGCTCGGGACGATAAGCAGGACTGGAATGGCGCGATCGCCGACTACGACAAGGCGATCGCGCTCGATCCAAAGGCGACCTCGGCGCTGTTCAACCGCGGCACCGACTGGTCCAACAAGGGCGACTACGACCGCGCGATCGCGGACTTCAACATCGTGATCAGCCTCGAACCGTCCGCCAGCGACGCCTATTCCAGCCGTGGCTCGGCCTTCCTGCGCAAGGGCAAGATCGACGCAGCCATGCTCGATTTCCAGCAGGCGATCGAGGCCGATCCGCAAAACGGCAACGCCCACACGGGACTCGGCACCGCCTGGAGCAAGACCGGCGAACGCGACAAGGCGATTGCGGAGTATGACAAGGCGATCCGCATCGATCCGACCGATTTCATCGCGCTCGTCAATCGCGGCCTCGCCTACGCCGCCAGGGACGAGTTCGATCGCGCAATTGCCGATTATGACGCCGCGCTGGCCGTGGACCCCGGGAGCGCCGATGCCTATGCCAACCGCAGCGCCGCCTGGATCGGCAAGAACGACTGGGCGCGCGCGATCGCCGATGCCAATAGGGCGATCGAGCTCGACGCAGGGATGGTCGACGGCTACTACGCCCGAGCCGTCGCCTGGGCGAACAAGGACAACGACGATCGCGCCCTCGCCGATTTCGACAAGGCGATCGCGCTCGATGCAACCGATGCCAGGGCGTGGCTCGGCCGGTCGCTGATGCGATCACGCAAAGGCGACAGCGCCGGCGCGGCGGCCGACTGCCGCAAGGCCATCGCGCTAGACCCGAAGAAGACAGGCAGTTGCGAAACGGGGCCAGATGTCGGCGAAGCGCCTGCCGCGAACATCACTGCCGACCCCACGCAGCGCCCTTCGGACGAGGCTGACCAGGCATTCCCCGCGCTGGATCCCTCCAACCCGGCCACCTGGTACATCCAACAAGGATTGAAGGATCAGCAAGAAGGCGATGTACCGGGCGCGGTCTATTTGTTCAGCTATGCCATCAAGTTCGATCCGGACAATGCCGAGGCGTATTTCCGCAGGGCGCTTGCCGAAGCCTCGCAAGGGCACAACTATCTTGCCGCCAGCGATTGCCGGCGCGCCGTCGAACTCGAGCCGAAACGCACCGACGCGTGCGCCGCGCTCACGGCTCAAACTGTTCCGGCCGCCACGACACAGGACCAGGCTGCCCAGGATCAGGCCGCCGCCAGGATACTGGTCGAACGCGCCGGAGCGCGCCTGGCAAAATACGGCGTGGATGGCGCGCTGCTCGATTTCGACAAGGCAATCAGCCTCGATCCCAAAAATGCCGACGCTTATCTCGGCCGCAGCCGCGCCAGGACGCTCAAGGGCGACCCGTCCGGCGCGGCGGCGGATTGCCGGCGCGCCGTGGAGGTGGATCCTGCGCGATCGGGAAGCTGCGACGCCGTAGCCCGCAAGGCAGCGGCAGCGGCTAGCGGGGAACTTGCCGCGGGTGTTGCCAACGCGGATGGTTCCGCCGTCGCGGCAAACGAACCCGACACCGCCGTCGTCGCGCCAGCTGACAACGCGGCTCCGGCCGAGCCACGTGCGAGTGACGATCTTTCACCTGCCGATCCGAAGTTGGCGAAGCTTATCGACACCAGCGATCCCCGTGTCCTGGTCGCGGTGGCCAAGGGCGACAGCCTCTTGCATGAAGAAAACTATGACGAAGCGATCCAAGCCTATGAAGAGGCCATCGCGATCGATCCCGAGAGCCCGCTCGCCTATTTCGGTCGAGGCGAGGCCTTTGATGGCAAGAAGGATTTTGCCCGCGCCATCGCCGATTACGACAAGGCCATCGCCATTATTCCCGACGTCGCCGCGCTCCTCACGCGCCCTGGTCTGGCCAAGGGCGCGGCGGGCGACGCGGACGGCGCGCTGGACGATTGCATCAAAGCCATCAGGCTCGACCCGAAAGCAAGCCGCGCCTTCTTCTGTACTGGAGCGGCCTGGTACGGCACCGGAGACCCGAAACGAGCGATCGAGGCCTTTTCATCGGCGATCGAGATCGATCCGAAAGACGCCGCCAGCTATTATGGCCGCGGCATGGCGCGGGTCGATGCCAAAAACTACGCCGATGCCATTGCCGACTTCGACCAGGCGGCCAAGCTAGACCCGCACAATCCAAACTACGCCGCCGCGCGCAAGGCGGCGACAGCCGCGCAGCAGAAAGGCGGCATGGGCGGTAATTCGATCGTGCCATCCTCGAAGGAACTCGCGGCTTTCGTCGATCGCGGCTATGCGTTCTACCACAAGGGCAAATATGATCGTGCGATCGCCGAATTCAACAAGGCGATGGCGATCGATCCGCAAGATGCCTCACCCTATGTCGGACGGGCCATCGCGCTTGTCGACAAAGGCAAGTACGACGCGGCGATCAAGGACTACAACAAGGTCATCGGGCTCTACCCCGACTATTCGGACGCTTACATCGGTCGCTCCGTCGCGTGGACCAAAAAGAACCAACCGGATCGCGCCATCGCCGATTTGAGCCGGGCGATCGAGCTCGACGCCAATGACGCGCAGGCCTATTTCGGGCGCGGCGGCGCCTTCGCCGCCAAGGGCGACTACGACCGGGCGATCGCCGATTTCGACCAGGCGCTGAAGCTCGATCCGAAGATGACGGTTGCCCGCGAAGGCCGCGAACTAGCACTGGCGGCGAAGGCAAGGACGTCAGGCAAGATCGAGAGCGGAGCGGCGACCTCGGCGGGCAGCATCCCACCTGCAGCCAGGGCGGCTTTCAAGAAGGCTCAGGTGCTGGACAACAAAAACGACTATGACGGTGCCATCGCGCTGTATGGCAAAGCGATTGCGCTGTTTCCCGCATATCGGGATGCATATGTGGCCCGTGCCTTCGCTTCCGAGATAAAGGGCGACTATGCCTATGCCATCGCCGATTACAGCCAGGCGATAGCCATCGATCCAGACATCGGTGACACCTACAGCGATCGCGGCCGCGTCCTCAGCTATCAAGGGGACTATGACGGAGCATCGGCGGACTACGAAAACGCCGTCCGCCTCGATCCGACAAACGCAAGGATCTATGCCGGTCGGGGCGCGTTCCGCATGAAGCTCCATGAAGACACGGGAGCACTCAGCGATTTCGAGATGGTGCTTAGACTCGATCGCAACAATGTTTTCGGTTACTCGGGCCGCGGCACGATCCGCGCCCGCAAAGCGGACTATGACGGCGCCATCACCGACCTCAACCAAGCGATCAAGTTAAGGCCAAATTTCGCTGCCGCGTACAAATCGCGAAGCGCGGTGTGGGCTGCCAAGGGCGATTTGGAACGCGCCAAGGCCGACCGCAAGAAGGCGCTGAGCCTCGGCGGAAATTGAACGGGGATCGGGAGGGCTGGCGGATGGCGCGGTGGAAATGGCTGCAAGTGGTGGCGGTCATCCCCGTAAGCATCATTGGGGCTGACGTGATGCCAACGATGTTCGGCGGCGGACACCACCACTATCAGTCTGTGGCGATGCCGCCCCGGACGCTCACCACCGCCGACATCGATGCCGAGATCCGGAAGCAGAATCTCGGGATCTTCGAGGCTATCGCCCGGGAGTTTCCGGACGACTACGATGCGATGCTGCGTAAGATCACTGCCGCGGCCCAGGCTGGAAACCAAACAGAAGTGCGCAATATCAGCAGGCAGGCGGTCGCCGATCTCAGGCATAGATACGCCCCGCTCCTGCCCACGACCCCCGACAGCAATGCTTCGGAAGTGCTTTCGGCGCAGCTCGACATGCTCAATCATGTCATGGCGCGCGAAACGCCGGCCACCTGCAACAATTACCTGCGCAACGGACCGGACGCGATCAGTGCGCCTGGTCTCGATTTTCTGGCCGACCTGGACAGGATCGGCGCCACTCTGTTCCGCGCCTTCGGCGCCGCCAAAAGAAGCGGCCTGCCGGCCGTCGCGCCCAGCGATCAGGATTGGTCGCTGGTCGCTGACATTTTCAAAAAGATCGGCGGCACGCCGGCCGAGATGGAGGCCATCTCAAACGCCAACCAGGACTTCCCGGGCCTGTGTCCGGCCATGGCGAAATTCTATGAAGCCGCCCTGTCGCTGCAAGGCGAACCGGGGTGGCACATCAAAACCGCGCTGCTTCGCACCATCGTCAAGAATTAGGCTCCGCACCGGATTCCCGGCAAGGCGCCGGAGCAAGGCCGCGTTCCTTCGGCGCTTGGCCCCTACCCCAGAAACTCGTTCGTGAAATAGGCCGCCAGATCCGGCTTCTCCTTCAGCGCCTTGCCGTTGCCATCGAGCAGGATCCCCGAGGCGAACAGATACCCGCCCATCGCTTCCATCTTCGCCTTGTCCATCGTGCCGATGGCGCCGGCAGCACTTTTCAGGAAATGACCATCGTTCAGCGCCTTCAGCGACGCGTCGATCAGCGCCGGGTTGGTGAGCGTGTCCTTGTTGGCGGCGACGAGCAGTTCGCCCGCCTCCTTCGCGTGATCAGCCGCGAAGGCATAGCCGGCCCGCGTCGCCTGGACGAAGGCAGCGGCTGCCTTGGGATTGGCGGCGAGGAAGGCGTTGCTGGAAACGATCAGCGTGGTGTGCTCGTCCGGCACGCCGTAATCGGCGTAGCGGAAGCTGCGCTGCTTCAAGCCTTTCAGCTCGGCCTCGACGCCTTCCCAGGTCGAGACTTCTAGCGTGAAGTCGACCGCGCCATTGGCCAGCGCCTCGTAGGCCGAGGTGCCCAGCGTCACAGTGGAAAAATCGCCCTTGCCGCCGTCATGGCGGATGATGGTCTGCAACAGCGCGTTCTCCCAGGCGCTGCCGAAGCCGCCATAGGTGAGGCCGTCGAGATTCTTCGGGCTTTTGATGGCGGCACGGTCGGCGTTGAAGACGACGCGGCCGGTTTCCGACTGGACGACGGCGTAGACGGCCTTCAGGTCGGCGCCGGCGCTCTTTTGCGTGAACAGGCCGAGCGACCCCGAAATGCCGAAATCGGCGACACGGTTGGCCACCAGCGTGCCCGAGCCGGTGTCGCCATAGGGCAGGATTTCGACGTCCAGCCCCGCGTCGCGATAAAAGCCTTTGTCGCGGGCGACGAACAGGCCGATGTGGTTGGTGTTGACGGTCCAGTCGAGCGCGACAGTGATTTTTCGCGCGGCTGCCCGGGCACGCGTGGCGGCCCCGGCGAATGGCAGGCTGGCGGCCAGGAACAGCGCCTGGCGGCGGGTAAGGTCAATCATTTCGGTTCTCCATCAGGTGGTCGTTGATCGGGGTCGGCTGGCCAAGCAGCGTGTCGAGGATGCCGGCCTCGATCGCCGCCGCCTCGCGGGCGAGCGCGGCGCTTTCGGTGCGCGGACGCGGCAGCGGCACGGCCACCTCACGCACCACGCGCGCGGGCCGCGCCGAAAGCATGTAGATGCGGTCGGATAGAAGCACCGCCTCACGCACGTCATGGGTGATCAGCAGTGCGGTCCAGCGGTGGCTTCGCCACATGCCTTCGAGCCAGCGCTGCATGGCCGCGCGGGTCAGCGCATCGAGCGCGCCGAAAGGCTCGTCGAGCAAAAGCATGTCGCGCTGCTGCACCACGGTGCGCAGCAGGGCCGCGCGCTGACGCATGCCGCCGGAAAGCTCGGCCGGCCAGGCGCGCTCGAAGCCGGCAAGGCCGAACTCGGCGAACAGGGGCGCCACGCGCTCGCGCGCCGTGCTGCGCTTCATGCCCTGCACTTCAAGCCCCAGCGTGGCGTTGTCGATGACGCGCCGCCACGGCATCAGCGCGTCGCGCTGCGGCATGAAGGCGAAGCGGGCGCCATCGAGCGGCGCGCCGTCGAAGCGCATCTCGCCCTCGCCCCGGATCGCGCCCGTGAGGAGCTGGAACAGCGTCGACTTGCCGGCGCCGGACGGGCCCAGGATCGACACGAACTCACCCGCGCCGACATCGAGCGAAACGCCGGCCAGGACCTCGAGCGCGCCGAAGTTTTTTCGCACGTCGCGGAGCTGGAGCCGGGTCATGACCGGCGCTCGGAGGCTTCGGCCTTGCGGTTGCGCCCAGCCCTCTCCCAAGGCATGGCGAGGCGCTGCACCACGACGGCCAGACCAAACAATGCCAGTGTCAGCGCCGAGCTGACTGCAACGGCGGCAAGCACGAGATCGGGCCGAAAGTTGTTCTTGGCACTGAGCATGTAGATGCCCAGCCCCTTCGCGGCGCCCGCATATTCGGCGAAGATCGCGCCGACCACCGCATAGGTGATGGAGATGCGCAGTCCAGCGAAGAAATAGGGCAGCGCCGACGGCAGCCGCGCCAGCCAGAATATGCGCCAGCGCCCTGCTCCCATGGCGGCAAGCATCTGGCTGATTTCCGCACTTGTCGCGGCGTAGCCTTCGACCAGCGCCACCATCATCGGGAAGAAGGTGACCAGCGCGACCAACAGGATCTTCGGCAACAGCCCGAAGCCGAACCACAAGACCACCAGCGGCGCGATCGCCACCAGCGGCAAGGTCTGGCTGGCGATCAGCAGCGGAAACAGCGCGCGGCGCAGGGGGGCCAAGAAATCGACCAGGGCCGAAAGCGCGAAGGCGGCGATCAGCGAGCAGGCGAAGCCGGCAAGCGTGGCGCGGATGGTGGGAAGCGTGTTTTCGGCAAGTGCGGCGCGGTTTTCCCAGGCTTGCTCCAGCACGCGGGACGGCGCGGGAAGCACGGTGGGCGCGATGCCGCCGAGACGGGCGTAGAATTCCCAGACGAGGAGGAGCAGGGCGAATGCGAGGGCGGCGGGGAAGAACCTGGCGAAGGCTCGCGTGAAGGCTGATCTCCACCCTTGTGGGGGAGATTGGCTGTCGCGCCCGCTTTCGCCAATCGCCGAAGGACCCCGTCCCTCTTCCGGGATAGGATCAGATGCGGAGTTCTCTCCCCCGCCAAGCGGATCGAATGAAACAGCCATGGCATCTACCTCGACAGCCTGAGCTTGGGCTCAAACCGCGGTCGGGCTGTTGGCCGAGATGGTGATGTCGAGTGTCACGTGGCCCGCGCCGGGGCCGAAGCGGCAGAAGGCTTCGTTGAGCGTGGCGAACACCGCGCCGGCGTCGCCGCGCAGCCTGGTGCAGAAGTTCTTGGAACGGTCGAACACGCCGGACTGTTTCAGGAAATCGATGCAGCCATAGATCTCGTCCATGTGGTCGCCGGTGCCCATCACATAGAGCGAGAATTGCGCCGCCACCGCCTGGTCGGTCGAAGGCGTCGACCGCACGGCGCCGAGCGCCGCGCGTTTGCGCTCGTCGAGCGGGATCGCCGGGCCGCCGATCTCGTCGGAGCGGCAGATCGGATCGTCCGGCTCGCCGGGGCAGCCGCGCGAGACGGCGGCCGACAGCACGCAATGCTTGCCGCTTTTGGCCGCCGCGACGAACAGGTCGCGCATGGCCGGGAACAGCACTTCGGGCGGCCCGACCAGCAGCGTCGAGATGTCGTCGGTCTCGATCCTCAGCCTGTCGCGGTAAGGGTCGAGCGCGCCGAGCGCGCCAAGGATGACGCCGACGAAATCGTCGGCCATGGGATAAAGGGAAATCTGTGCGCCGGAAAACATGGCCCGCCTCGCTCCGCTGGTATTATCCAGATCAGCTTTAGGGTCCGGAGGCTTGCCACCACCATCTCAGCCCCGACCGTACGGAGCACCCCTGTGGATGGGCGCGTTAAAGCACTGTTTGCCGGGTTGGGGAAGCGGTTTTTTGCGGGAACCAATGGGCCAGTCTCATCTCCCCCTAGGGGGAGATGCCGACGGTTATAAGATTTCCGCGAATTTCTTATAACCGCCAATCGTTCAAATTGTACGAACTTCGCTTGACGATGTTTCGTACATAAAGTACGATATTTCCTTTGAGGGAATTTGCTTGAACACCGCGAACCATGCCGCTTTCGCCGACCTCTCCCGCCCTTTGCTGTCGCCGCTGCCGCTCGCCGAGCGCGAGCGCCTCGCCGGCGCCTGGCGCATGGCGAGCCAGGACATCGCCGACGACATCCGCTTCATCCGGCAATATCTGAAAGTGATCGCCGAGAAGGATGAGCGGCTGTCGACCGGCGCGCTGGTGCACGGCCGCGCCTATGTCGAAGCCTGCGCCGCCTGGCTGCCGGAAACGGTGGCGCGGTATCTGCGAAACCTCAGGCTGATCAGCGAGTGCGAAAGCGCGATGATCGCGGCGGGGGTGAGGTTCGCCCGGTCGAGCGACGCCTGGTGAGAGCTCCCCTCTCCCGTGCGGGCGACCGAAGGAGCCCGCGCCGCGGACCCTTCAACCAGCCGGCTGCAACCTCGGCTCGCCGCCCCGGCAAATGCATCGTTTCACACAATCGCCAATTGGTGGACGCGGGTGAGCGGCCGGGCGTTAATTCCTCCCGGGCGAAGGAGGGAATAGACGCATACCAGGGAGGAACATGTTTGATGCAACCGCAAATCGACATCGGCGCACTGCCCGACGATCAGCCCTACGAAGTCACCTCATTTGCCAGAAGGCACGGACTGACGATTCCGGTGGCGGATGCGGTCCTTTTCGCCAAGGGTCCGTCGCCGTCGCGGGCCGCCTGCGATACCGCGGCACTTGCCCTTCTCTGCGCCGTCGCGCAATACGCCAGGAAGCAGGGTGGGCGCTAGCGGCTCGGCGGCGCGCCTTCCCTTTTCTTGACCTTCCTACCAGCTGAACTGCAGCCCCGCATTGCCGCCGACGAAGGCGATGCCGAGCAGTGTGCCGGTCCACCGGTCACTATGTGCGTCGAAGGAAAGACTCTGAGTTGCCGATCCAGGCGCCGTAAAACCGGCGCGACCAGAATGGGCGCGCCATGGCCGCCTTGAGCTTCTGGCGGATCGAATGAGACTTGGCGGCCAACCGGCCGCCGAACCGATTCAGGCCTTGGTTTTGGGTTTCGCCGCCGCCTTCGCCTTGGCGGGGGCCTTGGCGGGCTTCTCCGCCTTGGCGGCTTTAGGCTTCTCGGCCTTGGCGGCGGCCGTCGTCTTCGGGCTCTTCGCCTTCGGCTTGCCTGCCGCGTCGATCTCGGCGACCGCCTGGTCCCAATGCTCCATATGAGCGCCTTCGGGCCGGCCGGCCTGCTCCCAGATCTCGTGCGCGCGCTGGCGAATGCGTTCGTGCCTGTCGTCCGTCACTGTCGCCTCCTAGGGTTGGATGGGTTCCCCGGCGCGAACACTAGCGGAATTTTGACGCGGCGTCTTCGGTATCACGCACATGCGACCAACTTAGGCGGCAAATTCGCTCAGTGTCCGTCGGTGACGACTCCGATGCCGAGATGCGCTGCCTTCTTTGTGATCAATCCGGCTAAATCCGCGTCAGAGCGGTCGGTGCCCGTGCGCTTGCGCAGCAGGGAAATTGCCTCCTGCATGGACAACAGGCCAGTCCTGTGCTCGGCCAACAGCTTGTCGACCTGCCGAGCGATGTCAGGTGATTCGACGTGTGGATGATGCATGGCAACGACTCCTTCCGCTTCGTTGCCTCCCAAACCGCTGCCTATCCTAGGCCTTGTGCCTCGATGCGAGAAGAGCCCGATCCTTCACCGAAGCATCCGGCTGGGGTCGGGCTCTTCAGGCGCCAGATGTTACTGGATCACCTGGACAACGCGGCGCGTGCCGGGATCGATCAGCACCGTGTGGTCGTTGACGACCGCATAGCGATACTTGACGTCCGGAACCTGCTGCAACTCGACGGTGTCGGGCACGGTCGAGCCGACGCCGAGCTCGAGGCCGAGCACGTTGACAGAGGCGATCGGATGCTTGTGGACATATTCCTTGACCACGGTCTGCTGCTCGGGGGTGACGATCACCTCGTCCGCGGCCGCGATGCCGATGCCGGCCATCAAAGCCAGGCCGGCGACAGCTGGAATGAGGGTGGTTTTCATCGTTTCTCTCCTGTTGCGTTCACGACGATCCGGCGGATCGCGTCTTGACGAGCTCCGCCCTGCCTCCGCGGGGGGCGGAAACATCGGCAAGTCGAATAGTTGAGCTCCCGGGGCAAACGTGCTCGGCGAGGTGTTGTTCCGTCAGCGACGACTAATTGAGGTGGCGGAACCTTCGCATCGGCTCTGCATTGGAAGGCATTGAAACTCCCCAAGACTTTGAACTCCAAAGGGCGCCGCCGTCATGCAAGAAGGTTACATCAGAAGCGACATCGAACTTCGCGCCCCCGTGGCGATCGCCGTTGGCGCCGGCTTCAAGCGCGAGATCGCCTCACTCACCGAGATGCAGAATTTTCTCAAGGAATGGCCGACGGCCTCGAGAGGCGAAAGCCACGCAACGGCGTTGCGCGCCTGCGAGGCGGCGCGGGCCGGAGAGATCGATCTCGACAAGGCGCGCCAGGCGTTCCTGGTCTTCGCGAAGAAGGCGGGTATCGAGTGGACCGGGGCGGATCCGGTCGCGGTGTTGCGCGAGGCCAAGATCAGACGCAGCAGGGCACGCGAAAGCCGGGCGCAGCAGCGGCCGGCGCACTGACAGGGCCGGTGCGCATTGGCCTTGCCGGCACGTTTCAGGGTCTGGCCGACAATATTCCGACGAATGCGTCCGCGGACCGCCGGCCGGCGGCTGACGGTCGACTGGATCGATCGCGGGTTTTCGGCTGGCAGCCGTTCTCAGGTCGACGTTGATTCACCAAGCGCCTCGGTGACGAAGGACGCGGCGATCAGGTCGTCCGCATCGATTCGTAGGGAGCCTTCGCCGCCCCCCATGATGGCCGCGACCTTTTGGAAGGCCTTCATCTCATGGTCGGTGATCCGGGCGTCCCGCATCCTGGCTTTGAGATCGGCGACGCGCATCCCGAGGGACCGGGATGTTGCGACTTCTCGTTTCGACATGTTGGTCAAACTCCTCCTAGACCCGCCCGTATCTGCTCGCCGCCGCCCGAATCTCCACCCTGCCAATGATTTGTGTTGTCTATGAGACAGCCTGGGCCCAGAGCCGCTAACTCAAGCGCGGCGGGAAGGTTCCGTTAGCGTATGGTAACAAAATAAAAATCGGTTAATGGCCCGCCGCCGGAACTGGCGACGGGCCATCTGATTGCGGCGTGCTATCGGTTAATCGAGCACCTTGACGATCTTGCGAGTGCCAGGGTCGACAATCACTGTCCGGTTATCGACGACAACGTAACGGTATTTGACGTTCGGCACCTCGTGCAGTTCGACCGTATCGGGAACCGTGCTGCCGATGTTCAACTCGACGCCCGGAACCTTCACCGAAGCCAGCGGCTGCTTGTGAACATATTCCTTGATGACGGTTTCCTGCTCCGGCGCGATGACGACATCCTGCGCGGCGGCGGCTCCGATGCCGGCAAGAAGCAGCAAGCCGGCGGCGGCAGAGGTGAAGTGCATTTTCATTGTTCGTCTCTCCTATGTGGATTGGCTCAAATCGCCTTGATGCTGCGCCTGCGATTTTCCACAGCGGGTCGGCATTGTCGTAACGCCAATCGCCTGGCGTTGTTCCTGCGAAATTTGGACCGCCGCCTGCAAAGATTGATGCAGCCGTGTTCCACAAAACCAACCTTTTCGCCCCTTTCAGCAATTTCGGAACAATGCGTTTCGGGCGGGGTTACCCATGCGAAGGGACCGACTTTCCGAGGAGAAATCCAATGAAACACCTGCTGATCACAAGCATGATCGCGCTCAGTGTGAGTTGCGGCGCCGCGATGGCGCAAACCCAATCCGCGCAGCCAAGCGGCGGCGACAACAATTGCGCGGCCGGCACGGCCGATTGCCAGAAAGGCGGCAAGGCAGGCGGGCAGGCCCAGGGCGAGACCAAATCGAAAACCGAAATGAACGCCCAGGGCAAGGCCGGCGCCAACACGCAGGAGCAGGCCCAGGGCAAGGCCAAGATGAAGACAGATGAGCAGGCCCAGGGTCAGGCCGGCACCAAGACCGACCAGAACGCCCAGGACAACACGCAGCTCAAGAAGAAGCAGCAGGCCCAGGGCAAGGCCGGCACGAACACCGAGCAGAACGCTCAGGGCGGCACCACCAAGATGCAGACGGAACAGAACGCCCAGGGCAAGACCGGCACCAGCACCGAGCAGAATGCCCAGGACAACACCACGCTGAAGAAGAAACAGCAGGCTCAGGGCAAGACCGGCACCACCACCGAGCAGAACGCTCAGAGCGGCGCCACGAAGACGCAGACCGAGCAGAATGCCCAGGGCGGCACCACCAAGATGCAGACCCAGCAGAACGCTCAGACCAACACCGGCACCAAGACCGAGCAGAATGCCCAGGGCAACACCAATGTCGAGACCGACCAGAACAAGACGGCCTCGATCAACAACGTGACGGTCGAGCAGAGGACGCAGATCACGCAGGTCATTCATGAAACCCATGTCGAGCCGGTTCGCGACGTCAACTTCGACATTTCAGTCGGCGTCGAGGTGCCGCGGCACAAGATCCGCCTGCACCGCCTGCCGGCTCGCATCGTCAAGATCGTGCCTGCCTATGAATCCTACGAGTATTTCGTGCTGGCCGATGGACGCATCGTCATTGTCGACCCCGACACTTACAAGATCGTCGTGATCCTGAGCTGACAAGGACAGCATGAAGACAAAAAAGGCCCGCCTCGGCGGGTCTTTTTTTGGTCCGGCCGTCGTTGCCCGTACAAGTATCGCCGCCCGTCGTCGACGCGGTCCATAAGGCGCTGCTTGAATGCCGCCGGCCATGGAACGATCCGGCGCAATTGCCGGTTGTTACAAGGAAGTCCTGCATCCTTGGTCCCTGTCGGTGCGGACGATGGTGCGGCCGGGCCGCGGGCAGATTGTTCAAGCTTGCGGTCCCCCCGGAAAAGGTGCAAGGGTCATGACGGGTAGAGATATGGGCGAGATCGTCGACGACTGGACATGGTCGCGGCGCTCGGTTGGGCAAATGTATTTTCCGCAGTTTCTTGTGGGAATGGCGGCGACGCTTCTGGTGATCCTCGGCTGGACATTCATGTCCACGGGATCGATGTGGGCGGCATTGGGCTGGACGGTCCTTGCCGCGGTTATTCTGCAGGCCGGCTACTTCGCGGCGGTGCTGTGGCTGGTGCATGGCGAGGCACGCGTGACCGACGAGGCCAAGTCGAGCGACGGCGCCGCCTCGCCCGCCAAATTGCCTGGCCCGTTCGAGCGCGATGGCATCATCCGCGCTCTCATCTCGCTGCTGTTTCCGAAGCTTCTGCCTTAACCGGCGTAGCCTTCTCGCGAAGGGCCGGCCAATCGCCTTTCCCGGAAACCGGCTGCAATCCGTTCCGCCCGACACACTGCACGCCTCCGTTCGAGCGCGGCGAGCCGGGCTAGCCCCGCGTTATGCTTCCGAAGCGCGATCAGTTTGGTATTGTCGACAGCGCCCGTCTGCAACAACGCTCACGGCCGGCTTGTCGTGCTCCTGGTTGGAGGCCCCAGCCCGTCCAGGCCGAAGCCCCCTGCTCGACCCAGGCTAGCGTGCCGCGGCTGGTGAGGCGGAGCGCACCGTCTCCGACGACGAGAAGACGACCAAGCCAAAAACCAGCACTGCGGCTGCGACGATCAGCGAGCCTATCGCCACCACCGGCTCGATCTCCGGATGGCCTGCCGCCAGCATCCAGTAGAGCGCCGGCAGCATGATCACGATGCCGATCGTATAGAGGCCGTAATGGATCATGGCGATGCGGCGCTCGGCCTTGGCGGGGTTGAGCGCATAATAGCCGCCGAAGATGGCGCTGGTGACCCAGCCAAGAAGATTGATGTGGGCATGCGCCGGGAAGGCGCTGTGATCGCCCGAAATCGCCATCCGCAGCCCGGCGGCGATGCCCAGGATGAGAAAGATGATAGCTGTCTTGAAGAAGAGTTCCGATACGCGTGGCATTTCTGTTGTCCCTCCCAATGCCTCTGTGGACCCGACTCTGTGAAGTCTATATCCAGCAAGCCATATTAGCCATGGCTTAGCCATGGCGCACCTTAAAGCATGTCTCCCGAAAGTGGGAACCGGTTTCGGGATAAGGACATGCGTAAAACCGAATCCGTAGGATCGCGACGCGCTTTAGGTCGGGGAAGCCTTCGGGCGAAAGCCGGGAGGCTGCCTCGAAAAAAGGGCTCGCCTCTTTCGAGGCGAGCCAAGAGGGGAGCCGGGCTTGAGGTCGGCCCCCATCCAGGTTGCCACCTGAATTCAGACCGCGCCAACCTAGAGCAATTCCAGGAAAAGTGTGAGCGGTTTTCTGCCCGGAGGGTTGTTCCGGGAGGAACAGCTTTGCACATGGCTGATGTCGAACCCCCTCCCGCGCCTTGCATATGTGCAGCATTTGGGCAATGCTTGGGGTCGGGGGAGTGGTTTCCGTAATTGCGGAAGCACGATTACATGTTCATTGACTACTACGAAATTCTGGAAATAAGCCCGAAGGCCAATTCTGAGACAATCGAGCGGATTTTCCGTTATTTTGCTATGCGCTATCATCCCGATAATCGGGAAACAGGCAATGAATCGCGCTTCAGCGAGATCGTCGAGGCCCACAATACGCTGCGGGATCCAGTCAAGCGGGCCCAGTACGATATCCTCTACCGCGAGCATCTGGGCCTTCGCCACGAACTCACGGATGGCGCGCGCGACGGCGGCGGCATGGACAGGGATGCCGCCATCCAGGCCAATTTGCTGTCGCTTCTCTATGTGAGGCGCCGACGCGACGTCAACAATCCAGGCATCGGAGACGACGAACTCGAACGCCTGTCGGGCTGTCCGCGCGAGCACCTTGAATTCCACCTTTGGTACCTCAAGGCGAAGGGCTTCATCGGCAGGACAGAGAACGGAACGTTCGCCATCACGGTCGAGGGCATCGACCACGCCGGGAGCAAGCAGGGCCGCGGCCGCCCGGACGCCACCCGCCTGCTCGATCACGCGGATTAGCTCGAAAATCGAAAGCCCGCCGACTGGGTTTTGAACCAGTGGCGGGCTCGATGAAGGAACAGCTACATCCCTGAGGAATCGACTGCCGTCTTCTCAACTCCCCATATCTGGGCTCGGGTCGCCGGGGGCGGTGTCTAAGCCATGCGCCATGGCGGGCAAGAACAAGGAGTCCCATTTACACTGGCGCTGTGCTTCACCGGAAACAAGATGACTGAGGTCCGACGCCCTGACGCATTGGGCCGGGGTGCCCAATGCGCCAGAGCGTCGAGGATGAAATGCGAGCACGCCACCCAAAACCCTCATGCAATCCTGCGCGGCCGGCCGCCCGACGTCGAAAGTTGTTGCCCGCCATTCAGGTTGAGGATAGATGTATCGGAATACGATACTTTTTGAGGCGTCGAGTGAGTGACGCCCGAACGTCGCGCCCTTGCCCTTTCATCCTCCAAGAAAGCACCGGCCGTTCGTGAATCCAGGTGGCAACCTGTAGCGGGAGCCGACACCCAGCAATGCGGCTCCCGCT
This sequence comes from Mesorhizobium sp., assembly GCA_004020875.1. Lineage (GTDB taxonomy): Bacteria > Pseudomonadota > Alphaproteobacteria > Rhizobiales > Rhizobiaceae > Mesorhizobium. The sequence goes on from SAPZ01000033.1 coordinate 18,105, forward strand.
TTGGCTCGCCTCCCCCGGGGGCGCAGCTCCTTTTCCGCGAGCGCGAAGCGCTGCCGCCGAAATGCTAAAAAACCGCCGGGCGAGGCCCGGCGGTTTTCTGGTTCACCCTCTGCTCGGTTCGACCGGCCTTATGGGGTTGTCGTGGCCGCGGCCATGGCGTCGATCTTGCCCGCCAGCGTGTCCTTGGCCCAGGCGGTGACGTCGGCGTCGACCGGCTTGTTGGCCATGTCGGTGAGGGCCGCGTCCAGCGAGGCATCGGTGGGCGCCGGGTTGGCGGCAACCGCGGCCTGCGCGTCGGTGACTGCCTGCGTGTCGGCGGTGATTGCCGCATTCTGAGCGTCGATCTGGCTCTGAACATCGGCGATCTGCGCATCGAGGGCCGCCTGCTGTTCTGGCGTGAAGCCCGTCGTGTCAGTCGCGTTGAGATCGGCGAGCTGCTGGGTAAGACTGGCGAGCTTGCTCTGGTCGGCCGCCAGTTGCGCGTTCGCCGCGTCGAGCTTGGCCTGCGCGTTCTTGGCCGCCGCTGCCTGCGTCACGTAGGCCTGTATGCTGGCGAACTTCTTGCTCTTGGAATTCATGTAGGCGTTGATGTTGCGCTGCAAGGAATTCAGCCGACCGAGCTTGGCGTGAATGTTCTTCCCACTTGGCGTGGAAGCGGTCGTGGTGGTGTCGGTCGAGCTATCGTCCGAGCTGTCGTCGGTGCCCTTGTTCTGGCCCGGGGCCGAGGCCGACTTGCCATGTGTTGCGCCGCTGTTGCCGTTGCCGCCGGCATTACCGTTTCCGTTGCCGCCGTTGCCGCTGTTACCATGGCCGCCGCCGTTGCCGCCGCCATTGCCGTTGCCGCCGGCAAGCGCCGGAGCAGCCGCGAGCGCCAGGATGGCAAGGGATGCCAGGAGTGTTTTTCGCAAAGTCATTGTCCTTCTCCGCAGATGAATCGTTACCTTGGCCCAACCGCTAGGCAGCGTCTTATGAGAATTTCCTAACGGCGTCGGATAAACTTTAAGCAACTGCGGTCGCGAACTGAGAGCATTGCGCGACTTGCCACATAATTTTCGTGAGAAATCCCTCTAAGCCATTGAAAACAATATCGAAAACAAAGGGCCGAGCACCCTTGGGCCCATTGGAAAAATGAGTGCCCTTGTCCAGCCGGACCATGGTCCCAAACATTTCTCCAAGTCATCGAAAGCCGCTCAGACCCCTGCGCATTGGCGTCGGAACACTTGTGCACCGGCGGGGTTGAACAACCGAAGGGATACTAGCCGAAAGGACCAAATCTCATGAAACCGATACTTCTTGCCGCCGCCCTGCTTGCCCTGTCCGGCGGTCTGGCGACGGCGCAGTCGGGCACATCGTCTGGTTCTTCATCGACGTCCACGACGACGATGCCCAGCAGCCGGGACACGGACCAGACCAAGACGAACTCGACCAACCCGAATTCGGCGAAGGATTGCGCGCCTGGACAACAGACGACCGGCACCGCGAAGCAAGCCGCCCCTGGCCAGCAGGACACGAGCGCCAAATCGAACGCACCCGGCCAGATGAAAACGACAGCCCAGGGCTGCTAGGACCTCGGAGCTCCACTGAAACGGCGAGCCGCCCGCCAGCCTCGTCGGACCGGCGGCCGTTTCAGGCGCTTTCAACGTCGCCGGCGGCCGCGGCGGAAGAGCTATTCGACGCCTGACCTCCGTCTGCCGGGCCGGCCGGGGAAAGCACGGTAAGATCCATGCGGGCGATGCGGGACGCGGCCTTTCCCTGCGCGTTCGAATCGTCGGCATCCGTATCGGAAACGGAGACCTTTGCCAGGTGGCCGATGCTTTCCGCGCTCTTGCCCGGGAAGGTTTCCCACGGTCCCTGAGGTTTGCTCGAATGATGCACGATGCCAGCACCATGCTGGCTTCCGACGGGAGAGGTCATGGCTGCGCTCCTGATAGGATGACAGCAAATCCCTAGCATTCGTGGCTGGCGCCAGCCTTGCGAGCTTTAGAGATTGCTAAGATGGTGCGCCGACCGCCGGAGCGAATGGGAGGGCACGCATGCTCCCCGGCTCTTCACCCTCGCGGCGAGGGGTTTTCATGTGCGGTTTGCCCGCACCCTTCTAGCCGCCGACCAGCGGCACGGTCACGGACGTCGTGTAGTTGATCGGATAGTCGCTGAAATACGGGAAGTTGATGACGAAGGCGTAGCTGGCATTGACATGGGCCATGCGGAAGCCGCCGCTCGCCGGATCGGTGACGATGGTGACGTTCACATTCTGCAGGCCAAGCGCCTGCAGCTTCTGCGTGGCGACCGCCTGGACGTCGGCCTGCGTCAGCGTGTTGTTGAGCTGCAACGAGCGCGCTGAGGCCTCCAGCGCATAGCGCACGCTGGAGGTGGTGTTCATCGACCAGCCGAAGGCGAAGATTCCGAACAAGAGCATGATCAGGACAGGCGCGACCAGGGCGAATTCAATGGCGCTTCCGCCCGACAGGTTGCCGGCAAATGCCCAGGGCAGCCGGGTCCACCCGCCGCGCGCCTTTCCTGGACCTGCCCTAGCGGACACGGACCACCTGCAAATGACCGAGCGTGGTGTTGTCCGGGTAAGGGCCGAAGGTGAAGGGCGGAGTCCAGGTGCCAGTCGCCTGGATTTGAACATAGACAGACGGCGCTTTCGGGCCGCTGCACAGGGTTGAGGCATCGACGACGGTCGTTCCGCATTGGTAGATGCGGCTGATGACGACCTGGGCATCGGGAGGCTTGTTCTCCCAGCTCGCCAGCGCGGCGGCCTGGATCGCCGTGTCATCGGAGGATCCGGCCATCACGAGGTTGGCGGCCGTCTTAACGCCGGCGCGCATCGACATCGAACTGGTGACATAGGACCAGCCATCCAGGGTACCAAGCAACGCCGCGCACAGGACTGGCAAGACCAGGGCGAGCTCCACCGCCGCGATGCCCGTCTCATCGCGAATGGACTGGATCAATCGACGGACCGGGGATCTCACTCGACGACCGCAACCGCCTGGGCGGCCGGGATGTCCTTCATCCCGAGGCTCGAGCAGTCCTGGTTGATGGTCGAGTTGCCCGACCACTGGATGGTATCGGCGACGACCTGCGTGCAGCCGTTCACACCTGAGAAATTGCCGAGATAATTGACCTGCTGCTTCGGAAAATAGATGGCGCCGGTCAACAGCGAGGTCGCGGTGCCGTTGAAGGTGCTCTGCGCCGCGGTGCCCGTCCTGTCGCCGTAGAACAGCACGCCGGAATAGGTGCCCGAGGTCGGAGCGCTCAGCGTCACGGTGGCGTTCCCGTTCATGCTGACGGTGTTACTGCCGGCCATGAAGATGGTTACGCCGCTGCCCTGGATAACCGCGCCCGCGTTGATCTTCAAATTGCCCTGGACGACATAGACGCCGGGAGAAAGCGTGACATTGCCGTTGAGGTTCATGCCACTGCAGTAGGTTCCGGGCTGGATTGTTTGCGTCGACTTGCCACTGTTGATGTTCTGGCAGGGATTGCTGGCCGCAGGCGCCGGCAGGCTCGCGAACGGGTCTGAAGCGGGCAGAGCCTGGGTAATCGGCGACTTGCAGACCGTGGTCACCGGATTGCTCAATGAAACGCCGCCGGCAGTAATCAGGCAATCGGTCTGCAGCCCTGCCGAGCCCTGCACCTTGATGGCGTCGCTGGCGATCGAATTCGCCATGACCGAACAGCCGTTGAGCTTCACACTTGTGCTGCCGGAGAAGAGCATCGCCTGCGAGGCCGACGGATTGAGAGCCAAGTCGCAGGCCTTTGAAGCGTCGGTGATCAACGCCACCGCTCTGGCCCGCTCCGGCACCTTTGTCTGGGTGAAGATCGAGGTGAACAACCGATCCAGGTTCTGGTTGAGGATCACCTCCACCGCCTTCTTGGCCGTGTTCGGTCCCGAAGTGGGCGGCGTGTTGACGACAATGGTGCCGCCGCCCAGTCCGTTCGAGGCGGCCGATGTCGTGGCGGCGGCGGTGATGGCGGCCGTGTCGGACCCCTGGACCTTTTCCAGCGCGCCGGCATAGGCGGCCGCATCCGCGATCGCCTGCAACTTCAGGCTCGAATAGTACCAGTAGGATGTCTCGACACCCAGCCCCGCCCCGCCGACGACGACCGGCAAGGTAAGCGCGAAGATGGTCGCGACATTGCCCCCCCTGCCTTCGCAAAAGCGCCGAGCGGCGAGCCGAGAAAAAAAATGTCTGAAGAATGAACCTGAAAAGGCCATGGCCAAGCGCACCCACGGTATCCCAGCAGTGACGTCATCATTGCCATATGAACGAATGCCTAATTATTTCGGTCGACTTGCGCTGGTAGGACCGGAGCGGGCCTCCGCTCCCATCTTGTGCCGCGCATACTAAGACTTAAGGCCCAACACCCTTCAGACTTAAGACGTAAACGTCGGTAAATCCTAATATTTTAGCACCTTCTGCATTTTAACTTTTTTGGAAATCGCCCGTAGAGACGGCAGCCCTATCACTCTTTGAAATACGACGAGGGCGGGCTCCATGTTCGGACGGTTCTGGGTTTCGAAGCGCGGCAACTTCGCGGTCGCGACGGCGGTCGCAATGGTGCCGCTGATGCTTGGCCTGGCGGCTTCGATCGACCTGATCGGCACCAGCGACGACGCCGCCCAGCTGCAGAATTCGCTGGACGCGGCCGGCCTTGCGATGGGCACCAAGTACCAGCCGGGCATGTCGGCGGCCGACCTGCGGCAACTCGGCCAGACCTTCTTCACGGCCAATATGAGCGCCGCCGACGCCCAGGAGCTTTCGGGCAGCCTCGCCGCCTTCCAGGCCTCCGCCAGCGGCGATCCCAGCGCGTATTTCATCACGGCGTCGTCGAGCATCAGCCGGCCGGCGTTCCTCGCCGCCATGCCGGCCTGGCAGGCGACGCGCACCGCGTCGGTCAAGATAAAGCCAGGCTCGCAGGCCTGCGTGCTGGCGCTCAATCAGCATGCCGACAACGCGGTCAACCTGCAGGGCTCGACCAATGTGGCGATGGCAGGCTGCGTCATCGCGGCCAATTCGGACGCCCTCGACTCCGTCAATCGCGGCGGCTCGGCGGTCGTCAGCGCCGGCTGCGTCTCGACAGTCGGCCGCACGCAGGGTTTGGCGCCGCCCAATGCCAACCTTTCCTGCGGCGCGCCGCTTGAAAATCAGTATGCCTCGTTCGATCCGCTCGCCGACGTCGTTCCCCCGGCCTACACGCTTTGCCTGCCGGTACCCAACGGCAAGACGGTGACGCTCTCGCCGGGCACCTATTGCGACAAGACCCTGTCGGGACAGATCACCCTCAATCCAGGGAGCTACATCATGCGCAACGTCGTCATAAAGCCGGGCGGCAACGGCAGCCTGAGCGGCCAGGGCGTAACGATCTTCCTGATGGAGAACTCGCAGCTCTACATCAATGCCAACGAGCAGGTGAACCTCTCGCCGCCCACCAGCGGCCCCTATGCCGGCATCACCATCTACCAGGCGCATGGCAACACACAGGCGCTGACGCTGAACGGCGGATCCGGCTCGCTGATCAGCGGTTTCATCTACGCTCCGGACGCGGCCATCACCTATACCGGAAATTCGGACATGAGCGCCGCGGGCAGTTGCCTGCGGCTGGTGGGCGACACCGTGGCGATGACCGGAAACTCGGCGGTGAAGTCGGACTGCACCGCCGAACTGGGGAACCGGGAGATGTATGCGGGCCGGATGATCACCCTGGCGAAGTGAAACGGGAGCCGGCAACGGCGCTTGGCCGCGATGGCCGGTCTCCTGACGCGACCGGCGCGACGGCCGCCGAACTACGCGATGATGTCGGCGCCGGGTTGCTCGTCGAAGAGCACCGCGCAGCCGCGCTCGAGCGCGACCTGCGTCAAGGCATTGGTCGCATCCTCGTCCGACGAGACGAAGTCGCCGGTCAGGACGCGCAGCTCCTCGACGGCCCTCGACATCGGCACCACGCGTCCGGCGGAACGGTCGCTCACGCATGCGTCGATGACGCACAGAAGATCGATGAGTTCGAAATTGTCCATCGCGGCCTCCGCTGCGGCCATCCCTTCGCTCTGTCAACGGCGTGTGGCGCGGACTGGTTCCCAGGCCGGCTTCATCCATGCGGCCTCACCGGCGCGAGCTTGAGGTCGAAGCGGGCCGGCAGGCATGGCTCGACACAGGCCTTGCGCACCGACCCGGTTGCCATGGTGTCGATTGGGAGAAAGACTATCATCTGAGCATCGCGTTGCGGCCAGAGCGGCCTGCCGAAGAGAAGGAAGACGCCGCCGATCAACAGCGCCAGGAGCAGCGCGGCAAACAGGTTCGCGATCATCCTGCCGGGTTGCACGGCCAGCAACTCCAAATGGGTTTCCAGAGGGAAAGGAGTGCCCATCACATCGCAGGAATGATGGGCACTCCGTGGTCGACCGCCGATGAAGGGACTTTGTCCGGCGGCTTGCTAGCCAAATGCATTGATGCCGCTGTTGTTGCCTGAAAATCGATGCCTCGGGCCTCTGCGTTCGACGCATGAGACTTCAGTCCGAGCGAGGCCCCGGACCGTCGCCCGAGGGCCTGAATAATAGCGTTCGGCTGCCGCTGCCCGGCCATCGAAAATCGGCGAAAGGAGAGAAGACATGGCCGACTGATGATTCCGCCTTTGACCGGCCGCTCCAACTGCTCCCTCCAATTCACGGTAGATTTCAGGCCTCGAGGTCCATGGGCTGATGGCCGGGCTGCTGGTGCCAAAGAACCTGGCGATAATCCGTAAGCTCGACGACCTGCGTGCAGACCGGACAGATGTAGCTGTCGCAGCATTGGCGAAGCACCGGCGGTCCGCGGCGAGCGGCCATGACCGGCGGACGCGAATAGGCTTTGACGGCTTGATCAAGCATGGTTTCCTCCTGGTGGTTGTCTATTGTCCCCGCCCAAAGGCTTCTCCCTCTCACCGGCCATGTCGCACCGGCACGGCGCTCGGCCAGCGCTGGAGCAGGTTCGGCATGATGCTGATGGGGGATGCACGAGGCCGCGACGATATCGCCTTGATTGTTGCCGAGGGTTGCATCGAATTCTCCCTGTCGGGCGAAAAACGGATGGGTCCCTCAACCACCGCCGTGCCAGCGCGAGAGTAGGAAAGCACTGGCGACGGAGTTCCGCAATAACTTCCGATAAGGCGCCAAAAAATCTGCGAAAGATCTTCAGCGCCGGGGAGCGCTCGATTATATTAGCAGCTCCTCATAATAAGGTGTATGAAAGAGACAGCGGTCGCCGACGATCGCGTCAGGCTCCGCTTCACGTGGGAGGACGCCATGGCCGAAGTTGCAATGAAGGTGACGAAACTCGACTCCAAATCGCACAACAATCCCGACGAGGTCCGCGCGCCCGCCAAGACGCGTGTCGAAATCGTGCGGCTGCCGGGCTACACGCTGGGGCGGATGAACATGCAGCCGGGCTGGAAGTGGTCCGAATGCGTCAAGCCTGTAGTCAAGACCGACAGCTGCCAGGTCTCGCATGTCGGCTATGTCGTGTCCGGATCGATCACCGTGCGGATGACCGACGGCACGCAAAAAACCCTCGAGGCCGGCACTTCCTACACCATCCCGCCCGGCCATGACGCCTGGGTGGAGGGCAACCAGCCGTTCCAGTGCATCGAGGTGTTGAGCGCCGAACAATACGCCAAGCCGGCATAGCACACACGGTCACCCTCATTTTTCGGCAGCGGATAACAGGGCCCCGTGGGCGGCATTCCTGTCAGGCTTGCACGATCTCCTCCAGGCTGATCGTGCAAGCTGCCGTCTAGCCGCGGGTGTGGCTTCAGGTTGTGGAAACTTGCACGCCCAAGCGTGGCGGCTTGACAGAGAGCTTCTTTTGTTCTCTTTATGTTCTCAAAATTCCCCTTACAAAAGATGCAGCTAATGCTGCAATGCCACACAAATCGCCATGGGAGCGCGCGATGGCCGCCACGAACACCGCTGCGGCCGCCACCATTCTGCACGCCGATCTCGACGCCTTCTACGCCTCGGTCGAGCAATTGCTCGAACCGTCGCTACGCGGCAAGCCAATCGCCGTCGGCGGCGGCGTGGTGCTGGCGGCTTCCTATGAAGCCAAGGTGTTTGGCGTGCGCGGCGGCATGCCCGGCCGCAAGGCGCGCGAGCTCTGCCCGCAACTCATCTTCGTCGGCGGCCATTTTTCCGAGTACCAGCGCCTCGGCGACGCCGCGATCGAGGTGCTCGACGATTTCACGCCGGTGGTCGAGCGCATCTCGATCGATGAGGCCTTCGCCGATGTCGCCGGCTGCACGCATCTGTTCGGGCCGCCGCAGGAGATCGCGCGGAAGATCCGAGAGCGCGTGAAGCACGAGCTCGGCCTGACGATCTCGATCGGCGTGGCGCGGACAAAGCATCTCGCCAAGATCGCCTCGCAGGTGGCCAAACCCGACGGGCTGGTGGTGGTCGAGCCCGGCACCGAGCTCGCCTTCCTGCACGACCTGCCCGTCACGCTGATGTGGGGCGTCGGCCCGGCGACCAAGGCCAGGCTCGCCGAAATCGGCGTCGAGACGATTGGACAGCTGGCGCGCACCCATAGCGGCGCGCTGGAGCGGCTGATCGGCCACGCCGCCGGCCGGAAGCTCGCCGCGCTCGCCTGGAACCGCGACCCGCGCAAACTCGAGACACGTCGCCGCGCGATTTCCGCCGGCGCGCAATCGGCGCTGGGCAGGAAGCCCGCAGTGCCGCGCGTCTTCGTGCCGACACTGCTGCATCTGGCCGACCGCGTGGCGAGCCGCCTGCGCGCCAAGGACCGGCCCGGCCGCACCGTGACGGTGCGTGTACGCTTCGCCGATCTGCGCGCCGTCACCCGCTCGGTGACGCTGGAGCAGCCGATCCAGGCGACAGCGATGCTGGCCGAGATCGCCGAGGAGCTGGTGCGCGGCGTGCTGGCCGCCCATCCGGGCGAGCGGGACATCTCGCTGCTCGCCATCTCCGTCTCGCATCTGGAGGAGCATGCCGAGCTGCAGCTCGAACTGCCGCTCGGCCTGATGGATGAGAAGCGGAAGCCCGGCAGCCGCAAGGGCCTCGCCCGCTTCGGCGCCGACCGCGCCATCGACAAGATTCGCCAGCGCTTCGGCAAGGAAGCGGTGGGCTACGGCACGGTGGCGCTGGAAGGCCCGCGCTCGGTGCCGGACGGGTTCAGGGAACTGGCGGAGAAGGAATTGTAGGGGTTCTCAATCCGTCTCCACCACTGCCCAGTCCAGGCGCATCGTCACGCTGATTGTCTCTCCATCGTCGAGCACCGTCAGCCCCTCGCCATGATGCGCGTCGACCGGGTGCGAGACCGGCTCGAAGCAGAAGAACCCGGCGTCGGGCGACGGCGAATAGAGGATGTAGACATCGAGCTCCGGCGAGGCGCTCAGTTCAAGCACAATCCCCTGCTCCGGCTGCCTGATTGCCGCGCGCCGGTCCCAGCCGACGAAGGCGTTGTTCACCCAGTCGGCCGGCAGAAGCGAAGCCTGTGAGAAATCCCACCACGGATGCTCGGCGACCGAGGCTACGCCCGTCGGCAAATGGCGCGCGTCCTCCAGCCACACGCGCTCGGCGCGGGCTCGCAGCATCGTCCTGGCGTTACGCGGGAACCACGGATGGAAACCGAGGCCGTAAGGCAGGCGGATGCCGGCGCGATTCTCCACGGTCAAGCGCGCCTCAAGCGCGCCGTCGCGAAGCACATAGGTGACGCAGGCCCGGTAGCGGTAAGGCCCGATCGCGCCTTCATCAAGCACCAGCTCGGCCTCGGTGGCGCCGTGCGCGGCAACCCGCCACGGCTTCTGGAAACCGTCGCCATGGATCGGAAACGGCTCGCCCGGGAAGTTAGGCTCGACCGCATGAAAACGACCCTCGAAGGTGAAGCCGCCGCTGGAGATGCGGTTCGACCAAGGCACGAGCAGCTGGCAGCCGGAAGTACCGGTGCCGTCCCCTGCCCTCAGCTATGGAATTGGAGCGCGGCCGGGAACGAGCGCGTCGTAGCGGGCGATCGCGGCCCCCGCTTCAGGCGCCAGCACGAGGCGGGCGTGGCCGTCGCCGAGTTCCATGCCGCCGCCCGTGGTCACCAGCCGCCGTCTATGGCGATGTTCTGGCCACTGATCATGTCGGAAGCCGGCGAGACGAGGAACAGCACAAGCTCGGCGACATTCTCGGGCTCGATGCGCTTCTTCAAGCTTTGGTTCGCGAGAATCCAGTCATTGTATTCTTTCAGCCGGTCGCCGAAGACGCGCTCTTCCGCCTCCGAGACCACCGCGCCCGGCGAGACGGCGTTGACCCTGATGCCATGCGGCCCAAGCTCGCGCGCCAGCGACTTGGTGAGGCCAAGCATGGCGCCCTTCGAGGCGACATAGGGCACGTAGCCGTCCCAGCGGCCGTTGAGCGTGATCGAGCAGAAATTGACGATCTTGCCATAGGCCTTCGCCTTCATGCCCGGCGCGCAGGCGCGGACCAGCGCGAACGCGGCGGAAGAGTTGACGCGAATCTGGTCCTCGTACTCGGTCAGCGAAAACTCCTCGAATGGGCGGTTGATGATCAGCGCGGCGTTGTTGATCAGGATGTCGATGCCGCCTTCCTTTGCCGCCAGCGCGGCAACCGTCGCTTCCGCCTCGGCCAACCGGTTGAGGTCACAGCCAATGAAGGCGATGTCGCCGCTGGCCTCACCTGCTAGCCCGGCGACGATCTCCACCGCATTCGGGGCATCGGGGCGGTCGAGCAGCAGCACACGCGCGCCGGCCCGCGCCAGCGTCACCGCCTGGGCCCGGCCCAGCGAACCGAGCCCGCCCGTCAAAAGCACCTTACGACCGGCAAGCGTTTTCATTGCCCAAACCCCTCACAACACACCGTGGACTTCTTCGATCGAGGTATCCTCGATGCGCTTGTCCAGCACCACCTCGCCGCGCGCCATCGCCACGATGCGGTCGCAGCAGTCGAAGACGTGGTGCATGTTGTGGCTGATGAAGACGCCGGTGACGCCCTGCTCCTTCAGGCCACGCACGAAGCCGATCACCTTGTTCGTCTCCTTGACCGAGAGATGGTTGGTTGGCTCGTCGAGGATCATCACCTTCGACTTGAAATGCATGGCGCGCGCGATGGCGACGCCCTGGCGCTGGCCGCCGGACAGCTCGCCGACGAGCGCGTCGGGAGAGCGCAGATGCAGGTCGACATTGGCGATGGCGCGGATGCTTTCCTCGGCCATCTTCTTCTGGTCGAGGATGCCGACGCCGAGGACCGAGAAACGGGTCGGCTCGCGGCCGATGAACAGGTTCCTGGCGATCGACATGGTGGGGACCATGGAGTTGTACTGGTAGATCGTCTCGATGCCGAGATCCATCGCATCGCGCGGCGTAGCGATGCTGACCGGCCTGCCCTCGACCTGGATCTCGCCCTGGTCGGCGCGGTGGACGCCGGACAGGATGTTGATCAGCGTCGACTTGCCTGCGCCGTTGTCGCCGACAAGGCCGAGCGCCTCGCCGCGCTTGAAGGCGAGCGTGACTCCCTTCAGCGCGTGGACGCCGGAATACCATTTGTGGAGATCGCGCACCGAGATAATGGCGTCGTTCATCGCTCAGCCCTCCATCTTGATGGCCTTGGCGCGCTTGCGCATCCAGGCATTGGCGACGACGGCGAAGATGGTGAGAAAGCCGATGGCGAACTTGAACCAGTTGGCGTCGACATGGCTGAGCACGAGGCCGTTGTCGATGACCCGGATCAGCGTCGTGCCGATTATGCCGCCCATCACGGTGCCGATGCCGCCCAGCAGCGATGCTCCGCCAATGACGGCCGACGCCACCGCCTGCAATTCCATGCCCTCGCCGATGGAGGGCAGCGGTGAACCCAGCCGCAGCACCTGCAGCATGCCGGCGAAGCCTGAAAGCACCGAACACAGCATGAAGCAGATGATCTTGACCCTCGCGGTCGGGATGCCCATGGCGGCGGCAGCCGGCATGAAGCCTCCGGTAGCCTTGATCCAGTTGCCGAAATTGGTGCGCGACAGCATCAGCGAGGTGAGCACCGCGACCGCCACGAACCACAGAAACGACATGCGGAACATGTTGCCCGGGCCGACAAAGGAAGTGAAGAGCCAGTTGGGCAGGTCGACGGGCAGCAACGGCGGAAAGCCGCCCGAGACGACAACGGTGAGCGAGCGCGCCATGAACAGCATGCCGAGCGTGGTGATGAAGCTCGGTATTGCAAAGCGGATGGTGACGTAGCCGTTGATGAAGCCGATGGCCGCCGAAACGAGCAGGCCGGCAAGCAGCGCCAGCTGGAACGGCGCGCCGTGCACCATAAGCACCGCCATCGTCATCGGCATCAGTGCGAAAACCGAGCCGACCGACAGGTCGAACTCGCCGCTGATCATCAGGATGGTGACGCCGATGGCGACGAGGCCGGCCTCCGGCAAGATGCCGAGGATGCCGCGCAGGTTGTCGGCATTCAGGAACACGCCATGCGAGCGAACCTGAAACAGGACGACGAGCAGCACCAGCAGGATCAATCCGGCCAGTTCCGGCTTTTCGAGATATGTCTTGAACAGGCGCTTCAACGACGATCTCCGGGTGGCTAGGTTTCAGGGCGCATCGGCGGCGCCGGGCGTCGCCGATGCAAAGCGCTTCCGGCCGAAGCTCAGCGCATTCCCTGCGCCGACAGCGCCATGATGCTGTCGGCCTCCTTCGGCCGCACGATGCCCTGCCCGGTGTCGATATCCGACGGAGCAAGACCGATCTTCTTGTTGAGGTAGGCTTCCATCACCGGCATGAAGCCCTGCATGTAGGGTTGCTGGTCTACGAGGGCCTGCACGTAGCCCTTCTGCATCTGCTGCAGGACCTCGGGCACGAGATCGAAACCGCCGAGCAAGACCTTGCCGGGTGCTACGCCGCGATCGGCCAGCACCCGCGCCACGCCGGCGCACCAGAAGCCGGTGTCGAAATAGGCGGTGGTATCGGGATGCGCGTTCAGATAGGCGCCGACGCGGTCGGAGGTGATGGCGAGGTCGGTGCCGCTGTCGATGCGCTCCCACGACACGTCGCGGTCTTTGTGCGCCGCCTTGTATTCCTCGAGGAATTGCATGATGCCGGCGCCGCGGCTTTCCGACCAGTTCTGTCCCGGAGCAGAAATGCCGACCAGCACCTTGATCGGGCCGTCCTTCGGGAAGCTTTCGGAGATGGCCTTGGCGAGGGAATAGCCCGCGGGTTTGAAGCCCTGTCCGACGAAGGCCTGGCGGGCATTGCCCTTGGCGCCTTCGGTGTCGTCGACATTGACGGCGATGACGAGAACGCCGGCGCCACGCGCCTCCTTGATCACATCGTCGAAGGCATGGTCATCGACGATCGAGGTCAACAGCGCATCGGGCTTGGCGGCAAGGGCGGCGCGCATATTGGCCACCTGCTGCTCGACCGAGCCCTCGGTCTGGGTGAACACCATGTTGCAGGTGGCCTCGACCTTGCCGCAGGCATCGTCGAAGCCTTTCTTCACCGCCTGCCAAAAGGTGTTCGAGGCCGACGAATGATGGGTAAAGACGATGTTCAGACCGTCGGCACGGGCTGCGGACTGGCCGCCAACCAGGGCCGCGCCGAGCAGAAGCATTGCAGTCAGTTTTTTCATGTCATTCCTCCCTATGGATCTTCTAGATGTCCGCCTTGTCGCTGACGCGGCGGTGGACGGTGTAGACCTTGCCAAGATCGGGGTTGAGCGCGAGCCCCAGCCCCGGCCCCGGCGGCACGGTGATCATGCCGTCGTTCACCTCCGGCAGCGCCGTCACCAGATCGCGGTACCAGGCGCGGTAGAAGGCGCGCACACTTTCCTGAACTATCGCGTTGGGGGCATTGAGCGACAGGTGGGTCGAGGCGGCGAGCACGACCGGACCGGTGCAGTCATGCGGCGCCACCGGCAGTCGCCAGGCCTCGGCCATCGCGGCGATCTTGCGCGCCTCGGACAGGCCGCCGCACCAGGAGATGTCGAGCATGACGATGCCGGCCGCTCCGGTTTCCAAAAGGTCGCGAAAAGCCCAGCGGCTGCCGAGCGTCTCCGAAGCCGAGATCGGCGCGGGGCTTGCCGCGGCGTAGCGCTTGAGATCGCCGAGGCTGTCCATGCGGATCGGGTCCTCGTGCCAATAGGTGGCGAAGGGCTTCAGCGCCTGCGCTATCTTCATGGCCGGCAGGAGCTGCCACATCGAGTGGAACTCGACCATGATATCCATCTTGTCGCCGACGGCTTTGCGAATCTTTTCAAAGGGCTCTAGCGCGGCCTTCAAGTCGGCGGCGGAAATGTCGTTGCCGCGCGTCTTCTCGGCAGCGTGGTCGAACGGCCATATCTTCATGGCGGTGATGCCGTCCTCGAGCAATTCCTCGGCCAGCTCTCCGGCGCGGGTCAGGAAGGCGTTGAGGTCGTCGTATTCCCGCTTCGCCCCGATTCCGTAATTGGCAGTCGTCTGGCCCTTGTCGTCCTTGATGTAGTCGGTGCCGGCGCAGGTGTTGTAGGTGCGGATGGAAGGGCGGCTGAAACCGCCGAGCAGTTGGGCGACCGGCTGGCCGGTGGCCTTGCCGAAGATATCCCACAGCGCGATGTCGAAGGCCGAGTTGCCGCGCACTTCCGCGCCGGTGGAGCGGAAGCCGAGATAGCCGACGAGATCGGCCGACAGAAGATCGATCGCGAGCGGATCGCGGCCAATCACCCGCGGCGCGACATATTCGTGAAGATACTCCTCGACCGTGCGCGACAGGAAGAAGGTCTCGCCAAGCCCGCTAATGCCCTCATCGGTATGGACCTCGACCCAGAGCAGATTGGGCCGCTCCTCGATGCGGACGGTTTCGATGGCGCGGATCCTCATCGGGCGACCTCCATTTCAGGCTATGCCTGCGTCGAGGAGCGCCTTGACGCTCTTGTCGAAATGCTGCGCCATGTGCTCGGCCGCAAGCCTCGGATCGCCCTTGAGGATCGCCTCGGCGATATCCTCGTGGCCCTTGATCATCTTGAGCTGGTCCTCGTCGGTCGAGCGGGTCCGCCAGCCGATCACCCAGGTGCGTCGCGTGACGCCGCTGAAGGCGGTGACGATCAGCGAGAAGACCGGGTTGTGCGAGGCGCCAGCAATCGCCTCGTGAAAGGCAATGTCGTGCTCCATGACGATTTCAGGGTGCCTGAAGTTCTCGCGCATCAACCTGGCGGAACTCGCGATGGCGGCAGCCTCCGCGTCGGTGCGACGGAGCGCGGCCAGCGCCACCGTGCGCATCTCGATGGTCCGCCGGACATCATAGACCTGCTGGACGCTGATCTGCTGGGTGGTGATGCCATGCTCGATGACCATCGACATGGCGCCCGTGTCGAGCTTGGCGACGGTGGCGCGGCGGCCGGCGCTCATGTCGATCAGGCGCATCGCCGACAGCGAGCGGAAGGCCTCGCGCACGACGGTCCGGGAGACATTGAGCTGACGCGTCATCGCGGCTTCGCTGGGCAGCAGATCGCCGGGTGCGAGGCCTTCGGCGCGGATGTGCTGGGTGATCGCCTGGATCGCGGTGCTGACCAGCCCCGGGCTCGGCTCGTCGCCTGTCTGTTTCGAATCCTGCATGGGGCTCCCGGGAAAAACCTGTATGACAGGTTGATGTCATATTGCTCATAATTTATCCGAAAGATATATGTCAAGCCGATTTCCCCGAGAGAAGCGCCATGCACAAAACGCAAGCCACCCTGATCCTCGATACCCGCGACGTGGTCGGCGAAAGCATGGTCTGGGACGAGCGCCGCTCCAGGCTGGTTTGGGTCGACATCATCGGCCGCCGGATCCACCTGCTCGATCCGGTCAGCGGCGCCCATGAAACCTGGCCCACGCCGGACCTGGTGACCTCGATCGGCCTGCGCCAGGATGGCGGCGCGATCGTCGGATTGCGAAAGGAGATCGCACTTTGGGATTTCGGCGGGCCGTTCCGGAGGATCGCGACGATCGACCCGGACAGGCCGGACACACGGCTCAACGAAGGCGTCGTGGCGCCCGACGGCTCGTTCTGGGTCGGCACGATGGCCAACAATATCGGTCCGGACGACGCGCCGGTGGCCGTCACCGGCGATGAAGGCCGGCTTTATCGTGTCGATGCGAAGGGCGCCGTGACGGCGCTCAGCGAGGACCGCTTCGGCATCACCAACACCATGGCGTGGCTGCCCGACGGCCGCTTCGTCACAGCCGACACGATGAAGAATGCGCTCTACAGCTATCGGTGGGACAGGAAGGCGAGCCGGCTCGCCGAACGCTTGCCCTTCTTCACAGGCTTCGAGCGCGGCCTGCCGGACGGCTCCTGTCTCGACGCCCAGGGTTATGTCTGGAATTGCCGGGTGGTGGGCGGGAGTTGCCTCGCCCGCATCGGGCCTGAGGGCAGGCTGGATGGGATCGTCGAACTGCCCTGCAGTTGGCCGACGAGCTGTGCCTTCGGCGGCGCCGGGCTCGACACGCTGTTCGTAACCTCCGCGCGCTTCACGATGAGCGCCGGGCATCTTGCCGCCAATCCCTCCGAAGGAGGCTTGTTCGCGCTCAAACCCGGCGTGCGCGGCGTGCCGGCCAACCGCTTTGGATAATCTTCGCGGCGGCCGTGGCCGATTCCAATCTGTGAAGTTACGCGTTCCCCCACTTGCAAGAGGGCCGGCGCTGGGCTGGATTGACCATCGAGGATGCCGGAGCCGGAGGGCGCGCAATGGAGCCGATTGCGGCCGGATCAGCAAGGGACGTGGATGACGGCAAGGCCGAGCGCTATGATCTCGGCCTCTGCCTATCGGGCGGCGGCTACCGGGCCATGCTGTTCCATGCCGGCGCTCTGTGCCGCCTTAACGAGGCGGGGCTGCTTCAAAAGCTCGACATGGTGAGCTCGGTCTCGGGCGGCTCGATCGCGGCCGGGCTCTTGGCGGTGCTCTGGCCGCGCTTTACCTTCGCGGTCGGCGTCGCCACCAATTTCGATATCTATCTCGACAGGATATTGAAATTCTCGCAGGTCTTCCTCGACGCGCCGTCGATCTTCAAAGGCCTGTTGAACCCGTTTTCGAGCGCGGCGCGGGAGGTCGCGGCCTGCTACGAGCGGAATTTGTTCGACGGCTCCAGGCCGATGCTGAAAAACCTGCCGGAAAAGCCCTGGTTCGTGTTCTGCTCCAGCAATCTCGGCACCGGCTCGCTGTTTCGCCTGTCGCGGCGCTACATCGCCGACTACCGCATCGGCGTCGCCTACCAGGCCGACCTGCCGGTCGCGACCGCGGTTGCCGCCTCGTCGGCCTTCCCGCCTTTCCTGTCGCCGCTCCGGCTCGACCTCACGCCCTTCGTGTGGAAGAACGACAAGCTCGACCCGAGTGTCGGCCTGCCGGTGGCGCCTTCCCGCGCCGTGCTCACCGATGGCGGCGTCTACGACAATCACGGCATCGAGCCGGCGCTAAAGCGCTGCCGCTGGCTGCTGGTGAGCGACGCCGGCGCACCCTGGCAGGCTTCGAAGGCGGGTTACTGGAACTGGTTCTCGCAGTTGAAGCGCGTGCTCGACACCACCGACAACCAGGTACGCTCGCTCAGGCGCCGGGATCTGGTGGCGCGTTTCCAGGCGGCCAAGGACGCCGACGATCGCGGACTGCCCGATGACGCGACCCGGCCCGATTATGCGGCGACGCGCGGCGTCTTCTGGTCGATCGCCAGCAAGCCGGACGCGACCGAGCCAAATTTCGTGCAGACCGCCGCGACCGCGCCGGCCGATATCGGCACCTCCTTGCATTTCCTGGGCAGCGAAGAAACGGTCGACCTGGTGAACTGGGGCTATTGCGCCGCCGACCAGGCGCTGCGGAGCTGGTATGAGCCAGCGTTGGCGCCGGGAAAGGGCGTGCCGCTCAAGCCGGGCGATGTGGAGCCGGGGCGCTGCGCGAGGGTGTCGAAGATGATGATGAGCGTGTTCAGGGTTTGAGCTGCTTTTCCCCGCCCCCACGAACGTGGCTACGGCACGGCATTGCGCATGTTTCCAAGCGGTGGGTCTTTGGCGATAGTCTGCATGCGGCTTGGCGCATCATTATCCAGCGCAGTGCTGGTCGACCCCCACTCCGTCTCGGCTTCGCCGAGCCACCTCTCCCCGATCGACGGGGTAGAGGAACGGCGCCAGGGCTTTTGCCGTCGACGCTCGTCCAGGACGCGCCCTTCCTTTCCCTCCGGAGGGGGAAAGGTGGCGCTGCGAAGCAGCGACGGATTGGGGGAACCATGTGGCAATCAAGCCTCTGCCCGATCAGTCAATCACAGAAGATGTGTGCATGCCGTTGCCCGCTTCGACGGGAGCGAGGAACCAGGCGTTCATCCCTGGCGCAATCCAATCCGGTTCATCCCCTGGCCTCAGCATGCTAACAGGTTTGTTTTCAACAATTTCAACAAATGGACAGCGACATGGCAGGCGAAAAAGTGGCTCTGGTGACGGCGGGCGGCAGCGGCATGGGGGCGGCGGCGGCCAGGCGCCTGGCGGCCGACGGCTTCAAGGTCGGCGTGCTCTCCTCCTCCGGCAAGGGCGAGGCGCTGGGCAAGGAACTTGGCGGCTTCGGCGTCACCGGCTCCAACCAGTCGAATGACGACCTGAAGCTCCTCACCGACCGCGCGCTGGAACGCTGGGGCCGCATCGACGTGCTGGTCAACAGCGCCGGCCACGGGCCGCGCGCGCAGATCATCGAGATCAGCGACGAGGACTGGCACAAGGGCATCGACACCTATTTCCTCAACGCCGTGCGCCCGACCCGGCTGGTGACGCCGGTGATGCAGAAGCAGAAATCCGGCGTCATCATCAACATCTCGACCGCCTGGGCGTTCGAGCCGAGCCCGATGTTCCCGACCTCGGCCGTGGCGCGTGCCGGGCTTGCCGCCTTCACCAAGATCTACGCCGACACCTATGCGGTCGACAACATCCGCATGAACAATGTGCTGCCCGGCTGGATCGACAGCCTGCCGACCACGAACGAGCGCCGCGACAGCGTGCCGATGAAGCGCTACGGCACCTCCGAGGAGATCGCCGCGACGATCTCGTTCCTGGCCTCGGACGGGGCCGCCTACATCACCGGGCAGAACATCCGCGTGGATGGGGGCATTACGCGCGCGGTGTGAGGGCGGCGAGAACGCCGCCTCGGATCATCCCGGTCTGCGGGAATTGAGAACCCACAGAACGCATAGGAAGGCTATCGAGCCCACCAGGACGATCGAATTGCCGACCACGATGTTCCAGAATCGTGTCGGATCATCCGAGAGCGCGACCCAATGCAACTTGCCCCGAACCTCGCCTGTCTTGATGCCGCAGGCAATGTTGTAGATCGCGATGGCGGCAAGCGCGGCCATCAGGACAAACAGGTCGTTGTTCTTGTTGCGATCCATGGAAGCGGCTTTTATCAGCGCTTGGTGAAATTTTGCTTACCTGCGGGAACGTGGCGGCCGGGAAACCGGCCGCCACGTTCTCCGGTTGACGCAATTCCAGACGTGAGGACTACGGCGACCACGCCGGCCTGCCGGGACTATTGATTGATCTCCGGCTCGACGAGCTTGGCCAGGTTGCGCAGCGATTCCTGCCAGCCGAGATAGCAGGCCTCGGCGGGGATGGCGTCAGGGATGCCCGCCTGTGTGATGTTGATCTCGGTGCCGACCAACACTTTCTTCAAGGTCACCGTCACCTCGATCTGGCCCGGCAAATTGGGATCGTCGAAGCGGTCGGTGTAGCGCAGGCGCTCGCCCGGGACGAGCTCAATGAACTCGCCGCCGAAGGCATGGCTGCCGCCGGTGGTGAAGTTGCGGAAGGACATCTTGTAGGCGCCGCCGACCTTGCCCTCGAACTCATGCACCGTGCAGGTGAAGCCGTTCGGCGGCAGCCACTTGGCCAGCGCATCGGCCTCGACGAATGCGCGGTAGACCTTCTCCGGCTTGGTCGCCAGGACGCGGTGCAGGTGGATGGTGCTCGGCATGTCTCGATATCCTCTCTGGTTCGTTGATCGATGCCCCAAGGACGGGCCGGCTCCCGCCGGCCCGACAGAGGCTGTCAAATTTTTTGCCCGGACCGCTTTGTCGCGATGCACGGAGCGACGCGCTTCAATATGCACCGAACCGTCCCTACCGGCGGACAGTCCGACGTCGATCTTGCATCGTCGGCTGCTGTGGTGGCTACGCTGCACCACATGCACCCATCCAAGGCATTTGCACAATCCCTAGGCAAAATATCTTGCAGAATTGAGTAAAATTGAGAACAAATCTCTCGCAGTAATTGTATTAGAAATCGCTTATTCTATCTAGTTTAAATATCGATCAAAATAGCACCGATTTTCTCTGTACTATTTGCTTATTTTCGGGAACGATGATCCACGTTGCAAGTTGGTTCGAAGCAGGCGCTCGAACCCTGCAACCAGCCATCCGGGCGGGGCAGCGCGGAAGGAGTGTCCAATGAGCTTCGTCGTCAACGCGATAGGCGTACCTCTTTATTACAGCGGCGCTTCCAACCATTGGCTTTCGGCGTCCTCGCCCGGGACGTTCAACGGCACCTCAGGCAACGACTCCATCTGGGCCTCCAGCGGCGTCAACGTCACCATGTATGGCGGCGCCGGCGACGACATCTATTACCTCTATTCGGCGGGCAACAAGGTGGTCGAGTACGCTGGGCAGGGCGTCGACACGATCAACACCTGGATGAGCTACACGCTGCCGGACAATGTCGAGAACCTGGTCGTCACCAACGCCCACAATTTTGCCTTCGGCAATGCGCTCGACAACATCATCACCGCCACGGCCGGCGGTCAGACCCTGGACGGCGGCGCGGGCAACGACGTGCTGATCGATGGCGGCGGCGGCGCCGACACTTTCATCGTCGCGAAAGGCAACGGCAGCGACTTGATCGTCAATTTCGCCGCGAACGATACCGTGCGTCTCGATGGCTACGGCTTCACTTCTTTCGCCGCCATCCACGACAGCATGGTGCAGGCGGGCCCAAATGTGGTGCTGAACCTCGGATCCGGCGAGATCCTGGAATTCAAGAACACGACCATCGACCAGTTCCAGCCCAGCCAGTTCGAGATGCCGATCGACAAGTCGCACATGACGCTGTCCTTCAGCGACGAGTTCAACACGCTGAACCTGCATACCAGCCAGGGCGGCACCTGGGACACCAACTTCTGGTGGGGCGCGCCGAACGGCAGCACGCTGACGCAGAACAACGAGCTGCAATGGTATATCGACGCCAATTACGCCCCGACCAGTTCGGTGCATCCGTTCAGCATCGACAATGGCGTGCTGACGATCACCGCGGCGCAGGCGTCGGCCGACATCAAGCCGCTGATCAACAATTACGAATACACCTCCGGCATCCTGACCACGCACGACTCGTTCTCCCAGACCTACGGCTATTTCGAAATGAGGGCCGACCTGCCGGAGAACGCCGGCGCCTGGCCGGCCTTCTGGCTGCTGCCGGAGGACGGCTCGTGGCCGCCGGAGCTCGACGTGGTGGAGAAGTATGGGCAGAAGCCGAATTCGCTGTTCCTGACCGCGCATACCAACGAGACGGGCCAGCACACGACGGTTGGATCGACGGTGAACGTCATGGACACCGCCGGCTACCATACCTATGGCCTGCTGTGGACGCCGGAAAAACTGGTGTGGACCTATGACGGCATGCAGGTCGCCGAAGCGGCGACGCCATCCGACATGAACAAGCCGATGTACATGCTGGTCAATCTCGCGGTGGGTGGACAGGCCGGGGCGCCGCCGGACCATCTTGCCACACCGGCTCAGATGAAGATCGACTATATCCACGCCTACACGCTGGATGAGCTGCAGCAGAGCCATTTGAACGTCACGGCCGAACATACAGCCTAGGCGTCCAAGGCGATGTCGCAAAAGCGCGCTCCGTCCAGTTCACGGCCCGGTTCCCCGCGCGCGCTGTTCGCGCGGGCGATCTTCGACGTCGGCCTTTTCTCGCTGCTCATCAACCTGTTGCTGCTGGTGATTCCTCTCTACCTGCTCCAGGTTTATGACCGGGTGCTGCCGTCCTCCAGCGTCGAGACGCTGGTCTATCTGTCCGTCATCTCGGTCGCGGCGCTTGGCTTCCTCGGCGTGCTCGACGCCATCCGCGCCGTCTACACGCAGCGCATCGCGGCTACCGTCAACGACAGGCTGGGCCCGACGGTCTTCGCGGCGTCGCTCGGCGCCAGCACCGCGCTGTCGCCGCTCGCCGACCTCGCCTCGGTCTGCGCCTTCATCCGCTCGCGCGGCGTCGCGGTGCTGTTCGACCTGCCCTTCGCGCCGGTGTTCCTAGGTCTGCTCTACCTGATCCATCCGGTGCTGTTCTGGGTGACGCTCGGCGGCGCGGCGCTGCTGGTCTTGCTGGTCGTGGCCAACCAGCTCGCCATCGGCAGGAACGACGCGCTTTCGGCGGAGCGTTCGGCTTCGGCCAGCCGGGCCGAGCAGGCCTTCGCCCGCAATGCCGAGACGCTGCGTGCCATGGGGATGGTTGAGAACGCGGCGCGCGCATGGGGACGGCTCGTGGCGGAGGCGCTCGTGTTGCATGACCGTTCGGCCAGCGCCAACGCCGTCTTCAGCGGCATTTCCAGGGCGATGCGCATGATGCTGCAGCTGGCGATCCTCGGGGCCGGCGCCTGGCTGGTGCTCAAGGGCGAGATGACGGCCGGCATGATCTTCGCCTCCTCGCTGGTGTCGTCGCGCGCGCTGCAGCCGCTGGACCAGCTGATCGGTTCTTGGCGGCAGATCGGCGATGCCAGGCGCGCATGGACGCGGCTGCAAGGAGCGCTCGCGACGCAGCCGGCAGAGGCGCGCAAGCTCGCCCTGCCCGCCCCGACCGGCGCGATTTCCGCGCAGGATCTTTTCTTCATCGCGCCCAACGCCACGTTCGGCGCCGAACCCATCCTCAAGCGGCTGAGCTTTGGCATCGAGGCCGGCGAAGCTGTCGCGATCGTCGGCCCAAGCGGCGCCGGCAAATCGACGCTGGCACGGCTGCTGGTCGGGGCAGCGCGGCCGAGCGGCGGTTCGATCAGGATCGACGGCGCCGAACTCGGCACCTGGGACGAGAACCAGCTTGGCCGGCATATCGGCTATCTGGCGCAGGAGACAGAGCTTTTTCCCGGCTCGATCGCCGAAAACATCGCCCGCTTCGATGCCGACGCGGACGACGCCGCAATCGTGGAGGCGGCAAAACGCGCCGAGGCGCACGGGCTGGTCCTTTCGCTTCGCGACGGTTACCAGACCAGGATCTCCGGCACCCTGTCGGGCGGCGAGCGGCAGCGCATCGGGCTGGCGCGCGCCTTCTACGGCAATCCGCGCATCCTGGTCCTCGACGAGCCGAGCACCCATCTCGACGGCGCCGGCGAGGCGGCGCTCGAAGCGGTGCTTGCCGCCACCCGCGCCGCCGGCGTCACCACGATCGTCATCACGCATCGCCCTTCGATCGCCGCGTCCTGCGACCGCGTGATGGTCCTGCGCGGCGGCGTGATCGAGGCGTTCGGGCCGAGCGCCGAGATCTTGCGGCAACCGGGGAAAGGCGCGCAGCGAAGCACTGTGGTGACCGGCTCGTTCGCACCGGTCATCCGGGCCTCGCAAACCATCCGCTACGGGTCATAGACGATGTCCGCGCAGAGCCTCACCTTCGACGCCCGTCCGCGCACCGATTTCCGGCGCGCGGCTTATGCCGGCTACGCGGCAATCGCTATTCTCGCCGGCGGCCTCGGCACTTGGGCGGCGAGCGCGCCGCTGGCCGGCGCGGTGATCACGCAGGGCACGATTGCGGCGACCGGCGGCAACATACTGGTCCAGCATCGCGAGGGCGGCATCATCAGGCAATTGCTGGTGCATGAAGGCGACCGCGTGCGCCAGGGCCAGGAACTGATCCTGCTCGACCGGACCGCCGCGGAGGCCGACCTCAACCGGCTGACGAGGCAATGGATCGCGCTCAAGGCGAGTGCCGCGCGGCTGGAGGCCGAGCGCGACGGGCTGGACCGGCTGGCGCCGATCAGAGAGCCCGCCCCGGCGCCGTTCCAGCCGGAGTTCCAGAACCTCATCCGCGAACAGCAGAAGGAGTTCGACGCAAGGCTCGCGCGCTTCCGCTCCGAGCAGTCGATCCTGGCGCAGCGCGTCGCCATGCATCGCGAGTCGGTCAAAGGACTGAACGCGCAGAAGGCGGCAATCGAGCAGCAGGCCGAGGTGGTCAAGAAGGAGCTCGGCATCAAGAGCGACCTCCTGGGGAAGGGCCTCACCAACCGTACCGAATATTCGCAGCTCCTGCGCTCGGAAGCCGATCTCGTCGGCCAGGCCGGCGCGATCGAGGCGGACCTCGCCTCGGCCAACACGCAAATCGTGGAGGCCGAGGCGCAGACCGAGCGCGCGACGACCCAGCGCGTCGAGGAAGCGCTGACCAAGCTCGACGACGTGCGCACCAACCTCGCCGACACCGAGGAGCGGATGCGCGCGGCGCAAGACGTGCTGCAGCGCACGACAATCACCGCGCCGGCGGCGGGCATCGTGGTGTCCTCGACCTATAATTCGCGAGGCAGCGTGGTGGCGCCCGGCGAGAAGATCATGGAAATCCTGCCCACGTCATCGGGCCTCGTTGTGGACGCCAGGTTGCGGCCGAGGGACATCGACCAGGTGCATGTCGGCCAGCCGGCAAAGCTCAGGCTGTCGGCGCTCAACGCGCGCCTGACGCCGGAAGTCCCGGCTACGGTGAGCGATATCTCCGCCGACCGGCTGGTCGACGAAGCCACACACGAACCCTATTTCCGCGCCAAGCTGAAGATAGCCGACGCCCTGCCCCCCGGCGTGAAAAGCGAGCAGCTTTATCCAGGTGCCCCGGTCGACGCCTTCATCGGCACCGGCAACCGGACTTTCTTCGAATATCTGGCAAGGCCGATGATGGATTCCTTCGCGCGGGCCTTTGCGGAAAGATAGGGCGGAGAGCGGGTTACCGGCGGGTCGTTCGCGTGAGCGGCAGGCTCATGGCCGGGCGCCCGATAACAGCTGCGTCTTTGGTATGGGGACAGACGGCTTATTCCAGAAACATCAGGGCCGTGGCCAGAAATCCCATTCCGAAGCTGGACGCCATCGAATAGGCGAGCATGCCGACAGCCACATAGCCGCCGCTGCCCGTCAATATGTGGCTGCCGACCGTGCCGAAGGCGACCAGCCAGCACGCAACGGCCAACCCGATGGCCGCGCCGATGGCAACGTTCCTGATTACGAAAATCACCAGTAAAGGCATGAGCGCTGCTCCCAAAGAGCAATTCGCGGCGGCCCACGACCTGCGAACTCGCGAGCGGCAGCTGTCACTCAACGCCGGGACAGGCGTCTGGTTGCCGCGGCCGGCTGTTTTCGCTTCCTCAGGCGGTTCGAGCGCTGTCTGCCTGCCGACGCGCGGCCGACTGATGCGCGAGAGTGGAAGCCGCCGGCCTCATCTGATCCCATCTCCGTGCTGGCGTGACGGCGACGAGGTCGACTTCATTGCTGGCTATCGGATTGGCGGCATTTTTGCTGGCCGGCCGCATCGACGTGGCGCCGGCCACCCAGGCCGGCGACCAGAACCTGCGAAGTCGGCGCGGCGGCCGACGCCACGCCAACGCAGGCGGCTCACGCCTTTCGCCTGATCTTGCCTTCGAGTTTGGTCGCGGCGGCGACGGTGTTGGAAATCGTACCGTATTTGCGGACGTTCTTATGCAGCAGTTCCAGCCGCTGATCGGTCTCATCGGTATCGACGACGAGCTCATAGTCGATGGAGGCGATCCCCGGAGGGCTGTCGCGCCGGACCGCGTGCAACGCGACCTCGACGCCCCGCAGCTTGAAACCGAGCATCGGGGTGACGCGCTCGATGCCCTTGATCATGCAGGCGGCGACGGCCGCGAGAAGCAGCTCGGCCGGATTGAAGGCATCGGCCCGGCCTTCGAGACAGGTGTCGAGCACAAGCACGGCGTTCTTGGTGGTGGCCACGCTGCCGTGCGCATCGGTCCGTCTGGCTTCAACGCGGTATTCGAACATGATGCCACCTGTTTCGCCGCTCTTTTCCGGGTTTCCGGGGGCTCTCTTCCTGACCTCGTGAAATGACGCACGCGGGCGCCACATAAAACCCCGCCGAGGCGGGGTTCCGAATAGCGCGGTCAACCATCAGTAGGGCGAACGGCACTGACGGCGCGGGCCGTGGTAAGGTTGGAAGGTATTGTCGGACGCGCGATACGATCTGTAGTGATCATAGCACCACTGTATGTGGGCATTGCCTGCGTAGACTCGATTCTGATCGTTGGCGATCGCGCTGCCGATCACCGCGCCAACCGCGAAGGCGGCAAGCGGGAACCATAAGTCGCCGTGCCGGCGATAGCCTGGACGGTACTCGCGATAGCCGCGGTGACCGTTCCAGTACACGCCGTCGTTGCGCACAATGCGGCGATGGAAATGGTGGTTGCCGGGGCGACGTATCCATCGTGGACCGTTGCGGGCTTCCACGGTCTGGACGTTGTCTGTCGCTGCCGGAGCCAGCGGCACGAACATCGGCATGGCATTGGCCGGAAACGCCGCGGAAGCCGCAATCGAAGCCGACAAAGTGCACGCCACTATGCCCGACATGATCTTGTTCATGACTTTCTCCCAGAGGCGCAACTGCCCCGTATGCGTTCGAACGATCCTCAACTGATACCTGCGCCCGCATTTGCTTCTGCGAGAGGCGCCCTGGCTCGTCCCATAAGATTCCGACCGCGCCAGTTTTCCTTGATTTCGATCAACCGAACCGGGTTGCCTGGGCGCAGCCATGCGATGGGAGATAATCAGCGGCTCATCGCGGGAGGGAATCTCGGTGATGTCGAGGCGCAGGCCGACGGCACAAAATTGTTCTCGCGAGGGTTCTGCCCAACCATTTCCTTTGGCGCAATCGCGAACGGCCTCTGGCTGAATCGAATTACGGCCGCCGCCAGTGGACATCGCGGCGGCAATGAAACAATCTTTACTGCGGGAACATAAGCGCCTCGAAGAAGGCGCCTACCTTCGAGTGCGTATGAACAATCGCTGGACCTTGTACGATCCACGCCTGGCCTGGATGCTGGTTGCACCGGTGCTTCTGCTGCTGATCTTCTTCCTGGTGCTGCCGATCGCGGTGATGGCGGCCTATACGTTCTTCACGTTCGTCACCGCCGGCGTCGAAACCAGCGCGCTGACCACAGCCAACTGGCAGGAATTCTTCACCGACAGCTACTATTCCGGTTTCCTTCTGAAGACGCTGAGGGTCGGCGCGATCACCGCGCTGCTGTGCGGGGTGCTGGGCTATTTCCCGGCCTATTTCATCTGGGCGACGAGCTTCAGGCACAAATGGCTGCTGCTTTTGCTGCTCATCGTGCCGTTCTGGATCAGCTTCACCATCCGCACCTTTTCCTGGATAAACATCCTGGGCGAACAGGGCGTCATCAATGTCGCGCTGCTGAAGATGGGCATCATCAGCGAGCCGCTGCCGATGCTCTACAATGAGGGCGCGGTGATCCTGGGGCTGCTGCACTTCCTGCTGCCCTACATGATCCTCAACGTCTATGTCAGCCTCGAGGGCATCGACCGCACGCTGATCGCGGCGGCGCGCTCGATGGGCTGCACCAGCGCGCAGGCGTTCCGCGAGGTGACATTGCCGCTGTCCCTGCCCGGCCTGGCCGCCGGGCTGCTGCTCTGCTTCGTGCTGGCGGCCGGCAGCTATGTGACGCCGCAGCTGCTTGGCTCTGGCCGCGACGCGCTGTTCGGCAATCTGATCTACGACACCATCATGAGCGAATTGAACTGGCCGATGGGCGCCACTTTGTCGATCGTGCTGTTCCTCGTGCTCGGCTTCTTCGCCGCCATCTACACCCGCTACATGGGCATGTCGCAGATCGTCAAAGGGCTTGGAGGATGAGCGTGACGCGGCGCAAGGAGGAAGGCAGATGGGCCTGGCGGCTGACCGGCTTCGTCACGCTCTGCGTCTACATCTTCATGTTCGCGCCGATCGTGGCGACCGTCATCCTGTCGTTCAACGCCTCGATGTTCGGCGGCTTCCCGATGACCGGCTTCTCGCTGCAGTGGTATGTCAAGCTGATGAACAATGACGCGGTGCTGACGGCCTTCCGCACCTCGCTGTGGATAGCTCTGGTCACCGCCGCCGCCACCACGGCAATCGGCGTCGTCACGGCCTTCGCGCTGGTGCGCTTCGAATTTCCCGGCAAGGAGGCGCTGAGCACGCTGGTGATCCTGCCGGCGCTGGTGCCGGAGACCATTCTCGGCGTCGGCCTGCTGGTGCTGATCAAGGCGATCGACCAGCCGCGCACAATGCTGCTCCTGGTGCTCGGCCACATCCTTCTGGCCGTCCCCTATGTGGTGCTGATCGCGCAGGCGCGCATGGTGGGGATCCGGCGCGTCTACGAGGAAGCGGCGCTCTCGCTCGGCGCATCGCGCTTCTCCTCTTTTCGCGAGATCACGCTGCCGCTGCTCATTCCCGCGGTCGTCGGCGGAGCGCTGCTCGCCTTCACCATTTCGTTCGACAACACCTCGGCCAGCCTGTTCTGGCGGCCGGCGGGCGTCGAGACCATGCCCACGCAGATCCTTTCGATGCTGAAAATATCGATCAGCCCGGAGATCAACGCGCTCGGCACCGTGATGATCCTCGTGACCGTCGGCATCCCGTTGCTCGGCGGCTTGATCCTGCAGAGCCTGACCAAGTTGAAAAGACGCGGCGAACCAAAGGAGGAAGTACGATGAAACTGACGACGACCAAGCGGCTGGAAAGGCTGCAAGACAGGTATCTCAACGGCGATCTGAGCCGCCGCAGCTTCCTGACGCTGACCGCGGCGGCCGCGGCCTCGGCCGGCCTGTCCATGCCATGGATGGGACGCGCGCTCGCGGCCGTGCAGGAGGTCCGCTTCGACGGCTGGGGCGGCACGGTGCAGGACGCGATCGACAAATACGCTTTCCAGCCCTACACGGCCAAGACCAAGATCAAGGTGGTGCAGGGCACGTTCGGCGACGAGGACGAGATCATCACCAAGATCAAGACCGCGAAGCCGGGCGACTATCAGGTCATCCATTCCTCGGGCGTCAACTACTACATCAAATACGTCAATGGCGGCCTGACCTCGGAGATCAACGAAGCCAACATTCCCAACATGGTGAATGTGCTGCAGCCGATGATCGAGCCGTTCCGCAAACTGACGCCGAAGCTGTCGGCTGTGCCTTACGACTACGGCACCACCGGCATCGCCTACAACACCAAGGTGATCTCCCCGGAAGAGGCCAAGGAAAAGGGAGCCGCACTGCTGCTCGACAAGAAATATGCCGGCAAGGTGGGCGGCTATTCCGATATGACGACGCGCGTCTGGTACGCGGCGCTGGCCACCGGACAGGACCCCAACAACCTCAAGGACATGGACACGATCTGGGCCAAGGTGCGCGAGACGCGCGATCTGGCCAAGAAGTTCTGGAGCTCGGGCGCAGAGCTTATGGACCTGCTTTCCAAGGGCGAGATCGTGGTGACCGACGCCTGGTCGGGGCGTGTCGCGGCGTTGCAGGATCAGGGCCATCCGATCGGCTATCTCGATCCGGCCGGCTCCTATGCCTGGATGGAGGACATGCTGATCCTGAAGGGCTCGCCAATGACCGAATGCGAGGAGCTGATCAACTTCATGCTCGACCCGGCGACCTCGATCGCGGTAGCCGAGGGCCAGAGCTACCCGCCATCGCTCGACCCGACCAAGGTCAAGCTGACCGAGAAGATCGAGAAGCTGCCGGCCTTCGACAAGACCGGCACGATGAAGTCGCTGACCTTCGCCGATCCGGTCTACTGGGCGACCAATGAGGACGCCTGGACCAAGCAGTGGAACAGGATTTCCAAAGGTGCCTGACGGCCAGGACACGACACTCGCTCCCCGGCCGGCCTCGGCCGGGGAAAACATAGGCATAGCCGCCGGGGCGAGCAGCCCGGCGGTCGAGTTCCGCAACATCGACATCGCCTATGGCAAGTTCGTCGCCGTGCGCGATTTCTCGCTGTCGATCGCCAAGGGCAGCTTCGTCACGCTGCTCGGGCCTTCGGGCTGCGGCAAGACGACGATCCTGCGCTCGATCGCCGGACTGGTCGACATCTCGGCCGGCCAGATCATGATCGGCGGCCGGCGCGTCGACGACGTGCCGATCTACAAGCGCAACATCGGCCTGGTTTTCCAGAGCTACGCGCTGTTCCCGCACAAGAGCGTGTTCGACAATGTCGCCTTCGGCCTGAAATACCGCAACGTCGCCAAGCCCGAGATCAAGCGCAAGGTCGGCCAGGCGCTTGAGATGGTGCGGCTGCCCGGCAGCGAGAAGAAACTGCCCTCGCAATTGTCGGGCGGCCAGCAGCAGCGCATCGCCCTGGCGCGCGCCATCGTGTTCGAGCCCCAGGTGCTGCTGCTCGACGAGCCGCTCTCGGCGCTCGACGCCAACATGCGCGAGGAGATGCGCGTCGAGATCAAGAAGATCCAGAAGGAGACCGGCATCACAGCCATCTTCGTCACCCACGACCAGGAAGAAGCGCTCTCCATGTCGGACCGCATCGTGGTGATGAATGCCGGCTCGGCCGAGCAGATCGGCACACCGGAAGAGGTCTATGAGCGGCCGGCCACCGCCTTCGTCGCCGACTTCCTCGGCAAGGCGAACATGCTGACGGGCACGGTGAGCCGCTCCGACGGGCCGACGGCGGTAACGCTGGCCGGCGGGCAGACAGTCAACGTGCTGGCACCGCGGCCGCTGGCGCCCGGCAGCGCCATCACCGTCGTGGTCCGGCCGCAGAAACTGTCGGTCGGCGGAGCGAGCGCCAACCGACTGCCTGGCCGGGTCGTGTCCGCTTCCTATCTCGGCGGCAGCGCCATCTATGAGGTCGACATAGGCGGCAAGGCGAACATACGCGCCAACGCCCCGATCGCGGGCCGCGTTCTGCGCGAAGGCGAAGCAATCGCGCTCGGCTTCGAGCCGGACGACTGCGTTTTGCTGGACGAGGCCGGGCGGCGGATCTCCTGACGGTCGCGAGCGCCCTCGGCCGAAAACTCCATTTCCACGGCAATTTCGACGTCAGTTCCAACGCTGGCTCCCCCGGTCGTAGGTCATGAGTCCTCCCATCGACGACGCGAAGGATCGCGCCGCAAAAGATGGAGACGACAATGACGAATTCGGAACATACCGCGTATGAAGCCGGCCGATCGGGCTTCGGCCCGATCGATCTTGCCGGCCGCGCGCTCGGGCTCTGCTACAGGGCGATGAGGATGCGCAGCGACCGCGCCGCGATGCAGGCCATGCCCGACCATCTGCTCAAGGACATGGGCATCGCCCGTTCGGAAATCGACTATTACACCTCGATGCGCTACGCCGCGTCCGGCGCCGAAGGGATGGACATCGGCAACGTCAGATGATCGTCCATGTCTGTCATGGCCGAGCCGTCGACAAGCCCCGGGCGCTTCCCCACGCCTGGGGCTTTTAAGTTTCCGCGCATGCCGCTCAGAGGGTGGCCCATCCCGTCTCAAACGATACGTCCAAAACCTTTTCCACGCCACGCGTATCAAAAATTCCACGCTCGCATCCACGCTCGTTCACACGCTCCATCGCCAGACAGACGCCGTCACGGCAAACAAGCCGCAAACAACCTTTGGAGATGAAGATGCAACCCAACACCAAACCTGCACGGCTTCCGCTCAACGGCGTCGACACGCCGAATCTGCTGGCGACGATCAATTTCGTCGCAGGGCAGCCGGAGCTCGCCAAATTCCAGTTCCGCGCCCACAATGAGTGGATCGAGGGCACGCACAGCAGGACTGTCATGAACGGCTTCTTCGGCGCCGGCAACGAGCAGAAGCACGAGAAGCCGCATTATGCCGACGCCGACCATCCGGCGATCCTGTGCGGCGCCGACAATGCGCCGACCCCGGTCGAGTGGCTGCTGCACGGGCTGGCGGGCTGCCTGATGGCGGGCGTCGCCAACATCGCCGCCGCGCGCGGCATCAAGCTCACCAAGGTGAAGTGCTCGGTGGATGGCGACATCGACCTGCGCGGCATCCTCGGCATTTCCGACGAGGTCCGCAACGGCTTCCAGAACATCCATGTCTCGTTCGAGATCGAAGGCGATGCGCCGGCCGAAAAGCTCCAGCAGCTGGTCGAGCAGTCGCGCGCCCGTTCGGCGGTGTTCGACGTGCTGACGAAGGGTGTCCCAGTCACGGTCGGCATCAAGACCATCCAGTAAGCCGAACCCTGCTGGCGGTCCGGAACCGTTTCCGGGCCGCCTCTCCTCCCATTGACGGAACACGACATGAGACGCTCGGACGTCGTCATCATCGGCGCGGGCCAGGCCGGGCTTGCGCTCAGCCATTGCCTCGGCCAGGCCGGCATCGACCATATCGTGCTGGAGCGCGGACGCATCGGCGAGCGCTGGCGCTCGCAGAGCTGGCGCTCGCTCAGGCTGCTTACCCCGAACTGGCTGAACGCCCTGCCCGGCTCGCCCTATAAGGGTGGCGACCCCGACGGCTTCATGAGCAAAGGGGCTTTCGTGGAAAGCCTGGAGGGCTACGCTCGTGAATGGCACGCGCCCATCGAGACCAATATCGAGGTCATGTCCTGCAAGCGGACCAGCGACGGCTTCGCCTTGCACACCGGCGGCGGGGATTGGACAGCACGCGCGGTCGTCGTCGCGACGGGGCATTGCGACCGGCCTGTCATCCCTTTGTCGGCTGAGGCCCTTCGCGGACCGCTCAGCATCCACGCTTCGCAATATCGCTCGCCAGGTGAACTGCCGGGCGGCGGCGTGCTGGTCGTCGGCGCCTCGTCTTCCGGCGTGCAGATCGCCGACGAGCTCGCCCGCGCCGGGCGGCGCGTGGTGCTGTCGGTCGGCAAGCATACGCGGCTGCCGAGAACATGGCGCGGCCACGACATCTTCTTCTGGCTCTGCGAAATGGGCCTGATGGCGCAACGCGAGGCAGACCTCGCGAACCCGGAAAGCGCCCGGCGCCAGCCTTCGTTGCAACTCGCCGGCCGACCCGACAGGGCCGATGTCGATCTCGCCACGTTGCAGGCGCTCGGCGTGGAACTGGCCGGTCGGGTGCGCGGCGTCGGTGACGGCGAGATCGCCTTCGACGGGGATCTCGGCAAGCACATCGCCGCGGCGGAAGCGAAGCAGGCGCGCCTGCTCGACCAGATCGACCATTTCACCGGCACGCCGACGCCATACAGGCCCGAGCCGGTGCCGGCGCCCTCGGCCCGCAGCGAGCGGCTTTCGCTGACCGATGGATCGATCAGCAGCATCATCTGGGCGACCGGCTATACGCGCTCGTTCGGCTGGCTGGAGCCGCTGGCGCTCGGCGCCGATGGCGAGCTCGCGCATCAGGGCGGCGTCACCAGCGTGCCCGGCCTCTACGCGCTCGGCTTCCGCTTCCTGCGCAAGCGCGATTCCAACTTCATCGGCGGGGTCGGCGCGGATGCCGAGGCGATCGCCGCCGAAATCTGCCGTCATCTCGACCGCAACGGCCGCAAGGCGGCCTAAGGACCACGACCATGGCAACCAATCCCGTCTCCCTCATGGCCTCCCCCAGGCGCGGCCATTACGACGCCATCATCGTCGGCGCGCGCTGCGCGGGTGCGGCGACGGCGATGCTGCTCGCCCGCGCGGGCCTCAAGGTGCTGGCGATAGACCGCAAGCCCTATGGCTCCGACACGCTGTCGACGCATGCGCTGATGCGGCCAGCGGTACTGCAATTGTGGCGCTGGGGTCTGCTCGAGCCGCTGCTCAAGGCCGGGACACCGCTCGTCGAGACGACGACCTTCCACTATGGCGAGGAGGAAATCACCATCCCGCTCGCCGGCAGCTTGGACCTCCCCGGCCTGATCGCGCCGCGTCGCACCGTGCTCGACCGCATCCTTGTCGACGCGGCGCGCAAGGCCGGCGCGGAGGTCCTGCACGAAGTCGCGGTCGGCAACCTCTTCGCCGACACGTGCGGGCGCGTGCGCGGCATCGAAATCCGTGCCGCCGGCCGAGCATCGCTGCGGGTCAGCGCCGATATCGTCGTCGGTGCGGACGGTGTCGGCTCGCTCGTGGCAAAATGCGTCGACGCCCAGCCCTTGCGGCGCGGCGCGGTGTCGGCCGCCCATATCTATGGCTACGCGCCGGTCGAGCCGGGCGCCGGTTATCACTGGTATTTCCGCGACGGGATCGCCGGCTCGTTCATCCCGACCAATGACTGTCTCGCCTGCATCGTCGCCTCGGTGCCGACCGGCCTGTTCGACCAGCGCTTCCGCCTCGGCCACGCGCGTGCCCGCATGGATGTGCTCGAGGCGCTTTCGCCGGCGCTGGCGGAACAGGCGGCCCAGGCGCCGAAGGACGCCCGCCTGCAGGCGTTCCGCGGCGTGCCGGGTTACATCCGCCAGGCGTACGGCCCCGGCTGGGCGCTGGTGGGAGACGCCGGCTTCTTCCGCGACCCGATCACCTCGCACGGCATTTCCGATGCGCTTCGCGACGCCGAAACCCTGGCGCGGGCCATCCTCGACGGCTCGGAGGCGGCATTCGCGGTCTGGCAGCAACAGCGCGACATGATTGCCAACCAGATCCTCGACACCACGGACGCCGTCGCCGCCTTCGACTGGACGCTCGACGAGCTCGGCGAGCGGCATCGCCGCTTCAGCGCCGTGCTGAAGGCAGAGGTGCAGGCGCTGGCCGGGCAACCCATGCCTGTCAGCCGGGCCCCCTTCCCTGCATCGCGGCCGACGGCCCACCGTGCACCGGCCAATCAGGACGAGCCGCCGGCCTCGGCCGCCTCGAACCTCAATCGCAACCGAACCGGAGCAAGACCATGACTTTGCATTCGATAAAGGATGGGCATGCGATCAAGGATGGCTGGGTCGGCGTCATCAAGGGCCGGCCAAGGGTGGGCGCCTTTGCCGAGCGCTCGCGGCGCACGCAACCGCAGGATATCGACGCGTTCGCGGGGATGACCGGCGACCGTAACCCATTGCATTACGACAACGCGCTGGCCGAGGCTTCGGTGTTCGGCAAGCTCATCGTGCAGGGCGGCGTCACCTCCGGCATCCTGAACGCGGTGGTGGCGGAGGACCTTCCCGGCCCCGGCTCGGTGTTCCTCGAAGTGTCGTGGAAATTCGTCAAGGCAGTCGGCGTCGGCGAACTGATCACCGGCCGCGTCGAGGTCAAGGAGGTGCGCGCCGACAAGCCGATCACCAAGCTGGAGACGTCGGTGCTCAACGAAGCCGGCGAACTTTGCCTCACCGGCACCGCGACGGTGTACACCGTGCCGCTCGCCAAGGGTTGAGGACTTCGCGTATCCGCTTACCCGCCTGCCGTCTCGGCTATGAAGGCGCGGACGTGGTCGATGAACTCTTCGAAGGCCGGCTCGCCTTCGAGCAGGATGTGGTTCTGGCTCTCGAGCTCGATGAAGCGCGCGCCGGAGATGCCAGCCGCCATCGTGCGGCCCGATTCCACCGGCGCCACGTTGTCATCCCGCGCGTGCAGCACCAGCGTCGGCACACGCACCTTTTCCAGCAAGTCGCTGACGTCGATCACGGAAAAGGCGCTCTGCAGGCGCCAGGCATCGTCCGGCAAGACGGTGCGCAGCATCAGATCGTCCATCCAGGCGAAATGTTCATGCGTAGCGCCGGGGATGAACATGGAGCAGAAGGCCTGGCGGAACATCGGGTTAGGCTTGCCCCAGCTCTCGCGCATCAGCGTCGCGGCGGCCTCGCGCGTCGCGATCTCCCCGGCGTCGCCGCGCGCCCGCCAGCCTTTGACGTAACCGCCATAAAGGATCATGCTCGACACTTTCTCGGGGTGGCGGATGGCGTAGGCGATCGAGACCGCGCAGCTCTGCGACAGACCGAGCAAGGTGAAGCGGTCGAGCCCCGTCGCCTCGACCACGCATTCGAGGTCCGACAGCATGGTCTCGAACGAGATGTCGACGACGTGCCGTTGCGAGAGGCCGTTGCAGCGTTCGTCATAGCGCACCAGCCGATTGTGGCGCGACAGTTCCCGCATCCAGTGCCGCCAGATCGGGCTGTCCCAGTCGAAGGTGAGATGCGACATCCAGTGCGCGGCACGCATGATCGCCGGGCCGCTGCCGGTGCTGGCATGGGCCAGCCTGGTGCCGTCGCGAGCCCGGCAGAATTGCACGGCCCGGCCGGGATCCTGTCCGGCAGGTTTCGGCGGCGCGGAGGAAGCAGGCTGCGCCGCGCGGCCCGCGCCTTGAGCGGCGGCCGAGCGGACCCGGTCCTCCAGCGCCTCGATCTCGGCGGCGAGGCTGGCATCGTGGGGAACGAGGCGGCGCAGGCGCTGCGCGAGGGGCAGCGCCCGCCGAGGCTCACCCGTCAGGCGCTCGACCAGCTCGCGCAGGATGCCGAGCTCGACGATCTCCACCTCGCTGGCGATCGCCTGCCGCCAGGACTCGTATTCGAAGCATCGTTCGAGCGAGAGGTCGGCGAGAAAGCCACCGCGGATCGAGGCAAGGACGGCTTCGAGCTCCTGGGTCGAGCGGGATGACAGGTCGGCCTTCACCAGCGGCGCCAGCCGCGCATAGTCCGTCTCGAGACTGACCGCGACGACGTTGCGATCGGCGACGAGGTTTTTTTGGTCGGCGCCCAGCACCTGGCGGATCTTGGAGAGGCTCCAGCGCAAGGCGCCGCGCGGATCGTCGGGGATGTCCCAGAATATATCGCATAACCGCTCGCGCTGATTCTGCCTGGCGGTGACGGCGAGGTAAGCAAGCAGCGCCCGCGTCTTGCGCGACGGCGGGAGGTCAAGCGGCTGGCCGTCGCGCGTCACCTGAAAATCGCCAAGCACGCGCAGCTCCAGCCTGTGCTGAGCGCCGTTCATGCGTTCACGCGCTTGTCGATTGCCATGATCCCCCTTCGGCCTTGGCCGACGCTGCGAAGGCGTAGCCAATAGCAAAAATGACTAATTTAGGAAAGCTTGGCGCGTCAGGCCAGCAGGAGCTTCAGTCGGGAGAGCCTGAGGCGCGCGAGCCGCCGCGCAGGATTATGGAAGTCTTCCAGGCCGGCCTCGACCAGGAAGGCCAAGGTCATCAACTCGATCAGGAATTCGTCCGCCGCTTCGAAGGTGGCTCGCGAGCCGGCGGCGAGGTGTCGGAGCAGCCCACGCGCTTCCTCGGCCGCGTCAGCGCTGCCGGTGTCGATCAGCGCTTCGAGCCTGGTGAAGCAGTCCATGTCGATTCTCTCCGCCCTACCAAGGCGATAGATCGAGTTGGCGGCGGAGACATCCACATATGTTAAGCGGTTCCGCCCGGGTCTCGTTCACGCCTGCGCGGGAACATCCCCGGTTGCATGAGGGTCGCCAGGCATGGAGCGTACCGGCAGAGCCGGCGGCTCGGCGGCAGGGCGTCCGCGGAAGTCAGTGCGGCGTGTCGCCGGCCATGTGCAGTAGATCCCACGCCGAACCGACTCGGCCATCGAACTGCGAAGCAAAACTCCTTGCCTCGTCGTCTTCGAGGCCGTCATCGACAAGCGCCTCGATGCTTCGCCGCAGCAAGGCGAGCTGCATCCGCCGCGCTTCTCTCCTGTCGTTTTCACGCATGATGGCCGTGACGTGGTAGGCGATGACGGGCTGGCCGAGACAGGAGAGAAGCGCGCTCGACCCCGCCGTCGCCGCAGTGACTGCTTCCTCGATATTCATGCCGGCGCTCCTCATCAAAGATGCTGGGCGCCTCCCCGGCAGACGGCGGCGATGGCGCCGCTTCTTTTCTAATTCCGGCGTCGCGAGACCATCGGTCGCGGCCAGACTCAGTATCCTCCAGAACACTATTGAAGGCGACCGGATAGTTAATTGATGGTTAACGCGAACGATCGCATCTTAGATGTTCAGCCTCTTCAAAACGCATCGCTCAATGACCGGGCACATTGCGCTCGGCCGATGGCGCCAGGCTCTGTGAACCGGGCACCGAAACCGGCGCGCCGTGAAGCACCCAGTCGGCCGCGATCTGGCCGATCACCGGCGCGAGCTGGATGCCGTAGCCGCCGGCGCCGGCGGCGGTGATCAATGTCGGCTCCGAGGCGTCGACAGGCCCGACGAAGGGGCGATGGTCGGCCGTCACCGGGTAGAGGCCCGCCCAACCGCGGCCGAGACGCGCGCCCGGCAGGTCGGGCACGCGCTCCAGAAGCAGCTCCGCCAGGTCGACCTTCGACTGCTCCTCGCACTGGTCGTTGTAATTGTCGGGGTCTTCCGGCGCGATCGAGTTCACCTTGTGGATCTCGGCGATCAGCTCGCCCGGTTTTTCGTGCCGGAAATTGAGGCCGCTGCCTTCGCCGTTCACCAGGTCCATTACCATCGGCATCGTATAGCCGAGCGGCTCGTCGAGATGGATGACGACGGCCTCGTGGCGCTCGGGCCAGATGTGCAGGCGCTGGCCGAAAAGTGCTGCGACCTGCGGCGCCCAGGCGCCGCCCGCATTGACAACGACATCGCAATCTATCGGGCCATGACTGGTCTCCAGCCTATAGCCGCGCGTCCGTCGTTGCGCGCCGAGCAGCTTGCGGTACTGGCGGATCTCGCTGCCCTGGGCGCGCACGATGCGGGCCAGGAAATTGCACATCTCGTACGGATCGAGGAAGCCGTTATCGGGTCCGAACAAGCCACCTTCGAGGCCGTCAGGATTGATGTGCGGAACGAGGTCCATGAGCTCGTTGGCGTGGACCAGTCGGGACCTCAGCCCCGCCTCGGCCTGGATCTCGACCGATCTCGCGAACAGCTCCATCTGCGCCTTCGTGCGCGCCAACCGCAGATAGCCGATGTGGTTGAAGCGAAGCCCCTCGCCCTCCCATTGGCGGAACCGGCGCAGCGAATGGACGCGCAGCATGATCTCGAACGGATCGGTCAGCTGCGATCCGACGACGCCGACCGACCGGCCGCTCGACCCCGAAGCGATCGACTGCGCTTCGAGCACCGTGACGCGCGCGCCCTGCTCGACGAGGTTGAGCGCCGTGCACATGCCCAGCGTGCCCGCACCGATCACCACGACGTGAGGAGAAACTGTCATCTATGGTCCGCCTGCTTTCAGGATTGCGCGGCGACGTCGCCCAGCGTCTCGTCGATCGCATGGAGAATGGCGCGGGCATCGTCCTGCGTCATCGGCGTCGACAGCGCGAACAGGCCGTAGCTGGCGGAGAGCACGCCACGGCCGAGCAGGCCCTTGTGGAAGGCGTCGAACTTCTTCCGCTCGGCCTGGCCGGGATAGATGGAGCGATAGTCCGTAACGGGATGCGAGGTGAAATGAACCTTGAACAGCGAGCCGAGGCCCACGCACTGGCCGGCAAGGCCATGCTTTTCGAACGAAGCGGCGACGCCGTCGCGTAACGATGCGCCCAGCCGGTCGAGATGGGCGAAGCTTTCTTTCGTCAGCGTCCGCATCGAGGCGAGGCCGGCGCGCATCGTCACCGGATTGGCGGTGAAGGTGCCGCCATGCGGAAGCGCCGGCTTGCCTCCGGTCGGATCGAACACCGCCATGATTTCGGCGCGCCCGCCCAC
>SAPZ01000034.1 GCA_004020875.1 Mesorhizobium sp.
AAAACGCCTATCAGTCGCCTCGCCCTGATCGAGGACAACCTGTTGAAGCTCCACAACTAGGTCGTCCAGCATCACAGTGAACCGCGTACGTAGTATTTTGTCGTAGGCGGCATTCTGGATAGCCGGATACGGGCTCTTCACCCGCTGCACCACCGATTGCGGGATGATGTCGCGAGAAACATTCACGGATTTCGTGAAAAAAGTGTACCCGCCGAAGAGCCCTACTCGCGGGGGCGGTGCAGCACCACCTCGGTGTCACTGCTCGTGTTCATGCGATGGACTAGGCCGGCCAGCTGTTGACGCAGCTCGCGGTAGTTGTAAGTCTCACCCGTGTAGACGAGCACCAAGTCAGGTCGGCCATCCCCCTGGAGCATCCTCGGCTGGCGGCCGCCCTGGATATCGATGATTGCCAGGCGGTGGTGTCCCAGCGCCGCAGGCCCGCCGATCCAAGTCCCCTCGTCGTCCGGACCGTGGTTCGCTATGGTGGCCGTCATATCGGCAAGCTCCCTTCGCGCATCGGGACCTCCGAGGTCTCGATTGAAGTCGATCCATTCACAGATGCCGCACAGGTTATGTCGCCGCATTTGGGCGAAGCAGATATAAGGCCAGTGGGAAACCATCGAGGCAAAGTGATGGATCTAGCCCAGCTACGATCCGCATCCGACATTGTCGGACATCGGACAGCACCGCGATTCGCTGCATAGGAAGCCTGGAGTCGCGATTTCCCCTGGGGGAATCAGCGCATGAAAGGAGAGCTGGGTCGTGTCTGCCGAAATGAGAAATTGCTCCCCCTTATTGCATCACCGAGGAATGTTACCCAGCGCGATAGACGGACATGCCCTATCTCCCCCCGTTGCAGCTGAGGGAGATAGGGGCCAGCTCTTCATTCAACCCTCATGGAGGATGATCAGCCCAGCCATTTCCATGCGCCGGCCTTCACAAGCCGTGCACCATTCAGGTTCTTTTCCTTGAAGCGCGACGATCCTTGTCAGACGTCGCAACACTTGCTGCCGAGAGCACGAGCTCTTCCTCGAGCATGCCTTGATCTGCGCCTCGAACGGCTCGCACATGCTGGGTTTCAACGACTTCGCAGAGGTTGATATTCTGCAGTGACTTCGTCTCGCTGCTGCACGGCATTGACGCTGGGAGCCATGCTCGCGTGGCGCAATTGTGCTGAAGCCGGTGCCCACGGCAACGTTTCTTAACCCGCCCCAGATCCTGGCGTTTGGCTATTTCCGACATTCGTGTCCGGCTTCGGACAAAGGCCGGGTTTGCCGAACGGAGTCGCACCCAATTTCCAGTGCTGCTTGAGCAATAATATCGACCGGCATTACTGCACAACACGAAAGTTGCTGCAAAAACCGAAGTGAACCCAAGGCATCGGGTCAATTGGCATGGCGCTTGCGACTCGGTCGATAGAACGCAGTCAAAATCACGGTTGCAGACCATGCCTACCTCTCAAAGCTCGATAAAGCACGCGAGCAAAATTCCCCGTCTCCGCGGAAGCTCGTCGCCGTTAAACGTGCCTGCTCGGGGGCGGTCTTGCACAAGACCGGTCCGAGGCAACCACGCCAAGGCGCGAGGCTGCCGGAACTGTCGACCGAAGTCGATGCCGCTTCAGTTTAACCGAAAAATGCACCGTACCACTTTGGCCTGGAAGCAAATCAATGACCTATAGAAAGAACGTTCCTCTCGTGACCTTTCGCACGCGTGTTCGCGATGAGTCGATCGGGGGGCCAAATCCTTATCAGTGGGAGAACAAGACCTCCGACGATTATTTCGGGGGCAAGCGCATCATCCTGTTCTCGCTGCCTGGCGCCTTCACCCCGACCTGCTCGACCTTCCAACTGCCCGATTTCGAAAAACTCTATGATCAATTTCTGGAACTGCGAATTGACGCGATCTACTGCGTCTCGGTCAACGATGCTTTCGTCATGAATGCGTGGGGAAAGTCCTTGGGGCTGCAGAAGATCGAGCTGATCCCAGACGGGTCGGGCGAGTTCACGCGCAAAATGGGCATGCTGGTCGCGAAGGACAATCTGGGCTTTGGCATGCGCTCCTGGCGATACGCCGCTCTGATCGACGATGGCGTGGTGGAGCAGTGGTTCGAGGAGGAAGGCTTCTGTGACAACTGCGAGACGGACCCCTATGGCGTTTCATCCCCGCAAAACGTTCTCGACAAATTGAAGGCGGCGGCATGACCCAGAAGTGGAAAGTCTCACACAACCCAAGCACACACTAGAGCCTCC
This sequence comes from Mesorhizobium sp., assembly GCA_004020875.1. Taxonomy (GTDB): domain Bacteria; phylum Pseudomonadota; class Alphaproteobacteria; order Rhizobiales; family Rhizobiaceae; genus Mesorhizobium. Next base: position 2,250 of record SAPZ01000034.1, read on the forward strand.
TCGGCAGATCACGGTTCAACATGCATCTCTCAGCAAGCCTGCTTCAACGCCAGAAGCAACGTATGGTCTTATCGCCTCAAGCCATTGAAGCTATTCGCTTGCTGCGATTGACGCATACTGAACTCCATCAGCTCGTGCAGCAGGCACTCGAGAAGAACCCCGTTTTGAAGCCTGACCCGTTTGACGACGATTCGCCGCTGCCAGGGGTGGATCAGCGGAGCAGTCAAAGCAGAAGCGAAATCGGCGAATCGCCCATTGGCGGGCCGTCTGGCGGGCGCGGGCAATGGAAGTCGCAACGCAGTAGCGGCAACGATCGACCTGCCGTCGAGGAGTTTACCGCCCACACCGAAACATTGCACGACCATGTCGCCCGCCAGGTCGCCCTCAACCCGTTCACCCCCCAGGAGCGGCTGATTGCCGGACAGCTCGCCGCTCATCTGGAGGACACTGGCTATCTTCAGGTAAACCTTTTCGATCTGGCCAGGACGTTAAACGTTCGGCAAGCTGATGTGGAACGGGTCATCGGAATCTTGCAGCAATTTGATCCGCCGGGCATTTTTGCGCGAACTCTCAGCGAATGCCTGGAGATTCAGCTGCGCCAGCAAGACCGGTTCGACCCGGCTATGGCAGCTTTGGTCGCCAATCTCGAGATGCTTGCACGGGGGGATTTTCAGGGATTGAAGCAGCGTTGCGGAGTCGACGAGGAGGATCTCCTCGACATGAGGAACGAAATCCGCGCGCTCGATCCCAAGCCTGGAGACCGGTTCCAGTCCGGGACGCCGGAAACCATCGTACCGGACGTCTGGGTAATGCCCAAGTCCGAAGGTGGATGGCGGGTGGAGCTTGATCCGGCCACGCTGCCCAAAGTGTTGATCAACCACACCTATGTCGCCGAAATCTCGCAGCTGACCAAGCAAAATCCGGAAGGCAAAGCGTTTCTCGACAATTGCCAGGAAAAAGGGAACTGGCTGATCAGCAGTCTCAAGCAGCGCGCTAAGACGATCCTTAAGGTTGCGACCGAAATCGTGCGCCAGCAGGATGCCTTTTTTACACACGGCGCCGCCCATCTGCGGCCTCTCTGTCTCAAAAATGTCGCTGACGAGATCGGCATGCACGAGTCGACGGTAAGCCGGGTGACTTCGAACAGGTACATGTTGACTCCGCGCGGGGTGTTCGAGCTGAAGTATTTTTTCGCTGCGCCAATCGCATCCTGCGAGGGCGGCGATGCGCACTCCGCCAAAGCTGTCTGCCATCGGATCAAGGCAATCATAGCCGAAGAATCGCTCGACAAGGTACATTCCGACGAAGACATCGTTGCTCAACTCAAGGAGACCGGCATCGATGTCGCTCGCCGTACCGTCACCAAATATCGCGAGGCGATGAACATCCCTTCCTCCATACGACGGCGCCGCGATAAGCGTTTGTCCGCAGCTGCGATCAAGCGAAGTGACTAACCGACATTCGTGGTCGGCGAGAGGCGACTCTCAACTTCCTCCGGGCCGAAGCAGCTTTCGAAGTCATGGCATTCCCCGCAACTGGGTGCTGTGCATGACGAAAAGCCTTCGGCCTCACACAGCTTGCGGTAAAAGTACTTTTTCCATTTCATGTTTTCTGTGTTGCCTGCCGCCAGCGCGGGAAAATGTCTGGCAAGCAGGCGGCTGAGCTCAGCGCGATTTGAGAGGCCAAGATCCCGCCAAAGATGGTCCATGCGCATCGCACGCCGGGCGATGATCTTGGCCAAGCGGGCGCTCGCCGGGTCGGCCGGCGCAGCATGCGCTAGCAGCAGCCGGCGTAGCAGTTCCTCTTCCAGTTCCGGCTCGGGCTCGCTCAACTCCTCCAAAGCGAATACGCTGCTGGAGGTAGACGGGAAAGTTGCGGCCAAGACATCACGCAATTCGACAGACGAAAGGCCTGTCCCCTCCGTCGCCAACACCTCGCCCGCCTGGACCTCCTCAAGCGAACGTGAATGTACGCAGGGCAGCACATGCTGATCGAAGCTCCTCCCTAGCTCGGACCCACGCCATTGCGCGCTGGATAGGCAGCCATCATCGTAACGGCCGGCTTCAGCTTCCGGCATGACAAAGCGCCTTGTTGACCGCAGGGATGATCTTGTCGCCCCAGAGCTCGATCTGGCGCAGCATCGTCTTTTGGTCGAAGTCGCCCAATTGAGTCTGAACTGCGATCTGGTCCGGTTTCAAGATATCGATCTCTTCCAGCAGGCGATCAATCACGCGATTTACGCTGCCAATCGGCAAATTTTTGCGCATGGTCTCGAAGGACAGATCCTGCTGGGTCGGTGTCTCCTGCAGCAGGTAGCCATCGTGGCTCTGTTGGCGACGCTGATGCAGGGCTTCAGAAAGCCGGCGCTGGAAGCGGGCATTGTCGAGATAGCTGTTGATCTCCAACTCGTCGTGGCTGGCATAGCAGCAGCGCAGCAGCGATATCTTGACGTCGGTGACGTTCTTTTCCTCGGATGCCGCCGCCCTCTCGACTGATTCACGCAGTGTGGTCAAAGTCTCTAAGCCGTCGTGGAAGGCTGTGACAAAAAAATTGTGCCCCTCGCGGTAGGCCCGAGCCATCCGTGCGGCTCCGCCAGCGATCCAGATAGGCGGCGTCGGCTGCTGGACTGTGCGGACCGAAATCGCTGTTGGGGGGATCTTCTCATACTGGCCGTCGTGTTCGAAGACGTTTTGGTTGAGGCCCTTGAGAATGATGTCCAGGTATTCCGAAAAGACGGCCGGCGCCTCATCGATGTCCACGCCGAACCGTTCGAACTCGAACTGCTGGTATCCCAAGCCTACGCCGAGCTCGAGACGGCCGTTCGCAACGATGTCGGCGAAGCCGATCTCGGACAGCAGGCGCTGCGGTTGGTAAAGCGGCAGCACGCAGACGGCAGTGCCCAGGCGAATCGTGCTTGTCAAGCCGCCGCAGTGCGCCACCATCATCAGCGGGGATGGTATGAGGCTGTAATTGTTGAAGTGGTGCTCAGCAAACCACGCGGTGTTGAACCCAGCCTGCTCCGAAGCGACGGCCTGTTCGATGGAGTTGCGGATGACGCTTTCTGAGGATTGGTGATAGCCACGCTGGGCGGCCAGAATGAAAGTGGCAAATTCCATGATTTCTCCTCGTTATAGACACGTCAGCCGACCGGGAATGTGCTCGGCATGCGCATGCTTGGATCTCAAGCACCTCAGGTGCGTCGTGGAGCCGAGGCTTCATAATGCTCGGCCGGTCGCCCTGCGAAGGCCTGGCAATTAACCTGCGGCCTCCGCAAAACATTCGTCATAGAGCTCGCTGGCGTTTCCCGCATCACCGAACGAGGTCCAGCCGCCGTCCACGTAGAGGATCGAGCCGTTGATGTATGAGGCGTCAGACGAAGCAAGGAAGAACGATGCATCTGCGACGTCTTCTGGCCGTCCCATCCTGCCCATGGGGATGCGTCGTCCGATTGCTGTCAGGTCGATGCGGCCGGCTTTGGCCAACTGAGCAAGTGCGGGCGTGCGGATGTGGCCAGGAGCGACGGTGGCTGTCCGAATTCCGACCGGCCCGAGTTCGGCCGCCATGCAACGGGTCAGCATATCCATCCCCGCCTTGGAGGCGCCGTAGGCATGGCGCGGCGCGAACGGCAGAAAGCTGTCGATCGACCCGAGATTGAGGATCACGCCGCCCGGGCGCATAGCCTTGATCGCTTCGCGCGCGCAGGTGAAGGCGCCGGTAAGGTTGACATCCAGGACGTGTTCGAGCTGTTTCGACAGTTGCTCGATCGCAGGCACAATCCTGTCGGCGGTATCAGCACTATTGACCAGAACATCGATATACCCGAAGCGTCCCCTCAGTTCTTCGAACATCGACACCACATCGCTCTCGACGGCCACGTCCAGCGATTTCGCCAGATGCTTGCCGGGGAGCGATGTAGCCAGCTCTGCCGCTGCAGTGCCATCTTTATCAGCAATCACGACGGTGTCGCCGTTCGCGGCAAAGCGGCGAGCGACGGCCGCGCCAATGCTTTTTGCGCCACCGGTGACGAGCACGATTCGCGCATCTGTGCATTCGGCCGGACAGGAGAGCTCGGCTTGGAGCGCACCATCCACCGGCGGGTGAGCATCCCCCGGCTGGTTGAATGACATCCAGCCTCCGTCGACTGCCAGCACCGAGCCGGTGATGTAGCGCGCCTGCGTGCTGCTCAGAAAACGCACGACCCTGGCGATCTCGTCGGGGCGAGCCAAGCGCCCCATCGGCACGCGGCGGCGTATCGCCGCGAGGTCCATTTTGCCAGCGCGTGCCAGTTCTGTGACCATTGGGGTGCGGACGGAGCCCGGCGCCACCGCCGTGACGCGGATTCCTCGCATAGCCCACTCGCATGCAAGGGACTTTGTCAACGAGATCACGCCAGCTTTCGAGGCTGCGTAGGCGTTGCGCCTGGGATTGCCGACCACGCCCGCCATCGAAGCCACATTGACGATCGCACCGCCCGGCTTCATGCGCCGCGCCGCTTCCCGGGCCATAACGAATGGCCCAATAAGGTTCACTGTCACGCCGCGTCGGAAGGTATCGACAGCGGTGTCGATGATCCTATCCATCGTGGGTCCAACCGCCGCATTGTTGATGAGGACATCGATTTGCGCGAACCGTGCTTCGACCTGGCCGAAAAGTGAGAGCATGTCCTTCTCTCGCGACACATCGCACTCCAGACCGACGTGCGGCGACCCGAGATCCCGAGCCAGTTCAACCACACCACTGCCCGGAAGGTCCACCGCAACTACAGTGTCTCCGTCCGCGGCAAGGATATCGACCAGGGCACGGCCGATCCCGCCCGCAGCGCCTGTGATGATTACGGTGCGTGCTGCCAGTTTCACGAGAGCTTCTCCACGATGACCGCTTGTGATCTCAGCCCATCAACCTTGGGCGGAATGAAGGGCCGAGCCAAATCGTTGCAGTGACCGCCAGTCGCGGCCCCACACAGATGTCGTTCCCGTAGGGCGCTCATCCTCCATTCCTACCCACTTATGCAGCTCCCAGTTGGGGACCCTCGACGCCATCTTGGTCGGTGGGGATGTGACCCTTGAGCAACTGGTAGATGGGATCGTCTGGATGTGGTGCTCCAATCGGCTGTCGCCGGCCGAACCTATCTGCCTCAAGAATCGCTGGCGGGATTTGCTCCTCAACCCAATCGTAGACGACTGTCCGTTCCGCAATTCGCCACTCGTCCTGCCTCTTCTGAAACAGATCGCAGTAACGGCCGCAAAGCAGCGTCTGACGTATTTCTTGGTCTGTATCCGGTCCGCGTTGCAGCGCGGTGAAATAGCTCTCGACCGCGGCCTCTGCTGAACTGATGAAGTCGATCAGGCTGTTCGTGATTTGATGGATGTTACGGTGCCCCGGCAGACCGAGAGCAAATTGGATGAAGTCCTCTGCCGGTCCGCAATAGGGACCGTGCCTGTCATACGCTTCGGGCCAGTATGCGCTACGCAGCGCCGCCTCATCGGCGCGGTCTATCCCGCGGCAGTACCGATACAGGCAGTTGCGGATCGCCTCTCGGTCACGCAGTTCGGTAATTTTCGCGTGGTCGACAGGGTCTGTCGCGAATTGTATGATTGTTTTGTCCTTCCCGATGCCAGTCTGCACTTTGCGTGTGTCTCTCTCTACAACTGAGTTAGCGGGGGGCTCGTCAACTTCCAGAGCTTGTTCGGGGCAGGCTCGTACCCCTTTTGAGGCAAGCAGTTGCTCCCCATCGGCAACATCAATATCACCGGGCAAGATGTAGCCGGCGTCATCAAGCTTGAAGACTCTCGGCGCCCGCGCCCAGCAGCGCGCATGACCCTGGCATCTGGCTTTATGTACGACGACACGCATAGCGAACTCCAATGTCGTTGGCTGAAACTTCAGGACCATTCCAGGATCAGATTCTCGATCCCGAACACATGGCCGCCGAAGGTGATAGGTTCAGTCCCTGTCTTGATCCGAAAGGCTGGGATGCGCGCCAGCCACTCCTCCAGGCCAATGACAATCTCCCGCCGGGCAAGGTGTGAGCCAAGACAACGATGGGGACCATAGCCAAAGGCAGCGTGCCGGTTGTCCTCGCGCGCCAGATCGATCTCATTCGGGCATTCGAATTCCGCCGGGTCACGATTGGCAATCATCGTGGCACAGGAAACATAATCTCCCTTGCGGATCGGCGCGCCTTTGAAGTCGACATCCTTCGTTGCCACTCGGATCATCTGAATGGTCGAATAGGCGCGCAGCAATTCTTCCGCAGCGACGGCAATCCGGTCAGGTTCGCTTCGTAGCAATTCCTGATCTTTGGGGTTGCGCGCGAGATGGGCCAAGTCGAAGCATATGGCTGCTGAGACCGTGTCGAGTCCCGCGACGAACACAAGCACGCCGATGCCACGGACTTCTTCGTCACTGAGCAGACGACCCTCGACCTTTGCCTTCACGATGAAGGTCATGAAATCATCGACCGGCTCCTTGCGGCGCTCGGTGGCAAGTTCGTCGATGAAGGCCACGATCGTCCGGGCTGCGGGTGGTCGTTGCTCCTTATCGCCGTGGAGCAGATCTCTAGCCCAGCCGACAAATGTTTCTAGTCCGTCGTCCGAAAGCCCAATAAAGCGAAGGAAGATATTGACCGCGAACGGAACTGCAAAATCCTTCATGATGTCGCAGCTCGTGCCTGATGCGGCGATCCTGTCGATCAGCTTGATCGCTCGTTCCCGGACAGCCGGCTCCAATGCCATTACCCGCTTTGGCGAAAGCAGCGGATTGAGCAGTGAGCGAAAAACACCGTGGAATGGCGGATCGAGCTCAAGCGGGATCATCGGCCAGCTCTCGCCGAGCACAGAGGCGAAGATGCTGCGATGGCTGGAAAACGTTTCGGTGTCCTGCAGCACCCGGCGCTGGTCGCTCGCGCGAGTGATGACCCAGGTACCCCGACCGTCGCGCGTGTTGCTGGTTGAATAAAAGATCGGAGGCCCGGCATGAACGCAAGCAACCGCTGCATGCGGATCCCCGTTGGCCGTCGGCAACATGCCGGGCGACGTAAACAGGCTGAAGTCCCTCACCATTTCGGGCGGGACATGATCTGGAACCGGCCGCGATTTAACCGCGCCAGAATCGAGAGACCGTTCATGAGATGCTGTCGGCATTTGCATGCAATCGTTGGTGCAAGCTCCGTGCCGAATTCGTCTTTCGATAATCCTTGCCGTTTGCTGGGCAACAGGTGGCGCCTGTGCTGACTTACTGGTCGGGATTGCAACATTCTTGTCCAGCGTCGGACACAGAATGTAGAAAGCTAGACACCGACTTGGAGCAACTCAATTGGTGGGATCGCTAGCCGATCATGTGCCCGGGGAGCATCCAGTTCGAAAGGTTGCGCTAAGCGGTTTGGTGACTTGGCCGAGGTCACCCAGGTGGAAATGACCAACACTTGTTCGTGAGCCTAGTGGCGCTCCCCTCGATGATGTCTGGCGGGGTGGTTAGCCGCCTCCGTGGGACAAGGTCAGTCTACAAGAATGGGCTATAGCCTCTCCTCGCCTGCCTCATTGGCCCTCCTTCAGAGCCGGCCACACGAGCTTTCGTCTTTCAGCACGGCGTTTTCTCGCCAGCTACCAGAGCCACACCGATGCCGTTAATGAGCGTCCAGTCGAGGGGTTGTGTGGCCCTGTCCATCTTGCCCAGCACCTTGGCTTCGCATTTGCCGGTGCGGCGGAAAGCCTTCAAGACGCAGTTCTTGACCTTCTCCAGATCAGCCTCGGACGGATATCGGCAAGGGTTCAGCTCGTCCTTTTGAACTTGCGCATCTTCGTGTTGGCGAACCCCAGGCCGCCCGACATATTTGCGGCCTATCCGGCACCTCAACTTCGAACAACCTTGCGGCAAGCTCTTGGGATAGCCCACGCTCGTGCCTCCACCACCCGCTCAGCAGAGCCAGATTTGTCGTTGATGGCACGGTACTTGCGCAGTCATTCGCAGACGCGTCACGGACCGAGAGTGTCGTCCCATGAATTCAATCACCAAAAAGGCCGCCCGACGTTGCTGGGACCGCCTGCAATTACCTTATCCCAGAATTGGGAGCAACGGCTTCAAAAGGGATAACTCATCACCTCAATTCTGTCGATCGCGCGGCCATCGAACCGCAGCCATCGATCAGACTTCCGCCTCGTTGCACTCATTGCGACCGCCTTGGTGCTTGCGACGACCGCTCAATTCTGGCTGCCAGGATAACCGCATATGGCGACGGAACTTCCTGCTTCAAAGCAATATAGAGATCGTCGATCATCCCCCCATCAAGGCCTCGATCGAGGACACCGCGTTCGGCTTGCTTGGTTCGCAGTGAACAGGCCGCACTTCGACGGATGCGATCGATGCGACCGCGCCGAGAACTCTCCCGCATTGTCGACGGTTGTGTCCGTCGGCCCTCCGATGAGGCCTCGGATGCGTGGGCGCCGAGGCCTCGACTGAGGCCGACTGGCCGCCGCCGGAAGGTCTAGCGGCTTTGATCCCCGGCGATATAGCCACCCCTGCTGCAACAGCTCCTAGCTGGAGAACTCATTCATGACCGAATCGGCGACAGATTTAGTGGACGCGGCTCTGTTCGACCGAGATCGGCTTGACCCAGAAAGTCCCTATCAACGGTCTGGCCCCGCATGGGGTGCGATCATTTCGCTTTCCTTCGGCACCTTCGGGCTTGTGACGGCAGAGTTTCTGCCCGCCAGCGTTCTGACACCGCTCGCGCATGATCTCGGTATCAGCACTGGCACGGCTGGACAGGCGCTAACAGCGACCGCAATCGTCGCGGCGATCTCGGCACCGACAATGGCCATCGTGACAAAGCGTCTGGACCGCAGGGTCGTCATCTGGGCGATGACGCTGCTGCTGATCCTGTCGAACGTTCTGGCGGAGGTTGCGGGGTCGCTGCCGGTGTTGCTGGCGGCACGCGTCGTCCTCGGCATATCGCTCGGTGGTTTTTGGTCAATTTCGGCAGCGTTGGCAATGCGGCTGGTTCCAAGTCACCTCATGCCGCGCGCCATGTCGATCATCCTCACCGGCGTTTCTGTCGCCTCCGTCTGCGCGGCTCCAATCGGCGCTTATGTCGGTGACATTTGGGGATGGCGAGCCTCGTTCAAGGTCGCCGCAATCGTGAGTGCCGTTGCGCTGCTCGTGCAACTCGTAACCATTCCGCCACTGCCTCCGATCGAAGTGCGCAGATTCCGCAGTCCGCTGGATGTCGCGAAGAATCCGACGATGAAGGTTGCGGTCCTAGTCGTGCTATTGGTCGCTTCCGGCCATTTTGCCAGCTTCGCCTACATCCGCGACTTTCTCGAGAGCGTTCCTCCGCTCGACAAGAAGTCGATCCCGCTCGTGTTCCTTGCTTCTGGCACGGCCGGCGTCTTCGGCAATTTAGCGGGCGCATTCCTCACCAAACACAGTCTCAAGGCAGTCGCGGCCCTGCCGCCCCTGCTCATTGCCGTAGCCGCTGTCTCGCTCCTGACTATGGGAGCATCGGCCTTGACCTCGGCAATTGCAGTTGCCGTATGGGGCTTTGCTTTTGGCGCGGTCCCGGTCGGATTGCAGACCTGGATGGTGCTGCGCGCCGCTCCGAAACAGGCCGAGAGCGCTGGTGTACTGATGGTCATAGCCTTCCAAGTGGCGATCGCAGCCGGCACAACTTTCGGTGGCCTATTGGTGGATCACACGGGCATTGCCAGTGTCTTTCTCTACAGCGCGGTTGCCACGTTCCTCGCTGTCTTGACAGTATTTCTGCTCGGCCCGAACCGCAACAGCTGACCGCCTGGTGGGGAGTGACGACGGTCGGTGGCGTTAACGCTATTGTCACCTCTGAGCTCGGCCAAAGGCCGCGGCTTCGTCGTAACCATGCCTTCGATGGGGCAGCGCCAAATTGCTACCTGCTCATCGCGTTATGACAATACAGCGCGCTTATTGCGTCATCGTGTTCCCGATCTCGGCTTCAATGCCCGGCTACTCGCTGCGGAGGCAGATGGGCGCCGGCGTCCCACCGACAACGATCGGTCTTTCTCATGTAGCTGTTCTCATGTAGCTGTCGGGGAAACGCGGCAGGTTTTCCGCCAGAACCCGCCAGTCGTCGCGCTCGCGTTCGCCTTCCTTGCGCGCACCGAACAACTGGATGATCATCTTGCCGTCGGACCCATATGCTTCGAGCGAGGTGACGTGACTGTCATTGGTCGGCTTGCGCACGGCCCAAACCTCACGGATTTGGTGGCTCCTGAGATGCAGCCGGAAGGTTTCGTCCAGCACATAGATGCACGGCCCGATCTGCTTGACCGACTTGATTAAGCCGGAATGGGTCTGGATAGAGCCTCGGTTGCCGACGAAGCACATGATCGGCAATTCGTCTTCGGCCGCACGCTGGAGCACGGCGCCAACTGCAGCATTGTCGAGCAGCCAAGCGTAATCCTGGCCTACCATGCGCAAAGCCTGGCAGCGGCTGAGCTTGAGCGTCTTCAGAAGGTTGACGTCAGTCAGCCGGCTCCAGTGCTCGCGTAGGTCGTCCACCGTGCCGGCCCGGTCCGCAGTCCTCGCGCCCAGGTCGGCTACTCTCGCCTTAAGCGACATGGTCGGCTCCTGGTTGGCGGATACGAGCTCGGCCACCAGCTTTCGATAGGCATGAAGGTTGGAGACCGGCCTGAGATGCACCTTATGCACTGCTGCGCCGGCGGCGTCGAAGAATTGCAAACTGCGCTGGATTCCGCCGCGATGGCGCCTTTCAACAGCGAAACCATACCTCCAAGCCTGCGGGAAGACGCGAAGGTCGAATTCGTCACCAAGGACCATGGCGTGATTGTTGCCGGTTATCACTTTGTTGAAGACGCCAATCTTTTCGTGCACGGCACCTTGATTGCGGGTCAGCGCCGTCACTTCGCCCACGAATTCGAGGCCCGTCAGCAGGTGATTGACGCGCGGGTCGATGCGTGCCGCGCCGAAACCGCAATGGGCCGCGACCAGTTCCGCTTCCGAAATGCCCAATTGGGCGGCGAAATCACGCGCGGGAATGCTCGGACAGACTTCCCACGCACGCCGGATTTCGTTGGGCGACCGCTTCTTGCGCTGATCCATGTTTTTAACCCCGCCCCGTTCTTCTTTTGACGATCGGTCGAAAAAAGGGCCTCAGGGGTGTGCACGGCGGACGCGATTGATCGTCAGGCACACGCCAGTCGAATCCTGTCTCCGGGCGGTCAGCGGCCAATCGCCGGTAGAGAGCGATTGTTGGGTGGTCGGCGCCAATCGGCCGATCGAGCATTCGGGTTCCACCGGCGGTGCTGCTTTCCCACACAAGGCGGGTCTGAGGGAGGAGCGACATATTGCTTCCTTCGTTCTTCGATTGCGAGGGCAACCCAAAGGTGAATCGGCCGGCAATTTTGCCGCCGCAACGAAGGCTCTCAAAAGTCGTGCCAGTTGCTCCGCGGCAAGCTCTGAACATCTTTGGCTCTGTTCATTGCTTTACGCGTGAGTGCATCGCGAACTCAGGCGCCCCTCCTGTGACGCGGACGCGACAAACCCGACAGTAAGTGTCGGTTGTCGGACGTCTCCCCAGCAATCGAGCATAGAGACGTCGGGATGTCCTACCGTTTTTACACACGTCTTCCCTTTGGCACGGTTCATGCGAGATGATCCGCGAAAACGTCACGGACCGAGGAGAAATCGAGCCATGATTACGCTCACCGACAACGCTGTTGCCGCCATCAAGGCCGCTCTTTACCGCGCCAGCGAGCCGGCGGAAGGATTTCGCATCATGGTCCATGCCGGCGGCTGCGCCGGCTTCCAATACTCAATGGGCCTGGAGAGCGTCTCACATGAGGGCGATACGATCATCGAGCGAGATGGGCTCAAGGTGTTCATGGATAGAGGCTCCCAACCCCATGCCGCCGGCATGACCGTCGACTTCGTCACAGGGCTCGAAACATCCGGCTTTGTTTTCGATAACCCCAATGCGCAGGAGAAGTGCAGCTGCGGCAAGTCCTGCAAATGATTGCAGGGGAACAGGCTATGTTCGACTATAGCGACGCCAAGGAATACTGCGTCAAACCGGTAACCCCCGGCGCTCTGGAACCAGCCGACACGCACTGTCGGCCCGGAACAATTGCGTTCGGTGATGTGCCAAATCGCGATCATCGATCGTTGCCGTGGGCAAGCAAACAACATTGCCCGAAACAGCTGAATTCCCGGCGGATGCCGCCACCAAATGGCAATGTCGGCAGCGACCGGTCAGCCAAGCCATCGCTCGCCCGGCCGCCCACCTCACCAGATACGATATGCGCCAGAGGTTCAATGGCCCGCCTACCCTTGAATCATTTCAGCAGTTGAAGGATCACTCCCATGAGACCTGTCTATCTCGACAACAACGCAACGACGCGGGTTGATCCTGCAGTCCTTGGAGCGATGTTGCCTTTCTTTACGGAGCAATTTGGCAATCCTTCGTCCATGCACGCCTATGGCGCATCGGTTGCTGAAGCCGTGAGAAAGGCGAGGCGGCAGTTGCAAGCCCTCATCGGCGCGGGATTCGAGGACGAGATCATCTTCACCTCGGGCGGGACTGAAAGCGACAGTACAGCCATCCTTTCGGCGCTCGAGGTAATGCCCGGTCGAACGGAAATAGTGACTTCCGCGGTTGAACATCCGGCCGTTCTGAAGTTGTGCGCGCACCTTGAAAAGACGCGCGGCGTCAAGGTGCACATTATCCCAGTCGATCACCACGGCCGGCTCGACCTGGACGCCTACAGAACCGCCCTCACCCCACAAGTGGCAATCGTCTCGATAATGTGGGCGAACAGTGAGACCGGTACGATCTTTCCCGTGGTTGAGCTTGCCGACCTAGCCAGGGAAGTCGGCGCGCTTTTCCACACTGATGCAGTGCAGGCGGTCGGAAGGTTTCCGATTGAGCTGAAATCGACCGCGATCGACATGCTGTCGCTCTCCGCCCACAAGCTGCATGGTCCAAAGGGGATAGGCGCGCTTTATGTAAGACGTGGCGTGCGCTTCTCCTCCCTGATCAAGGGTGGCCACCAAGAGCGCGACCGGCGTGCAGGCACTGAAAACACACCCGGCATAGTCGGACTGGGCATGGCGGCCGAACTCGCCTTGAAATTCATGGACGAGACAACACGAATAAAATGGTTGCGCGACCGCCTTGAGAACGGGATCATCCAGCGCATCCCAAACGCATCCATCAACGGCGATCCGCAGGAGCGATTGCCAAACACTGCAAACATTGGATTCGAAGGTATCGAAGGCGATGCAATCCCAATTGTCCTCAGCCGGCTGGGAATCGCCTGTTCCGCCGGGTCCGCCTGTGCCTCTGGCTCAATGGAACCGAGCCATGTTCTGATCGCTATGAACGCGGCATGTGGGGCAGTCCGCTTCTCCTTGTCGCGTGACAACGGCGAAGATGACGTAGACCGCGTGCTTGAGGTCCTGCCTGCGATCATCGAGAAACTACGTGCCGTTCCCAGTGCTGGACTGTGCGGGCGAGGTGCAGAACACCTTCATTCCGGCCCGGGCCCGAGCGGCACAATAGCCGACGCCCACTCATGAGCCGTGAGGACTTCCTCAACGTGACGACCCTACGCAATGGAGAGCAGGCAACCCGGGGTCGCCTTCACCACTTCAGAAAAGCTTGAGATCGCCAAGTCTCTTGCCCCAGCCGCCGTGCCAGAGGTCGGCACGCCGTCAGCAATGTCACCAACGCATCGACACCACAATTTCGCGCCGGGAGAATACAATGAACTGCTCCGCTGACAGCCGCCCGATTGATCCCACCGATATCCTGGCGCGACTGAAGGGCCTGTCGGCTGCGGAGGACTTCTTCGCCTGCCTTGGCGTCTCCTACGACCCGAAAGTGATGAATGTCTCGCGGCTCCATATCATGAAGCGCGTGGGCCAATACCTTGCCGAAGAAGATTTCTCCGGTCTGCCTGACCAGGTAATCGCCGCGCGGGTGCGCGCCAAGCTGGAACGCGCCTACGAAGATTTCGCGACTTCCTCGCCGCTCACGCAACGTGTGTTCAAGGTGCTAAGGGACCACGATCCAAACATATGTCCCGCACCTGGCCGCGCCTTCGTCCCGCTCGACTCTGCACTGAAGCGGTTCGGAAAGTAATGAGCCCGACACGGCTGCGACGCGACAATGTCGGGAAGTCGACAAATCCAGTCCTCATGACGCCTCCTCGGACGCAAACGAAGCCACCTTCTGGAATAGAGGCAGGAAGAAGACTTGGCATGAACGATGCAGGCAATGAGGTGAACCGCCAAGCACGCATCCGGACTGGGAGCTTAGAGAAATCGCCAATGCACATCGTAATCTGCATCAAGCAGGTGCCGGATTCGGCCCAGATCCGCGTCCACCCGGTGACGAACACGATCATGCGTCAGGGTGTGCCGACCATCATCAATCCTTACGACCTGTTCGCCCTCGAAGAAGCGCTCAAACTGCGCGACGTTCATGGTGGCGAGGTTACTGTGCTCACAATGGGTCCGCCCATGGCGGAGGACTCGCTGCGAAAGGCGCTCGGTTACGGTGCTGACCGAGCAGTTCTCTTGACGGACCGCTATTTTGCCGGATCCGATACGCTGGCGACCTCCTTTGCTCTTTCGCAAGCAATCGCAAAAATTGGGGAGACTTTCGGCAGGCCAGACATCGTCTTCACCGGCAAGCAGACGATTGACGGCGATACCGCCCAGGTCGGACCAGGCATAGCCAAGCGCCTGAATCTATCGCAACTTACCTACGTCGCGAAGATTGCCTCCATCGATCTCAAAACGCGCGAGATCGAAGTCGCGCGTCGCGCCGAAGGCGGCACCCAGTTGCTGAAGAGCAGACTCCCCTGCCTCATTACCATGCTGGAAGACACCAACGAAATCCGCCGGGGCTCGCTCCAGCAGGCTCTTTGCGCGGCGCGCAGCCAAGTCGTGAAGTGGACTGCAGCCGACGCCGGCATTGACGATCTCACCCGGTGCGGTCTGCGTGGCTCGCCGACAGTCGTCAAGCGTGTTTTCGCCCCCACCGCACGGGCAGAAAGCGCGACGCAGATCGACACCGCGGAAAAGGGCTTGCAGGACATCGCCGATGAACTCATCGCCGATATCTTAACCCGCCGGCCGGCGCTGGAACATGAGTTGGCCTTCAACAGCGGCACGTGACGGCCAGGAGCAGAAAATGTCGACCGCAAGCCAAGCTACCCCTCGCCTTGCCCCCGGCCGTGCCGGTGTAAAGAAAGAACTTCCCGACCGTTTCAAAGACTACCGGCACGTGTGGGTCTTCCTCGAGCTCGAACGCGGCAATGTGCATCCTGTATCATTCGAACTGCTGGGTGAAGGCCGCAAATTAGCCGACAAGCTTGAAGTCCAGCTCGCGGGCGTCGTGCTGGGACCGCCGGGCGAGATGGTCGAGGACGCTGTTGCCGAGGCCTTCGCTTACGGGGCGGATCTTGTCTACATCGTCGATGCGCCGCCGCTCGCCGACTACCGCAACGAGCCGTTCGCCAAGGCGCTCACGGATCTGGTCAATACCCATAAACCCGAAATCCTCCTTCTCGGCGCGACCACACTGGGCAGGGATCTTGCGGGCTCGGTAGCGACGACCCTGCAGACGGGGCTCACGGCCGACTGCACCGAACTTGATGTAGATTCCGACGGTTCACTCGCCGCGACCCGTCCGACTTTTGGTGGCTCGTTGTTGTGTACGATCTATACACTAAATTACCGGCCGCAAATGGCGACGGTGCGACCAAGGGTCATGCCTATGCCGCAACGGGTGGATAAGCCGGTCGGGCGTGTCATGCGGCACAAGCTGTCGCTCGTTGAGGACGATATCGTCACCAAAGTCCTCGGCTTCCTACCGGATAACCAGTCGGCAATGGCAAATCTTGCCTATGCGGATGTCGTGGTTGCGGGAGGCCTCGGTCTCGGTGCGGCGGAGAACCTTCAGCTTGTGAAGAATCTTGCCCGAGCGATCGGCGCCGAGCATGGCTGTTCGCGCCCCTTGGTCCAGAAGGGCTGGATGCCGGCTGATCGCCAGATTGGCCAAACTGGCAAGACCATTCGACCGAAGCTTTACATCGCGGCCGGAATTTCCGGCGCCATCCAGCACCGAGTTGGGGTCGAGGGGGCCGATCTCATCGTCGCGATCAACACCGATCCGAACGCGCCGATTTTCGAGTTCGCCCACCTCGGGATCGTCACGGATGCAATCCGCTTCCTGCCCGCACTCACGGAAGCCTTCACCCGGCGGCTGTCGCCGCACAGTCGAGACAAGCTTGCGAGTTGAGGGAGAGGACATGATTGAACAATTCGATGCCATTGTGGTCGGAGCCGGCATGTCCGGAAACGCAGCTGCTTACACTTTGGCAAGCCAGGGGCTGAAGGTACTGCAGTTGGAGCGCGGGGAATATCCGGGCTCTAAGAACGTCCAGGGCGCCATAATGTACGCGAACATGCTGGAGAAGATCATCCCGGACTTCCGGGATGATGCGCCCCTCGAGCGGCACCTGGTCGAACAGCGACTTTGGGTGATGGACAACACATCTCACACCGGAATTCATTACCGGTCGGACGACTTCAATGAGGCGAAACCCAACCGCTACACGATCATCCGCGCCCAGTTCGACAAATGGTTTTCCCGCAAGGTGCGCGAGGCTGGCGCGACGGTCCTGTGTGAGACGACCGCGACGGAACTCGTCCGTGATGGCAATGGCAAGGTGATCGGCGTCCGCACAGACCGGGCTGGCGGAGTGGTCTTCGCGAATGTGGTCGTTCTCGCAGAAGGGGTGTCGGGATTGCTTGGCACTCGCGCAGGCCTGCGCGAGATGCCGAAGCCGGAGACCGTGGCGCTTGCCGTCAAGGAAATGCATTTCTTGCCCGAAGAGGTCATTGACCAGCGGTTCGGTGTCAAGGGCGATGAAGGCTGCGTAATCGAGGCCGTGGGCACGATCTCTCGCGACATGGCCGGGCTCGGCTTCCTTTACACCAACAAGGAGTCGATTTCACTCGGCATCGGCTGCCTGGTCTCGGATTTCGCCGCGATGTTGGAGAGCCCGTCCGCCCTCCTAGACGCGATGAAAAACCATCCTTCGATCCGGCCGCTGATCGCTGGCTCGGAGGTGAAAGAATATGCCGCCCATCTTATCCCCGAAGGTGGTTACAGGGCCATTCCGCAGCTCTTCGGCGACGGTTGGGTCATCGTCGGCGACGCAGCGCAACTGAACAATGCCATTCACCGTGAGGGTTCGAACCTTGCCATGACCTCGGGTCGTGTCGCGGCTGAGGCGATCATCAAAGTCAAAAGCCGCAACGGTCCTATGACCAAAGGGAACCTTGCGCTCTACAAGACGATGCTGGATGAATCCTTTGTGATCAAGGATCTTAAGAAATACAAGGACATGCCAGCCTTACTCCACACCAATTCCAGCAACTTTTTTACCAGCTATCCGCGGTTGATGTCGTATGCCGCTCAGAACTTCATGCGTGTCGACGGCACGCCGAAGATCGAGAAGGAAAGGGCCACCACGGCCGCCTTCATCAACGCGCGCTCGCGCTGGGGGTTGGTCAGCGACGCGGTCCGGCTGGCATTGGCATGGCGCTGAAGAGGGTACAAGATGACGATCGCAGTGACGAAGGTTCGTGTCGAGGACAAGCTTTACCAGAACCGCTACCTGGTCGATTCCGGCCGCCCCCATATCATAGTGCGACCGCACGAGAAGCCAAGCGCGAACTTGCTTGCGTTGACCTACGTCTGTCCAGCGAAATGCTATGAGTTGAATGACAGGGGCCAAGTCGAGATCACCGCCGACGGCTGCATGGAATGCGGCACCTGCCGGATATTGTGCGAGAAAGGCGGCGACATCGAGTGGAACTATCCGCGCGGCGGCTTTGGTGTCCTGTTCAAGTTCGGATGATCAGCCGGGACCGTGCCAAGAGCATGCCGGCAGCGAGCAACTGCGGCACACCATGAGCCTCTCCATCCACTTGCAAAGAGCTAGTGAATATTGGGCGTTCGCAATTCAAATTTCCTCGACTGGTAGGGGTGTCCTCAGGCCACGGCGGCGGCCTGTGCGCCGGACTTACCACCGGTAACGTGGTCGAGCCCCTTTGGGACAACGTTCGGCCATCGTGCCGGATGGCAGCCACAACGGCCGGTGAGCAAATGGAACGGCACAATCCATGACAAAGACGTATGTGCTAGTGCATGGTGCCTGGCATGGCGGATGGTGTTGGCGGGACGTCGCCGCCAATCTTCGCAAGATGGGATGCCACGTGACCACGCCGACCCAGACAGGTGTCGGCGAACGCGCACATTTGCTGTGCAAGGACATCACGCCCGACACATTCGTGACCGACATCGTCAACCACATTGTAACGGAAGAGCTGAGCGATGTGATCCTTGTCGGTCACAGTCTAGGCGGCATCAGCATCACCGGCGCCGCCGACCGGATACCCGACCATATCAGCCATCTCGTTTATCTCGCTCGACGGCGCCATCGTCGAGAGCGGTCAAAGTGTATTCAGCACCATGCCCCCCGACATCGTCGCCGCCCGTCGAAAATTGGTTGCGGAGGAAGGACGGGGTATCTTCATGCCGACTCCGCCGCCAACAGCATTCGGCATTCCCAAGGGACACTCGCTCACGGACTGGGTGCGGCGCCGGATAACACCGCATGCGGCAAGCACCTACGAAAGCAGACTTAAGCTCGAGCCCCCGCTCGGCAACGGCAGGCCCCGAACCTATGTCGTCTGCACTAATCCGCTCCACCCGCCGACGGCGGGAGCGCGAGAATGGGTCGCGAAGCAGGATGGCTGGGCGTGGCAGGAACTCGCCACTGGCCACGACGCAATGATCCTCGCACCGACGGAAGTTGCTCTCCTTCTTAGCGCTGTCGGCTGAGGAACCAAGTAAAGGGTGAGCGGGCGGCCGATTCTCAGGCCGCGGCCTTGAGTTCTGGTGCACGGATGTAGGCCCAACGGGTCGTTCCGGTGGCGCCACCGAAACCACCACCGGAACAAAGGCGGGAGTGGCCTGTCCTGCCGACGTCGCAAGCTTGCGAGCGTTCCGCCGCGGCCGCAGCCCGTAGCGCCGGGCAACCTCCGAGATCACCACGTTCGGCCCCAGGGTCTCGGCGATGACTCCGTCCCTTGTCGTCCATCGACCAATGCCTGCCGACTAACAGCGCCGTTGATCACCTTGAAACGCCGAGGCTGCCGCTCAGGGTCAATCGTAAAGTTCAAGTTCAGACACAAGCCGATCTCCGATCCACCTCAGAATCGGCAGGCCCACAGATCGCGGGCACTCCTGGAAGGACACAGCGCTTACCCTTGAAATATGGAGAACCATGGCTTTACGCCGTCGGCAGTTGAGCTGATCTCGCAATGCTATTTCCCCGGCAACGTCCGCGAGCTGGAGAACTGCGTGTAAAGAACAGCCACACTTGCGCGTTCTCCTCTGGAAGGAACCAATCTTTCGGAACGTGGCAATGGCATCGACGAGCTCTCACGGCCCAGCACGAAGCCGGTTAGGCGCATCGGCGCCCCTGAACACGAGATAGCCGGTTGCGATTCTAACGATACGGCCGGACCGGCGCTGGGACCGCGACGGACGGAGCGTGACCGGCTGATCGACACAATGGAGAAGGCCGGCTGGGTTCAGGCTAATGCGGCTCGAATTCTCCGCCTCACGCCGCGACAAGTCGGCTAGGCGATACGCCGGCATAGTCTCGAGGTGAAGGAAATTCTAAGAGCCTGATGAGCCAATCGTCAGGCCAGTGGTCTTGCGCGCCCTCTGCGCGACAAGGAGTGCTTTGTGCTTCTGAACGGATTTGGACTTGCACTGTCGCAAGCAGGACAAAATTGTGTCGCGCCGGCCTCACACAATCCGACATCGACCCAAATAGTGAACTGAAGCCGCTTTTTTAAGTTGGTATGGCTCTTGCACCTTGAACCGCGACGTTACCAGCAACGGAGCCGTTTGATGTCCTCACCGACAGTTTCGATTGAGGGGCCGACCAGCACGACATCCGAGGGTTTTCTGGCAGCCGCGAAATCCGGTGGCTGCGCACCGTCCTCCTACGGTTCGTCGCCGACCAGCCCGGGCGATGTGGATCCGGCTATTTGGGACAAGATCAAGGATCACCCCTGCTTTTCGGAGGAAGCGCATCACTATTTCGCGCGTATGCATGTGGCGGTCGCGCCGGCTTGCAATGTCCAGTGCAACTACTGCAATCGCAAATACGATTGCGCCAACGAGAGCCGGCCTGGTGTTGTGTCTGAGAAGCTGACGCCCGACCAAGCGCTACGCAAGGTCATCGCGGTTGCCAACGAAGTTCCGCAGCTTTCGGTTCTTGGCATCGCTGGGCCGGGGGATGCCTGTTACGACTGGGAGAAAACGAAGGCAACGTTCGACCGCGTCATCAGGGAAATCCCCGACATAAAGCTGTGCGTCTCCACCAACGGGCTCGTGCTGCCGGACCATGTAGCTGAGCTTGCCGAAATGAATGTTGATCACGTGACGATCACCATCAACATGGTCGACCCGGAAGTCGGCGCAAAGATCTATCCTTGGATTTTTTATGAAAATCGCCGCTACTTCGGCATCGAAGCCGCTCGAATCTTGCACGCGCGGCAGATGCTGGGCCTGGAGATGCTGAGCGCGCGCGGCATCCTCACCAAAATCAACTCGGTGATGATTCCTGGAGTGAACGACCAGCACCTGTTTGAGGTGAACAAAATGGTCAAGGAGCGGGGCGCGTTCCTGCACAACGTGATGCCTCTGATTTCGGACCCGGCGCACGGCACCCACTACGGACTCATCGGGCAGCGCGGCCCAACGGCAATGGAGATGATGGCTCTTCAGGATCGACTTGAAGGTGGCGCCAAGTTGATGCGCCACTGCCGGCAGTGCCGGGCAGATGCTGTCGGCCTGCTCGGTGAAGATCGTGGCCAGGAATTCACGCTGGATGGGATTCCCGACGATGTCACCTACGATGCTGGCAAGCGTCAGGCCTATCGGCAGGTGGTCGCACACGAGCGCCGTGATCATGAGGCGGCGAGGAGCGAGGCCATCGGTATGGTCAAGGCAACAGACTCCGAAAAGTCGCTTCTGGTTGCGGTGGCCACAAAGGGAGGTGGACGCGTCAACGAACACTTCGGCCACGCGAAGGAATTCCAGGTTTATGAAGTCTCGCCTAGAGGGATCAGCTTGGTCGGGCATCGGAAGGTCGAGCGGTATTGCCTCGGAGGCGGGGGCGAAGACGCCACCCTCGAGGGCGTCTTCGCTGCGCTGGAAGGCATACACATAGTGCTATGCGCCAAGATCGGAAATCGCCCGAAGGAACAACTCTCGCGAGCTGGACTGCGCGTAACCGACGCCTATGGCCATGACTACATCGAGACCGCAGTCAGCGCACTTTACGCGGCAGAGTTTGGGATCAGACCACTAGCGGCGACGGCCTGAGCGGTCTCGTCCGATAACCAGGAGTTAGAATGGCTTTCAAGATCATCGCATCCCAATGTACCCAATGCGGGGCCTGCGAGTTCGAATGTCCCTCGGAAGCGATCAAGTTCAAGGGCGACGCCTATGTGATCGATCCAATCAAGTGCACCGAATGCAAGGAGGCCTTCGATAAGCAGCAATGCGTGTCGGTCTGTCCGGTACCGAAAACCTGCGTTCCCGCTTGATTCCTACCGAAACGGTCGGGTTCGCCGCGCGAGGACGCCTGCAACCCGCGACCACACCAAAAGCCTCGAGAAAGGAATGGACAGCATGTGGTCCAGACGCGAACAGGAGGTCGAAATCGGCAGACCGCCACGGTTCATGCAGGGTGAGCGGGTCCGTGCAACACGCCACATAAAAAACGACGGCACCTATCCCGGCAAGGAGATCGGCGAAAACCTCGTGCGGAAGGGCGACGAAGGCTACGTGCGCGACATTGGAACCTTTCTCCAGCAATTCTTCATCTATGCGGTCGAATGGATCGATCGTGGCACGGTCGTCGGCATGCGAGCGCGCGAACTCATTAGCCTCGACAAAGTCGAGGTTCCCTGCGGAGCTGAAGGCATTTCCAACGGAGGAACAGCCGGATGAAAGTAATGATTCGCAGGACCGCTACTGGCTTGTCGGCTTATGTCCCCAAGAAGGATCTCGAAGAGCCGATCACCGAGATTGAGAACGCAGACTTATGGGGCGGGACCGTGACGCTCAGGAACGGTTGGCGGCTCATGCTGCCCGACCTTCCGCGCGATACGCGTTTGCCGATCACCGTCGAGGCGATGAAGATTTCCGACGGGGCCTGATGCCGGTGGGTTCAGTGGCGGAGAGGAAACGCGTATGAACACGATGCTGAGCTGGGACCATCTCGTCGTCGTCCGGGGCAGTTTTGCCAAAAAGCTGATTGACCTGCTGAAGGGCGCTCTCAAGGCCGATCGAGTGATCCCCTATCTCGGTCCTGGTCTTCTGCAGCTTAACACGCCGGAATCACCTGCACCTTGCACCCCTGAAGATGTCGCCGCGGCGCTCAACAAGCGGGCGCCTGCCCCTTCCAGGATTCGCACCAATATGTGGTCGGTCGCGCAGTTTATCGAGCAGCGCCGACATCGTCGGACTCTTCAAGCGTGGATGGCGGAGATATTCGCAGCCCCCGCCGAGCCGACCGTTCTTCACGCCTGGCTCGCAACCCTTCAACTGTCTGTCATCATCGACAGCTGGTACGATGGCGCCATGCGGGCAGCCCTTGCAGAGGCCGGCCAAACAGACGTTGTCGAGATACAAGGAACCACGCGAGCGACCGGAATTGGTAACATCTGGACGAGAACTTACGATTTGTCAGGAACAGAACTCGACGCCGAACAAGTGGCAAGGACGGTGCTCTATGCGCCGCACGGCAGCGTCAGGCCGGCCGCAAACTTCCTCGTGGCTGATTCCGATTACGTCGAAGTCCTAACCGAAATTGATATCCAGACGCCGATCCCGGACGTGGTGAAGCAACGGCGCGTCAACCGGGGCTTTTTCTTCGTTGGCTGTCGCTTCAACGATCAGATGCTGCGCACATATGCCAGACAGATGATGAAGCGCTCCACTGGCCCACATTTTGCGGTGATCGATTCGGCTACGCTGACCAGAAACGAACGTCGTTTCCTTGCCGAAGGCGCAATCACGGTCATCGACATGCCGATCGGCAACGCCGCGGCTCGCCTCGTCGGGGTCGATGCTAGCCAGGATTAATGGCCGGCGATTGCTGGTGAGTCGCTTGCCTCCAAGGGCGAAAACTCAGTTGGGAATACATCTGAGCAGTAATGCTACTGGCAGCACAACGGAGGCTCTGAATTCGTTGGGCCATGTGAAAGGGCCCGCTGCTGCGGGACGTGAGCACGTTGCGGCGGCATTACGCACATGATTTTGTGACACCCGTGGCAAAAGAACTGAAGCGCCCGAGCCGAACCGCGACAAGATATGCAGCGCTCAATGGCTTCGGCAGAAATTTGGCACAGTTTCGACAGTTCGCATGCACCTCCAGGGTCAAGGAGGTTGATTATGCCTGTTTATGTGGGTTGGCGACGCGAGCAGGAATTCCCACTACCTTTGCCCCGGCGGGAACATCGCGTGTGACCACGCTGCCAGCGCCTACGACCGCATTATCGCCAATCGTGACGCCAGGCAGAATGATTGCTCCACCGCCGATCCAGACACGGCTGCCAATGCGAACAGGACGCCCGACCTGCAGGCCGGCCTGTCGCTGCTCGGCATCATGTGGATGATCGGCGGTATAAATCTGCACGGCAGGCCCAATTGCCGTTCCTTGCCCGATTTTGACCTCTACCACGTCAAGAATAACGCAGTTGAAGTTGATGTAGGCATTGGCGCCAATGCGGATATTGAATCCGTAGTCGCAAAAAAAGGGCGGACGGATGACCGTTCCGCGCCCAACCTCTCCCAGCCGCTCGGACAAAAGCTCATGCCAATGCTCCGTGGTCTGCCCCAGCGTATCATTGTACCGCTTGAGCCAAGCCCCGGTGGCCAACAGGTCAGCTTGGATCTCCGGATCCGCCGCATTGTAAAACTCGCCTGCGAGCATCTTTTCTTTCTGGCTACGCATCATAGTCTCCCGTCAGGTCGTGTCCCGTGCAGTGATGCAGGAACGCACATCAAACTGCCTCGGCAACTTTGTAACTCGGTCTGCCGGGCGCGTGGTCAAGCCGGGGCGACAGTTTCGTCTCGACCAACTTCTGCGAATTTTGGAAATATCGCAGATCAACCGGTCGCAGGGCCAATACCTGACGAAGTCGGCAACTGTCCAGCGGTCGAACTCACTTTCATGCCCATCTCAACGGGTGCCATGAGCGCGGCGCAACGCGCTCGAACGCCGAAATACTTAATTCCCAAACACCCTCTAAGATTGAGAAAGTGCATCGTTTTGTACGAAACTAACAATCCCATTAGCTGAAGAGTTTGCAACACATCCGTGTCAGATCCCCATCAGCTTGAACGCCGCCTGGCTGACTTCAGTGTCGGGGTCTTTCAGATGCTCGGGTTCCTGGAAGTGGTTGGCGTTGAAGGCTATCGTTCGACTGGCCAATCTCCCCATGCCGCGCAGCGCTTCACCGAACACATCGGACTGGCGCTTGAACTCCGGACTGTCCTGGTCGGCTGACACGACGGCAATCGGGCAGGTGATCCGGTCGAGATGGCGCATCGGGCTGAATTCCGCCTCTTCCCCCCTCCGTCAGATGCAGGTAGCTGCTGCGCGAGGAAAGCATCACCGGATAGAGATCATACATGCCGCTCATCAGCAAGCCGCCCTTGAGGGCATCCGCCGGTAGGCTGCGCTCCGTCCAGTCGGTGATGAGGACGCAGGCCGCCAGATGCGCGCCGGAAGAATGACCCGCCACATACACCCGGTTCGGGTCGCCGCCGAAACTGGCGGCATTCTTCATCGTCCACTCCACCGCCCGCCTGCAATTCTCGACCATCTGTCGCAGCGTCAGCGTTTTCACACTGCCGAAGTCAGGCGCGGCATAGGCCGCCCCGCGCGAAACGAAGGTCGGGGCCGGATAGGATGCATCCTCGCGAGTGTTTCGGGTCCAGGCACCGCCATGGATGAAGACCAGGACCGGGGCGGCCTTGGCATCCCAGGCGCGAACACATCGATGAGATCTCTGGCATCTGGACCGTATTTTGCCGGACGCGGCGGCATCGCGCGCCGGACCTCGGCGCTGGCGATGCCATCGCCTTCCTCCAGTTCCGCCATCCGCGGCGCCCAGAATGACTGGTCATACGCCGTATCCAGTTGCTCCTGTGTGTAGTCGAGGAATACCGACGCGGCTAAGGACTTGCCGACCGCTACGGCAGACAGGGACACGCCCGCCATGAGAAACGTTCTGCGCATCATTACTCTTCTCTCCCTCAGGACAGCCGCGATGATTGTAAAGGTGGGCGCGATCAATGCGGGGACAAAGTACGACGTAATCCCGGATGAGACCCTCCTCAAGGTCAGTGTACGGACGTTCGACGAGAATGTTCGTGCAAAGGTGAAGAAGGCGATCGAGCGGATCGCTGCCGCGGAGTCGGAAGCGTCGGGCGCCACTCGCCCGCCCGAGATCACTCAGGCCGAGACCGCGCGCTTCTCGCGCGTGGGGATTATCTGACCAAAATGTCGAAAAGCCGTAGTGGAACAAAGGAAAGTGACAACCGAGATCATCAGCCAGCCAGCCCCCAATCTAAGCCCCGAGCAGCACCTTCAACCTGTCCAGCGCCGCCGTCAAACCCTTCAATGAAACCGACAAGGGCACATCCTTCTGGTCGAGACTCTTAACCGTGACCTTGAGCGTTGTGCCCGTGCGCAGCGACGCGGCTGCTTTCGCGTCGAAGCTGAGGGGCACGAAGCAGCCGGCGGGCAGGCAGGTCGAGAAGGGCAGCGGCTTGCCCGCTTGCCCATCGTCGACCTGAAGCGTCGCGCCGACGGCGAGTTGCAGGCCGAAGGGCAGGACGAGATTGCCCGCAATGCCGTCCTCCTGCCCCTTGCCCAATTCGACCGCAAGCAGGCGCCGTCCGTTCTGCTGCGACTGCTGATAGGTAGCCGCGCATACCAGCGTCGGCGTGGCCTGGCAGGAGAGATCCCAGTCCTCATAGGTCTCCTTCAGCGAGGAAGCACCGCCCGGCAGCCCGGCTTCCTGAGCTGCCAACGACGCGGAAAGCGCCATGAGGGTGGCCGCGGCCACCGCACAAATCCTGGACGAATCCGACATCAGCAAAGCTCCGTTGCCCCCTTGTCGTGGAGCGCCGCGCGTGCCTTCGAGGCGAGAATGGCGCTCTATCCGATTGAAACGACGCGTCGGCCCGAAAATCGATGCCGATCTTCGGGCCGACGTATCTGCAACAATTACCCGACCGCGATGCCGCAGGCAAGCGTTCCGCTCCGGCGTGTCGTAAGCACATGATTTGTCCGGATTAGGTAGCACAGGAGTTGTCCGGTTTCATCGCCAGCGAATGGAAGCTGGGGATGAAGCGGGCAGCGTGGCTCCAGGACGGAGAATACAGAAGTTTCGGGACGTATTGAGCCGTTGGACTGGCGGCGATCTCTCGATGATGGAGGCAGGCGAGTTGCTGGGCATGTCGGAGCGGCAATTTCGGCGTTATCGCGACCGTTACGAAGAGGCCGGGGAGGCTGGGTTGCTGGACCGGCGTTTGGGCAAGCTTTCGACGCGCCGGGTGCCAGTGGAGGCGATCGAGGAGATGCTGGAGCTTTATCGCCATCGCTACCTTGGCTGGAACGTGAAGCATTTCCACGAGCACCTGCTGCGCGATCACGATTTCAGCTGGGGCTACACCTTCATCAAGACGCAGCTTCACGCGGCGGGCCTGGTGGAACGGGCCAAGCGGCGCGGTGCTCACCGGCGCAAGCGGGAAAGGAAGCCGTGCGAAGGGATGATGCTACACCAGGACGGCAGCCGTCATCAGTGGCTGGCGAGTGGGCCGATGCTGGATCTGATCGTGACTATGGACGATGCGACGAGCACGATCTATTCGGCCTTTCTGATCGAGGAGGAAGGCACGGCGTCGAGCTTCCAGGGACTTCTGGAGACCTTTGTCGCCAAGGGATTGCCGTCAAGCCTCTACAGCGATCGTGGCAGACACTATTTCGTGACGCTCAAGGCGGGCGGGGCTGTCGACAAGATTCGCATGACCCAGGTCGGTCGGGCGCTCGAGCGGCTCGGCATCGAACATATTCCAGCCTATTCGCCTGGAGCCAGGGGCCGCTCCGAGCGGATGTTCTCAACCTTGCAGGACCGACTGCCGAGGGAACTGGCACTGGCCGGCATGGCTGATATCGAGGCCGCCAACCGCTTCGTCGCACAGACCTATCTGCCGGCTCACAATGCCCGCTTCGCCAGGCCCGCCGCGGTTGAAGACAGTGCCTTTGTCGCCGCCGACCCGCAGCAATTGGCCCAGATCCTGTGCATCGAGGAGGAGCGCGTCGTTGCTCGTGACAACACGGTCGCCTTCGCGCGGCTGCGATTGCAGCTCCCGCACAGTCCGATCCGGGATGATGATCGTTGTGGAGCTGCCGTGCACGACGATTTCGAACCATAGTTGGCGATGTAGAATTCTATTTTAATCGTATAGAACAATTGAGAAACGTCGCCAATCTGAACACCTCGCCTCGGATCATGGCGTTCGGACGATGACTGCCGTAAGATTCCACCCGTGTGGGGCAAGGCTGCTACCGGCCTGCGACGGAGGGGAACATGGCAATTGATACTCTTGATAAGGTGCCGCTGCTCTATCACTTCACCGACCGGAGGAACCTGCCGGTGATTAAAGAAATGGGAGGACTCTATCCACTCGCGCAGCTTGACCAGAAGAAGGTCAAGGTTCCGGCACCGGGCGGCAATGAATGGAGTCGTGACGCCGACGCGTTGAAGGGAATGGGCAACTACGTCCACCTTTGCTTTCGTAGCACCCATCCGATGGAGTACGTTGCCCGGCAGGATGGGAGGATTACGGACACGATCTTTCTGCAAATACATTCCTCGGTAATGCAGTTCACGGGTGTTCGTTTTACCAACGATGTCGCGAACAAAGCTGGCGTCGAATCGATTCCTATCGGAGAGGCTGAACCGCTAATCGATTTTGAGATACTTTACACCCGAACGGACTGGAAGGATTCGGCGATTAAGGCGCGTCTCACTCAGGCGGAGAAATACGAGGTGTTGGTTCCCCATGTCATTCTGCTGGGCTTAATAAGGAACATTTAGAATGGCTGAGAGACCAGTCTTTATCCCTGCAACCGAGGACGAAGGTTACGTCAGGCGATTGGATTTCGAAATTCCGTGGGCCGGTGGCTTCGCTGAGGTTCAGAAGAAGAAGAATATACGGTCGCTGCATGAGGCCGCCAAGAAAGCCGGATATGCGCCGCTGCTAGAAGTGTCTAGCAAGTCTGATGAAGTCGCCGGCCAGCATCTTAGCGCGTTTCACCTGCGCGTGAGGACCAGCATCGGCGAGATACCGCTGGAGAACGCCTTTCAGGGAAGTAAGGTATTCGAGCGTGGCGGGCCGTACACCGATCTGTACGAGGTTGAACCGCGCGATGCGAAGCGCGAGCCACGACTCCGCGAATCCGGCGCACTGGTGGGCTTCAAATTCGACGGCTTCGAGTTCCCGCTAGAACCCACGACCGTGTTCTACGATTGGCTTTATCTCAATGCCATCTTTCCTCACCGTGTATGGCTCAAAAATCGAGTGGACGGCGAAATGCGGTATGCCGGTTTCACTGACATAGAGTTCAACCCTACCAAGTCGGTCAATTGTCAGGCGAAAACGTGCGCTCTGTTCGTAGTGCTCATGAGGGAGAACAAGCTGGAGCGCTACCTAAAAACGCCCGAGGTTTTCATTGCCGCGATGGCTGCTCATTCGCTTCGGCCGACCGAGCATCAACCTCATTTGAAGCAGGCCAGACTTAGGGTCGGCTAGCAGGCAGTAGCGCAATTTATTCGCTAGAGCAGCAAGGTCACTGCCGAGACCGCACGCCGGGTAACCGGTATCAGTACACCTGTCTTCGGCGTGTCATGGTCGGACCCCAGCCCCTCAGAGACAGAAATCGTACGCCGCTTCCTCGTTTCTCGAAGATCGACGGGTCCTTTACAATCCCTTCGATAGCGGCGGAAGCCCATGAGTTGCCTGTCAGGATTGAGTGTAGCCGCGGGCTCTCATGCAATCCTTGACGAGATTGCCTTGTTCCATACCCTTGACGATACGATCCCCGACACCGTCCCCGATTGCATCTGTCATCGTTTTCGGGCGGCTATTCGTTCCGATCGTCGCCGTCGTCATTTCCGACTGATACTTGCATTCAGTGTAGTCCTGCTGGGCAGCACTGCGCGGCGTCTCGTCCTTCACCCAGTTGCCGCCGTCGGACGTACTGCACCCGGCAGCGAAAGAAAGGCACCCTGCCAAATCGCAATTAGAATTACTTTGTTCACGAAACACTCCTTCCGGAAAGCAAAAGCAGCAATGGCCGAAGGATGGTCGGCCATTGCAAGGCGATAAGATCTTTCAATAGAGATGGCTGTCAGTTCGCTGCTGGAATCGGGCATGACATATCGCCCTCCCTTGCGGCGATTAAAACCGAACACTGAGTTTGGCGTTGAAGCCATGCTCCTGCGCGTCCGAGGCAAGCTGACCTTTATAGGTAAGCCCGATGGTTGCCTTGTCGGTAAGGTTGACATCGATACCAGCTTCGAAGACGGCAGCGTTCTTTGCGATTGGCGTTCCCTCCACGGCGAAGGATGAGCCGCCTGTGAAGGCAAGCGCCGTTTCAGGCACCACATCGCCGAACGCATGACGCCAGCCGATACCGCCACGGGCGGTTGTATTGACGGAACCAAGCGGGAAAGCGGTCGAGGCGCGCAGCCCTATCGTGGTGAATGTCGTGTCGCTCGACCGGTCTTTTCCGGAAAGCGCAGCGGCACCGCCATGCTCTGTGAAGCCATCCGCGTTGAAGTTCACATAGGCTAGGTTCGCATAGGGCTCGAAAGATACGGAAGCTGTATCCAGTCGAGAGCCGAGTTCGCCGAAAGCCTGGAACGTGCCGGCATGGTAATCGGCCGAAAGGCTGTCGGAGAAGCCCGGAAACGCCACCGACCTGCCGGTCTCGATGCGGTTCCACGTATAGGCAAGGCCGGAACGGAAGCTGTGAGGGCCACGCTGCGTGCCAGCGTAGATCCCGAGGTGATAATTGTTGCCTGAGCCGGAGGAGGCGCGATCATCCACATGGATGGACGTATGGCTATAACCGGCAAGAAGCCCGAGCCGCCAGCTTTCGCCGATGGCCGCATCGCCGCCTGCAATAAAGCCTCCCGTCGAGCGGTCGAGGCGAGCAGCGTTGCCGTCTCCGTCCAAATGTCCCCAGGCGCCGAAACCGCTGCCCCAGACGGCGAAGTTTTCGCTGGTCGCGGGAGCCAGTTCCGGGCCTTCCGGTCCATATGCCATGACCGGCACGGTTGATGCGCCCACGCCTGCGAACGCTGCGCGAATGCGATCGCCGGCGGCGTCACGGACGAAATGGCTGTCTTCGACAAAGGCGCTGTGAACGGAAGCATGGATCTCGCCCGAAAGCTGATCGAATGCGTTGCGGGATCCCTGTCCCGTCAGGAAGAGGATGTTGTCGTGGATCGTGTTGCCGGAACCAAGGGCTTCCGCAGCCGCGCCCACGGATCGCTGATTGAAGGTATTGCCGACATCGGCAAAGGTGACAGAATTGCGATCGACGTCGAGATAGACGTTGGTCGGGTCATAAGCGAGTTCGAAATCGACGAAGGGCGAGTCTGTAAAGAGGCCTCCTGTCAGCCCGCCGTAGGTCCCGATCACGCCGCCAGCGGCGGTCAGAGGCGTGTAGCGGGTATCGACTGAGAAATGCCCGGCACCTTCACGCACCAGGTTGACGCTCGCTCCCTTGTTGATGGCGGCACTGCCGGCAACGTCGATGAGATCTGAAGCCTTGCTCGGTGCGATACCCGCCAAATAGGTCGACCCGGCCTGCTGCACGAAGTCACCGTTGACGGTGAGCACTGCAACCCCCTTGCTTGGATCGAGCACGCTGCCAGGAGCGACGGTGCCGCCTGCGCCAACCGTAAGAGAGCCGACTGCACCGATACCCGTAAGGGTACCAGTAGCCGAGACGCCTACCTTCGAAACAATGCGGCCATCGACGGCGAGTATGCCTCCAAGCACCTTGGTCGGCCCGCTGTAGCTGTTTTCGCCGGACAGGATCAGCGCTCCTTCGCCGCGCTTCGTCAGGTCTCCGGCGCCCGAGATTGAATTCGACCAGATCGAGGAGTAGCCTTTGGTGTCGACGTCGAAGACGCCGGCGTAGCGGAACTCGCCCGGACCCTCGATCGCAACGCCGAGATTGAGCAGACCCTGGCCGAAGACTTGTTCATCCTCGAACCCTTTGGTGGTCGTCGTTGTCAGGAGGGTTTCAATGGTCTGGCGGGCGTTCATGTAAGGGAATGCCGACCGGATCACTGCCGCCGCGCCAGCAACATGCGGCGTTGCCATGGAAGTACCTTCCTCGTACTTATACGGGTTGTTCTTGTTCGCCCGATCCCCTTGTGGCCAGGTAGAATAAATGCCGTTCTCATCAATCGGATTATCGGGATCGGCATTAATATCGCCACCCGGAGCCGCGAGGCACCACTCTGCTGTGGCTCCGCATCTATTGCTATAGCTGGCAATCTTGCCATCCTTGCCGACAGCAACGACTGTTATCAGCGAGCCTGCCAGATCCGAGAAGTCGAGCTTCGAGACATCAGACCCGCTCACTATCTTGTATGTATTTGGGTTATTGAAATCGAAACCTTTGTTTGTTTGATCGTTTGTGTCGATGAACTTATAAAGATTTCCATCTTTGGTATTTTCTGGCGTTATTAACGGCAACGTGCCGATGCCGCTGGGAATCGCCGAAGCAGCGCCGGGTTGGTCGTCGGTACTGGCATCATTACCGGCGGCGAAGACGAGCACGATGTCCGCCTTAGCCGCCTTCTTCAACGTATTGTAGGTATCGACGAGATTGCTCGGATCATCATAGATGGCCTGATAGTCGAGAATCTCATAGTTTTTATTATCGATGGCATATCCCTTGCCATCGAGTTTCAGTTGGCCGTTCTCGTCCTTGAGATACCGCCCCAGCAACAGGCCTGGCCCGTAGCTCCCATTGAGCACGCCAGCTCCCGCACCAATCGCGTATTCGATCGCTTCATTGGTCGGGTCCATCTCGGGATCATCTGGGTCGCCGATATCCACTGCTCGAAGGGGCAATACTGTCGATTCATAGGCCACGCCCTGCATGCCCGTGCCGTCGCGCGCGGCGCCGATTATCCCCGCCACATGGGTCCCGTGTCCGTCAGGCACACCGTCTTTGTCGACAGAATGGCTGACGTCAGCCAAGCGTTTATCCGTCCCGAAGTTGTGCAGCGCCTTCGAAATGCGCGCCACGAATTCGGGATGGTTGATATCCAGTCCTGTATCCACAATCGCAACGACGACGCCCTTGCCCGTATAGCCTTTAAGGTAGGCGGGCAGGGCGTTGATCATACTCAGGCCCCAATTTCTGGAATATTCGGCATCTGCCACCGGCGCAGGCGACGCGACTGATTCCTGGGCCAAGGACAGATTTGGTGCGAAGAGCGCCGTTGTTGCTAAAAACAATTTGATCGTTCTGAAGCGCGTTGGCATGCTTAATCCCTATTCCCAAAACTACTTATTTCTTTCAGATCAGATTGGCGCGATATCGAGCGGCAAGCGATCAGCTTATGTATCGACCAGGTCCCGCCAGCGGAGATCTGCGCGTCGCCTCTACGCATGCTGGCGTGTCACCAATGATACATCGATTATTTCTGGATTTCAGGCACGTCGGATTGGATTTGCCCTTGCGGTGTAGAGCGAAGTTACTAGCCATAGGATTCCTCCTTCTTAGTTTTGTCAGCCGCAGAGCCCCAGTACGACTGGTGGTAGAAAGCACACGGCCGGAATCTTGGCAGCGCTGTTCACACCCACGTTCGTAAGGTGGCCGATGGGCTCGGCGCCAGAGCACCAATGCTTGACCTGCTCCAGCTCTTGCTCGGCGGGTTGTTTCAGAGACGCTTGATCTCGATGCCGTGTTTTCTCAGCACGTAGCCGATCTGGCGCGGGGTCAAACCGAGCAGGCGCGCCGCCTTTGCCTGCACCCAGCCACACTTTTCCATGGCGGCAATGACCGTATCGGCATCGGGCACCCTACCACGAGTCGTGGCAGGGCCTATCGGCGCTTGCCCGTCGCCGACGGGCGGGGCGGCACGGGCGGCGGAAGGCTCGATCGTAGTCGAGTTCTCTGACGTCGGCGGTCCGTTCTTCCACAGCGCCGCGGCCAAGCACTCACCCACGCAACAGGCAAAGTCAGTTCTGAGGATTGATGGACCCGTCGCCAGAACTGCCGTCCGTTGAACGCAGTTTTCGAGCTCTCGGATGTTGCCTGGAAATTCGCAATTCATTAGCACCTCAATCGCTTCGGGAGCGAAGGTCAGCGTGTGATCATTCTCAGTATTGAAATTCTTGAGAAACTGAGCGGCCAAGAGCGGAATATCACCTCGCCTTTCGCGCAATGCCGGCACGCGTAAAGTGACGACGCTGATGCGGTAATAGAGGTCTTGCCGGAACTCCTTGCGTTGAACTGCCGTTTCCAAGTCCCTGTTCGTTGCGGCAATCACGCGAACATCAACTTTAATGGTGTGGTTGCTGCCGACGCGCTCAAACTCCTGCTCCTGCAGGACACGCAGCAGCTTAGCCTGGAACGAACCTGATATTTCGCCAATCTCGTCCAGAAACAATGTGCCTTTGTCGGCAGCCTCAAAGCGCCCCTTGCGCAAATTGATCGCGTCGGTGAAGGAACCCTTCTCATGACCGAACAAGTCAGATTCCAGAAGCGTCTCGGTGAGCGCCGCGCAATTGACCTTGATGAAGGGCTGCTTGGCGCGAGGCGAGAGTTCGTGAATGGCTTTGGCAACCAGCTCCTTGCCGGTTCCGGATTCACCTCGCAACATGACCGTAGTCTTCGCCTTGGCCACCTTGACAAGGTGCTCACGCAGCTTGCGCAGCGCCAGACTATCGCCAAGCATCTCCTTGCTGATCTTTTTACGCTCCATTTGGCAGCCCATCCCACTCCGCCACCCGCCGGTGGAACTGCACTTGACGGTGAGCTGTGTTGTTTTTCGTCATTATCATTCTCGATCTCACCTTTGTGCCTCGAAATTTCCGGCGCGCGGACGCCCTCGGCAAATGGCAATGGCGCCTGAGCATCGTTGTCTTTCACCAGGACGAGCGTCTTCTCCTCCGTGCGGGCGCCCGCAATATGCGCGCTTGTTTGCGCAGGCCTTTACTCGACCGGTCGCCGTTCTGTCCGGCTTCTGCCGCACCGCAGCCTGCAAACCCATCCTTGACAAGAAAGGAGGGGAGTCAATCGAGCTCTCCTTGCATTCGTGCAAGGAAAATTGTCAGTTTGATAGAATTCTATCAAAACGGCAGAAACGCTCCGCCCCCAATTTGGCTGTACCTGCGGCGTTCAGCGTACGTGACGACATGTGCGGACTTGTCCCAATTGCCATCCGAGTTGTGCGGGAAACAGTAGCCGCTGCGCTGTTCGCTTCAACCGCGTGATGCCGCTGACAGTAGAGGCGGCGGCTCGTCGAGCGAGGCTTCATTGTTCGGCTACTAAAGCGGCTGTGCTTTGGTGGGAGTTGGTTTCGCCCAAGTTCTGGGCCTGAGGGCGTCGGCCCGTTTCGCCGCACAGGCTCCTTCCACATCGTCGAGCCGAGAAAGAGGGGCCACACAGCTCCCCCTGTTTCACAATGCCCCGCCCCTCAGCAGCTAGATACGACAGGTGACCTCAAATGATGCGTCTTGCATGGCTTCTACACCTGCCTGAATGCCAGAACTGCGTTCGTACCGCCCATGGCGAAGGCGTTGCTCATGGCGACGCGCACCTTGCGCTCGCGCGGCACATTGGGTGTGATGTCGAGGTCGCAAGCGGGATCTGGCTCGCGATAGTTGGCGGTCGGCGGCACGACGTCCTCTTGGATTGCCATCACGCAGGCGATCATTTCAAGCGCGCTCGCTGCGCCGAGGCAATGCGCGTGCGTGGACTTGGTGGAAGAGATGGACATCGAATAAGCGTGGTTTCCAAACACACGCTTGATCGCCGCCGTTTCAGTCTGATCATTGCTCTTGGTACCGGTGCCGTGCGCGTTGAGGTAGTCGACGTCCTCGGCATTCAGCCCGGCATCGGCAAGGCAGGCGCGCATCGCCGACGCTGGCCCCTCGACAGATGGCGCGGCGATGTGGAAGGCATCGGCGGAAAGGCCGACGCCGGCGATCTCGGCAAGGATTGTGGCACCACGCGCCCTGGCATGCTCGTAGCTTTCCAGCACGGCCATGCCAGCACCCTCGCCCAGCACCAGGCCCTTCCTATCGGCGGAGAAGGGCCGGCAGGTATCGGGTGAAAGCACGCGCATTGCTTCCCATGCTTTCAGCACGCCCCATGCGAAGGGTGCGTCGCTGCCTCCGGAAACCATTACGTCGGCCCGGCCCAGCTTGATCTGATCCACCGCCGAGGCGATCGCATGGTTGGCCGAGGCACATGCGGAGGTCACCCCGAACACCGGCCCGCGCAAGCCGAGGCGCAAGCTCACCTGGCCGGCGGCGGCGCTTGGCATCGTTTTGGGTACAGCGAGGATGCCAACTCGCCTCGCGCCGTCCAAAAGGAGGGCCCGGTAAGTTTCCTCCATTACATCCCAGCCCAAGCCGCCGACGCCCACTGTAGCGCCGAAGCGATGGGCATTCCCTTCGTCGCAGGAAAGTCCGGCCTGCCGCATGGCTTCGCGCGCCGCAAGCACGGCGAGCAAGCTGAAGCGGGCCATGGAGACGAGCTGCTTGCGATCGATGTCGTGCTCGGGCAGCGCCTTGATCTCAGCGCCGGTCATGCCCTCCAGGTCATGAAGCTCGGAATTGGCGAGCGGGCCGATGGCGGAGCGGCCTTCGCGCATCTCTTTCCACATAGAGGCGGCGTCAGTGCCCAGTCCGCACAGGCCGCCCACTCCGGTGATAACGACGCGCCTGTCCATTCAAGCCTCCTTCGCAAGCAAGCCGCGGACGGCTTCCACGACGTCGCCGACATTCTTGAGATTGGACCAGGCATCGGCCGTGTTCATATCGATCTTGATGCCGTAGGCCTGTTCCACATCCCAGAGGACGTCCGCCAAACCCAGCGAATCGAACCCGAGCGCGTCCAGTTCCGTGGCGATTGTTATCTCGCCGACGAATGACGCAGGCATTCCCTCACCGCTCTCCGACTCGGCGCGTTTCTTGATCAGGGCAATGACGTCCGTTGCGAATTGATCGGCCATTCTGTTTCCTGTCTTTCTTTCCCGCGTTTCGACCTGGACGCGGCTCAGTTCCTGAGGCGCGCCGCCTCGCGAAAATAGCCATCACGCTTGTGCGACTGACAAAGCCCAATGCTCATAAAGCCGGATCAGGTCCGGCCGGTGTGTGGCGTAGGTGCAGTATGACGATGTGAGCCGCTACACCGTGCGCGTCTCCCAGTCTGTCCATAGGCTCGGAAGAAGTCGGACAGTTTGACATGGCCGGTCAGTTGCAACTCCCTTTCCCAACACTCCACTGCCCGGTAGAGCGCATGAAAAATCTCCTTTCGGGCGGTTTCTTAAGACGCTCGCCACGCCATGAGGCAGTGGGGCATCGGTGTCCGTCAGGTGCTTCTGCCCATGCAGGATTCCACAACATTGATGAAATCGTTTGTTTCGATGAAAGGCATCCACACTTTGGATAGTTGACCACGCGTTTCAAAGGTCGTGAACTACATCTCCTCGTTGTGCTCGACGCACTCCCGACAGAGCGCAACCTCATGGGCGCGGCATGCAAGATTAACCGAGCCCAGCCGGTCATGAGTGCGGCCGGCGCTCGGCTGCTCGATTATTTGCGCGATGAGCTCGCGACCATGTCCGCGGAGGTATTCAAACTTAACGCTGCGTCCGGGAGCTCTTGCCCTCCAGTTCGCGACGCTCTCCTGCCCATCCAGTGCTCGTTTATTTCGTCGGATAGTTTGACCCGGCTCTACCGAATCGCCGCTTCAGGATCATTCTTTCCGATTTCGTCACGCTCGTATTTCTGCCGCGCCCTACACCGATTAGGCGCGAACAAACTGAGCGCCTTGGAACCCGAACCCGTGCGTCGTGACCGGGAGCATCCGGGGCGAACTCATGCGCTCGGGGGCATCGCATCACCGGACGGCGACAGGCACGGTCGACCGGCATCTCGGCATCGGCTGGGAATTCGTCCATGGTCTGCATTGACGACGCTTCCTGAGGCCACGTAGCTCTTATGCCAAGCTGGGCGCCCGGGTCGAGCGCGTAATGACGACAATTGCTTCGCTACAGGTCAAACGCTTTCCGGGCCACCTGCAAAGTCTTCACCCGGCCGTACAGCGCCCAAGACCACTGATGTGATCGACAAGAGCCTTGTTGATAAATCTGCGCTATTCTCCTGTCGCGCACGGACGACCGCGTGGCGAAGAGCAGGGTCCGAGATGAGAGCCCTGCCGCGCAGCTTCTATCGTCGCGCCTCGTTTGCGGCATCCGTGCCTACCCTCTTCGGACCTCGTGGGTTCCAACCGGCGGCGAGGCGTGCATAGGCGCCCTCGGCCTGCTCCACCCAGCGGCGCTCTTCTTCCCGGTGGCTCTTTATGTTGTAGGCGTGCGCGGCTCCCTTTTGGCCGCGCACAGCCTTGCTCCCGGCCTTGAGTTCCACATCGCGCAAGCTTCTTGGCATGCAGGGAGGGTCGAGCCCACGCGTAACTCTCGCCCTTCATCAACAGATGCCAGATCACGACAGAGAGTTTGCGTGCGGTTGCCACGGCCGCGACATGCTGTCCGCGCCGGGCTCGCACGCCGCAGGGAGAAGGCTCGCAACGGTCCGGGAGCACGAGCGGCCGCCCAGGCCGCCTCGACGAGCATGCCGCGCGCATGACCACGGCCCTGCTTGGTGATCCGCCCATGGTAGGCCGGACCTGGCCGGACTGTCGGACGCTTGGGTTCAACCCGAGATAGGTCACGAGCTTCTGCGGATCGTCGAAGCGCGACACGTCGCCGATCGCCGCCTTCATCGCCAGCGCGACGGTGATGTCGACGCCGGGAATGGTCATCAGCCGCTTCACGCCTTCATCCTCGAGAGCCGAGCGGGCAAGATCGCGTTCGATGACCTGGAGGTCTTCGCCCAATCGGTCGAACTCGCGCAGATGCCGATCGATCGCGAGGCGCTCGTCCTGCGGTACGACCTGCTCGATTAACCAGGTCCGACCCTTGGCGCCGCACAGGTCGGCATGCGGGCAGGACGGGATCAGGTGGCTATGAAGGATCGACTGGATGACGGTCTTCAATCGAGATCTCTGTCGGACAATCTGATTGCGCCGTGTCACCTGTCGACGCAGAGCCTGCGTCGGCTCGTCCGCAATCCAGACTTCTGGCAAGAAGCCGCTGGCATAGAGCTGCGCAAGAACGTCGGCCTCGATCGTCGTTTTGATCTTGGCATAGGCAATGATACGCACCTGTTTCGGGTTGCCGATCCCCACCTTCTTCACATGCGGCGCAACCACAGCCGTAGCGGACGTCGCGTTGCCGGTGGCCTCGATCACCCCGACATCGTTCGGCGACAGCTTCGCGGCGAACGCCGCCAGCAGATCGCGCCGCATGTCGACGCGGCCGAGTCGCCTGAGCCTGCCATCCTCCCATGCCACTGCTTCGGCGAAGGCGCGGTGAATATCCAGTCCGATGATGCGCATGCCCGTTCCTCCTTCTTGGCTCGGTCAAAGACGGGAGCTGGCGGGTAACACGACATCTACTGATCCGCGCTCGCAGCGCCTCCGGGAAAGTCGCGAGGGGCGGCGATGTAACGAGCTCGGGCTCTCAGCCCACGGTCTATTGACGGCCTGCCTGCACCTTCGTGCTCCCGGTGCCCCACGTCCCGGATGGGCTCACCATAAGGGCGTTCCAAAACAAGAACGGCAGGACGAAAAGGCACCACAGATCACCACCGGATAACAGCAAGGCCAAGCGCTTCGTTCAGACAGGCTTGCGCCAATGGGCTTAGGCCGAGCCTACAACAGCTCTCAAAAACGCTGCCGAACTGCTGCATTGGCTTCGCCGATACAACACAGGCCTCACGGCAGCTTAGGATCAAACCGCCCATCAGTCGCCTCGGACCACGCCTTGCTAGGTCGGGGCCGCCGAAGACGCTGGTTGATAGCCCGGCGCCATCGGCCCGGCATTTCAAACCGCCAATCTCTGACCTGCACAGTACGTACGATTGCTCGCTTCGGCAGATCACGCGGCTCATATGTCGGACCTTAACGTCATCCATCATAAACTTTTTGCGACAAAAGATTGCAAGAATGCTAAATTGTTAAAGTCGTTTGTTTCGGTTAAAGGCATCCATCCCATGGATGGCTGATGACATGCGTTTCAAAGGACTTGATCTAAATCTCCTCGTTGTGCTCGACGCACTCCTGACGGAGCGTAATCTCTCGGCGGCGGCACGCAGGATCAACCTGAGTCAGCCCGCCATGAGTGCGGCCGTCGCCCGACTGCGCGATTATTTCCGCGATGAACTGTTTACGATAAGAGGTCGCGAACGATTTCTAACCCCGCGTGCGGCAGCATTTGCCCCCGCAGTTCGCGACGCTCTCCAGCACATCCAGTGCTCGATTATTTCTTCGGATCCGTTTGACCCAGCTCGAGCCGATCGCCTCTTCAGGATCATTCTTTCCGATTTCGTCACGCTCGTGTTTTTCGAAAAGCTTGTGGAGCGTATTGCACGGGAAGCCCCCGCCGTCAGCTTCGAACTGCTGCCTGTCGACGATAGCCCCGATGAGCTTCTCCGGCGCGGTGACGTCGATTTTCTAATTCTACCGGATATGTTCACGTCGAGTGTGCATTCAAGCGTTCCGCTGTTTGACGAGAAGCTCGTGTGCGTAGGCTGTCCCACAAACAAGCAGCTGCCACAGCAGCTTACATTCGAGAGATACATGTCGATGAGGCACGTCGCGGTCAGGTTCGGGCGTACGATGAAGCCGTCTATCGAGGAATGGTTTTTGCTTGAGCATGGCCTTAAGAGACGTGTCGAGGTCGCCGTGCAGGGCTTCAGCATGATTCCACCTATGGTGTCCGGCACAGCTCGTATAGCGACCATGCCCTTGCGGCTGGTCAGGCATTTCGAAAACACGTTCCCCCTGCGGGTTATCGAACTTCCGCTGCCATTTCCCACATTCACCGAGACCCTCCAATGGCCGGCCCTCCACAATAGCGATCCGGCAAGCATCTGGATGCGGGAGATAATGATGCAAGAGGCATCTCGGATGGCTGTCCCGCTGTGAACCCACGGAAAATTCAGGCGCACCTATAGTCACTACTCCTGTCACCATCTACTCTGACGACAATAGCCCTCGCCGGATAAAGTCGATGCTGGCGGCAAGTGCGCCTGCGAGATCGTCCAGAGAATGGACTTCCTCGACCAGCTCGAACGAGAAAGGTCCCGCGTAGCCGCCATCCAGCAGCGCCTGAATCTGGCTGCCATTGTCGGAACCTGCAAGAAAGCGATCGGGGTAAATCCAGAAGGTCGGGTCGTTTACGCTTGAAATGTGCACCAGGCCGGTAAGCTCGCAGAACAGGCATGTCTCCCCGGCCAGGGTGTGGTGGAACGTGTCGTGCACGAGGCGAAAGACGGACTGGCCATCAACCGCGGCAACGGCCTCGGCCGCTTCCTTCTTTGATCGAAGCGAGCAGGTTCGGAAACCCAGCGGCTCGATAAGACCGATCAGACCCCGCGACTGGAGGATTGGCTTGATCTCGTTTAGAGCGAAACGAAGATTGTCCTGGCGCTCGCTATTGGTGGGCCACGAGCTGCGGTTGGCCGGCACCAAAACGAGCGTCTCCGCCCCGCACGCCGTCGCATAATCGGCGAGGTTGCTTGCCTCGGCCTGACGCGTTGGAGTCCAGTCGTTGAACCGCTGCAAGGCGTTGACAGAGATGATCGTGATGCCCGCTTCGGTAGCGGCAAACCGGACGTCCGCAGCCGGAAT
Source organism: Mesorhizobium sp. (assembly GCA_004020875.1). GTDB lineage: Bacteria > Pseudomonadota > Alphaproteobacteria > Rhizobiales > Rhizobiaceae > Mesorhizobium. The sequence goes on from SAPZ01000034.1 coordinate 43,439, forward strand.
GCCGCGTGCGACAGGATTGCTGAAATGAGGGTAACGGATTTGGACGTCGGTCAGGCCTTGGTCACGGGCAAGCGCGAAAAGCGCACTGACGTCAAGGCGGGGCGCCGCCATGTGATCGAGTGCAAAGCGGGGCGATACCTGGCGCATTGCTTGACTTTCCTTCCATGAAGCGCGGCTGCCATTTCGGCATCCGGCTTCTTTCAAGACGGAACCACGCCGGTTCACAGATCGGACAGAGACGGCCGAGTCAATCGAGCTTTCCTTTCATCGGTGAAAGGAAAATGGGCGCTCATGATAGAAATCCATCAAGCTCAAATATTTTCCGGAAGATAAATGTCGAACGGCAGAAATGTCTGCCCCGGGCTCTCCGCGACGCCGGCTTTGATGGCCCGCTCCATTGCCATTATCAGCTCCTGGCAAAGTCGGCGCATTGGCGTGCCGACCGCCATCGTCAAGATGTCATCCGCAAGCGCCCCACGTGACTGCGGCGTCATTTCACTCACGATCGCGACGAGATCCTGACCGCTCCCCTCTTCTCGGAGCGCGGAAATTGCCCCCTCTATCCCCCCGCCGGCCATATAGAAGCCGACGAGCTCTGGTTCCCGCTGCATAAGATCCAGCAATTTTTCGTAAGTGAGCTGCCGTTCATCAAGGTTCACGAGCGCATCAAGCACCTCGAATTTTGGCGCGTTCTCACGAAAATACGCACGAAAGGCCGTTTCCCGCGTCGCATGCGCCTGGAAGCGATGGCTTCCGACAAACACCGCCACCTTGCCGGGCCGTTTTGCGGTCTTGGAAAACACCCAAGCGGCAGTCCGTCCGACCTTGCTGTTGTTGAGGCCGATGTAGCCCTCGCGCACGCCATCGGCGAAGTCGGATAGCAGCGAAAATACCGGGATACCTTTCGCCTTGAGCTCCTCGACTGATGCTGTGATTTTCGGGTGATCGGCCGCCACCATGGCGATCGCCTGGCAGCGGCTCCCAAGGTCCTTAAGAAGCGGGAGCAGGTCACGCGGCAAATGTGACTGCGCGAACTCGATGATCGGAAGGCCGTGGAAGGATTTAGCCATACTGACCGACTCTTCGATCTTGCGAGCGAAATCTTGGTAGAAATCGTGGGTAGGTTTTCTCAAGATGAAGCCCAGCTTGTAGTGCGGCAGGTGCTGCTGCAAGCGCTGTTTGATGAGACCGGCAGCATGATAGCCGATCGCGTGCGCGGCCGCATGGACCCGCTGGGCGGTCTCCTCTCGCACCGGAAGGCGGACGTTCAGAACCCGATCGACTGTTGCTACGCTGACTCCGGCTTCGCGGGCGAGATCGGCAATTGTGACGCGCTTTCCCCTAGCGATTCTGATCGGCCGGTCCTCCATCATCCGGTGCGCTCCCGCGACGGCTTGGGGCGGCAAGCTGAAATAGTTCCCACACCCGGCGGTTGATAGCGCATTCGACGAACAGCGCTCCATGCGCACCCAGATGAGTTTCCGTGAACCGTTCGTTTGCTTAGGGGCTTCATGGTGTTGTATTACTCACTGCGTTAGTACTCTATTTCCAGCGCTCTTTGGAGGCTGGCAATTCGACTGTTGTGGCAAGGCCGCGACTTACACGTCGCGCTGTTGCGATTTTGCTTGCGGGGAGCCAGTTTGATGTAACCCTAACCGCGGAAAGCGGCTTCCATCCGTGACTGGTCCAATTCGCCTTCCCAGCGAGCGACAACGAGCGATGCCACCGCATTACCGACTAAATTCGTCAGCGCGCGGCATTCCGACATGAAGCGGTCCACGCCAAGAATTAGAGCCATTCCGGCAACGGGAACACTCGGCACGACAGAGAGAGTAGCGGCCAATGTGATGAAGCCGGCGCCGGTGACGCCTGCCGCACCCTTCGAGGAAAGCATCGCAATTAGCAGCAGGAGGATCTGATCGGCAATTGACAAATCTGTGTTCGTCGCCTGCGCGATGAAGAGGGCGGCGATCGTCATGTAGATATTGGTACCGTCCAGATTGAATGAGTATCCAGTAGGGATGACGAGACTTACGACCGAACGCGCGGCGCCGGCCTTCTCCATCTTCTCCATGAGCGAGGGCAGCGCGGCCTCCGAGGAGGACGTTGCCAGGACAAGCAGCAGTTCGTCCTTGATGTAGCGGACAAGAGAAAAGATCGAGAAGCCGTTGTAGCGGCAGACCGCGCCGAGAACCCCGAACACGAAGAGGAAGGCGGTAAGATAGAACGTCGCGACCAGTATCGCGAGGTTGGCCACCGAACCGATACCGTATTTGCCGATCGTAAAGGCCATTGCGCCGAAGGCGCCGATGGGTGCAGCCTTCATCAGAATGCCGACGAGCTTAAAAATGGGGGCGGTAAGCGCCTGGAGAAAGGTAACGACCGGCCTGCTCGTCTCTCCGGTCATCGCCAAAGCAATGCCGAACAGGACCGAGAAGAACAAGACTTGCAGGATGTCGCCTTCCGCGAAGGCACTGGCAATCGTTGACGGGATGATGTTCATCAGGAAGCTGGTCACGGACTGCTCGTGAGCCGTGGCCACATAGCCCTTAACGGCTTGGACATCGAGCGAGGCCGGATCGATGTTGAGGCCGGCGCCAGGCTGAACGATATTCGCGACAATCAGTCCGACAACGAGTGCAAGCGTCGAGAAGGTGAGGAAATAAACCATCGCCTTGGCGGCAACTCGGCCGACCTTCTGCAGATCGCTCATGCCGGCAATGCCGGTCGCAATTGTCAGGAAGATGACAGGTGCGATAATCATCTTGACGACTTTGATGAAGGCATCGCCGAGCGGCTTCAGGCTCTGGCCGGTTTCCGGATAGAGATAGCCAATTGCGGCACCCAGGACTATGGCGGCAAGCACCTGCACGTAGGTCCGGGCAAAATGGCGCTTGCGGGGCGCTGCGATCGCGCGGGGGACTTTTGGAACCAACACCGTTTCTCTCTCCCTGACCGGATCGGGGTGGGGGCTCCTCCTTCTCCCATGCTGCGCTCCGGTCGAGCGCTGCTGTCATCTCGGAGCAAGCGCCGTGCCAACTGGAGGCCTGTCCCGTCCAGCGAGATTGGTGCGGGTTGCGCACTGGAACCCTCCACCTTTGCCGGAATTTGCACTCAAGGCTCGCCAAAGATCGCGTGAAGAAGTGCTTCGCCAGAGAGGGAATTGACCAGGTCGCCTTGCGGCCGTGCCTTTGATGTTCGCCGCAGATCGAATGCCGGCCGATATCTGTCGTCTTGGTGACTTTGGTTGGTCAGTTTTGCGACGGAATGCGCGCAAACTGTAGGATATCCTACACGCCCATCAGAGCACGCGGGACAAGCGATTAAGCGTAGGAGCGCATCGAATCTCCGAGGTCAAAAAATCTTGAATAAGGTCCGCGTGCGAAGTGAATCCGCAACTCGTCAAAGTTCTCCACCGTTTGATCCAGCGGTCGCGTTTCCTGGCGCTGCAGGATGGCGTTATCTGATGGCTCAAGCGCTGGAACGCCCAGGAAATCCCAAACCGCTCCCAAGCATTGGGCAGGTTCATGAAGAAGGCTCTCGTATTCCATTACAAGCAGGTTGGTCGACGTGAAGGAGTCCATAACGCGAGCGTGAAAATCGTCGGCGGCTTTGAAATAAGCCTCACAGTCAGCGATTGACAACCTGACGCTCGGTGGCCGAGCGGTATCGTTGTCCGAGCTGAACTTCAGCCACTGACCGCTTTCCCTGGCCTGCACAAAGGAACGGAGCGATTCCAATACGTTTCGGCGAACAACGAGGATGACCTTGAGTGCTGGCCAACGAGCTAATTCCGCAAAGAATGCTGGACGCTCGCGAAACTGAGGTTCATTGATCTTGCAGCCAAGATGCGTCACATTCTTGTAGTCGCGCATAGGGCAGCGCACATAGGCAAGCTCAAGAAGCTCGCGATCCGTGCCTAGCAGGCGATCCGTGCTGGGCCAATTGGGATCATATTCGTTTAGCAACTCACCGTTACTCAAAACGGTCGGATGCTCGTTTAGCAATTCTTCTAAATAGTGTGTTCCGGTCCTTGGCATAGCAAGGATCACAAAAGGCTCAGGAGTTGGTTCGTTGTGGGTCATTGCATGTGTATCCAACTAAATAATGGCCGCGACGGTCTGGGGACGCGCACAAGAAGCTTGGCTGCTATCGCTTGAACGCTCCGGGTGGGTCCGCGCCTCACCACCCAGCCTGTACTCCGAGGTGTGGTCGCGAAGATGGGCGCGTGCCTGCAGCGGCTGGGTGGCGCCCGGCTTCGGCGTTGTTGTACCACTCGCGATTCCTGGCACACGCATGCCTCCGGGCCGCTGTGGGCAGTTTGCAATCCGGCATTGCGGACCTCCTTCTCGTTGATGGGCGTAGGTAAGCGTCAACGCATTAGTCGTCGATGAAACAGTCCAGCCGACACAAAAAAAGGCAATACAGCGAACATGCAAAGTGCGCCTATATGCAGCCCTACATTGTCGCCCAGGCGGCCGAGCATCACCGGACGGATTAGATCGATAGAATTCGCCAGCGGCGAGAAGGCCGCAATCTGCTGAAACACTCCTGGCAATTGGCCGACTGGAAAAACCGCGCCCGAAAGGAACAGCATAGGTGTGATGACAAGCGTCTGATAGAAAATAAAATAGTGATAACTGGGCGCGAGCGCGATGACGAGCATGGCCAGGCTCGCAAAGGCGAACCCGGTGAGAGCGATGACCGGCAGCACGTAGAGAACCGACGTCCACGCGGCATAACCTAGCGCGGCGGCAACAATCGCAATTGTCGTACCGGCCAGAAAGGCCTTTGTGGCTGCCCAGGTCAATTCACCGAGAACGATGTCGCCGAGGGTAAGTTGTGTGTGCAAGATTGCTTCCCAAGTGCCCTGATCGCGCATTCGACCGAAAACCGCGTAAATTGTTTCGAAGGTCGATGCTGTCATCGCGCTTGTCGCAACCATGCCGGCTGCCAGAAAAGCGATGTAGGATGCACCTTCGATGCGGCCTACCAACAGTCCAAGGCCAGTGCCGAGCCCGAAAAGGTAAATCATCGGATCAGCAAGGGTGCCGAGCATTGAAGCAAATGCCACCTTCTTCCATGCCAAATGATTGCGGCGCCACACCGCGATCCAGTTCCAGGCGTTGGCGGGTAGAGCGGCCGCAAGACGTTCACCCATTGCTCACTTCTCCATCTCACGTCCGGTTAGCCGCAAGAAAACGTCCTCCAGACTGGGTGGACGCTCCAGAATACGCAGACCCGCTCGACCGCGAAGCTGGATGCGCACATCCTCCGGATCAGGCGCATAGCAAAAGAGCGTCTCGCCGCTTACCTCGATACGCTGAACGTACGGCCTGATCAGCGAAATCAGCTCCTGTGGATTGCCGCCGAAGATCTCGATCACGTTGCACCCAATGTACTCGTCGATCAGCGCATGAGGACTGCCCTCGGCGATCTTGCGTCCCCGCTCGAGAACACACAGCCGATCACAAAGCCGCTCAGCCTCTTCCATGAAATGGGTGGTCAAAATGATCGTTTTTCCGCTCGCCAGCAGGAAACGAAGTCGCTCCCAGATCAGATGGCGGGCATGCGGGTCGAGGCCGGTCGTGGGCTCATCCATCACAAGCAACTGGGGGTCGTTGATCAGAGCACGTGCCAGCGTCAGGCGCCGCTTCATCCCGCCGGATAGCAGGCCGACACGTGAATCCGCCTTGCTCTCAAGGCGAGCGAACTCGAGGAGCCGTGGGATGACGGCGTTGATCTCTCTTGTTCTCATGCCGAAGTAGCGCCCGAACACCAACAGGTTCTCACGTACCGTAAATTCCAGGTCGAGATTGTCGAACTGCGGGACCACGCCTATGCCCTTGCGGGCCAAGCGGCTGCGTGCCGGCACTGGTAGACCGAGGACTGTTATATCACCCGCGTCAGGCCGGGTCATACCGAGGAGCATACGCGCAATCGTGCTCTTGCCTGCGCCGTTCGGCCCCAGCAGACCGAAGCACTCTCCCGATGCAACGGTGAAGGACAGCCCGTCCACAACGAGCTTGTTTCCGAATAATTTGGTTACGCCGGTAAGGTCGATTGCTACATTGGACATGCGTCTATCTCAAGCGGAATGAGTCCGATTGGCCACCGGCAGCTTACTTACGAATCTGGTTCAGAGCAGGCCACCGCCTTGAGATGGCACCTTTGGAAAGTCGCGGCCGGAGCGACGCGTGTATCGCTTCCGCCAAAGAATTAACGTCAAGATGCCACGTGTCGCTTCCAGATAGTTCCCGTTCTGACCATAGGTAACTCGACAAGCTTCACCACGTGTCGACTGACACAACTTACTCGGTCACCCGGCGCTGCAAGGCCGTCAGACTTCACCAGCTGTGAGCGAAAGATCTGCAGTATGAAGTGACTCCGCAATTCCAGAATTGCCCGCAGCATTTGCTCCGGCAAGCGGCGTCGCGCTTGTGATTTCCTTTGTGCTTCTGTTGGGCAGGGGAACACTTTTACGCGACAGCCAATCGCTATTGCTCAATGTACACAGGGCGTAAGCCTTCAAGGGGATCAACAGGAATATCCTGATTAACGCGTGCATTGAATAGCCGATGAATCGAAGCTGCCGAGTGCGGAAAGATAACACCGTAGATCTGATTATGGTCATGGTGACAATAGCCAGCACCGTCCACCAATTTACTGTATGTGAAAATAGTAGCTCACCGAGCGCCGTTACTACCGCGATGCCGAGCAACAATGGGCCGAGATTCTCTCCCATCACATCCAAAGTTAGATAGCGATCCAGGCCACGCAGTAGACCTCGCGCAAGCATCGTGTCCCGGAAAGTGCTCCGTGCCCAGCGGAGTTGTTGGCGCAAATAAGGTCCCATCTTGTCCGGAACGACTGTCGCCGCGACGGCACCTGGAACGTACTCGGTTCGAAAGCCTGCTTTCAGCATGAGGATCGTAAGATGACGGTCTTCACCGAAGTCGCTTGGTTTCCCCCTGAACAGCTGCGTCTCGTATTGATCCAGCAGAGAAAGGAGACAAGACCGGCGGTACATTGCACATGGGCCGCAGCAGCACATGACCGCACCAAAGCGACCTTGCGCCGCGCGCTCCTCATTGCAAGCCAGCCAGTATTCCATATCGATCAATCGGGTCAACCAAGTGTCGCTGCGGTTGTATGCCGTCAGCTGGCCCATGGCCGCTCCGACCATGGGATCCCGCATTTTTACTGCAAGCTTCGTGATCACGTCGGACGCAAGTGTCGTGTCAGAGTCGACGCTGAGCACGAAATCTCCAGATGAGCGGCGGATGGCGGCGATCTGCGCCTTGCGTTTGCCAACATTCTCGCGGAGCAGAATGAAATTGAATCTCGGGTCGCCCTCGTAGGCGTGATGTACCGGGATGACGGCATTACGATTTCCAGAACCGTCGTCAACCAGATAGACCTGAAATGTTCCGGCGTAATCTTGAATTGCGATGGAAGCTAAACACGCCGCGAGTGTGCGCGGGTCCTCATTGTAGCAGGGGATGATGACATCCACGCTCGGCCAACGGTCGGATCCGAACAAGCTTTCCGACGGCGGCGTAACATTTTCCGGTTGGGAGTAGACCGCTTGCATGCCTCTGTAAACAGTCGAGAGCACCGCATAAGACGAAACGGCAACAGTACTGGCTGTGGTGAGAAGGTCCATAGGATCTCTGTTTGTTCAGGGATGTTGAGGAAGTGATCGGATTACAAATCCGCGGCCGTGCAATTCTGGAATTAGGCGTGACAACGCTGTCACCGTCTGGTCGCGCAGACTGGCTTGATTGCCTGGTTGCAATTCGTCGGGAGCGCACCCGTCGTGCAACAGCACGATTGCGCCCGGCCGGATATCGGCGAGCACTCTGTCGACGATGGCGTCAACGCCGGGGCGAGACCAGTCGCGTGGATCAATGGACCAATGGACGGGCGCCAATGCCGCACCCGCTGATGCAGCGATTACTTCTTCGGTCCAGATGCCATACGGTGCACGAAAGTACCGAACCATGGCCTGCGGGCAAGCCATCCCTATGACTCTGTTTGCCTCAACTATCTGGCGGTCGACTTCGACGGGCCCGCATTTAGCCAGGTCCGGATGAGTCATCGTGTGGTTGGCTATACCGTGCCCGTCTGTAATAATTCGGCGAACGAGTTCCGGCTCGTCGGCCGCGTAGGCCCCAACAACGAAGAAGGTCGCCGGCACCTGATGTTGCGCCAGCACATTGAGTATCTGCGGTGTGAAAAATGAATTGGGACCGTCGTCAAACGTCAGATAGACGCTGCGCTCTGCAATGCCATCGGCATTGTCACTCTGCCCTTCGCATATGTAGTCCAGAGGCTTCATAGTTCCGGACCGTTCCGGTCGATCAGGGTACCGGACGGCCACTCGTCCATCGAGCGTCCGATCGGCGAAACCAACACGAGTACGTCTTCCAGGCGCGTGGGCGGCAGGTCGGGATGCACGTCTGGACGGGTCGACCGTACGCGAACGCCCGACACAATGTTCGCGAGGCCGGCTCTGCAGAATCTTTCGACATGGTTTCGCAGCGCGTGCCGAACCGTGCCGAAAGCGAATGGAACACCCAACTGATGGAGCACTGGGTACGCCACGCGCATCGAAAAACCGATTCCGAGCCCTTCAAGATCCGGACGAACCGCGTACAGGCCCAATTCAGCGACGATCAAGTCGACCTCGCCAACTTTGATGAAGCGCCGCAGCATGCCGATGTGAGCCGCTACCCCATGCGCGTCGTAGCCGATTGCGCGGAATTCCGGCCTCGCGCCGGCCCAACTGCGGCCGCCTTCGAATGGCTCCGCGTTGAAGGCGCCAGTCCGTCCATAGGTCTTTCGAAAAAAGTCGGAGAGTTCGACATGGTCGGCCAGTTGCAACTCATTTTCCCAGCACAACTTCCACTCGACATTCGGGCGCATGGAAGACCTCACCTTGTAGCTGTCCGGTTGAGATAAATGTCCAAGCATTGGTTAAATAATTGGCGTCGCCCCAACGGGGCGTAACTTGTGGAGACCGCCGAAAGACCAAGCCGCAATGCAGATGCGACTGACTTTGTACGCCCCGCACACCAGATGATGCTCCTCGGATCCAACGCAACCATCGGAACTACCTATCTTTCCAACTTGAAGCGCTTCTATGGGACCTGCAGCAAAAACGGTAAAATCCTTTGTTTAGATGAAAGGTATCCACGCTTTGGATAACTGGGCGAATGCGTTCCATATGGCTGGTCAATTATCGTCGTCACGCTCGAGGCACTTCTGACGAAGCGCAAAGCTCACGCCCGCGGCACGCGCGGCCGTTGCCGGGCCGCTCGATTATCTCCGTAAGAGCCCGAGCGGAGCTCAGGCACGACGATTGATCAGAATCTGATTCGCGGGTTCAGTATCTTTTTCGTGTATCCAGCTCTGGGCTGTCCTTTGGCGGGAGTTAGGTTCGCCCAGGTTCTGAGCCTGGGGCGTCGGCCCGTTCGCCGCACAGGCTCCTTCGCACATCGTCGAGGCCGAGAAAGAGGTGGCCACACAGCTCCCCCTGTACTTTCCACCACCCGACACCAGAGCTCACCCAGGGCGCCGGCCTTGCTCACCTCAACGGATAGCGCACTCGCGCCGCTTCACGATTAAAAGAATTCTACAAGCAGATGCCTGTTTGATCGTGAGACGTCCGCTGCCAATTCCCGCATCGCAGAGGCAGCCAATAGCGCTCGCTTCACATAGTGGTCCGGCAAGCAGCTAGATACGACAGGTGACCTCAAATGAGGCGTCTTGCATGGCTTCTACACCTGCCTGAATGCCAGAACTGCGTTCGTGCCGCCCATGGCGAAGGCGTTGCTCATGGCGACGCGCACCTTGCGCTCGCGCGGCACATTGGGCGTGATGTCGAGGTCGCAAGCGGGATCTGGCTCGCGATAGTTGGCGGTCGGCGGCACGACGTCCTCTTGGATTGCCATCACGCAGGCGATCATTTCAAGCGCGCTCGCTGCGCCGAGGCAATGCGCGTGCGTGGACTTGGTGGAAGAGATGGACATCGAATAAGCGTGGTTTCCAAACACACGCTTGATCGCCGCCGTTTCAGTCTGATCATTGCTCTTGGTACCGGTGCCGTGCGCGTTGAGGTAGTCGACGTCCTCGGCATTCAGCCCGGCATCGGCAAGGCAGGCGCGCATCGCCGACGCTGGCCCCTCGACAGATGGCGCGGCGATGTGGAAGGCATCGGCGGAAAGGCCGACGCCGGCGATCTCGGCAAG
>SAPZ01000035.1 GCA_004020875.1 Mesorhizobium sp.
GGTGGGGACTCGACCGGGCTTTCTTCCTGGGCCCGCCGCACCGCCTCAGCGCGGCGTGCCCGATCGCTTTGGCGCCTTAGCGGACGCTGGCGACCGCATCCTCGCGGCCGTCGTTGATCGTCACCCAAACGCCTGAATTCTCAGTCGATTGACGCTTGAGATAGGTGTAGACCGTGTCGTTCCAGGCGAGCACTTTCGGCTCGAGATTGTCGAGGATGAACTCGCCGAGGCTGGTGCGCACGGTGAGCACGGCATGGCCGTCGCCATTCGGCTGGCGCACCACCGTCATCAACAGATCGCCGGCCGGGATGCCGGCGGCCATCAACTCACGGCGCTTCTCCAGACCATAATCCTCGCAGTCGCCATAGCCATTGTCGGGGTAGGCCCAATATTCCTCGACGCCGTAATTCTCCAAATCGGTGCGCGGCTTGATGCGGGTGTTGACCGAATTGTTGATGTTGATGATCGTCGCCCACAGCTTGCGCGTCAGTTCGACCGGCGGTCCTTTCGGCGTCCGCTCGTTGCATTCGACCGGAATGCGCTGGCAGAAATCATAGTGACCGACCGGCTGAGTGGTGCGACCGCCCGTATGCATGAAAACCGGTCCCGCGCTTGCCGTGCCCCAGGCGGAAAGCTGCATCGCCATTGCCAAAAGCAACAGCTTGCCCCTCGTCATTTTCATTGTTGTAGTCTCCCCGTTTGAGGAGACTGTGCCACGTTGGGATTTATTTGACGCAAAAACCCGAAGCAGACATTGAGTAAAACGCCAGTAGAATAAGCATAAAAGTTGAACTATCGTGATCTTGGGTTATTCAGATTTGCGAGGCCCCGGCGGGGGGGGCGGCCGGCCAAAACCGGGCAACAAAAAACCGGCCGCTAAGGGCCGGTTTGCTTCGCTTGCGGGATGAGCCCGCGTGTGAGCAACTTCAGGAAAGTGTAAGCTCGACGCCTTCGCCCTCTATGACCGCGGCGCGTTGAATTCCTGGTCGAGCGTTTCCGGCCGCTGAATGACCGCGAATTCGATGGCGACGCCGTCCTCGAAATGGCGCACCACCTGACCGCGCATGGTTCCAAGCATGACCTGGATGCCGATCGCCGGCTTGACGTCGATCTCGATCGCCGCACCCGAGAGCGACAGGTCGATGATGCGGCACTGATACTGGCGCCCGTCGGTGAGCTGCAGGACGCTCATCGGATTGCGCGGCGCCACGCGCTCGTGGCGACGATCCTCAGGCAGGTCCAGCTCATGCTTGTTGGCAAGCCAAGTGAGCTGCGCGGCAAGCTTGTCCTTCTTGCGATCGGAAGCGATGACGGTCATTGCGAAACCGTCCTGCGACGTGCGCGTCACGATGCCCTCGACACGGCCGATATGGTCGATATAGGCGATGACCTTCTCGCCCGGCATGCCGATACGGTCGGTGCGCAGCGCGACGTTGCCGGGCGACATGTCGATCACCTGGCATGGATGCTCGGTGCGGTCTTCCAGCATGAAGCGCCCGTAAATCTTGACCCGGACACGCTGAAAGTTGCGCCGCTCAGCTCGTGACGGTGCAAATTCTACCGCCGCTGACCTCATGACTGCCTACACCCCATTGGCATTCCGCGCGAAGATGCGTGGAATTTCGCCCGAAAAACTACAGCGAAGCAGGTTAACAAACGGGAAAAATCGGCCGCGAAAGCCCGGGCCTGGAGACACGCGCGACGCGGAAAAATCAGCCTCGAGGGAGGGGAAAATCCCGCGCGGCCAAGCTCATTCGTGACGTCCGCCGTCGAGGACGACGAGGTGGCGGATGCGGCGCACGCGGCCGAGCGCCGAAATGGTTTCCGGGGGATCGAATTCGGATGGAACGAGTGAGGGAACCTCGATCGCTGGCCGGTTCTTCAGGAACATCGGTTCCTTGTCGGGATCTATCACCCGGACCGTGTCGATAAGCGCGTCGGCGAGCGGGTCGGCGCCAAGCCAGAACGGCTTTTCAGCGGTGCTGATAATGCCAAGGCAGCGCGGATTCTCGTGCCCCCCATCCAACGGCAGCGCCACGAGCTCGAATTTGTTGGTGCGGCCGTTGCGGCTGAATCCCTCGTAAGTCATGAACAGAACCGACTTCTGGTCAAAAACGCCTTGCATGAGCCGCGATACCAGCCGCTGGTCCTTCTCACGCCACAGCGAAGGAAACGAGAAACCCTTGAGTTCGCGCCCGTAATAGGCGCAGAGCCTCGTGCCGGCCAGCCGGAACACTGCTTCGCCGCGCGTGTCGCGTTCGAGGATGAAGGTATCGGCCAGAAGCGACTTGATGTCGGCCGGCTCCACTTCCGATCGCTTCGGGGCGAGGCGGCCATCACGCAACTGGTTCCAATATTGGAACAGCGCGATCGATCCTTTTTCTTTCATTTCGATTCCGCTCCGCACAATCTGTCTTTTGATGTCCCATCGGCGAACAGACAGGGCGCCCTCCGATGACCTTCATGCGGTGCGGAGCAGGATGCGTGCCAGTATCGTTAACGTTTGTTCACGCCTCGGGGTCGTTAAGGTTAACAAATGGTTTACATTGCGCGCCGCCGAGGCCCGTGGCACACAAAAGTCACTCCAAAACGGTCGTTTCAGTAGCGATCGACAGCACTTCAGTCACGAGTTTACGGGGAGCAGGGGACTCGGCAGGCCGTTCAGGGAAATCCTGGACGGCCTTTTTTTGATTCGACCCTGTTCTGATTCGCCCCTTCGGCCGGGACGCTGTGGCGATTAGCCGTTTGTGATTCGAACGGGCGTGATCTACATGCTCGCCGAAACTCAATTCCCAAACCCGCGAAGGCGCATGAGCGAACCGGTAAGCCCCGCTGAAACCGAACCGCCGCCGGACGAGGCTCCCGAGCCGGGGCGCCGCGAACCGGTGTTCAACCTGCCGCCGGTGGTGTTGGCCGTGATCGGCATCTGCGCGGCTGTCTTTCTGTTGCAGCAATATGTCCTGGACGATACGCAGAACATGACGCTGCTCTACGACGGAGCCTTCATTCCGGTGCTCTACACCGGCAAATATGGCTTCGACTGGTTCCTGTTCACGCGTCCATTCACCTATGCGTTCATGCATGGCGGCATTGCCCACGTTGCCATCAACATGATCTGGCTTGCGGCCTTCGGCTCTCCGCTCGCCAATCGCCTCGGCGCGCTGCGTTTCGCCATATTCTATGCGGTGACCGGGCTGGCTTCGGTTGTTCTGTTCTGGGTGCTGCATCCCTACGGCGAGGTGCCGCTCGTCGGTGCATCGGGGGCGATTTCCGGCATGATGGGCGCGGCCGCCCGATATGGCTTCCGCATCGACCGGTCATCTGGCAGGGCGGCCTTCGCCGGCGAGCCCCTGCCGATTTCGGCCGTGTCGCGCTCGCGCGGCGTCATGACCTTTCTTGGCGTCTGGATGGTGATCAATCTGGCCACCGGCCTGCTCGGCTTCGCGCCGGGCGTTGATGGCCAGATCGCCTGGGAAGCCCATATTGGTGGCTTCATCGCCGGCTTCTTCGGACTGCGTTTCTTCGACCGCGGCTGGCTGGCGCCTAGTCCTTAGGCGCACTTGAAAAGCAACCAATCACGGCGCACGATGTTGCCTAAGCACCCGGTGTCTTCCTAGGGGCGCAGGGGCTCAAAAGCCGGTTGAGGCGGGGAGCCGGCGTCAAAGGCAGTGGAGGACGCCATGACGGTTAAGGCAATTCTTGAAAGCAAGGGCCATGACGTGTTCACGCTCGGGCCCAATGAGAAACTCAGCGAGGCCATTCGCATGCTGGCCGAGCACAGGATCGGCGCGCTCGTCATCACCAATGGCGACAGAAAGATCGTCGGCATCCTCTCGGAGCGCGACATCGTCAGGGTCGTGGCGAGGGAGGGCGCCGCCGCACTCGACATCGCCGTGCGCTCGGCGATGACGCCGAAGGTGAAGATCTGCAACGAAAACCACACGGTCAACGAGGTAATGGAGATCATGACGAAAGGCCGCTTCCGCCATCTGCCGGTGGAGAAAAACGGCCTGCTCGACGGCATCGTCTCCATCGGCGACGTGGTCAAGCGACGCATCGAGGACGTCGAGCGCGAAGCCGAGGAGATCAAGGCCTACATCGCCACAGCCTGAGCGGCAACAGCCGCCGGCTCCCAGCCGGCGGCGTAGTGCGCCCTATCGGTTGTCGAACTCGGCACGGACGAGTTGGAGCCCGCGTCGGGTGATGCGGTAACAACCGTCGAAGATCCCGCTTTCTTGCGCCTTAGTTTTCGAAAGAGCTCCAGGTCGAAGCCAGGATAGCGCCAGCCGTCGCGGGTCAGGCACTGGACGGAGGCGATGTTCCTGCTCTCGTTCTTTTCAATTTCGATACGGCTTCACCGGGAGTGAGCGTAAGTGGACATCCACTCTCCATTAGAAGGAGTGTCCTATAGGCGGCTTTTCCCCACAGCGCCGCGCGTCCTCTTGGACGCGCAAAAGGACGCTGTGGCCCTCTTGGTTGGAGCATGCTCCTTTCCGTAAATCGGTTCCGATTTTCGGGGTCATGCGCTGCGCGAAATGTCCATTGGATAAAGTCCCGGGAAAAACAACAAAAGCCGCCGCGAGACCTCGCGGCACGGGGTTTCAGGTTTTTCCGCCCTGCCTCGCTTGCCAGGTCAGGCGAACGTAGCGGAAAAGGCCAGCGCGTGGGCTTTACGCTTGTCTCGCAGGGCGGTTTGCACTAGCGAAGTTTCGCATCCAAATATGCGCCTCATGCATATCCGCGAATTTCTAGGTACATAGCCTCCATGAGCATCATCGACACCCGCACCCCCGACGCGAAACGCCTGATCTCCGGCGCCACGGGCGACTGGGAGATCATCATCGGGCTCGAAGTGCATGCGCAAGTGATCTCACAGGCCAAGCTCTTCTCCGGCGCCTCGACGTCGTTCGGCGCGGCGCCCAACGCGAATGTCAGCCTGGTCGACGCGGCGATGCCCGGCATGCTGCCGGTCATCAACGAGGAATGCGTCAAGCAGGCTATCCGCACGGGGCTCGGCCTCAAGGCCGCGATCAACCACAAGTCGGTCTTCGACCGGAAGAACTATTTCTATCCGGACCTGCCGCAGGGCTACCAGATCTCGCAGTTCAAGCAGCCGATCGTCGGCGAGGGCAAGGTGATCGTCTCGGTTGGCCCCGACCGCCACGGCGAGTTCGAGGATATCGAGGTCGGCATCGAGCGCCTGCATCTGGAGCAGGATGCCGGCAAGTCGATGCACGACCAGCACCCGACCATGTCCTATGTCGATCTCAACCGCTCCGGCGTCGCGCTGATGGAGATCGTCTCCAAGCCCGACATCCGCTCGGCCGACGAGGCCAAGGCCTATGTCACCAAGCTGCGCTCGATCATGCGCTATCTCGGCACCTGCGACGGCAACATGGACGAAGGCTCGCTGCGCGCCGACGTCAACGTCTCGGTGCGCCGTCCGGGCGGCGCGTTCGGCACGCGCTGCGAGATCAAGAACATGAACTCGATCCGCTTCATCGGCCAGGCCATCGAATATGAGGCGCGCAGGCAGATCGCCATTCTCGAGGATGGCGGCAAAATCGACCAGGAGACGCGCCTGTTCGACCCGAACAAGGGCGAGACGCGCTCCATGCGCTCCAAGGAAGAGGCGCATGACTATCGCTATTTCCCGGATCCTGACCTTTTGCCGCTGGAGTTCGACCAGGCCTATGTCGACGCGCTCGCCAAGGACCTGCCGGAACTGCCCGACGACAAGAAGGCTCGGCTGGTCGATGTGCTCGGCCTGTCAGCCTATGACGCCTCGGTGCTGGTTTCGGAAAAGCCGATCGCCGATTATTTCGAGAAGGTGGCGGCGGGGCGTGACGGCAAGCTTGCCGCCAACTGGGTTATCAACGATCTCCTCGGCCAGCTGAACAAGGCCGGAAAAGATATTGAAAATGCTCCGGTTTCGCCTGAGCAGCTGGGCGCCGTGCTCGATCTGATCAAGGAAGGCACCATTTCAGGCAAGATCGCCAAGGACCTGTTCGAGATCGTCTGGAACGAGGGCGGCGATCCGCGCCAGGTCGTCGAGAGCCGCGGCATGAAGCAGGTCACCGACACCGGCGCCATCGAGAAGGCCGTCGACGAGGTCATCACCGCCAACCCGGACAAGGCCGAGCAGGCGCGCGCCAAGCCGACCATGGCCGGCTGGTTCGTCGGCCAGGTGATGAAGGCGACGGGCGGCAAGGCCAATCCGCAGGCGGTCAACGACCTCGTCAAGGCCAAGCTGGGCATCGAATAGGGCGATGTTCGTCCGTACCGCCAGCGAGCGCGATCTTGTTGCGGTCCGCGCGCTGCTCGTCGAGACCTGGCATGCGACCTATGACGCCATCTACGGCGCCGAGCGGGTTACGGCGATCACCGACGACTGGCATTCGATCGCCTCGCTCAAGGCGCGGCTGACGCGGCCGAATTCCGAGTTCCTGGTTGCTGACGACGGCAAGCGGCTCGGCGGCATGGCGTTCGCCGCCGCGACCACCGACCCGAAGATCGTCTTTCTGAACCAGCTCTACGTGCATCCGGCCTGCCAGCGGCAGGGGATTGGCCAGTCGCTGCTTGACGAAGTCGAAGCCAGTTTTCCGGAGATGGATACGCTGCGCCTCGAGGTCGAGGAAGCAAATGCCGCGGCGATCGCCTTTTACGAAGCGAACGGGTTCCGCCGGAGGGGGAGGACCGCCGATTGCGGCGGCAATTCGGGATTGCCCGCGCTCATCATGGAAAAACGGCTCGGCTAGGTCGGGCACGCCCGATCATCGCGCGGTTTTGATTTGATCGCGCCGATCCGCCTGATCAAACCTGTTTCCCGCAGCGTCCGCACCCGCCACGAGGCAAGGGGCGCCGCCCGCCGAGGGGGACAACATGCCGAGCCTGCCGGAATTGATGCCGACCGAAGTGTCGGACGAGACGTTTGGCGGCGTGACCTATCACGTCGCCGGGGAACTGGTGCCCGTGCTGTCGGTCGATGTGACCAATATGCCGGTCTATTTCGAGCACCACATCCTGCTCTGGAAGAACACCACCATCACCATCGGCCTGAAGTCGCTGAGGGGCGCGCTGAAGCGGATGATCGCCGGCATGCAGATCTTCGTCACCGAGGCCTCCGGGCCGGGCGTCATCGCCTTCAGCCGCGACGGACCCGGCCATATCGTGCCAATCCATCTCCGGCGCGGCGAGGAGATCCAGGTGCGCGAGCATCAGTTCCTCGCCGCCACCGCCAGCGTCGATTACAGCTTCGAGCGGGTGCGCGGGCTGGGAACGATGCTGTTCGGCCAGAGCGGCTTCTTCATCGACCGTTTCCGCGGTGAGACCGGTGACGGCATCGTCTGGCTGCACGGCTACGGCAACGTCTTCGAAAAGGTGCTGACGCCTGGCGAAACCATCGACGTCGAACCGGGCGGCTGGCTGTTCAAGGATGCCTCGGTGAGGATGGACACCAGGATCGACAAGCTTTCCAGCGGCTTCTTCGGCGCCGCCATGAATTTCGTCGTCAATCGCTTCACCGGTCCTGGCCGCGTCGGCATCCAGTCGATGTATCTGCATATGCCGTCGGAAGAGTAGGCGTCGCGGAGCGCAGTGGCGACACCCTGCGGATAGGCAGCCGATCGGCAGCGAGCGCTCAGGCGGAGGGAATCTCCACATTGTCGATCAGCCGCGTCGTGCCGACCCAGGCCGCCGCGAGCAGACGGCCGTTGCGGTTCTGCTGCCAGGGTTCGAGCGTGACGCTCGCACGGGCGGCGACATAGTCGACCTTCCGGAAGCCCACGGAGATGACAGCCTTCGTGGCATCTTCGATGGCGTCGGCTTCATCCGCGCCGGCCGAAAGCGCCGCCGCCGTTCGGCGCAGGATTGCGTTGAGCTGGCGCGCGATGTCGAGCTCGGCGTCGCCCAGATAGGCATTGCGCGACGACATGGCGAGACCGTGCGCGTCACGCACGGTCGGCGCGCCGACGATCTCGACGGGCAGGTCGAGATCACGGCAGAGCTGGCTGACGACGCAAAGCTGCTGGTAGTCCTTCTCGCCGAACACCGCGCAATCGGGCGCCGCCTGTAGGAAGAGCTTGGCGACCACGGTCGCGACGCCGTCGAAGAAATTCGGCCTGAAGTCGGTCTCGAGACCGGAGGAGGGGCCGCCCACCGAGATCTTGGTGGCGAAGCCGGTCGGGTACATTTCCGCCACGCTTGGCGTGAAGGCGAGATGAGCGCCTGCCTCCCGCAACCGCTCGAGATCGCGCGTCAGCTGGCGCGGATACTTGTCGAGATCCTCCGTTGGCGCGAACTGGGTCGGATTGACGAAGATCGAGACGACGCAGCGGTCGGCCCGTTCGAGCGCGATCCTGACCAGTGAGATATGGCCGTCATGCAGCGCGCCCATGGTCGGCACCATGGCGACCCTGAGTCCGGCTAGGCGCCAGTTCCGGACCTGTACGCGAAGAGCGGCGACGCTGTCGGCGACGATTGGAGCGTTCATGTCTCGTCCTTGCCGGATGCCGTCGTGAAGACGTGGTCGGGGCCGGGAAAGGCGCGGCTGCGCACGTCGGCCGCGTAGCGCGCCGCCGCATCTGCTATCACGCTGCGCAAGTCCGCGTATTCCTTGACGAATTTCGGTACGCGGTCGACGGTCATGCCGACCATGTCGTCGATCACCAGAATCTGGCCGTCGCAGTCGGCGCTGGCGCCGATACCGATGGTCGGTATGGAAACGTGACGGGTCAACTTCGCGGCCACGGCCTCCATCGTGCCCTCTATGACGACCGCGAAGGCGCCTTCCTTTTCCACCGCCTCCGCATCGCGCAACAGGGCAGCGATGTTGTCCCGGGTGCGGCCCTTGATCTTGTAGCCGCCGTCCTTTTCCACAGACTGCGGCTGCAGCCCGATATGACCCATCACTGGTATTCCTTCGGCAACGATGGCCGCGATCTGGGCGGCCATGTCGACGCCACCTTCGAGCTTCACGGCCTGGCAGTCTGTTTCCTCGACAATGCGCCTCGCCGCCGCCACGGCCTGCGCCGGCGAGGTCTCATAGCTGCCCGCCGGCATATCGACCACCACGCAGGCATTGGCCGAGCCACGCATCACGGCCTGGCCGTGGGCGATCATCATCTCCAGCGAGGCGCCCAGCGTCGTGGCGTGGCCGTGCAAGACCATGGCGACGCTGTCGCCGACCAGGAGCAGGTCGACATGCGGATCGAGCAGGCGGGCGACGGGATAGGTATAGGCTGTGAGGCACACGATCGGCACGCCGCCCTTGCGGCGACGGATGTCTTCGGCCTTGATCCGGCTGTCGGCGGACGGATCACGGATCAATCGTCATCTCCCTCAAGGCGCGCCCGGAACGGGCAGGTCGAGCTTTAGAAAGCCGGGCAGCGCTTGGCAAGCGGCCCTGCCGCCGACGAAGCGGCTGCATCGATTTAGCGCACGAAGCATTGTGTTCCGGGAGAGGCAAAACTCTTGCCTTCGCGTTTGGGTGACGCCATAAGCAGGGGAAAGGCGCAGCCGCTGCCGCCGCGAGGATCTGGATGAAAACTTTCCTGCTGCAGTTTTTCACCTGGTGGAACAGCCAGACGCTCGGCACCCGCTTCCACACCTGGCGTTTCGGCAAGCGGGTCGGCGAGGACGAAGCCGGCAACGTCTACTATGAAGGCGGCGTCGATTCGGAAGGCCGCACCCGCCGTTGGGTGATCTATCGCGACTATTCGGAAGCCTCGAAGATCCCGCCGGGCTGGCATGGCTGGATTCATCACCGCGTCGACACGCCTCCCTCGAGCGAGAGCTACAAGGCCCGTGAATGGCAGAAGCCGCATCGGGCTAATCTCACTGGAACGCCCGGCGCCTATCGGCCGCAAGGTTCGATCCTGACCAACCAGCATCGCCCGCAAGTGACCGGCGACTACGATGCCTGGACGCCGGGATCGTAATTCTCCGGATCGCAATCCAAAGCGCCGCTTCGATCCTTTATCGCCACAATTGGCGTTTAGCTGCTTGCTGACTGCGCAGCCATGACTAGCCTTGGGCATTGAAGAATCACCCGGGCACAACCACCGGTATTTTGCATGAGCTCTTCTAAGCAATTCCAGGAAAAGTGCGCAGCGGTTTTCCGTCCGGAATTGCGACCCAGGGTTCCGGGCCAAACCTCAAAGGCGCTGATCGCTGCGGCGTCTCTTCTGGTTGCCTCCACGGCAGGCTTCGCCGCGGCGCAGGCGCCGGCCCCTGCGCCGGCTGCCTCCGAGCGTATCACCAATCCGGTGGCCGAATTCGCTGGCATCGACAAGATCACCGGCCGCATCATCACCTTCGACGTCTATGTTGACGAGACCGTGCAGTTCGGCGCTTTGCAGGTCACGCCTCGCGTCTGCTATTCGCGGCCGGATACGGAGCAGCCGAAGACCGATTCCTTCGTAGAGGTCGACGAGATCACGCTCGACCGCAAGATCCGTCGCATCTTCACCGGCTGGATGTTTGCCGAAAGCCCCGGTCTCAACGCCGTCGAGCACGCCGTTTATGACGTCTGGCTCAAGGGCTGCAAGCAGAAGTCGGACGTGCCGCCGCCGACCGCGGCAAAGGCCGAGACAGACAAGCCGAAGACCCAGGCCGCCAAGCCCAAGGCTGCGGCACAACCGGCGCCCGAGCCGGCTGACGCTGCCCCCGAGCCTGCCGACGGCGATCCTTCCAGCACCAACTGATCCCGGAACCTGCCCGCCTTTGAGTCGTTCCAACTCGGCAAGGCGAGGAGGATCCACGATGACCGCCACGAAGCCGATCATGGCCAACAAGCAGGAGCTTCTCGACATCGAGAAGGGCTTCTGGACCGGCGATTCCGCCTATTATGAAGCCAATGCCGATGTGGAATGCCTGGTGGCGTTCCCGCAGATGGCGCAGGCAATGGCCAACGCCGATCTCGCAAAGACCGCCACCAAGCCCAACCGTTGGCGCGACCTCGACATCGAGCTGAAGGGCATGGTCGAGCCGGGCAGCGATATCGTCATGCTGACTTACGAAGCGCGCGCGACGCGTGAGAACGGCGAATCCTATGCCGCGCTGGTCAGCAGCGGCTATGTTCACCGCGCCGACGGCTGGAAGTTGATGTTTCATGCGCAGACGCCAATGGATGCGGCGCAGGGCTGACCTCAAGGATAGAAGATGGCCTCGCCCTTCAGCGCCTCGGTCAACAGCTTCTCATACTGGCCGCGCGGCACATCGATTGCGCCGAAGCGCTTCAGATGTTCGGTGGTGAACTGCGTGTCGAGCAGCGCGAAGCCGCGTGCCCTCAGCCGCTCGACGAGATAATAGAGGCAGGTCTTCGAGGCGTCGGTCTCCCTTGCGAACATGCTCTCGCCGAAGAACACGCGCCCGAGCGAGACGCCGTAAAGGCCGCCAACCAGGCGGTCCTCGCGCCAGGCTTCGACCGAATGGCAGTGTCCGAGGCGATAGAGCTCGACATAGGCTTCGCGGATCGGTGCGTTGATCCAGGTCGAGCGGCGCTCTTCACGCTTTTCCGCGCAGCCGTCGATCGTCGCCTCGAAATCGAAATCGTAACGTATCTCGAATGGGTGCTTGCGGATCGTCTTCTTGAGGCTGCGCGGGGCGTGGAACCCATCCAGCGGAATGATGCCGCGCGTTTCCGGCCGCACCCAGAACACTTCCGGGTCGTCGGCGCTCTCGGCCATCGGAAAGACGCCCGAGGCATAAGCCCTGAGCAGCAGGTCGGTCGGGATGCGATAGCCAGGCGCGTAGGGGCGGGTCATCGCATCCCCGTGCTATTCACCCTTGGCCAGGTATTTTTCCAGCCAGTGGATATCGTAGTCGCCATTGGCGATGTCGGGATTGCCGACAAGGTCACGGAACAGCGGCAGAGTCGTCTTGATGCCGTCGACGACGAATTCATCAAGCGCGCGGCGCAGCCGCATCATGCATTCGACGCGGTTGCGGCCATGCACGATCAGCTTACCGATCAGGCTGTCGTAATAGGGCGGTATCTTGTAGCCGGAATAGACACCGGAATCGACGCGGACGCCGAGACCGCCGGGGGTGTGGAAATGCGTGATCGTGCCGGGCGAGGGCGCGAAGGTGCGTGGATCCTCCGCATTGATACGGCACTCGATGGCATGGCCGTTGAACTTGATGTCTTCCTGCCTGACCGACAGCCCGCCGCCGGAAGCGACGCGAATCTGCTCATGCACCAGGTCGATGCCGGTGATCGCTTCGGTCACCGGATGCTCGACCTGCAGGCGGGTGTTCATCTCGATGAAATAGAACTCGCCATTCTCATAGAGGAATTCGATCGTGCCGGCGCCGGAATAGCCGAGATCGGCGATCGCCCTGGCGCAAATGCCGCCGATGCGCGAACGTTCCTCGGCGTTGAGCGCGGGCGAATTGGCTTCCTCCCAGACCTTCTGGTGGCGCCGCTGCAATGAGCAGTCGCGCTCGCCGAAATGCACGCCACGGCCGGCGCCGTCGCCGAACACCTGCACCTCGATATGACGCGGTTTCTCCAGATATTTCTCGATATAGACGGCGTCGTCGCCGAAGGCCGCGCCCGCTTCCGACTTTGCTGTCTGCAACGCGACTTCCAAGTCCGCTTCGGTGTGCGCCACCTTCATGCCGCGGCCGCCGCCGCCGGCGGAGGCCTTGATGATCACGGGATAGCCGATCTCGGCCGCAACGCGCTTGGCTTCCTTCTCGTCGCTGATCGCGCCGTCGGAGCCGGGCACGACGGGAATGCCCAGACGCTTCGCCGTGCGCTTGGCCTCGATCTTGTCGCCCATGATGCGGATATGGTCGCCGGATGGGCCGATGAAGGTGATGTTGTGCGCGGCGAGGATATCGGCGAACTTGGCGTTTTCGGACAGGAAGCCGTAGCCCGGATGGACGGCGTCGGCGCCGGTGATCTCGCAGGCGGCGACGATCTGGTGGATGTTGAGGTAGCTTTCGCGCGAAGGCGGCGGGCCGATGCAGACGCTCTCGTCGGCGAGCCGGACATGCATGGCGTCGGAATCCGCGGTCGAGTGGACCACCACCGTCTGGATGCCGAGCTCCTTGCAGGCGCGCAGCACCCGGAGCGCGATTTCGCCGCGATTGGCGATGAGGATCTTCTGGAACATCTGTTGGCTGTTCCTACTCGAGGACCACCAGCGGCATTCCGTACTCGACCGGCTGGGCATCCTCGATGAGGATCGCCGTCACCGTTCCAGCGCGCGGCGAAGGAATCTGATTCATCGTCTTCATCGCCTCGATGATCAGAAGCGTCTGACCTTCCTTCACCCTCTGGCCGATCTCGACGAACGGCTTGGCGTCGGGCGAGGGGGCCAGATAGGCTGTGCCGACCATCGGCGAAGGCACGGCGTTCTTCGACTGATCGGCAGGCGCCGCGGCGGCGTTGCCGGCCGGCTGAGCCGCAGCGGTCACTGGAGCAGCGGCGAGCGCCGGCAGGGGCGCGGCAACCGCGTGGACAGCCTGCGACTGGCGCGACACTCGCACCTTGAGGTCGCCGAGCTCGACCTCGATCTCGGTCAGATTGGTGTCGTTCAGAATGCCCGCCAGATCGCGGATCAGCTGCTGGTCAACACCGGTCTTTTTTATCGACATTTTCGAGCCTTCTGTTTGGGGGCCGGTCACAGGCGTGCCGCCAGTGCCTGAAGCGCGAGCGTGTAGCCAAGCGGCCCGAAACCGCAGATCATGCCGACAGCGACCGGCGCAACCATGGAGACGTGGCGGAAGGGCTCCCGCGCGTGGATATTGGAAAGATGGACTTCCGCGACGGGCAGCGGCGCAACAGAGCGGATGGCGTCGTGGATGGCGATCGAGGTGTGGCTGTAGGCGCCGGGATTTATGACAATGCCTGCAGCCTTGTCGCCGGCTTCCTGGATCCAATCGACCAGATCGCCCTCATGATTGGACTGGCGAAAATCGATCTCGAGTCCCAGTGCGGCGCCCGCCGCCTTGCAGTCCTCGGCGATGGCCGCAAGCGTCTTGCCGCCATAAATTCCCGGCTCGCGATTGCCGAGCGCATTGAGATTGGGACCGTTGAGGACAAAAATCGTTTTCAATATGCCGACCTTGTTTCACGCCGACCCCAAGCCGGCGCACTGGGCCTCTATAATGGGCATAGTCGCCCGCGAAAAGAGCGCAAGTGCGTTCTTGCGCTGTCCACAGCGGCGGGCTTCTTGCATCCGCAAGCGCTTACAGCGCGCTCTTGGCCTGTTCGATCTTTTCCGCCAGAACCTGCTGGCCGAGCGCTCCGAAGATCACCTCGTTGCCGACCACATAGGACGGCGTGCCGGTGATCGACAGTTTCGTAGCAAGGTCATAGGTGCGCGAAATCGTTTCGGCGATGCGGGGATCCTTCATCTTCTCGCGCAGCGTCGCCTCGTCGGCGCCGAGCGAAAGCGCCACCTTGATGGCGGTGGATTCGGTGGCGCGGCCCTGGCCGCCGAGCAGCGCGGTATGGAATTCGCCGTATTTCTCCGGATGCATCAGGTGGAACGCCATGGAGACGACGCTGGCCTTCTGCGAATCCGGGCTGAGTATCGGGAACTCCTTGAGCACGAAGCGCAGGTCCGGGTCGGACTTGGTCAGGGCCTGCATGTCCTCGATGGCGCGTTTGCAGAAACCGCAATTGTAGTCGTAGAACTCGACTATCGTGACCTTGCCATTTGGGTTGCCGACGACGCCATCGAAGGTCGAGTTGAATATCTCGTCCTTGGAATTCTTGATGACGCCTAGTGCCGCGAGCCGCTGCTCCTCCTTCTGCTTGGCCTCAAGCGCGTCCTGCACCTCGAGCAGAACCTCCGGGTTCTTCAAGAGATAATCGCGGATGATGCCCTCGACCTCCTTGCGGTCGATCTTGGTATCGGCGGAGGCTTTGGTGTCGGTGGAGGACGTGGCCTGGGCCACCTGCACGGTGTTGGCCTTCGCGGCCTGGGGATTTCCCGCCACGAAACCGAAGGCCAGCATGCCGAGCGCCACCGCCAGGCCGCCGGCACTGCCAAGCAGGATTGCCTTGTTCATTATCGTTGTTCCTTTTGCCTGTCCCGGTGCGCCTTGGTCGCCGCCAACGTCCCGGAGGGTTCATTTCAGTTTGTTTGATGGCGTGTAGTTAATGATATCCTGAGCGCGGACCCAGCGGGGTTCGCCGCGCTTCAATTTCTGTTGAGCGCGCATGGCGAAGATCTTCGCATTCTTGTAGTCGCCCGCATAGTAGTGACCCTCCGCGGTGGCGAGATCGGCGGCTGGAATGTCGCCCTGTTCTCCATAGGCCTGCGCCAGGAAGCGATAGGCATCGGCATTCTCCTTGTCCCGCCCGACGCCGTTGTTGAGCTGGACCACTGCCTTTTTCAGTGAATCGGGCGTGCCCACGGCCATCAGCGCCTGGCCGAGCGAGACCAGCAGCAGTCCGGAATGCGCTGAATCGAGGCTCACTGCCTTGGCATAGGCGTCCGCCGCGTCCTTCGGCTTGTTCGCCTTCATCAGGATATCGCCGCGCAGTTCCTGGAAATAGGGGTTCTTCGGCTGCTCCTTGATCAGCGCCGCCGTCTTGGTGAGTGCGGCGCCCGGATTGCCGTAAAGATAGGTCTGCTGCGCGTCGCCATAGCGCGAGGCAAGGCTGATCGGGTTCTTGCGCATCAGCCGGGCGACGGCCGCTTGGCCCTGCATGTAGGCGGCGATCTTGATGCGCATCATGTCGTGCCGCTGCTGCAGCGCCGGCGGGTCGACAACGTTTACGAAGGGGCTCTGCTTGACCAGCACTTCAAGATTGGCGATGCGCTCCTGCGGCATCGGATGGCTGATCCGGTAGGGGTCCACCTGCGTGCCGGCGAGCGACAGCGCGCTCTGGAAGCGGCCGAAGGTCTTCAGCATGCCCATGCCGGACTGGCCGGTGGCGTTGAGATAGGTGATCGCCGAGCGGTCGGCGGTGATCTCTTCGGTACGCTGATAGGCAAGGATCGAGCGCTGGGCCATCTCACCCCCGCCGGCGGCGACGCCCATGCCGGCGCCCGCCAGGCCCTTGCTGTTGGTGGTGGCGCCGGCAACCATAGCGCCGGCGCCAAGCAGCGTGGCGATGATGGCCATTGTCTTGGCGCGGTCGAGTTGATCGCGCAATTTCTGCTGGTGTCCGCCTGCGATATGGCCGGCCTCGTGCGCGATGACGCCGATGACCTCGTTCGGCGTTTCAGCCGTCACCAGCGCGCCGGTGTTGATGAACAGGCGCCGCCCCGTGACGAAGGCGTTGAAACTCGGATCATTGACCAGAACAATGTCGATGCCGTCATTGGCAAGCCCCGCGGCCTTGAAGATCGGCCGGGCATAATCGCGCACCAGCGCCTCGATCTCGGCGTCGCGCACCACTGGCACGCCTTGCGCGAAGGCATTGACCGAGCTCGATACGGCAACGGCGGCCGCAACCATAAGTGTCGCAAAACCCCGCGCGGTTCGGCTGAGGGAGGTCGATCTGCCAATCGATGGTCGGAGTCGGCTCAACATAGGTCCACTGGTAGACGAGCGGGCGAAAGATGAAAAGTCGGCGCCGGCAACTTCCTGCGCGCTTGTGATCCCCACATCAATCGGGCATTTGTGCGGCGCTGCCCCTTTAACTAGGGCAGTTCAGGGCAAGTCTGCACTGCGTGCGTCCAGAATTCACCGAAATAGAGCAGTTGAAAGAGGTCAAATGGTCGTTTCGCTTTCGCGCCGGGGAGAGGTCGAGCCCTTCCATGCCATGGACATCCTGGCCGAAGCCAACCGGCTGAAGGCCACCGGCGTGCCCGTGGTGTCGATGGCCGTCGGCCAGCCATCGGATCCCGCGCCGGCCGGCGTCCGCGCAGCGGCGGCCGCGGCCTTAAGGCATGGCCGCATCGGCTACACCGACGCGTTGGGCCTGGCCGATCTGCGCAAGGCCATCGCGGCGCATTATGGCGAGCATTACGGGATCGACGTGGCGCCGTCGCGCATTGCCGTCACGACCGGCTCGTCGGCCGCCTTCAACCTCGCCTTCCTGGCGATGTTCGATCCGGGTGACTGCGTCGCCATCGCCGCGCCCGGCTATCCTGCTTACCGCAACATCATGGCCGCGCTTGGCATCGAGATCGTCGAGATCGAGCTCGGTGCGGACGCCTACCTGCATGCCGATCACCTGAAGAGCGCGCATCGCGATAAGCCGCTGAAGGGCGTGCTGTTTGCCAGCCCCGCCAATCCGACTGGTGCGGTGATCCCGGCGGACGAACTTGCGGCCCTGGTGAAAACGGCGGAGGAACTCGGCATCGCCGTCATCTCGGACGAGATCTACCACCGGCTGGCCTATGCGGCACCGGATGTCACCGCGCTGGCGCATGGCGCCGGTGTCACCGTCATCAACTCCTTCTCGAAGTACTATTGCATGACCGGTTGGCGCATCGGCTGGATGGTGTTGCCGGACGAACTGGCGCGGCCGGTCGAGCGTATTGCCCAGAGCCTCTATATCTCGCCGCCGGAATTGTCACAGATCGCCGCGATTGAGGCCTTCAAAGCCACGGAGGAACTCGAAAAGGTGAAGGCGCGCTATGCCCTGAATCGCGACCTTCTGATGAAGCGCCTGCCCGAACTCGGCTTTGCGCTTGCAGCACCCATGGACGGCGCCTTCTACGCCTTCTGCGATGTCACCCGTCACACCAACGACAGCATGGCCTTTGCTCGCAAGATGCTTGCCGAGGCGCATGTCGCGGCGACGCCAGGGCGCGATTTCGATCCATTGCAGGGGCATCGCACCATGCGCTTTTCCTATGCCGGCAGCCATGACGACATGGTCGAGGCGCTGGCCCGCATCGAACGCTGGCTGAAATAGAAGTCATGCCGGAACTCGAGCAAGCATTGGCGGAAGTCGCCGCCGAAATGGCTGAGCGCACCGATCGCGGCAAGGTGGCCACCTACATCCCGCAACTCGGCAAGGTCGATCCGAAGAAATTCGGCATCGCCGCCGTGACCAATGATGGCCGCGTCATCCTTGCCGGCGATGCCGATCAGCCCTTTTCCATCCAAAGCGTCTCGAAGGTCCTCACCCTCACGCTGGCGCTGGGAAAGGTCGGCGATGCGCTCTGGCAGCGTGTCGGCCGCGAGCCGTCCGGCAATCCGTTCAACTCGATCGTCCAGCTTGAGCATGAGAACGGCATCCCGCGCAATCCGTTCATCAATGCCGGCGCCATCATCGTCTCCGACGTGTTGCTCGCCGGCCATCAGCCGCGCGAGGCGATCGGCGAGATCCTGCGCTTCATCCAGTTCCTCGCCGATGACGAGACGATCATCATCGACCGCGAAGTGGCGGCATCCGAGCGGGCCACCGGCTACCGCAACTTCGCTCTGGCCAACTACATGAAATCCTTCGGCAATCTTCATCATGAGCCGGAGTTGGCGCTGGGCGTCTATTTCCACCACTGCGCGGTCGCCATGAGTTGCCGGCAGCTCGCCATGGCGGGCCGGTTCCTCGCCAACGGCGGCAGGAATCCGGCGACCGGACACTCCGTCGTGTCACCGGGGCGGGCGCGCCGCATCGGCGCGTTGATGCTGACCTGCGGTCACTATGACGGGTCCGGCGATTTCGCCTTCCGCGTCGGCATTCCCGGCAAAAGCGGCGTCGGCGGTGGCATTTTGGGCATCGTGCCAGGGGTGGCTTCGCTTGCTGTCTGGTCGCCCGGCCTCAACGAAAACGGCAACTCCAAGCTCGGCTCCATCGCCCTGGAGAAGCTCGCCCGGATGATGAACTGGTCGATCTTCGCGCCGTAAAAAGCAATTCCGGGACAGTGCGAAGCGGTTTCCGACCTTGCGTGGAAACAAAAAATCCCGCGCCGTATCTGGCGCGGGATTTTTTTAAAAGATCAGTCTAACGACCTGAAAGGCTTAGAAGAAACCCTTGCGCTGCCACCAGCCGGCGCGCTTCGGCCTGTCCTCGGCCTTGGCCTCTTCGGACACGTTCGAGGACACGACGGGAACAACCGGCGCGTCGATCGATTGCGGCTTGCGCCGCGTCGGGTGCGGGTTGGCGGCAGGTTCCGCCTCGGTCGCCGCGGAAGCAGCAGGCGCCGGCTCCGGCTCGGCCGTCACGGGCGCGACCTGAGCTTCCGCCACAGGTTCGGACACGGTCTCTGCCACGGCTTCCTCGGCGGCTTTCTTGGCTCGCGAACGGCGGGGCTTCTTCGGCTTTTCGACTGCCTCGGCATCATTGGCGGCCGCGGGAGTAAGAGGCTGCTCGGGCGCGGCTGCTGCCGCCGGCTCGGCTGCGGCTTCTTCATCCCCCGCTGCTTCGTCCTCGACCTCGCCACCGACGGCCTCTGAAGCCTCGTCGTCACGGCGGCTGCGCTTGCCGCCACGCTTGCCGCGCCGGCGCTTCTTGCCGGAAGCATCATCGGTGGCGGTTGCCTCGCCTTCGCCGACAGCAGTCGCCTCCTGAGCTACTTCTTCCGTTGCATCCGCAGCATCGTCGCTGGTTTCGCCAGCTTCCGCCGGCGCCGCCGTGACATCCCCATTATGCTCGCGGTCGCGGTCCCTGCCGCCACGCCGCCGCCGGCGCTTGCGACGCTTGCGATCACGGCCTTCGCCGTCCTCGGACCGTTGCTGGTGCTGGCCCTGCTGCTGCGGGTGGCGCGGCTGCTCGGCCTGCGCCGCGACATCTTCTTCTTCCTCGACGATGATCTCGTCCTCGGGCTCTTCCGGCTCGACATAAGCCGGCAGGCTGCGCACCTCGACGAAGCCTTCCGGCTTCTCGGCAATAGCGCCGCGGAAGATCGCGTAATGCTGGGTGCCGAGCGTTTCATCGGCCTCGATCGTGATCGTCAGGCCGAAGCGGGCCTCGAGCTCAACGAGGTTGGCGCGCTTGTGGTTCAGCACATAAAGCGCCGTCGCGGCCGGCGTGCGCACGATGATGTGGCTGCGCGAATCCTTGAGCAGGAATTCCTCGATCGCCCGCACCACCATCAGCGCCACGGAAGAATCGGAACGCACATGGCCAGTGCCGCCGCAATGCGGGCAGGGCTTCATGGTCGATTCCAGCACGCTGGCGCGGATGCGCTGGCGCGACATTTCCATCAGGCCGAAATGCGAGATGCGGCCGACCTGGATGCGAGCGCGGTCGTTCTTGAGGTGATCCTTCAGCCGCTTCTCGACTGAGCGGTTATTGCGGTTCTCCTCCATATCGATGAAATCGATGACGATGAGGCCGGCAAGGTCGCGCAGCCTAAGCTGCCGCGCAACTTCCTCGGCCGCCTCCAGATTGGTGTGGAGGGCGGTCTCCTCGATCGAATGCTCCTTGGTGGAGCGGCCGGAGTTGACGTCGATCGAGACCAGCGCCTCGGTCTGGTTGATGATGATGTAACCGCCGCTCTTCAGCGTTACCTGCGGCTGCAGCATGCGGTCGAGCTGCGCCTCGATGCCGTTGCGCACGAAGATCGGCGTGGTGTCGCGGTAGGGCTGAACCACCTTGGCGTGGCTCGGCATCAGCATGCGCATGAAGTCCTTGGCCTCGCGGTAACCGTCCTCGCCTGAGACCAGGATCTCGTCGATATCCTTGTTGTAGAGGTCGCGCACCGAGCGCTTGATCAGGCTGCCTTCCTCGTAGACGAGGGCAGGGGCCGTGGATTGCAGTGTGAGGCTTCGGACGTTCTCCCAAAGCCGCATCAGATATTCATAGTCGCGCTTGATCTCGGCCTTGGTGCGGCTTTCGCCCGCGGTGCGCAGGATGACACCCATGCCCTGCGGCACGTCGAGGTCGGTCACGACCTCCTTCAGCCGCTTGCGGTCCTGGGCGTTGGTGATCTTGCGCGAGATGCCGCCGCCGCGCGCCGTGTTCGGCATCAGCACCGAATAGCGGCCGGCAAGCGAAAGATAGGTGGTGAGCGCGGCGCCTTTGTTGCCGCGCTCTTCCTTGACCACCTGCACCAGAAGGATCTGGCGGCGCTTGATGACTTCCTGAATCTTGTACTGGCGGCGGACCGGCTTGCGGCGATTGCGGATTTCCTCGAGCGCGTCCTCGGCGCCAACCGACTCGACCTCGTGCTCGTCCGAGTGCGAGGCCGAGACATCCTCCAGCATGCCGCGATCATTGTCGCTGGCGGCTTCGCCGCTCTGCTCGGGCTGATCCGCCTGCGGGACCGCCTCGGAAATCACGTCGGCTTCGACGCTAGCGGCAATCGAGGTGGGGCCACCTTCGGACGGCTTGTCGTTCTCGTCGTCCGTTGCCTGGTCGCCGCCGGTCTCGGCGGCGGGCTCTTCAGCCGTTTCCCGGCCGGTTTCGACTTCGACGGCTTCGGCGACGATCGAGGCATCTCCTGGCGCGGCATCGGCGGTCTCGCCCCCAGCCTCCTCGCTCCCGGCAGCCTCTGCGGCGGGTTCTTCAAGGGCTGCGGGCTCGACCGGGCTTTCCTCGCTTTCCGGGGAAGCGTGTCTGTGCTCCCCGCGGTCGCGGTTCTTGCCGCCGCGCCGACGGTTTCGCCGGCCGCCGCGATCGCGCGCCTGCTGCTCCTCGCCGTTCTCCGCTTCCTCATCGTCTTCGTCCTCGGCCTCCTGCGCTTCGGCACGCAGCAGAGCCTGACGGTCTGCGACCGGGATCTGATAATAGTCGGGGTGGATTTCACTGAAGGCGAGGAAACCGTGGCGGTTGCCGCCATACTCGACAAAGGCTGCCTGGAGGGAAGGTTCGACGCGGGTTACGCGGGCGAGGTAGATGTTTCCTTTGAGCTGCTTCTTGTCCTGTGATTCAAAGTCGAATTCTTCGATGCGGTTACCGCGAACGACGACAACGCGTGTTTCCTCCGGGTGGGAGGCGTCTATCAGCATCTTGTTGGGCATTATCTTGTTTCCTGCCGGCAGCCGACGGCCGCAGCTGGCGTGGCAATGCCCGCCGCTGTGCGCCTGTATCTGTGTGCATGCCGGATAATTGAATGTCCGCTAGCCGCCGCTTGAGCGCAATGGCGGTGCCGCCCGCAGCCATTATGGCGCGGTTTGATGCGGACCTTTCCATGATTGCGCTTGAAGCCATCGGCACCCAGCAGAACCTTTTGAACCAAAGCCCGGGCTGAGCCGGACCAGCTTGTTTGCTCACGAAGAGCCGGCGCGGGGCAAACCCGGCCGTTTTCCTCACGCAAGCGATTCCCCCGCCACGGGAGCACGCCTGCGAAAATCGTCGCGACCACCTGAGCCTGGAAGGATAAAGGAGCCGCCTTTGCATCCGACCTTTGGCAGGAAACTGCCGAGGCGAGCGGTTCCAGGATTGCAGTGATCCAACGTCGCTTTTATGATTTGGCGGGATGGAAGGCAACCCCGATTTCGGATGCCGGCAAAAAGTGCTTCCGTTGGGGAAGGTGGCCTTCGCCTCACCCTGTGAAAGGCTTGGTTAACCTTCTCTGAATACCAATCGTTAATCGAATTGGCGGCCTTACGGGCGACAAGACCGGACGCAATGCGTCAAACCGGGAGCGACGGACAAGAGATGGGACTGGCGGGGAGCGCGGACAAGAGGGGTGGGGCCGCGGCGCATTTCACGCGCATGGCCTGGGCCGCCTTGCTGCTGGCGCCGCTGCTTTGTTTCGCGGCCGCCGCGCATGCCGACGCCCTGCTTGGCGCTACCGGCTACAAGATGGCCGGCGACGCCACCAAGATGCGCATCGTCGTTAATTTCGACCGCGAGCCGGACGTCAAATGGTTCCTGTTGCGGGGCCCCGATCGCCTGGTCGTCGACCTGCCGCGCACGCGATTCGCGCTTGAGGCCAAGGATGTGAAGCCGCGCGGCCTTGTAAGGGCCGTCCGCTACGGCGATCAGGGACATGGTTCGCGACTGGTCCTCACCGGCAAGGGGCCTTTCGCCGTCGACAAGCTCGACGTGCTCAAGAACGACGACGGAACCGGCTACCGCATAGCCATCGATATGTCGGCGGCCTCCGAACGGGAATTCGACGAGGCTCTCGCCAACCAGTCGCTGACCACCGGTTCGACGGTCTCCACCGAGAAAGGCGAGCGGGTCGGCACCGGGCCGATCTCGGCGCCCAGTCATCGCTTCACGGTGGTGATCGATCCGGGCCACGGCGGCGTCGATGGCGGCGCCGAAAGCTCAGCCGGCACCGTCGAGAAGGACGTCACGCTCGCTTTTGCCAAGGAATTGCGCGACAAGCTGGCCGCGGTCGGCAAGTACGATGTCTTCATGACACGCGACGACGACGTCTATCTGGCGCTTGACGAGCGTGTGCGCATCGCGCGCCAGCACGAGGCGGATCTCTTGATCTCGATCCATGCTGATACGATCGCTGTCAAAGGTCTTCGCGGTGCCACGGTCTACACGCTCTCGGACAAGGCCTCCGATCCAGAGGCCCAGGCGCTCGCCGATCGCGAGAACCTGTCCGACCAGTTCGCGGGAATGAAGATCGAGGACGACAAAAAGGAAGTCACCGACATCCTGATCGACCTGATCCGCCGGGAAACGCATGGCTTCTCGATGAGCTTCGCCCATACGCTGGTCGGCCAATTGTCGACCAGTGTCGGCCTCATCAACAATCCGCAACGCTCGGCCGGCTTCAGGGTGCTCAAGGCTCCGGACGTGCCGTCCGTTCTGGTCGAGCTTGGCTACCTCTCCAACAGCAAGGACGAGGCGCAATTGCTCAACGCCGACTGGCGCGGCAAGGCGGCGCAAAGCATAACCAACGCGGTCGCCCTGTTCGCCGCGGCCAAGGCCGGAACGGCGACAGGCGGTTGACCGGCCGCGCCCGATCACAACCACCGGGCGTCTACAACCACAAGCGGCCGTTGCATCACGACAACACCCGGCGCTATTATTTAATGACCGAGTCCTCAAATCTCGCGCTGCCGTATTTTGTCCACATGGTCGCGACATGGGTCTGTGATTGCGGATTGGGACCGCCCCGGGAAGCTTGCGCGACTGTCGGCTTCGTTTAGGAAATTCCCGAACCTCGGACTGGAGCGGGCATGATTCGTCTCATCGGCTATTTCTTCGGCATCGGCACGACGCTGGCGTTGCTGGTGGCGGCCGGCCTTGCCCTCTATATCAGCCATGTCGCGAAGGACCTGCCCGACTACGAGGTTCTGGCCAAATACGAACCGCCGGTGACGACGCGCATTCATGCCTCCGACGGCTCGCTGATGGCGGAATATGCGCGCGAGCGGCGCCTCTATCTGCCGATCCAGGCGATCCCGGATCGCGTCAAGGCCGCCTTCATGTCGGCCGAGGACAAGAATTTCTACAACCACCCCGGCATCGACGTCACCGGCCTCGGCCGCGCCATCATCGTCAACCTGCAGAATCTCGGCTCCGGCCGGCGCCAGGTCGGCGCTTCGACCATTACCCAGCAGGTGGCGAAGAACTTCCTGCTCACCTCGGACCAGACCTACGAGCGCAAGATCAAGGAGATGATCCTGGCCTTCCGCATCGAGCAGGCCTATTCCAAGGATCGCATCCTAGAGCTCTATCTCAACGAAATCTTCTTCGGCTTCGGCGCTTATGGCGTCGCGGGCGCCGCGCTCACCTATTTCGACAAGTCGGTCAACGAACTGACGGTCGCGGAAGCCGCTTATCTCGCCTCGCTGCCGAAGGGCCCGAACAACTATCATCCCTTCAAGCACGCGGACCGGGCGATCGAGCGCCGCAACTGGGTCATCGACCAGATGGTGGAGAACGGCTACGTAACCCGCGAGGAAGGTGCCAAGGCCAAGGCGGAGCCACTCGGCGTGACGCCGCGCCGCAACGGCTCCTATCTGTTTGCCGGCGAGTATTTCACCGAGGAAGTCCGCCGCCAGATCATCGCCCGCTACGGCGAGAATGCGCTCTATGAGGGCGGCCTGTCGGTCCGCACCACGCTCGATCCCAAGATCCAGCTCATCGCCCGCAAGTCGCTGCAGAACGGCCTGCTCAAATACGACATGCTGCGCGGTTACCGCGGTCCGGTCACGCATATCGACATTTCCGGCGACTGGGGCGTGCCGCTCGGCAACGTGAAAGGTCTCGAGGACGTGCCGGAATGGACGCTGGCCGTTGTGCTCGACAGTTCGGATGCCGGTCTGACCATTGGCCTGCAGCCGGCGCGCCAGGTCTCCGGCGATCTCGTCAAGGATCGCGTCCAGGGCACCGTCAGCAAGGACGACATGGGCTTCGCCATGCGCCATTTCGTCAATGGCAAGTCCGTCAGGGCGAAGTCTCCGGCGGAGGTGCTGGAGCCCGGCGACGTCGTCTTCGTGCAGAAGAATGATGGCTCCGACAACACCTATATGCTGCGCCAGGTGCCCGAGGTCGAAGGCGGTCTCGTCGCCATGGATCCGCATACCGGCCGCGTGCTTGCCATGGTCGGCGGATTCTCCTACGCGCAGTCCGAGTTCAACCGCGCGACCCAGGCGATGCGCCAGCCCGGCTCCTCGTTCAAGCCGATCGTCTATTCGGCAGCGCTCGACAATGGTTATACCCCGGCCTCGGTGATCATGGACGGCCCGATCACCATCCAGAGCGGCAACACCACCTGGACGCCTAAGAACTATGACGGCACTGTTGCGGGGCCGGCCACCTTGCGCTCCGGCATCGAGAAGTCGCGCAACCTGATGACGGTGCGGCTCGCCAACGATATGGGCATGAAGCTGGTTGTGGAATATGCCGAGCGCTTCGGCGTCTACGATCATCTGGCGCCTTATCTGCCGATGGCGCTGGGCTCAGGCGAGACGACCGTCATGCGCATGGTCTCGGCCTATTCGATCATGGCCAATGGCGGCAAATCGATCAAACCCTCGCTCATCGATCGCATCCAGGACCGCTACGGAAAGACGGTGTTCAAGCAGGATGAGCGCGGCTGCGAAGGCTGCAACGCCACCGAATGGAAGAACCAGCCCGAGCCGGAGCTGGTCGACAATTCCGAGCAGGTGCTCGACCCGATGACGGCCTACCAGATCACTTCGATGATGGAAGGCGTGGTCCAGCGCGGCACCGGCGCCACCATCGGCGAGCTCGGCCGCCACATCGCCGGCAAGACCGGCACCACCAATGACGAGAAGGACGCCTGGTTCATCGGCTTCACGCCAAACCTCGTCGTTGGTCTCTACATGGGCTACGACACGCCTCGCGGTCTCGGTAAGGGCGCCACGGGCGGCGGTCTCGCTGCGCCGATCTTCAAGGATTTCATGCGCGTGGCGCTGGATGGCAAGCCGAACACCGATTTCCAGGTTCCAGACGGCATGAAGCTCATCGCCATCAACCGCAAGACCGGCATGCGCGCCGCCGAAGGCGATCCCAACACCATCGTCGAGGCGTTCAAGCCCGGCACCGGCCCGGCCGACAGCTATTGGGTGATCGGCATGGGCGCGGATGGCTCCAACGGCTCGGGTGGCGCGCTGTCGCCACAAGCCAACCAAGCCATCCAGGACGGCGGCGGCGGGCTCTACTGACGTCTCGATAGCTCTGAATGGGCTGGCGTCTTACCTTTTCCGGAAACCGGATTCCGCTTTTCGGGATGACGGTTGAGCCGGCCCATTTCGCTTTACAGGCGGCGATGCCGTGCCTATGTATCGCGCCTATTCCGAAAAGACCGAAAAGAACAGGACCGAACGAAAAGCCATGCGCGCGGAAACGCAAAACATTGTCGACGAGATCAGGCAGGCGATAACCCTGCTGAGGAGGCATCTTTGACTGGGATCAGGCTGTAAAGCGGCTTGAATATCTGAATTCGCGCGCCGAGGATTCCAGCCTCTGGAATGATCCGATCGAAGCGCAGAAGCTGATGCGGGAGCGCCAGGGACTGGAGGACGGTATCGCCGCCGTGAAGGGGCTGACCCAGGCGCTGGAAGACAATATCGGCCTGATCGAGCTCGGCGAGGAAGAGGGCGACGACGGCATCATCGCGGAAGCGGAGGCTGCGCTGCGCTCGATGCAGGGCGAAGCGAAGGCCCGGCAGGTGGAGACGCTGCTCTCAGGCGAAGCCGACGCCAACGACACCTACCTCGAAATCCATGCCGGCGCAGGCGGTACCGAAAGCCAGGACTGGGCTTCGATGCTCCTGCGCATGTACACGCGCTGGGCCGAGCGCCGCCGTTTCAAGGTCGAGGTGCTGGAAGTCCATGACGGCGAAGAGGCGGGCATCAAGTCGGCCACCGTGCTGATCAAGGGCCACAACGCCTATGGCTGGCTGAAGACCGAGTCCGGCGTCCACCGCTTGGTGCGCATCTCGCCCTACGACAGCAATGCGCGGCGCCACACCTCTTTCGCCAGCGTCTGGGTCTATCCCGTAATCGACGACTCGATCGAGATCAACGTTTCCGAAGCCGACGTGCGCATCGACACCTATCGTTCATCGGGTTCGGGCGGCCAGCACGTCAACACCACCGACTCGGCGGTCCGCATCACCCACCTCGCGACCGGCATCGCGGTTGCCTGCCAGGCCGAGCGCTCGCAGCACAAGAACCGCGCCAAGGCCTGGGAAATGCTGCGCTCGCGCCTCTACGAGGAAGAGCTGAAAAAGCGCGAGGCGGTCGCCAACGCCACGGAGGCGTCGAAGAGCGACATCGGCTGGGGCCACCAGATCCGCTCTTATGTGTTGCAGCCCTATCAGCTCGTGAAGGATCTGCGCACCGGCGTTGAAAGCACCTCGCCGTCGAGCGTGCTCGACGGCGACCTGGACGATTTCATGGAAGCCTCGCTCTCCCATCGCATCGAGGGCGGCGCGGGCGAAGCGGTGGCAGACCTGGATTAGGAGACCTGGCGCCGCATGGACGAGCCGGTGACGCGCAAACTTACCGGGAAATGCTTCTGCGGCGCCGTCCACTATGAAGTGGCGG
The DNA here is from genome assembly GCA_004020875.1 of Mesorhizobium sp. Taxonomy (GTDB): domain Bacteria; phylum Pseudomonadota; class Alphaproteobacteria; order Rhizobiales; family Rhizobiaceae; genus Mesorhizobium. The sequence continues at coordinate 27,796 of SAPZ01000035.1, forward strand.
ACGAATTCGTCTATGCCGCGAACTGCCACTGCTCCAACTGCCGGTGCACGACGGGGTCGGCGTTCAAGCCCTTCGCCGGCATCGGGCGCGACAAGTTCCGCCTCACCACTGGCGACGACAGGCTGCTGATCTACGGCGACGAAAACGGCCATGACGCGCATTGCGGCCACTTGCGGCTCGCTCGTCTATTCGTTGGTCCGCGATGGCGCCTACGTCCATGTCGCCATGGGGACGCTGATGGACGATCCAGGTATTCGGCCGAGCGCACATATCTTCGTCGGTTCAAAGGCGCCGTGGTTCACGATTACAGACGACCTGCCGCAATATCGTGAACATGCCGAGGGCTGAAGGCCGGAACCTCCGTTGGCGGAACTTCGTTCTTAGGCACCCTGGGCGTAGGCCGTGGTCTGGTTGTTGCCAGCCAGGTCTGCGCATCCTTTCCGTCGCCGATGCTTGAAGCCCGGCGCGTCGCCATGGCGCGCCCACTTCTTGCGCTGGCTATGGAATCAGCTCAGCATCCGAGCTGTGGGATAGAAGCATTTATGGCCGGACGCGGCATAAACTGCGACTGACGATCCGGCCACTGGGAAGACACGTTCCGGGAACGGGCAAGCTGAAACGCTTGATGCTCGAAAGGAACGTTTCGATGTCTGCTGCCATATCAAGATCGGCCCAAGCCGTTCGACCGGCTGGCCGACTTTTGTTCTCCCTGTTCGCAGTTGGAGCCATCTCGGTGCTGGCGCCGCCGGCCGTCGCGCACGACGCACAACCCACGGCGGCCATGCCGCAGGGCTGGAAGTACCCTTTTGCATGTTGCGCCAACTTCGACTGCAAGGAAGTGCCGCAGTCATCGATCAGCGAGCGGCCCGAAGGCTATGTCATAAAAGGCACGGGCGAGGTGGTGGCCTACAGCGACAAGCGGGTCAAGAACTCGCCCGACGGCGAATATCATTGGTGCGCGCATCAAGCTGGGCTCGACGCCGGCAAGACCATCTGCCTATTCGTGCCGCCGCCCTCTTACTAAAGCATATCTCCCGAAAGTGGGAACCGGTTTCGGGATAAAGACATGGGTAACATCAAAGACCTAAAGCACATGGAGCGAATCCGAAGAATCGCGACGGCTTCAGGCTGCTAAAGGTGCTGCGGAAGAGGGCCAAGCGCAAGCCTGACCCATAGCGGTAGAACGTCTCTATCCTTGCCGACAGACGGTTGTCAGGACGGCTTCTTTATGTTGCTTTGCCGCAGCGGGCGCGGCGGACAACGGAGGGGTGAGTTCATGACCATCAAAGGTAGCTGCCACTGCAAGGCGACAACCTTCGAGGTCGCCGAGGCGCCGCAGACGGTGACGCAATGCACATGCTCGTTTTGCTCCAAGCGCGGATCGCTGTGGGCCTATTATGTGCCGTCGCAATTCAAGCTCACAAGCCCGCCGGAGAACGTCTCCTTCTATCGATGGGGCTCGAAGACCGTGAAGCATGGTTTCTGCGCCGTTTGCGGTTGCGGCACCTTCACCGAAACGCCCGACTGGTCGACCGGGAAGCCGGATTTCGACAATCCCAAGATCAGCGTGAATTCGCGGCTGTTCGACGATTTCGATCTGGACAAGGTCGAGGTGGTGGTCATCGACGGCAAGAATCTGTGGTAGAGCGAAGCGAGAACGGCCGACGGGTTTTGCGGCCGCATTCCCGTTCCGTTTTTCGCCGCATTTCATGCTACAAGGCTGCGGAAGGGCTGATTTGGCGTGGCCGCAAGGGCTGCGAACTGGAGAGGGACCAATCTCATGAAGAAGACCGTGCTCGTCGTCGTGGCGACGGCTGTGCTGGTGAGCGCCTGCACCACCACCGATCCGTATACCGGCGACCAGAAGATTTCCAACACGGCGGCCGGCGCCGGCCTTGGCGCCTTGGCAGGCGCCAGCCTTGGTCTGCTCGCCGGCGGCAATGACCGCCGCAACGCCTTGATTGGCGCGGGCATCGGCGCGCTCGCAGGGGGCGCGATCGGGGCGACCATGGACCAGAACGAGGCCGAGCTTCGCCGCCAGCTGCAGGGCACCGGCGTCAGCGTCACCCGCAGCGGCGACCAGATCATCCTCAACATGCCGTCCGACATCACTTTCAACGTCGACCAGGACGCGGTGAAGCCGGGCTTCTATCCGGTGCTGAATTCGGTCGCGCTGGTGCTGAAGAAGTTCCGTCAGACCACGGTGGACGTGTTCGGCCACACCGATTCGACCGGCGGCGACCAGCACAATTTCGACCTGTCGCAACGCCGGGCGCTTGCCGTCGCCAATTATCTGGCCGGCCAGGGTGTCGATCAGCGCCGCTTCGCGGTGACCGGCTTCGGCAAGACGCGCCCGATCGCATCCAATGCCACGGCCGCCGGCCGCGAGCAGAACCGGCGCGTCGAAATCCAGCTGTCGCCGCTCACCTGAGAAGGCCGCGCCAACAGTGCAGCGCCACCAAGGCAAAACGGTCCCGTACGGGGCCGTTTTTTTGTCGGCTCGGTCCAAAGATGGGTCGAAGGTCTTAGGACATTAGCTTTTCCTAATTCGTGCTTTTCAAATCCAGGGAAAGGACTAACATCCTGCTGTTCCAGAGGGGATGGGGCGGGCAAAACGGCCGCGCAATCAGCATCTGCCGCCCCGGTCTTGCACGGCCAGATCAAGAGAATCTGGGAGGAATGCATGAAAAGAACAGCTCGCCTCGGGCGCTGCGGCGTCCTCGTTTTGACTGGCCTTATCGGCGCATGGCTCGGAGCGGCTACGGCTCGGGCGGAGGACGCCAACAAGGCCGACATCGAAGCCCTGAAGAAATCGCTGGCCAAATATGAAGATTACACGGCCGCCATCCGCGACCTCTATTTGTCGACCGAAGGCTGCGTCTACTATGCTGGCGAGAAGATAGACGGCGCGATGTACTATCCGAAAGGGGCCATGGGGATCCATTTCGTCAACGTCCCGAGCATCGGCAAACCGCTCGACCCGATGAAGCCCAACGTCCTGATCTACGAGCCGACCGGCAAAGGCCTGAAGCTGGTTGGTGTGGAATGGCTGGTGCCGTTGACGCCGGACGTGAAGGAGGTTCCGACGTTGTTCGGCCAGAAATTCATGGGGCCGATGGAAGGACATTATCCGCTCATCCCGAGGGAGTTTGTCCACTACGACCTGCATGCCTGGCTGTTCAGGGACAATCCGAACGGCATGTTCACCCCCACGAATCCCAAGGTGAAATGCACCAAGGCCGAGTTCCCGATGCTGGAGAAGCCGACCAAGATGATGCCTGGTCCAATGTAGGGCAGGGTGAGCAAGCAGCTTAAAAAGAAACGGCCCTGTTTGGGGCCGTTTTCATTCCTGCTCGTACTGGCGGGAAGCCTCAGACTTTCGCGACGATCCGCATGAAGGCCGGCACATCGTCGCCGAAACCAACGGTCGCGTCGTCTTCCTCGCGATGGCGGCCCGGGCGGTCGCGCTGCGGGCGGGCATCGCCGCGCTGTTCCTGACGGTTGCCGGAGCCCTTGCGCTCGTTCTCGGAACGGATCGCATCCTTGCGGGCGCGGCGTTCAGCGATATCGGCCACTTCGGCGATCGGCTGCTCGTCGCGCACGGCTTCAGGAGCCTCGTCGCGCTTGGCGTGACGGTCCTTCCGGCGCTCGCCGCCTTCTTTTCGATCGTCCTTGCGGTCGTCGTCCTTGCGGCCGGCCCGGCGAGGCGCGCCGCGGCCACGGCGCGGCTGCTCCTCGCCCTCGCTCTCGGTCACGGTCGATAGGTCACCGTCATGCCATTCGATCTTGGTTCCGATCAGCCTCTCGATGGCGTCGACATATTTGGTGTCGGCGCGCGTGGCGATGGTGAAGGACTTGCCCGCGCGCCCGGCGCGGCCGGTGCGGCCGATGCGGTGGACATAGTCCTCGGCATGGATCGGCACGTCGTAGTTGAAAACGTGGCTGACATCGGGAATGTCGAGGCCGCGCGCGGCGACGTCCGAGGCAACGAGATAGCGTAGCTTGCCGTCGCGAAAATTGTTGAGCATCTGCATGCGCGCGCGCTGGTCCATGTCGCCATGCAGCGCGCCGGCATCGAAATCATGCTTCAGCAGAGAGCGGAACAGCTCCGACACTTCGACCTTGCGGTTGCAGAAGATGATGGCGTTCTTCAGGTCGGCGTCTTCGGCCTTGATCAGATTGCGCAGCGTCTCGCGCTTCTCCCACGGCTTCTTGCCGGATTTCACCAGGCGCTGCGTGATGCTGGTCGCGGTGGATGCAGCCTTCGAGACTTCCACCCGTACCGGCGCATGCAGGAATTTCTCGGTGAGCTTGGTGATCTCCGGCGGCATCGTCGCCGAGAAGAACAGCGTCTGGCGCGTGAACGGGATCATCTCGCAAATGCGCTCGATGTCGGGAATGAAGCCCATGTCGAGCATCCGGTCCGCTTCGTCGATGACGAGGATATCGACGCCATTGAGCAGGAGCTTGCCGCGCTCGCGGTGGTCAAGCAGGCGGCCGGGCGTTGCGATCAGGACATCGGCGCCACGTTCAAGCTTCTTGTCCTGCTCATCGAAGGAGACGCCGCCGATCAGAAGCGCGATGTTGAGCTTGTGGTTCTTGCCGTATTTGATGAAGTTTTCCTCGACCTGCGCGGCGAGCTCGCGCGTCGGCTCGAGGATCAGCGTACGCGGCATGCGGGCGCGTGCCCGGCCTTTTTCCAGGCGGGTCAGCATCGGCAGCACGAAGGAAGCGGTCTTGCCGGTGCCGGTCTGGGCGATGCCCAGCACATCCTTGCCGAGCAGCGCATGCGGGATGGCGCCGGCCTGGATCGGAGTCGGCTTGGTGTAGCCGGCATCTGAGACTGCGGAGAGGACCTTGGACGAAAGGCCGAGGTCTGAAAATGTCAACGCTTCTTGAGCGGTCGTGATGTCTGAGGACAAGTGTTTGTTGTCTTTGGCTGGTTCGGGAAATCGCAACGCATGTTGCGGCAGGCGCCACGCGCCTGCAAGATCGCGGTTGCAGTTAGGCGCAAGTCCGCGATTTGTCAACAGAAACAGCCGCGAATCCCGGTGATTGTGAAAACGTAACCTTAATCGCGATGCTTAAAGCGCGTCGCGTTGAAACGGAATCAGGCTACGCGCTTCAAGTCTTTGCTTGATGCATGTCGTGTTCCCAAAACCGCTTCGCACTTTTGGGCGACATGCATTGATCGAACCAGAATCGTTGCGCCGGCTCAGTATCGGAACTGCTCGGCAAGGATGCGTTCATTCCAGGAATGGTTCGGATCGAACAGCAAAGTTGCCGTAGCCGTCGGCGATTCCCGCACGGTGACGGAGGCCACCGCTTTGACCTCGGTATGGTCCGCGGCGGCATTCACCGGACGCTTTTCGACTTCCAGTATGTCGAAACGCACGGTCGCCTTGTTGGACAGCAGCGCCCCGCGCCAGCGGCGCGGCCGGAAAGGGCTGACGGGCGTCAATGCCAGGAGCGGCGCATCGAGCGGCAGGATCGGCCCGTGAGCCGACAGATTATAGGCCGTGGAGCCGGCGGGGGTGGCGATCATGACGCCGTCGCAGTTCAGCTCCTCCAGCCGCACCTGGCCGTCGATGGTGATGCGGATCTTCGCCGTCTGGTAGGACTGTCGCCACAGTGCCACTTCGTTGATGGCCAGCGCCAAAACGGATTCGCCGTCATGCGTCACTGCGGCCATTTCCAGCGGACGGATCGTCTCGGCGACCGCGGCGGCGACGCGTTCCTCGAGACCACCGGCGCGATACTCGTTCATCAGGAAGCCAATGGTGCCACGGTTCATACCGTAGACCTTCTTGCCGGTGCTCATCGTGTCGCGCAGCGTCTGCAGCAGGAAGCCATCGCCGCCCAGGGCCACGATGATGTCGGCCTCGGCAACCGATATCTGGCCATAGCGCGACGACAGGCTCTGCAACGCTGCCCGGGCGTCGTCAGTGTCGGAAGAGACGAAGGCGAAACGGCTGGCGGCTTTGCTCATGGCTCCCGGAGGGCGACCATCTGCGGGGCCGCGCCGGCGACGGCGTAGCATGCGTCGCCTGTATCTGTGAAGGGCGCAGCAGCGGCCGGCTGGCCCACCCGGCAATCGCGCTTCGTGACAGCCGCGACATGAATGTGATGGCCACAATGGTTAAGAGGAAGCTTAAACACTCGTAAAGCCGGATCGATCATGTTAGCCGACAGTGGATGGGTTGGCGGGGGCTGGCCAGTCGAGAGACCTGTCTATTGCCGGTAACGCGTCTGATCATAGTCTTCCTGATGATGGGAAGTTTCGCGCTGATGTTCGCGGAACTCGTGCGTCAGTCGGAAGAGATGAGCCAGCGGCCGCAGCCGACAGTGTCCCGTTGCGGTGACGCCACGGGAACGCCTTGCCCGCAACGGGCGCTGTAGGCTTCGCTTCCCTCATCTTTCAGCCGCCCTGCAGGTGGCAGCCCGCTTTGCGTTTGCCCGCGACATATTCGTCGATGAGTTGCCGGTAGCGCACCTTGCCGAAGCTCGGGAAATGACCGCCATGCACGACCGAGACATCGAGCTCGCGCAGGGCCAGCAGTGTGTCTACATAGTCATCGATATCGGAGTGGTAGACGTCGTCGATCAGCGGTCCATCATAGACGATGTCGCCCGACAGCAGGATGCCGGTCTTTTTTTCGTACAGAGCGATGCCGCCCGGCGAGTGACCCGGCGTGTGGATGACCTCGAAGGCGCGATCGCCGAGATCAATCACGTCGCCATGCTCAAGTAGTTGGCCGGCGGGGGCCGGCGGGATACTGTAGCGTGCCGTGTCCCATCCCCGAGGCAAACGATCGAACATCTCCTCATTGGCATAACGGTCCGCCACCGTCCATTCGTTGCGCGGATGGGCGAGGATTGCAGCTTCCGCCGAATGCACGCAGCGATCCGGGAACTCGTGATGACAGCCGATATGGTCGAAATGGGTGTGGCTGGCGACACAGGTGAGCTTGCGCTCGGTGACCAGCGGCACATGGTTTCTCAGGCTGAAATGGCCGAGGCCGGTGTCGAACAACAGGTCGCGGTCGCGCCCGCGCACATGCCAGATGTTGCAGCGGAAGAACGGTTTTATCCACGGCTCATGGATGAGCTTGACGTCGTCGCCCATGCGGATTGTTTCGTACCAGTCCGGAGCCTCGATGACCGGAAGCATGCCCATGGATCAGTCCGCCAGCAGGATGATGTCTTGAGCGTTGCATGAAACCGCTATCGTGTCGCCTGCCTGAACGGTGGCGGAAGCGGAAGTCTTGGCGATGAACTGCAGTGCCGGATCCAGCGTCGACGTGGCCAGCACGCGCTTGAAGCTGCCCTGGAAGACGACGTCGCCGACCTCGGCGGCGCCGAGCGCGACATTGCCTTGCGCTTCGGTGAGAACCAGGTGCTCGGGCCGGATCGCGAGCGCGACCGTGGCGCCGGCAGGTGAGGCGCCGGGCAGTGAAATCGGCCCGACCGCCGTCGAGGCCGTGACGATCCCGTTCTCCGCTCCGGTCACGGTGCCGGCCAGGATCGTGCTTTCGCCCATGAAGGTCGCCGAGAAGCGCGTCTTCGGCCGCGCATAGACGCGCTCGGGCGGCCCTTCGTCCTCGATGCGGCCGTCATTCATCACCACGCAATGGTCGGCCAGCGCCATCGCCTCTTCCTGGTCATGCGTGACATGGACGAAAGCGGTGCCGACCCGCTTCTGGATCGCCTTCAATTCGTCCTGCATCTGCCGGCGCAGTTTTAGGTCGAGTGCGCCGAGCGGCTCGTCGAGCAACAGCACCGCGGGCTCGATAACAAGTGCCCGGGCCAGCGCCACGCGCTGCCGCTGGCCGCCGGAGAGCTGATGCGGCTTCTTGTCGAAGGCGGCCGCCAGGCCGACGAGAGCCAGCGCATCGCGCGCCTTCGCCGCCCGGGTCGCGCCGTCGACACCCTGCATGCGCAAGCCGAAACCTACATTGCCGCCGACGCTCATATGCGGAAACAGCGCATAATCCTGGAACACGGTGGTGGTCGGGCGCTTGGCCGGCGGCACGGCGGTGCAGTCCGCGCCCCGGATGAACACCTTGCCTTCGCTGGGCGTGACGAAGCCGCCAAGGATCGACAGCAGCGTCGTCTTGCCGGAACCCGACGGCCCAAGCAGGATCGTGTAGCTGCCGGGGTCGATCGCCAGCGAGACGTTCTTCAGCACCGGCAGCTGGCCGAACTGGTGCGAGACGTTGCGGATGTCGACGAGGGGCGCGCTCATGCCGGCTTTCTCCGCAACAGCGTCAGTTCGAAAAACACCACCAGCACGATGGAGACGGCAAAGACCAGCGAGCCGACGGCATTGGTCTTGGGGTTGAGGCCGGAGCGCAAGAGGTTCCAGATTTCCACGGGCAGCGTCGTCTCGAAGCGGGTAAGCAGGAAGGAGATGACGAACTCGTCCCAGGAAAAGGTCATCGACAGGAAGAAGCCGGCGAAGATCGCCGGCGCCATCACCGGCACAGTGATCATCAAGAGCACCTTCCATTCGGCGGCGCCCAGGTCGCGCGCGGCGCGCTCGATGTTGATCTGGTGATCGCCCATCTGGCTGTAGATGATGGCGAAGCAGAGCGGCAGGTTGATCACGACATGGCCGATGCCGGCCGCTACAAGCGATTTCGGCACGCCGGCCCAGTTGAACAGCACCAAAAGCCCCATGCCGATGATCAGGTAGCTAACGGTGAGCGGCAGCGTGATCAGACCGCGCAGGAAGGCCGAGCCCGGCAGCACGAAACGGGCAAAACCCCAAGCCGAGAGGAAGCCGAGCGTGACCGAAGCGAGCGAAGAAAGCACCGCCACCAGCAGCGAGTTGACCAGCGCGGAGGTCAGCCGCGCGTCGGAAAGCACCGCCTGATACCAGCGCAGCGACGGGCCGGTGAAGGGCGGAATCGGGAAGGAGGTCGCCTGCAGCGAGAAGAGCACCAGCACGACCACCGGCAGGAAGATGAAGCCATAGATGGCGATGGCGTAAAGCCAGGCGGTGAGGCGGACGAGGGCGCGCATGATCAGGCCCGCTCGATCTTCAGCCAACGCGCGCAGGCGAGATAGGCGATGGTCACCACGGCCATCAGGATGATCGAAAGCGCCGAGGCCAGCGGGAAATCGCCGCGCCGGCCGATCTGCATCATGACAAGCTGCGGCATGACCAGCTCGTTGTTACCGCCGAGAATCTGCGGCGTGATGTAGTCGCCGATGCAGAGGACGAAGGTGAGGAAGGCGCCGACCATGATGCCGGGCAGGGTGAGCGGCAGCACGACATGCAGGAAGGTGCGCACCGGCCCGGCGCCGAGATCGGCGGCGGCCTTGCGGTAGCTCGGGCTGAGCTGCTTGAGATTGGCGAAGATTGTCAGCGTCAGCAGCATGACGAAGAAATGCACGAAGCCGGTGACGGTGGCTAGCCGAGTGTTGGCGAGCTGCAGCGGCTCGGCGATAAGGCCGGTGCCGATCAGCGCCCGGTTGACGACGCCGTTCTGCGCCAGCACCAGCAGCCAGGAATAGGAGCGCACGACATAGGACGTCCAGAACGGCAGCACGGCCAGGATCAGCGCCAGCCGCTGCCAGCGCTCCGGCACCATCTCGGCGAGGATCCAGGCGAAGGGATAGGCGAGCAGAATCGAGATCACGGTGACGGTTCCCGTAACCTCCAGCGAGTTCACCATCGCCCGCCAGTAGGAGGGATCGGTGAAGAACTGGCTGTAATTGGCTATAGTGAAGCCGCCGCCTTCATGCGCCGTGAGGCTGGAAAACCCCATGGCGATGAAGGGCAGCACGAAGAAAGCACAAGTCCATGCCAGCGCCGGCGTGACCAGCGCCCAGGGCAGGGCACGCGAGTTGCTTCCAGAAACGCTCATCTGCCGATTTACTGCGCCTGCAGCATCTCGGTCCACATGTCCTGCATCTTCTTGTCGAGATCGGCGTTCGGCGCCGGATAGGCCTGGGCGCGGGCCAGGAAGCCCGGCTGCTCGTCGAAGCGCAGAATCTTCTTCTGCTCGTCGGTCAGCGCGGCCTTGGTGTTCGCCGGCATCCCCCAGTAGCAGGAGGACGTAGCAAGCCGCGCCTGGCCCTCCGGGCTCAGTATGTACTGGATGAACTTCAGCGCCATGTCCTTGTTCTTGGAATCCTTGAACATGGCGAGCGACTGCGACCACAGCACCGCGCCTTCCTTCGGGATCGAGAAGTCGAGCGCCGGGTTCTCCTTGGCAAGGCCGGCCGTCACCCACTCGCCGCCGCCGACCAGGATATCGACCTCGCCGGTGGCGAGAGCCGTCTGGCTGGCGGTGACCTCGCCGACCAGCTTGGCGTTTGCCTTCATCTTGAGGAGTTCGGCCTTCAGGGCCGGCAGGTCGGCTTCGGTGAGGTCGGCGGTCTTCTTGCCGATGGCCAAAGCCGCCATGCCGATCACCGGCAGGTAATAATCGTAGATCGCGACCTTGCCCTTGTATTTGTCACTGGTGAGCGAGGTGAGTGACTGCATGTCAGCTGGGTCGACCTTGGTTTTGTTGAAACCGATCGTGTTGTAGCCGAATTTTTCGGTGATGCCGTAGCGTTTGCCGTCGACGATGGTCGACTTGTCCATCTTCACTTCCGGGAAGAGATCGGCGAAGGGTAATTTGTCCTCGGGCAGCGGCTCGAACAGGCCCTTTTCGACGCCGCGCGGCACGTCGATGCTGTCGATCACCATCACGTCCCAGTCCCCGGGCTGCGACTGGTCGACGATGGCCAGACCCGCGCCGGTGCCCTCGAATTCCTTTACGTTGACCTTGACGTCGTTGGCCTTCTCGAATGGCTCGAGCAGAGCCGGATCGGAGTGGTCGCACCAGATCAACGCATTGAGATCGGCGGCCTGGGCGCTGCCCGCCGCCATGAGCAGCGCCGCGCCCGCGCAGGCGGCGGAAAGATGGGACTTCAGGTTGGAAAGCGGATTCCGGGCGGTGGTGGTCATCGAGTGTTCTCCCTGCCTTGCTGGCTTGTTGGAAGAAAAGTTGAACCAATTCTAAAATTGAGTCAATTATGATTTTGTGGCAGAGAGGCCGATATGAGCGGATTGCGCGAACGGCAGAAGGCGGACCGGCACCGCCGCATCATTGATGCGGCCACCGCGCTGTTTCGCGAAGCCGGCTATGAAGGCGCCAAGATCGAGGCGATCGCATCACGTGCCGAGGTCTCGATTGGCACCATCTACAATTACTACCAGAACAAGGGCGACATCCTCGGCGCCATCGTGTCGATGGAGGTGAACGAGGTACTGAATGCTGGACGCGGCGTGGTCGCCAGCCCGCCGGCCAATGTGGGCGACGCGCTGGACACGCTGATCGGCATCTATATCGAGCACTCGCTGAATTATCTCAGCAAGGAGATGTGGCGCCAGGCGATGGCGATCTCGACGCAGCTGCCAGACAGCCCCTTCGGCCAGGCCTACACCGCGCTCGACCGGGAACTGACCAGGCAGATCAGCGCGCTGATCGCCCGCCTGCAGGAGATCGGCCTGGTGCGCCCGGACATCGACGGGCCGGCGGTGGGCGAACTGATCTTCAACAATATGAACATGATGTTCATCGAGTTCGTGAAGCGCGACGAGGCGAGGATACCGGAGCTGAGGGCAGCGATACGGCGGCAGAATAGGGTGCTGGTGGCGGCGATTGGGGAGTGAGGATGTCAGCAGAAGGCAAGAGACATTATCGCCTGAAGGATTAACAAGGCGGCCGCCTCTTGCTTGGCTCTTGAGTTGAAATTGAAATATGATACAACTTTTAAGGGCATCAAAGGGGCGGGAGGACAAATGGGGTCGTTTTCGATCTGGCACTGGGCGATCGTGCTGCTGCTGATCGGCGTGCCTGTCTTTTTTGCCCTTCGCTCGGCGAGCAAGCCGTCGCAGAATCCGAGCGATTTGGTTGGATTCGGCGGTTGGCTGATGCTCTTGGCGATCGGGCAAGTTTTGTCGCCTTTTCGCACGCTAGCTGAGCTGTTCTCCTCGAGCGAGGGTTACAAGCAGCTGATACCGCTGCCCAACGGCCCTTTGGCCGTCTGTGGCGAGATCGTGCTCTTGCTGGCGTTTGCAGGGCTTCAGGTGGTCGTTCTTTTCGCAATGCTGCGGCGCAGCCCGCGTTTCAAGGGGCTGTTCCTTTGTCAGTGGATTGCGATTCCCGTCGTGTTCATCCTCGACGCAGGTTGGACTTCGACTGTTCTTGGCATTCCAATCAGCCAGATCCTTGCAGCGGATGCGCTGGTCGCGGTCATAGTATCCTTCGCCCTCACGGGCATTTGGGTCGCCTATGTCTACAGATCCATCCGGGTGAGAAACACGTTCGATAAGGCCGCGGCAACTGCGGAGATCGCGACTGCCTTTCAGTGAGGAGCGAGGAGCTCGGCTCGTCGCATGGGTGCCGGCGGTCCTCCTTCGTCAAGGCTTCGGTGGACACTCGTTCGGGTGATCCGTCGAAGCTGGAAGAGCGAAGGATGGTGCCCCCGGCAGGGATCGAACCCGCGACCTTCGGTTTACAAAACCGCTGCTCTACCAGCTGAGCTACAAGGGCACGGCGCTCCGGTAGCATATTTCGTGCGCCAGTAAAGACAAAACTCCGTTTTGGGTTGCCAATGGATGCCGTGGCTTTGCCGACCTGCTGAAAAGCGGCGCGCCGCTTCCTATATCCCCGCCAGCGTGCAATCGCATCGAACGGGGTGCCGCATGATCAGATTCGTCATCGTCCTGCCGCTCATCGTCGTGACCTGGCTTCTCCTGGTGAAGGTCGTCAGCGACCTGAAGAAGGCCAATATCGACTGGACCGGCGTAGCCACCTTCATCGGCTTCATCGTGCTGGCCTTTTGGCTGAGGCATGTCACGGGAATGGGGTGAGGGGAGTGAGCAGGGACTAGGCATTAGGCAGTAGCTGAGCTTCAAGTTCCCTACCTCGAACCCACCACCACGGCGAAGTGATCATCTTCCTTTGGCGAGACGTCTTCAAAGTGGCGGCTCGAGCCGCCCTTTTTTGCATTCCGAGGAACGGCCCAACCCACGGCTGAAGCCTGGCAAAATCGCCGGCGAAAAAATCGCGAAAAATCTTCGAACCTTTTTGCGGCCCGCCGCGACCCATGGTCAAGAGGCGGATGGTTCGCCTCTCCAACGAAACCCAGGAGATCGTCATGTTCAAGCGCACCATCGTTTCGGGCCTCATCGCCACCACCGTCGCCGCCGGCTCGCTCGTCGGTACCGTCCAGCCTTCGGCTGCTCACAACCATCACAATCGGGAGCTCGGGATCGGCATTGCCGCCGGCGTCGGCGGCTTCGTCCTCGGCAGCCTGCTATCCCAGCAGCAGCCGCGCCCGGTCTATGTGGAGGAAGACGGCTACGACGGTTCCTGGCATGTTCGCCGCTGCATGGCCCGCTACGGTAGCTATGACCCGGAAACGAACACCTATATCGGCTACGACGGTTACCCGCACTATTGCCATCTGTAAGAAAGGGCGGACCACGAAAGAGGGGCTACACGCGGCCCCTTTTCTCGTGTTTGAGCGTTGCACAGTAGCCTGATTGGTTTGATTTGAAGCGGATAACTCTCCTGCCTCGACCGATTTAGGCATTGGGCTTCAGCTCGGCATCGCCAGTCCGACCGCCTTGCAGGCGCCGCTCACCGAGGCGTCGTTTATCGCGACGAGCTCGAAACTGTTCCCGGCATCGGGATAGACCTTACCGATGAAAGGCTCGTTGCCGCCCGAAGAACCCTTGTCGTCGACATAGCCGCACACAACGATCTCCTGGCGGCCGTTCAAACCGCGCTCGCCGGCAAGCATCGTTCCAAACTTGGCGCCGAGCGGGTTCTTCAGGTGCTGGCGGACGCCGGCCGTGATGATCTCCTCCAGGGCCAGCGAGATCGGAACGGGATCGACGAGCGGGTTGCTACTGGGGCTGCCGGTGGGGTCGACCGGCACCGGTGCCGCCGCCACGCATCCGCAAAGGGAAGCGACGGGCAGAAGGAAAGCTGTTTTCCGCATACGTGCCCTTTCGCATGCATCCGGACACCCCGGCAAGGCGGTCCAGTCCGTCGTCCGGCCTGGCTGTGCCCGGTAGGCTCCTGCCAGGCAACCAGCGATGTACAGCGATTTTGCAAGCGTTTAGTCTGCCTTTGGCGCCAAGGAGGGTGCCATAGACGAGCAGCATCCCAAGGAAGAACGGGTCGAGCCGGTTTTCCGCAACGGCATCATCACCATCGTCGGCCCTCCTGCTTGCGTTTTCGCTGGGCTTCATCACGCATTGGGCGGCGAGCCCGATCCCATGGCAGACCTACCATCTGATTGCCGTCCTGCCAATCTTGGTCGGCATCGCGCTGCAGATCCGGGCGCTTGCCATCCTGCTCGACATCAAATCCCTGCAGCGAAGCATTCATGATCGCGCAAGTCGGATATTCATCGCCGGCCTCATCCTGGCGGCCTGCGGCGTCGGGATGGCGATCCTGCTCGACTTCTTCGAGGTGGCGGCCAAGAGCGCCTTGCCGGGCGCGTCCTAATACGCTTTCACGCCGCCGATCATCTTCGTCACCTCGACCGCGGCGTCGCGCACCAGCGGGCCGATCTCGGCCAGGCGTTCAGGCGTGACCCGCACCGTCGGCCCGGACACCGAAACGCCGCCGATCGGCTCGCCATATTCGTTGAAGATGGCCGCGGCCACGCAGCGCATGCCGGGATGGCGTTCCTCGTCATCGACCGACCAGCCGCGATGCTTGATGGTGGCGAGATCATGGGCGAGCGCCGAGATATCGGACAGCGTCTTGTCGGTGTAGCGCTGCAAACCTGCCTTTCGCAGGATCGCCGCGACCCGCTCCGGCTCGAGATGCGCGAGCACCGCCTTGCCTATGCCCGAAGCATGGAAGGGGCTGCGTGTGCCCGGCCGGAAGAAGGCGCGAATTGCCTGGTGCGTCTCAACCTGGCTGACGAAGACGATACAATCGTCCTCGGCGACACCCAGATTGGCCGTTTCGCCAGTCTTTTCCATCAGTTCCTGCATGACGATGCGGGCGCGGTCGACGAGCTTTCTGCGGCGCAGGAAGGCAGCACCCATGCGGTAGGTTTCGACCCCGACCGACCAGAGCTGGTCGGTCGTGTCGAACTCGACCATGCCGTGGTTCTCCAGCGTGGTCAGCATGCGATAGGCGGTGGAGGCGGCGATGCCGCTTTGCGCCGCGATCTCGCTCAGCGACAGGCCGCTGGCCTCGGCGACGATCGCGAGGATCCGCAGCGCGCGGTCGAGCGACTGCACCGACGCCGCTTCGGAGGGACCATTAAAGGCGCGCGGCCTGCCGCGCTGGCGTTTTTCCGTCGTTTCCATGGGCGGCATTCTCGACGATTTGCGCTTGGACGCAATGAAAAAGTTTTTCAGTCATTGCTGCAGTGAATTTTCTGGAAAACGAAAAGCGTTGTGAAATCAAATGATAGCAGCCACTTTCTTGAAATGAAAAAATATTCTGAAAAAGTTGAAAAATCAAGGACCCACTGTCACTATCAAGCCAACCAACGAAATGGAGGCTTGTCATGGCCAGGATGCGCGCTGTCGACGCGGCGGTTCTCGTTCTCGAAAAGGAAGGCATCTCCAATGCCTTCGGCGTGCCGGGCGCGGCGATCAATCCGCTCTATTCGGCGCTGAAGGCACGCGGCACCATCCGCCACGTGCTTGCCCGCCATGTCGAGGGCGCCTCGCATATGGCCGAGGGCTATACTCGCGCCAAGGCCGGCAACATCGGCCTTTGCATCGGCACCTCCGGTCCGGCCGGCACGGACATGATCACCGGCCTCTATTCGGCCTCGGCGGACTCCATCCCGATCCTCTGCATCACCGGCCAGGCGCCGCGCGCCCGCCTCAACAAGGAGGATTTCCAGGCCGTCGATATCGCAACGATCGCCTCGCCTGTCGCCAAATGGGCGGTCACCGTCATGGAGCCTTATCTGGTGCCGATGGCGCTGCAGAAGGCGTTTCATTTGATGCGCTCCTCGCGGCCGGGACCGGTGCTGGTGGACCTGCCGCTGGACGTCCAGCTTGCCGAGATCGAGTTCGACATCGACGCCTATGAACCGCTTGCTCCCTTCAAGCCGGCGATGACGCGCGGCCAGGCCGAGAAGGCGCTCTCGATGCTCAACGAAGCGGAAAAGCCGCTGATCGTCGCCGGCGGCGGCATCATCAATGCCGATGCGTCCGACCTCTTGATCGAGTTCGCCGAAGTCACCGGCGTCCCGGTCATCCCGACGCTGATGGGCTGGGGTTCGATCCCGGACGACCATCGACTGATGGCCGGCATGTGCGGCCTGCAGACCTCGCATCGCTACGGCAATGCGACGATGCTGGCCGCCGACTTCGTCTTCGGCATCGGCAACCGCTGGGCCAACCGCCACACCGGCTCGGTCGACGTCTACACCAGGGGGAAAAAGTTCATCCATGTCGACATCGAGCCTACCCAGATCGGCCGCGTCTTCGCGCCGGATATCGGCCTCGTTTCGGATGCGGGCGCGGCGCTGAAGATCCTGCTCGATGTCGCCACCGAGTGGCGCACGGCAGGCAGGCTGCGCGACTGGTCGGGCTGGGCCAAGGAATGCCAGCAGCGCAAGAAGACCATGAAGCGCAAGACGCATTTCGAGCAGGTGCCGCTGAAGCCGCAGCGCGTCTATGAGGAGATGAACAAGGCGTTTTGCCGCGACACCACCTATGTCACCACGATCGGCCTGTCGCAGATCGCCGGCGCGCAGTTCCTGCATGTCTACAAGCCGCGCAACTGGATCAATTGCGGCCAGGCCGGCCCGCTCGGCTGGACGCTGCCGGCAGCGCTTGGCGTGCGCGCCGCCGACCCGGACCGCGATATCGTCGCGCTCTCCGGCGACTATGACTTCCAGTTCATGATCGAGGAGCTGGCGGTCGGTGCGCAACACAAGCTGCCCTACATCCATGTCGTGGTGAACAACGCCTATCTCGGCCTTATCCGCCAGGCGCAGCGAGGCTTTTCGATGGATTACGAGGTCAGCCTCGCCTTCGAGAACGTCAACCGCGCAGGCGATCCGGAGGCGGGCTACGGCGTCGATCATGTCGCGGTCGCCGAGGCGATGGGCTGCAAGGCGGTCCGCGTGAAGAAGCCCGAGGAATTCGCCGGCGCCTTCAAGGAAGCGCAGCGGCTGATGAAGGAGCACCAGGTTCCGGTCGTCCTCGAATTCATTCTAGAGCGCGTCACCAACATTTCCATGGGCACCGAAATCGACAAGATCACCGAATTCGAGGAACTTGCCGAGAGCCATGAGGATGCGCCGACGGCGATCGTGATGCTCGACTAGCGGAAAGAAGGAGAACAAGAATGCCGCGTTTTTCAGCCAATCTGTCGATGCTCTTCGGCGAGCATGACTTCCTCGACCGCTTCGACGCCGCCGGCCGCGCGGGCTTCAAGGGTGTCGAATATATCGGCCCTTATGATCATGCGCCTGACGTCGTCGCGGCGCGCCTGAAAAAGAACGGCCTCAGCCAGGTTCTCTTCAACCTGCCGGCGGGTGATTGGGCGAAGGGCGAGCGCGGCATTGCCGTGCTGCCCGACCGGGTGCCGGAGTTCCGGCAGGGCGTCGCCAAGGCGATCAGCTATGCCCATGCGCTGGGCTGCGAGCAGATCAACTGCCTGGCCGGCATTGTGCCGCAGGGCGTCGATCGCGCGGTGCTGGAAAACGTCTTTGCCGAAAACCTTGCCTTCGCCGCGGAGAAGCTGGAACAGGCCGGCATCAGGCTGCTGATCGAGCCGATCAACACCCGCGACATCCCCGGCTTCTTCCTGAATTATTCCGACCAGGCCTTGGCGCTGATCGACCACATCGGGTCGAAGAACCTCTATTTGCAATACGACATCTACCACATGCAGATCATGGAGGGGGATCTCGCCCGTACCATCGAGGCGAACCTCGGCCGCATCGCGCATATCCAGCTTGCGGACAATCCCGGCCGTCACGAGCCGGGGACGGGCGAGATCAACTATCCCTTCCTCTACGACCACATCGACCGCATCGGCTATTCCGGCTGGATCGGCGCCGAGTACAAGCCGAAGGCCGGCACTGAGGCCGGACTTGGCTGGTTCAGCGAATTCGCCGGGCACGGGAGCGCGGCGGCTTAGAGTCGGCGATGAACAGGTGATCTCACCCCAAGTGGGGAGATGGCCGGCAGGCCAGAGGGGAGGGCGCGAAGGAACGCGACCTCGATAGGAATTACGGAGAACGTCAATGGAAACCATCGGCTTCATCGGCCTCGGCATCATGGGCGCGCCGATGGCGGGGCACCTTCTCGACGCCGGCTACGCGGTCATTGCAAGCGACCACCGCTCCAAGCCGCCGGCCGACATTATCGCCAAGGGGCTGAAGTCAGTCACCGGCCACAATGCGGTGGCGAAGACCGCCGACATCATCATCACCATGGTGCCCGACACTCCCCAGGTCGCGGACGTTCTGTTCGGAGAAAACGGCGTCGCCTCAGGTCTGACCAAGGGCAAGCTCGTCATCGACATGAGCTCGATCTCGCCGATTGCCACCAAGGACTTCGCTCGAAAAATCAACGATTTCGGCTGCGACTATCTCGACGCGCCGGTGTCGGGCGGCGAAGTCGGCGCCAGGGCGGCGTCGCTCACCATCATGGTTGGCGGCGAGGAAAAGGCCTTCGAGCGCGCCAGGCCCGTGTTCGAGAAGATGGGCAAGAACATCACGCTGGTCGGCCCGAACGGCGTCGGCCAGACCACCAAGGTGGCCAACCAGATCGTGGTCGCGCTTACCATCGAGGCGGTCGGCGAAGCTCTTGTCTTTGCCTCGAAGGCCGGCGCCGATCCTGCAAAAGTCAGGCAGGCGCTGATGGGCGGGCTTGCAGCCTCGCGCATCCTCGAAGTGCATGGCGAGCGCATGATCAAGCGCACCTTCGCGCCGGGCTTCCGCATCGAATTGCACCAGAAGGATCTTAACCTGGCGCTGGAAGGCGCCAAGGCGCTTGGCGTCGCGCTGCCCAACACCTCGACCACGCAGCAGCTGTTCAATTCCTGCGCTGCCAATGGCGGCGCGAAGGAGGATCACTCGGCACTGGTGAGGGCGCTGGAGCGCATGGCGGCGCACGAAGTGGCCTAGAAGCGAGTAGCGAATAGGGATCGCAGGCTGGCACCTCGCGGTGTTTCGCTATTCGCTATTCGCTAAGAATTTCCTGGCCGCGTAGAGACTGACCGCCGCCGCATTCGACACATTCAGCGAATGGATGGCGCCCGGCATGTCGAGGCGGGCAAGCGCGGTCACCGTCTCGCGGGTCTTCTGGCGCAGGCCCTTGCCTTCCGCGCCCAGCACCAGCGCAATTTTGTCGCAGTTGAAGCTCTTTTCCAGCTCTGCCGGTCCTTCCGAATCGAGCCCGATGGTCTGGAAGCCGGCCTCGTTCAGCTGTCCCAGCGCATCGGCGAGGTTCTTCACCTCGATTTGGTCGATATGCTCCAACGCGCCGGAGGCGGATTTCGCCAGCACGCCGGATTCCTGCGGGCTGTGGCGGGCGGTGGTGATCAGCGCGCCGGCCCCGAACGCGACCGCTGAGCGCAGGATCGCGCCGACATTGTGCGGGTCCGTCACCTGGTCGAGCACCAGCACCAGCCTGGTCTCGCCGAGCGCGTCGAGACGCTTCGGCTTGAGCGGCTCGGCCTCGATCAGCACGCCCTGATGCACGGCGTCCGATCCGGTGATCCTGTCGATGTCCTTCGGCTCGACCAGCTCGACCTTGAAGGGCAGGGCGGCCAGATCGCCGATCGAAAGCCGCTCGGCGGCGTTGCGGGTCACCAGCATCTTCCTGATCTTGCGGCGCGGATTGTCGAGCGCGGCGCGCACTGTGTGCAGGCCGTAAAGCCGCACCACTCCGTCGGCGGGCGCATCCCCCGGCGGCATCGGCTGGCGCGGCCGGAATGCCGGCGGCCCGCCTGCCTTCTGGTCCCGATGCGCGCGCCTCAGCTTGGCATAATGGGTGTCCTTGCGTGTGCCGGGCTTGTTGCTTTTCTCGTCGCTCATGCGGCCTCTATAGCGGCCTCGTCCGGCTAAGGATATGGCCTGCGGCAATGAATGCGGAACATCTTCGAAAAACCCTGACCGCGCCGGTTGACACCCACCGGCCTTGCCGCCATAAGGCGCTTCGCTGATTTCGGAGAAGAACTTACTCGGGCTCCGGATCGGTGCGAATGCCTCGTTGCATGGCTCCGGCGGCAGACTGGAGAGGTGCCCGAGTGGTTAAAGGGGACGGACTGTAAATCCGTTGGCTTAGCCTACGTTGGTTCGAATCCAACCCTCTCCACCACTGCCGGCCCGGAAGCCCTGAAACGGAAAGTCTCGGACCGAAAAGTGCATGGCGCTTTTCGGGTGAATCCGGTACCTCAGTGCAAGGCGCGGGTATAGCTCAGTGGTAGAGCAGCAGCCTTCCAAGCTGAATATGCGGGTTCGATTCCCGCTACCCGCTCCAGATTGCTTCTCTGCTGTCTGACAAGGGAACGCCGCGCACCATGGCGAGCGGCGCGTTCCGATCTGTTCGGCCCCTAGCTATTGAAAGCCGAGGCGACTTGATGGTTCTGCGGGACCTGGCCGTTCGGCGTAAGCTTGTCGACGATGCCGGGCAGCGCCGTGGAGAGTTGCTGCAGCAGCTCCTGCTCATTCATACCGGTGCGCTGCGCGATCTCGCGGATTACCGCCGGACCGAGCGCCGAACCGAGATCGCTCGGGTGAATCGGTTGGTTCTGGCCGGTGCCGACCCAGGAGTCGGCGACGTTTCCGTGGCCGGCATCCCTGAGCTTGCCGAGCAGGCCGCCGAGACCGCCGAGCAGGCCGCCATCGGCCGACGCGTCGGTTCCCGCAGGCGTCTGCACCGGCGCTTGTGGCGCGGCCGCTTCCTCGCTTTTGCCGCTGAGCATCTTGCCGACCAAAAGCGCGCCGAGCGCGATCATCAGCGGTTTGGTGATATTCCCGCCGGGAACGGCATTGTCGAAAAGGCCCATCGTGGATCTCCTTGTCCAGCCAGGTCCGCCCGATCCCAGAATGGCGCAAACCGGCGGGATTTCAAGCTGTCTTGAGCTTTTGACAATCATATGACCATGATGGGTGGGGCGGGGAATTTGGAGGGAATCATGGGCATCATCAGCTGGATCATCCTGGGCCTTATCGCTGGCTTCATCGGCAGCAAGATCGTCAACAAGACCGGCCAGGGCATGATCATGGATATCGTGCTCGGCATTGTCGGCGCCATCGTCGGCGGGCTGATCTTCAGCGCTTTCGGCTCGGCGGGCGTCACCGGCCTCAACATCTGGAGCCTGATCGTGGCCGTCATCGGCTCGATCGTCGTGCTGTGGGCTTATCACCAGATCACCGGCAGCCGGTCGCTGTAAAGGCCGACAAGCCGCAGCCATCGGCTGCGGCCATAACGTCGAAATCGGAGACGATCGCGTTCGTGCGATCGTACGGCGACACATTGGCATTGGCCGGCAAAGGATCGGAGATGGCAATTCAGGCTGAGAAGCTCCCGGTCACCTACTATCCCATCCCCAAAAGCGGCTCCAGTAGTATCAAATACGCGCTGATGTCGCTGCGCGGCAAGCAAGCGCCCCTGGCTGACCCCGACAATGAAGTGCACAGCCACCTGTTCACCAGTTGGGTTGATCCGTTTGCTCCGGTCTATGACGGCCTACGCCACAAGTTCACCATTGTTCGCGATCCGCTGGAGCGGCTTCTCTCCGCCTATTCCAGCAGGGTATTGGACACTAATGTTCTGATGCGCTCGTCGACCAAGGCCGAAATGCTCGAGGCTTTCGGGCTGCCGACCGATCCTGACCTCGACACTTTCATCCTCAACGTCGAAAAATACAGCGCGTCCTCGTGGGAGATACGATTCCATGTCGCATCACCGCGTCATTTCGTCGGCTCCAGCCTTTTCCTGTTCGAGCGCGTCTTCAGGTTTGAAGAGATGAACAAGGTGGAGGCATTCCTCTCATCGGTGAGCGGCAGGGAAATCGGCATACCGAGGCTGCAGGCGGCAAGGAGAAAGGTCAGTCCGTCCGACCTGTCGCCCGCGGCCCTCGCAAAAGCGATGCGCTTTTGCCGATACGACTACGCGTTCCTCGTCGACTACTACGACCCGGCAAGATGGGGCGGCATACCTGACGGCGACCCCGGCGAAACATCCTCCTTGCATGTCAACGGTGATCCGACAGCGTTCCGCGATGGCCGCCTTCTCTATCCGCGCACGCTCCGGAACTTCAGGAATTTCCTCGCCAAACGCCCGCTGGCGATGCGCGTAGGTCACTAGGCCGATTGGCGCTCGGCGAGCAGCTCAGGCGATAACTGTCGTTCGCCGGCGTCTTTCGTCGAGTGAGACGATCACCAGGCCGCTGGCCATGACCAGCAGGATGCCGCAGACAGCGAGCGCATTGGGAAACTGCCCGAACACCAGCAGGCCGGAAATCACCGCCCAGACGGTGAAGCAATAATAGAAGGGCGCGACCGCGCTTGTCGGTCCGACCCGGTAGGCCATGAAGATGAAGAAATGGCCGAAGATCAGGAACAGGCCGGCACCCGCGATCAACAGCAGGTGGCGTCCTTCGGGCATTACCCATTGCTCGGAGACGAGATGCGCCGCGCCTGAGCCGACCAGCACCACCAGGACCGCGGAGATAGCGACGATCATGCCAGGCACCTCGGCGCCCACTTTGCGGCCGGCTATATCGCGCACCGCCGCGAAGGCCGCATTGCCGAGCGCCAGCAGCGCATAGACCGAAATGCCCCGCATGGTCGGCTGCGCCACCATGAGCGCCCCGACAAAGCCGAGGCCGATCAGCGCGATGCGCGTGGCCCCAATCTTTTCGCCGAACAGCATCGAGGAGCCGACCAGCACGATGAGCGGCGTGACCTGCCCGAGGGCGGTGGAATCCGCAATCTGCATGTTGGCCAGTGCGACGACATAGCAGAGGATCGCCAGCAGCTCGAACAGGTTGCGGCGCAGCACCTTGCGCTCGAAGAGCAGCGGAATCTGCCTCGCATAGCCCAGCATCAGGAGCAGCGGCACGCCCCACAACGTCGCGGCAGCGCCCCGCAGCAGGAGAACTTCGTAGGGCGGCAGCCCGGCGGTCGCGAGCTTCATCATCGTGTCGTTGACGAGGTAGGACCCCGTCGAAACGACCATGAAAAGTGGACCGCGGATATTGGATGGAATGAACTGCATCCGCCGACAAGATCAGAGCGGCGCCGCGACGGCAATGGGCCAGCCCGGCGCCTTTGATTTTGCGCGCGGCAGCCTTATATCCGCCCACATCCCCATGAAATCGACCGTTGGTTAGGGTCGAGCGGGAATCCGCTCAGCCACAAGGCACTTGTGTTTTTCGGCCGTTGTCGCTAATCGCCCCGCATTCGACTGAACTGAAGGTCAAGGCCGTCCAAGGAAAGAGACTATGGCAAAAGGTAAATTCGAGCGCACCAAGCCGCATGTGAACATTGGCACGATCGGCCACGTCGATCATGGCAAGACGTCGCTGACGGCGGCGATCACGAAGTATTTTGGCGAATACAAGCGTTATGACCAGATCGACGCGGCGCCGGAAGAGAAGGCGCGCGGCATCACGATCTCGACGGCGCACGTCGAGTACGAGACGGCCAACCGTCACTATGCCCATGTCGACTGCCCCGGCCACGCCGACTATG
>SAPZ01000036.1 GCA_004020875.1 Mesorhizobium sp.
GTCGCTTCACCCGCCCAGCAGGGCACAACCCACGCCGGAAACGAACTCAAAACTGCTGGGGCAACGTCAGTCCCATAGAGCCTTGATGGTTATCTCGGCCTTTGCTCGCAGCAGCGCCTTAGGTTGGGCGAAGGCGTTCTCAATCGGATTGAAGTCGGGACTGTAGGGCGGCAGTTAGAGCAGGCTCGCCTGCGGCCTCAATCGCGCCGCGCAGGGTTCTCCAGGCGGATGTCGCCAATGTCAAATTTGCTGGCATCCATGTCGCCCTCGCCAACCGCACAAGCGAAGGCCAGAAAGCCAACATGTGTTCTGCGGCTTAATTAAGAGTCAGCCGATGTCGGCCGAACATCACCTTGTCTCGAAGTCGACGATCGGACAGCAGGTTGCGAAAGTTGGCGCGATGCGAAACAAACTGCTGAAGCGCTCAACTTTTATTGATCACGCGTGTTGGACGCGACGCACTCCCGTTCCAATCGGGCTGAGCGCAAATTCTCCCGGTTCACAAAACTGAGTCGCTGGAGTAGTGGGGGCGCAGAGAAATCTCCGGTCGCAGCCTTACCCGGTCAAAACAAGGATACCAATGATGAAGACTCTCGCCGTCTGCTCTGGCGGATTGGACTCCGTTTCCCTTGCTCACATGGTGGCAGCGGAGCACGAACTCACCGGCCTTCTATCTTTCGACTATGGCCAACGGCACAGGAAGGAATTGGGCTTCGCCGCTCTTTGCGCGCAGCGACTGAAGGTCCCGCACCAGATCATCGACATCGGCGAAATTGGCCGTGGCCTTTCCGGCTCAGCGCTGACTAGCAGTATCGACGTGCCGGACGGCCACTACGCCGAAGACACGATGAAGATTACGGTGGTGCCGAACCGCAATGCCATCATGTTGGCAATCGCCTTCGGTCTCGCCGCCGCCCACAGCGCCGAAGCGGTGGCGGCGGCCGTGCATGGTGGGGACCATTTCATCTATCCCGATTGCCGTCCGGCCTTCATTGAAGCTTTCCAGACAATGCAAGACCGCGCGCTCGACGGCTATGCGCAGATACGCCTCTATGCACCGTATGTGAATCTCGGAAAAGCTGACATTGTTGCGGATGGCGCAAGATACGGCACCCCGTTTGCTGAGACCTGGTCCTGTTACAAGGGCGGCGTGCGTCACTGCGGACGATGCGGGACCTGCGTCGAGCGGCGCGAAGCGTTCCATCTCGCCGGGCACGCTGATCCCACCGACTACGAGGACGCCGATTTCTGGCTTGAGGCGCTGCGCAGGAGGCGCGCGTAATGTTCCACATCAGCAAGGAATTCCACTTCTCGGCCTCGCATCAGCTCACCTCCTTGCCTCCCAACCATCAATGCGCGCGCCTGCACGGGCATAACTATGTCGTCGTAGTGGAGCTGTCGGCCAAGGAACTGGACGCCCACGGCTTCGTGCGCGACTATCACGATCTGGCGCCGCTCAAACGCTACATTGACGAGAGCTTCGACCATCGGCACCTCAACGACGTGCTGGGACATGAGAAGGTCACGGCGGAATGCCTGGCCAGACATTTCTATGAATGGTGCAAGGCACGTCTGCCGCAGACCGCGGCCGTGCGCGTTAGCGAAACACCGAAAACTTGGGCGGAATACCGTCCGTGACCGACATGCATCCCGCAATCCGTGTGAGCGAGATATTCGGGCCGACTATCCAGGGCGAGGGCGTGCTCATCGGCTTGCCGACGGTGTTCATCAGAACCGGCGGATGTGATTATCGCTGTTCATGGTGCGACAGCCTTCACGCGGTGGACAATCAGTATCGCCAT
Organism: Mesorhizobium sp.; assembly: GCA_004020875.1. Lineage (GTDB taxonomy): Bacteria > Pseudomonadota > Alphaproteobacteria > Rhizobiales > Rhizobiaceae > Mesorhizobium. The sequence goes on from SAPZ01000036.1 coordinate 1,803, forward strand.
GAATGGCTACCGATGCCGATCGATGCCGTGTGGCAAACCGTCCATGCGCTTTCCGGCGGCAGGCCGGTTATGGTCTCCTTGTCAGGCGGCAACCCGGCCATTCAGCCGTTCGGTCCCCTCATAGAACGAGGCCATCGCGAGGGCTATCGTTTTGCACTGGAAACGCAGGGTTCCGTGGTGAGGGAGTGGTTTGCGGATCTTGACGTGCTGACCCTTAGCCCAAAGCCGCCGTCCAGCGAGATGACGACCCGTTGGGCTGCGTTTGATGCATGCCTCGAAGCGGCGCAAGAGAAGCCGCAAATCGTGCTCAAGCTCGTCGTTTTCGACGAGAGTGACTATGCCTACGCCAAAGAAGTCGCGGCGAGATATCCGCACCTTCCGATCTATCTGCAACCCGGCAATCACACGCCGCCGCTCCCTGGCAGTGAAGACGCCTCTGTCGACTTGGACGGAATAATGATGCGAATGGAATGGCTTGTCGAAAGGGTGACTAGCGACAGGTGGTTCGAAGCCCGCGTGTTGCCGCAGCTGCACGTTCTGCTTTGGGGTAACAAGAGGGCGGTCTAGTCTGTGGCTTGCGTCGCACCGGAAGGCCGGGCTCCAACGGCTTGGCAGGCTCTCTTCGCGTGCCGAGTACAGCCGAGCTTTGTTCGCGTCAGCGGTCTCGCGATTGTGCGGCTGGAAACCGCCCGGACACCCCGCTGCCGGCGTGTGTCACCTTGACTCCGATGAGCTGTCGTCACGCAAAGTTGAAATCCGCAAGAACTGGCCTTCTCGCCCCACCTGCTCCGTCGCAAGCACGTCATCCCCTCATCCTTGTCCAGCTCTTATCGATGTATCTCATTGTCCGGCCTGACGCACGACTGTCAGCATGGGAATGCATCCATTGCGCAAATGCCTTCCATAAAGAAGATCGATTTCCTCATTGGCCCAACGTGAAATATAGCAACGTTTTCGTGGCGTGGGTCGGCTGCGTCGGGAGTAGCGATGAAAACGTATTGGGGTCGCCTGCGTCTCCTTGGGCAGCGAGTGTAAAGTATAGCGATGCGGCCTCCGGCGCGAACGGCAGCCGCGCAGTGATCACCTTCGCCTGTGCCTTTGCGGCGGGGGTCAAGCGCTGGTCTGCTAAAATTTTTTATCGTTTAGCTGGTTGAAACTGCCCCCGTTGCGGGCTGCAGAAGCCGGCCAGCCGAGAAACGGCAGCCGCACTTATGAAAGCACGCCAAGGCGTGCGGGCATCTATCAGTTGCAAAGGACAATACTGGCCGCGCCGATTGGCCATCACGCGTCCATTAGGGCAGCCACCAACATCAGTTCGCAAGAGGAGCAAAAGTAATATGTATCGTCGTCACCTGATCAAAGGGTTGGTTGCGCTCGGCGCATGCCGGATTTGCGTTCAAGCCGCCCAAGCGACCAGTGCCCATTGGGGGTACACCGGTCCGGTCGGACCGGAGCACTGGGCTGATCTGGATAAGGAAAATTTCGTATGCTCTGCCGGCACGCAGCAATCGCCGATCAATATCAACAGCGCGGTCAAGGCGGATATCCCGCATATCGCCATCGGCTGGCACAAGGGCGGCGGCAATATGGTGAACAACGGCCACACCATTCAAATCAATATGCCACAAGGCAGCACGCTGACCCGCGGCGATCGTGTCTACGAACTGGTACAGTTCCATTTCCATGCGCCAAGCGAACATCACGTGGCGGGCAAGAGCTTCCCGATGGAGGTGCATTTCGTTCACAAGGACACGCAAAGTGGTACTCTGGGCGTGCTGGGCGTCTTTTTAACGCCCGGCGCGACAAATGCCAGCTTTGCTGCCCTTGCTGCGGCCTTTCCCGAACTGCCGAATGGGGAGGTGACGATCGACGAGGTGAATCCCAACTGGCTTCTGCCAGCCTCGCTTGGCTATTGGACTTATGAGGGCTCACTGACGACGCCGCCGTGCACCGAAAACGTCGAGTGGATGGTGGCGATGGAACCGGTTGACGTTGATCCGGCAGACATCCAGCGATTTGCCTCACTCTACCCGTCGAACGCGCGCCCTATTCATTCACCCAATCGACGCTTCATCCTGCGCCAGAGTTGAGCGCCGCCCCAGCGGTTCCGCACGGTCCAACATTCTTGGCACAAGTTGGCGCGAAGCCTCCTCTTCCGGTCTGGCGGTCTGACGGCGCTCCCCAAGCTGGCTAGTCTAAATGATAGGGATTCGGTGCCGACACCACTCGTCCCAAATACGTCGCGGCGAGGTTTGTCTGCAACCCGGCAATCACACGCCGCCCCGCCGTGGTAATGAAGACGTCTCTGTCGAGTCCGACGGAATATGATGCGCATGGAACCGCTGGTAGAAAAGGTGACCAGCGACAGGTGGTTCGAAGCCCGCGTCTTGCCGCAGCTGCACGTTCTACTCTGGGGTAACAAGAGGGTAGTGTATACCTTCTCCTAGCTTCGCCGCCAACTACTCGGTTTTCCGAATTGCTCTCTATATTCTTGAAGACGATGCGTTCGTTAAAGACATGTGCTGCGCACCTGGTGTAAAAGCTGCTCTCATCATGCAGAGGTCAAGCCAGTCGGGCTCATCCGAGGCTATGGCCGTGAGCACTGTTCAGTTCGGCAGAGAGGGCGCTTTTGTACACACTTTGCGATCGTGGCGGCCCCGTGGGCAGATCTGCAAGCTGCCGCGACACTAACCTCTCGAAGCCCGCCCGCCCGCCTTTCGTGCAGCTTCCTCTGAACAAAACCACCGCTCGCCCTTCAATAGGTTGATGCGTGTCTCCCAGTAAGATTCCTGTCCAAGAACGTGATAATCTTCTTGCCAGTGTTGTAGCTGATGTTGCCCTTGATGCCGCAGCCTACCGCGGCGGGACCAAACTCAATGGCAAGCAGGCCGGCTAGGATCGTGCAGCCAGTCGCGAGCCTCGCCCACAACGGGGTCTCACGCGCATGAGGGCGCCGACCATGGGTTCGGCGGTTCATACGCGTATAACACGTATCTTTCTGAAAAAATCAATGCTCTCGGCTAAGCTACTGAATTATTTGGCTTCCATATAGCGCGTCGGCGGAACCAACTTGTAGACGGGCTATGAAAGGTTAAGCGCGGATGTCTATCGGCCGCCGGCGTTCCCGCTCTGTAAGCCTGCCTGAACTACCCGCGCCGCGGTCAAGCCCCAGGCTCCTGCTCATCCAGCGACCGCCCGATCAATGGCAGGCTGGAAAGACAAGAGCCGATGTCTTCCGATGGTCTCGCCATCAGCTTTGGGCTAACTTCCCCATTCTCCCGCTTCGAGCTCGACACACGGCGGTTTGGATGGCGCACGACAATCTGTGTCGGCTTTGTCGTGTCCGTGACAGACGCCTGAAAGGCCCGTTCGCGCGTTTTGCCGCCGTCTAAGCGGCTGGAATTTAATGACAAAGTTTCTTCTGGGATCGGCCGATCACGCTGGTACGCTTTTTGCGATGCTTGGTGTGAGGCGGCACGAGCTGCCTATCGGCACTTGTGTCGCGGGCAGTCGCGATAATTAGAACGAAGGAAGGAAAGCTATTATGTCAGGTCTGCGTCAGATCGCCTTTTACGGAAAAGGCGGCATCGGCAAGTCCACCACGTCCCAAAATACGCTCGCTGCCCTTGTCGACCTCGGGCAGAGAATCCTCATCGTAGGATGCGACCCCAAAGCCGATTCCACACGCTTGATCCTGAATTCGAAAGCTCAGGATACCGTCCTGGATCTCGCCGCACAGGAAGGCTCGGTGGAAGACCTCGAACTCCAGGACGTGCTCAAGGTGGGCTACAGAGGCATCAAGTGCGTGGAGTCCGGCGGCCCCGAGCCGGGTGTCGGTTGCGCCGGCCGCGGCGTCATCACCTCGATCAATTTCCTCGAGGAGAATGGCGCTTATGACGATGTCGATTATGTCTCCTATGACGTCCTCGGCGACGTGGTATGCGGCGGCTTCGCCATGCCGATCCGCGAAGGCAAGGCCCAGGAGATCTATATCGTCATGTCCGGCGAGATGATGGCGCTCTATGCCGCCAACAACATCGCCAAGGGCATCCTCAAATATGCCCATTCGGGCGGTGTGCGGCTGGGCGGGCTGATCTGCAATGAACGTCAAACCGACCGCGAACTCGATCTGGCCGAAGCACTGGCTGGCCGATTGAATTCCAAGCTCATCCACTTCGTGCCCCGCGACAACATCGTCCAACATGCCGAACTCAGGAAGATGTCGGTGATCCAGTACGCGCCGGACTCAAAGCAGGCAGGGGAATACCGCGCTCTGGCCGAGAAGATCCACGCCAATTCGGGCCAGGGTACGATCCCGACGCCGATCACCATGGAGGAGCTGGAGGAGATGCTGCTCGACTTCGGCATCATGAAGACCGACGAGCAGATGCTTGCCGAGCTTCACTCCAAGGAAGCGGCGAAGGCGGCGGCCCAGTAGTGACATTAGCGCTGCCATGAATCGGCGCGCCTTGCAGAGAACGGCGCCTATTCTTTGAGGCGTCACCCAACCTTGAAAGGGGGACTCATGAGCCGGGAATACGAGAATGACGGTGCTCTTCATGCGAAGCTTATCGAAGAGGTGCTGTCGCATTATCCCGACAAGGCGGCGAAGCGCCGCAAGAAGCACCTCAACGTCGCAAAGAGCGGCAACGAGGCTGGCGGGGAAAGCGAGGTCCTTTCCGAATGCGACGTCAAATCGAACATCAAGTCCATTCCCGGGGTGATGACGATTCGCGGCTGTGCATATGCTGGTTCGAAAGGCGTGGTGTGGGGGCCAGTCAAGGATATGGTCCATATCTCGCACGGCCCGGTCGGCTGCGGCCAATATTCTTGGTCGCAGCGCCGCAACTACTACGTCGGTACAACGGGCGTCGACACGTTCGGGACAATGCAGTTCACCTCCGATTTCCAGGAGAAGGACATCGTCTTCGGCGGCGACAAGAAGCTGGAACAGATCATTGACGAGATTGAAGTCTTGTTTCCGCTCAACAACGGCATCACCGTGCAGTCCGAATGCCCTATCGGCCTGATTGGCGATGACACCGAGGCCGTTTCTCGCAAAAAGACCAAGGAGTATGACAAGACGATCGTGCCGGTACGCTGCGAGGGCTTCCGCGGCGTCTCGCAGTCGCTTGGCCACCACATCGCCAATGATGCAATCCGGGATTGGGTCTTCGACAAAAAGGATGTCAAGTTCGAGGCCGGCCCCTACGACGTCAACGTCATCGGCGACTACAATATCGGCGGCGATGCCTGGGCCTCGCGCATACTGCTTGAGGAGATAGGGCTGCGCGTGGTTGGCAACTGGTCGGGTGACGCCACACTCGCAGAGATCGAGCGCGCCCCGAAGGCTAAGCTCAATCTTATCCACTGCTACCGGTCGATGAATTACATCTGTCGGCATATGGAGGAAAAGTATGGCGTCGCCTGGATGGAGTACAATTTCTTCGGTCCCTCCCAGATCGAAGCCTCTCTGCGCAACATAGCCAAGCATTTTGGGCCGGAAATCGAGGAGAAGACCGAAAAGGTCATTGCCAAGTACAGGCCGCTTGTTGATGCGGTCATCGCCAAGTACCTGTCGCGCCTGGAAGGAAATACCGTGATGCTCTATGTCGGCGGCCTGCGCCCCCGCCACGTCGTCACGGCCTACGAGGACCTCGGCATGGTCATCGTGGGCACCGGCTATGAATTCGCCCACAGCGACGACTATCAGCGCACCGGCCACTACGTGAAGAACGGCACGCTGATCTACGATGACGTGACCGGCTATGAGTTGGAGAAATTCATCGAAGGGATTCGCCCAAATCTGGTCGGCTCGGGAATCAAAGAAAAATACCCGGTGCAGAAGATGGGCATACCGTTCCGCCAGATGCATTCCTGGGATTATTCAGGCCCGTATCACGGCTACGACGGCTTTGCCATTTTCGCACGTGATGTGGATCTCGCCATTAACAACCCGGTCTGGGACCTATTCCACGCGCCTTGGAAAAGAAGCCGGGGCGATGAGCGGGCGATGGCTGCCGAATAAACATTTGCTTCAGCCCCAGTCTCCCACTGAGACGGTGAACTCCCGCGGCCTCTGATCCGCCGGAGCCTGGAACGTCTTGACGTCCTGAGCTGCCGTCCCGCGCAGCCAGATGCAAAAGAGGTAATCATCATGCCGCAGTCGGCTGAAAAAATTCTCGATCACGCTCCCCTGTTCCGCGAGCCGGAATACAGAAAGATGCTCGCTGAGAAGAAGCTAAACTTCGAATGTCCGCACCCCGATGAAATCGTTTCCGATCAGCGCGATTTCACCCAGACGTGGGAATACCGCGAAAAGAACCTCGCCCGCAAAGCGCTTGTCGTGAACCCGGCCAAGGCCTGCCAGCCGCTGGGTGCGGTATTCGCTGCCGCCGGCTTCGAGCGAACCATGTCCTTCGTCCACGGCAGCCAAGGTTGCGTCGCCTATTACCGCTCGCACCTGTCGCGCCATTTCAAGGAGCCTGCCGCGGCGGTCTCCTCCTCAATGACCGAGGATGCGGCGGTGTTTGGCGGCCTGAAGAACATGGTCGACGGGCTCGCCAACACCTACCAGCTCTACGACCCCAAGATGATTGCCGTGTCGACGACCTGTATGGCAGAGGTCATTGGCGACGACCTGCACAGCTTCATCCAGAACGCCAAGGACGAAGATTCAGTCCCGCGCGACTTCGACGTGCCCTTTGCCCACACCCCGGCCTTCGTTGGCAGTCATGTCGACGGCTATGACAACATGGTCAAAGGCATTTTGGAGCACTTCTGGAAAGGTCAGGAGCGTACGCAAATCGAAGGAACCATCAACATCATTCCGGGCTTCGACGGCTTCTGCGTCGGCAACAACCGGGAGCTCAAGCGCCTGCTCGATGTAATGGGCGTGTCCTATACATTGATCCAGGATGCCTCTGACCAGTTCGATACGCCTTCGGACGGTGAATACCGCATGTATGACGGGGGCACGAAGATCAACGAGGTGAAGAAGGCCCTCAACGCCGAGGCAACGCTTTCGCTGCAGCATCACAACACCCGAAAGACACTGGGCTATTGCGAGGAGGTCGGGCAGGCGACGGCCTCGTTCCACTATCCGCTCGGCGTTCAGGCGACGGACGAATTCCTGATGGAGGTCGCGGCGATTTCCGGCAAGGAGATTCCCGAGGCAATTCGCCTCGAGCGCGGCCGACTGGTAGACGCCATGGCGGACAGCCAATCCTGGCTGCATGGTAAGAAATACGCCATCTACGGTGATCCCGACTTCGTTCACGCAATGGCCCGCTTTGTCATGGAGACCGGCGGCGAGCCAACCCATTGCCTCGCCACCAATGGCACCTCGGCATGGGAAGCCGATTTGAAGAAGCTGCTAGCATCCTCGCCTTTCGGCAAGGCTGCCCAGGTTTGGGCGGGCAAGGACCTGTGGGCGCTGCGCTCGCTGCTCTTTACCGAGCCGGTGGACCTTTTGATCGGCAATTCCTACGGCAAGTACCTGGAGCGCGACACCGGAACGCCGCTGATCCGGCTGATGTTTCCGATCTTCGATCGGCACCATCATCACCGCTTTGCGCTCTTTGGCTACCAGGGCGCGTTGCGCGTGCTGACGACGATCCTCGACAAGATCTTCGACAAACTCGATCGCGAGACGAGCGAGACGGGTGTGACGGATTATTCCTATGACCTCACGCGCTAAGAGCCGTGGCCGGCTTTTCGCCGAGGCCATTCCTTGCCCAATGGACTGGGGAGGCTGAGCGATGTCCTCCCTCAGCGCCAAAATCAAGGACGCCTTCGATGAGCCCGCCTGCGATAAGAACCGTGGCAAAGATGCCAAGGCGCGCAAGGAGGGCTGCTCGAAGTCGCTGACACCAGGGGCGGCAGCCGGCGGCTGCGCCTTTGACGGAGCCAAGATCGTCCTGCAGCCGATCACCGACGTTGCGCATCTGGTCCATGCGCCGCTCGCCTGCGAGGGCAATTCTTGGGACAACCGTGGTGCGGTTTCGTCAGGGCCGACCTTGTGGCGGACAAGCTTCACGACCGACCTCACCGAACTCGACCTGGTGATGGGGCAGGGCGAGCGGAAACTCTTCAAGGCGATCCGCGAGATCAAGCACACATACGCGCCGCCGGCGATCTTCGTCTACTCAACTTGCGTAACGGCGCTGATCGGTGACGACATCGAGGCCGTGTGCAAACGCGCCACGGAAAAGTTCGGTTTGGCCGTGGTGCCGATCAATGCGCCTGGCCTGGCAGGCTCCAAGAACCTCGGCAACAAGCTCGCCGCCGAGGCGTTGCTCGATCATGTCATCGGCACGGTCGAACCCGACGACCCCGGGCCCTACGACATCAACATCCTTGGCGAATTCAACCTCTCGGGCGAATTCTGGCTTGTAAAGCCGCTCCTCGATCGGCTCGGCATCCGGGTGCGCGCCTGCATTCCCGGCGATGCGCGTTACCGCGACATTGCTTCCGCGCACCGCGCCCGGGCGGCAATGATCGTGTGCTCGACCGCGCTGATCAGTCTTGCCCGCAAGATGGAGGAGCGCTGGGACATCCCGTTCTTCGAGGGCTCCTTCTATGGCATCTCCGACACATCGCAAGCTCTTCGCAACCTTGTCAGGCTGCTGGTGAGGAAGGGCGCCGATCCGGAGATCCTCGAGCGCACGGAGACGCTGATCGCGCAGCAGGAGGCGATCGCGTGGAAGAAACTCGAATCCTACCGGCAAAGGCTCCAAGGCAAGCGCGTGCTGCTCAACACAGGCGGTGTGAAGTCCTGGTCGGTTGTCCGTGCGCTGATGGAGATCGGAATCGAGATCGTCGGCACCTCGGTCAAGAAATCTACGGTGCAGGACAAGGAGCGCATCAAACAAGTTCTCAAGCACGACAAGCATATGTTCGAATACATGGCTGCGCGCGAGCTGTACGCCATGCTCTCTGAACACAGGGCCGATATCATGCTGTCGGGCGGTCGCACGCAATTCATTGCGCTCAAGGCCAAGACGCCCTGGCTCGATATCAACCAGGAGCGCCAGCACCCTTATGCCGGCTATGCCGGCATGGTGGAACTCGTACGCCAGATCGACCTCGCCATTCACAATCCGGTCTGGTCTCAGGTGCGCCAGCCGGCCCCGTGGGATTGCCAGCCTGATCTAAAAGACGAACTGCCATGCACGAAGAAGGAGTCCGGGCACCTGTTCGATGAATTCGCCGGCGCGACGGCACACGAGTTCAGCGAGTGTTGAGGCGACCGATGGCCCGCATCCTTCCCCAGACCAAATCCGCGGCGGTGAACCCGCTGAAGTCGTCGCAGCCGCTGGGTGCCGCCTTTGCCTTTCTTGGGGTCGACGGCGCGATGCCGCTGTTCCACGGCAGCCAGGGATGCACAAGCTTCGCGCTCGTGCTCTTCGTACGGCACTTCAAAGAAACGATTCCATTGCAGACAACAGCGATGGATGAGGTGGCGACCATCCTCGGCGCTGCCGACCATCTTGAAGAAGCCATCCTCAACCTCAAGAACCGCACGAAGCCAAAGCTGATCGGGGTGTGCACGACCGCGCTGGTGGAGACGCGTGGCGAAGATTGCGCGAGTGATATTGCGAACATCAAGCTGAAGCACACGCAAGAGCTTGCGGGTACGGAGGTCGTGCTGGCCAACACGCCGGATTTTGACGGCGCGATCGAAGAGGGCTGGGCCAAGGCAGTCACCGCAATGATCAAAGGGATTACAGGCTCGGGCGAACGTGCGCGGCAGCCGAAGAAGATCGCGATCCTGCCCGGATGCAACCTCACTGTCGCCGACATCGAGCATATGCGTGACATGGTTGAAAGCTTTGGGCTCAAGCCGGTTATTCTGCCCGACATTTCAGGCTCGCTCGACGGTACGGTTCCTGACCGCTGGGTAGCGACCACATACGGCGGCACCAGCGTCGAAGACATTCGCGAGTTGGGCACGGCCATGCAATGCATCGCCATCGGTGAGCACATGCGCCGCCCGGCGAAAGCGCTGCACGGGTTGACCGGCGTGCCTTACGTGTTGTTCCAGTCACTGACTGGGCTGCAGGACACGGACCGCTTCGTGTCGCTGCTGTCTGCGATTTCGGGCGCGGCGGTACCGGCCCGCGTGCGCCGGCGCCGGGCGCAATTGCAGGACGCGATGCTCGACGGACATTTCCATTTCGGCGGCAAGAAAATTGCCATCGCTGCCGAACCAGACCAGCTGTTCCAACTTGCGACCTTCTTTGCTGGCCTCGGCTCCGAGATAGCCGCGGCCGTCACAACGACCGACAGGTCTAAAATTCTCGAGAAAGTCCCGGCGGTTTCGGTTCAGATCGGCGATCTCGGCGATCTGGAAAGTCTTGCCGTCGGTGCTGACCTGCTTGTCACGCATTCGCACGGGCGCCAAGCATCGGAGCGGCTCCGAATTCCGCTCATGCGCATCGGGTTCCCGGTCTTCGATCGACTAGGCAGCCAGCACAAGCTCGCAATTCTCTATCAGGGCACCCGCGACATGATCTTCGAGGTCGCCAGCATCTTCCAGGCCAACCAACACGCGCCCACTCCTGAGGCGCTTGATCCACTCCGTAATCGAGAAATATCACGATGAACGCTGTTCGCCGCCTCTCGCTGGTCAGTAGTGAGGTTTTCGCCCCGATGCCTGAACGACGTAAGGGCGCATTGCGCGTTGCGATCGCCACTCAGGACATGCAGGACCTCAACGCCCATTTCGGGTCGGCCAGGCGCTTTGCTGTCTACGACGTGACGCGCGAGGAATGGAATCTCGTAGAAGCCGTGGCCTTCGATGACGTGTCCGATGAAAGCGGGGAGCATCGGGCCGAGCGCGATGATCGCATCACGCCAAAGGTGGATGCGCTCAAGGGCTGTCAGATCCTGTTTTGTCTGGCAATTGGCGGCCCTTCGGCAGCCAAGCTTGTCGCGGCAAAAATCCACCCGATCAAAGTGGCGGAGCCCCAATCGATCCCACAGGTGCTCTTGCGCACGCAGATGATGCTCAGGACGTGTCCTCCGCCTTGGCTGCGCAAGGTGCTGGCGCGAGCGGGCATTGCCGAAAAGAAACCGTCCTTCGAGGACGAGGACTGAAAAGAGGAGGACGCCAATGCCTGACCCCGCAATCCCCCCAGCTGTCGCCGAAGACGAGGCGGCTCTTTGCACCCCGTTCGTCAAATGCCTCGTGCGGCTGATCCGTTCTCAGGATTCCTATGGCTCGTGGGAACGCAAAGCGGACGCTGAGCTGCTGGGCGACTTCATCATTACCAAGGAACAGCGCCGAGGGATCCCAATCATCGGAGATCCCGATCCCGACGTGCTGTGGAGGCTCGACAAGTACTACGCCGCCATCGGGCTTGCGATCGAGGAGCGCTGCGGCCTTATGGCATCGCCGATGATCCAGGTGAGCCATGAGGGTTTTGGTCGGGTGCTTTTCACGACCGGACGGCTGGTCGTTTTGTCCAAAACGCTGCGCGATGTCCACCGGTTTGGCTTCGAGACGCTCCTGAAGCTCGCCACGGCCGGTACGAAGCTGGTCGACGATGCGATTTCAGTCATCGAAACCTTTCCCCACGTGGCGCTGGCATGATGGGCGCGATTTTCGAGAAAGGCCATCATGACGGACCCGAGAAACTATGTTGGCCAGTCCCCTCGATCCAGGGACTCGAGGCCGACCAGGTTGTTGGGGTATCGCCGATGAAGAAGCCGCTGGTCCTGATCTGCTCGCAAGATGCCGAGTTCTATCTGCTCTACAGCCACATACTGGAGGTTGACGGTTTCAGCAGTGAGACGGCAGACGGCGCGAAGGCTGCGCTGGCCTTGGCCGAACAACGGGAGCTTCAGGCCGTAGTGCTGGATTGCGACCCAGCCAGCATAAACGGGTCCGCAATTTGCGCCCACCTCAAGCGGGAACCGCGCACCACCGACCTGCCTATCATCGCCCTGATCGCGCCTGGCGCCGAGCACCAGCACCTCGATCTCTTGAAGGCAGGCGTTGAGAGCTTTGTGCGGCCGGTGGCTCCGGCCAAGCTGCTCGACTGCCTGCGGGCGAGGCTCGGGCTGACCAAGCGTGGTCCGAACGGGGTTGAAAACGACAGTTGGATTTGTTGTGGAGGCCTGGAGATGAAGCTCGATGCCCATCGGGTTCGCGGTAATGGCCACGACATCCATCTCGGACGGATCGATTTCAACGTGCTGCGGCTTATGATTGAGGCCCCCGGCAAGGTCTTCAGCCGGGACGAGCTTATCGGGGCGGCCTGGCTGCCCAACATTCATGTCGGTGCACGCACCGTCGATGTCCATATCAGCCGAATCAGGAGGGCGCTGAAAACGGCCTTGCCCGGCAGCGTCATTCGCACCGTCAGGTCGGCCGGCTACTCGCTCGAGAAGCCGGACGACTGAAATCGGTGATCGAACGTGGTGCCGCTCTCTCTTCCTCCTGAGAGCGGTGTTGCCGCTTTGAGGCGCTCCTAACGAAGACCAGGAGAAGCAGGCAAATGGAATTTAAAAGCATATTCAGTGTGACGGGTGCTGATCATTCTGATGAGGACCTCACAACAGCTGCCGGACTGTGTGCCGAGGTCGGCGCGCACCTATCGGTACTCATTATACCGCCTCCATTGCTCTTGATGTCGTCTCCGCCCCCCGAATGGAATACAGGACGTGCACAGGCAATTGCAGTACCGAACTATCGATTTCAGCAAATCGAGAAATTTTCACAGGACGTGACCAGAATGGAAAGACGGTCCGCGGATATCCTCAAAAGGCTGAAAGCTATGTCGCTTTCCTGTGACGTTGACACCGACTATTGCGATCCGGCTAGCCTCGGTGAAGTGGCACGACAGCGGGCGCTCTGCGCTGACCTGACGATCGTTGGAGGAGACCTCCTCAACGATGAGACTCTCGGACCTCCTGTTGTCAACGGCTGCTTGTTCGATAGCGGAAAGCCGGTGCTCATCGTGCCGAAGGGCGTTAAGGCGACGCTGTCGCCTCGACGCGTGCTGGTCGGCTGGGATTCGCGTGTAGAGGCCTCGCGTGCGGTTCGGGAAGCTCTTAGTATCCTATCCGCTGCCAAGGAAGTCTGTGTCGCTATGGTCGATCCAAAGGCGCAAAACAACGGGAAAGGCGCGCAGTCTGGAGCTGACATCGCTGCCTATCTTACTCGGCACGGTGCTCGGGTCTCCGTTGACCTGCTTAAGAGCGCCGGCAAATCGGCGGGCACAGTGCTGACCCAGCACGCGAACGACATCTGTGCTGACATGATGGTTATGGGTGCTTATGGCAGCCGTGGGCTGCGTGAGCGGATTTTCGGCGGTCCGCCGAGCTGGAGCTTTGGGAAGACCACATTGCCGCTGTTTTTGGCTCGCTGATCAGCTCCGTAGGAACACCGATCAGGTCGTAGGACCGCCAACCAGTCCGAAGTCGTCGTCGGTTACCGGTCGGATTGCGGAGACATGGCTGGATCCGCGAACATCTTGCGACGCTTGTCAGAGCCAAACCGGACGCCTCGACTGCTTCACGACGCTCTCGTGAACCAACTCGTGCGAGATCGTCCGCAACGGGCAGTAAAGACGAACGGCTGCAGCAGACCGCAGCCAAGCCACAGGGCGGGTGTACCAGGAGACCCCGCCTCGTGCGCGAACCCTGTTGGAAGGCCCCTTATCAGTACCCGGACGCGCGTCAAATCGGCGGCTGTCCCTGTCAGCCTGCGGTGTGCAAGGGCCGCTGCCGCGGAGCTTCCCCTGCCCGATCGTCGGGCGTGCGACAATGTCGGATTCCAGACGAGCTGGAACTGCGCGAACTCGTTGGTTTGACAGGTCTTTATCCGGCACGCCGCATGCATGGGAGTCTCCGAAAGCATTAAGAGCCGTTATCCATGGTTACGCCCCTCGAAAGAAAGAGCCGCTTCCGTCGTGGCAGGGAAACAGCCACTCCTGGGGTGGAGGCCGGCGCTAGAAGCCGCCGTAAGATCCGGAAGAGCCGCGCGACAGCATCACACACTTTCCTTCTGCTCTTGGGTTCGGATCACGCCGCGCCGCTGTCGATGCCGCCGACATTGAGCCCAAGACCTGGAAGGCGGCACACGCTTTTGCTGTCCTCTCAGTCGGGACCGCGGCTCAAGCATGCCTGTGAGGTTCGCATTGCTCAATGCCCGGCAATCGACGTCAACATGCCGCTGAGTTGGAAAACACTCCTAGAGGAGTAAGGATAAGTGGACCTCTTTTGTATTGGTGTGGGTGCTGGACCATCTAATTTGAGCCTTGCGTGTCAGATACAGGAAGAGATTGCGCAAGGGGCACTGTTCCTGGACCGGGAGGTCGATTTCCGAGGACATCCAGGCAGCGCTTTCGATTGCGCGGAGCTCCAGGTCGGCCACTTCCAGGATCTGGTTACTCTGGTCAATCCGCGATCAGCCTACACATTCGTAAACTACCTCCACGAGAACGGGCGTCTTTACAATTTCCTCAATGCGCAATTTCACGGGGTGCTTAGAGCCGAGTTCGCCCAATATCTCAACTGGGCGTTCCAGAAGAATCCGCTTGTCCGTGGCGGCGAGGCCGTTCGCGAAATCCGCTTTGACGGCGAGTTTCGCGTGCGGACGGACAACGCGGTCCTTGATGCAAGAAACCTCGTCATCGACATAGGCAAGCAGGCGCAAATTCCGCCTCAGTTTCATGGCTGGACTGGACCCAACCTGTTCCACTCATCTGAGTTGGCCCACATCAATCCTGAGGTGCAAAAAAAGCATGTCTGCGTTGTTGGCGGCGGACAGTCGGGAGCCGAGCTGCTACTGCACCTTGTCGGCCGGCCGAAAGAACGGCGGCCCGCGGCGATCACATGGGTCTTGACGCGCGAGATGCCTTTCGACGACCACGCGTTCACAAACGGGCTGTTCACGCCATGCTTCTCGGATCGTTTTGCTGCGATGAGCGAGGTGCATCGACAGCTGTTCCTGCGGCGTTTCGCGCTTGCCTCCGAGGGCATTTCAGAAAGCAAGTTGCGCGCGGTCTATCAGGCGCTCTACCACCACGCCTTTCTCGAGCCACACCAATGCGAGATCACATTGCGGCCAAGTTGCAACGTGTCGCGCTGCATCAATGCCGGAGCAGGGCACAGGCTCACGCTGCAACGCGGCTTGGACAACATCGGAGAAGTAACCGCCGATATCGTCATCCTGGCCACCGGGTACGAGAAACCGCTGCCGGGTTTCCTAGAACCGATCGCAGATCGCCTCGAACAGATCGGCAATGAGCTCGCCATCGGCGAGGATTTTTCGGTGTACTGGGACGGACCGCGAGACCGACGCCTTTTCGTTCAGAACGCCTGCCTTGGACAGCGCGGGCTGGCTGATCCGAACTTTGGGCTGCTGGCCTGGCGAGCGCGCCGCATCCTTGACAGCCTTCTGCGGCGCGCGCCATGCGCCAATCCCGAGCATCTAGGGTTCATCAACCGTCCCTTGACGGAGTGCTGGCCCGACCTCGGAGTCGAACAAATGGGCAGCGGGATATGATTCGTCGATATTGATGATCGGCGGTGGCATTCAGGAAAGATTTCCGCCTCTGGCGGCAAAAGCGGGACGAGCAATATTCCTACGGCGTCAGATCGCTCTGCTCGCGCTTGAGCAAGGTAGCGTCGCGCGACTCCTGCTTGGCGTGAAACAGCAAAGGGCATTCAATCACGATGCAGCTTTACGTGCTGTCGGGCTCAACGCCACGTGGATCGAGCCCAACGCCGCCGTTGGCAACCGCGACGCGAATTATGACGCCGGGCCACATGCGGCGGTGGCTGCAAGGGTACCGAGCCTCTCCCGCACTTTCGACCCCATCGCCGAAGTGCGACTACTCCAGGACGCCGAAGCCGGTCTTATCGCCAGCGGGCCAGCCAAACTCTCACCTTCCTAAACGGCAGCCGCTAAGGTGAGCCGTCGAAAGCCGACATTCAGGTTAACGTCAGCTGGCCGTGTTAGGGCTCGCTTATTCAAGGCGGTACCGGCGCTTGCCGAAGCTAAGAAGGGTTGGCATGCCCTTTGCCGTGCTTGATGTGCGGCAACACGGTGAGAGCTCCGCTGAAGCAAGCGAGAGGGAGCAATGCCCTCGAGACCGTGTCCGATTTTGACTGGAAAATATTCCGCGACAAAAGAGACGAAAGGTGTGGAATGACTTTGGACACCAAGATGGAACTGCGTATGGGGTCCCCGGCTCCTGCGCTGAAAGTGGAGAACTGGCTGCGTGGCGAGCCCCTCACGAGCCTTCGGCCCGGCAAGGTCTACCTCGTTGAATTTTGGGCGACTTGGTGCCGACCATGTGTCCACGCCATGCCCCATTTGATCGAACTGCAGGAGAAATATAAAGACAGCGGATTTGAGATTATCGGAGTCGCAGCTTGCGAAAAGGCTGCAACCGCGGACGAAGCGCGGACCAACGTGGATGCCTGGCTGACCGAGAAGTTCCCGAATCTGAATTATCGGACAGCGTTCGATTGCACTGGCGAAATGAAAAAGCTCTGGCTGGAACCCAGCTCTTCGTTCGGGATTCCCACCTCGTTCGTGGTCGACCGCGACGGCCACATCGCTTATATCGGCCACCCGGCACCTCTCGATGACGTTTTGCCGAAAGTCCTTAACGGCAGCTGGCGCAGCAGCTATGAAGCGAAAGCCGTCGATGCAAAGCGAATCTCGCGTGTGCGCGAATCGTCGCTGAGTCAGCCGATATACGCCAAACTTGGGCCGGCGATGCAGGACGAGGATTGGGCAGCGGCACTATTGGCCATCGAAGAAGGCCTCGCCGTGATGCCAGACTCTTTTGATTTTCGGCGGGTTCATGCGGATATTCTGCTTCACAAGCTGCGCGACATCAAAACCGGCTTGCCGCTTATGCGCGAATTGGTCGAGGACGCGATCAACAAAAAGTTCGAAGCGATGTCTTGGGTGGTGATGGCGCTGAACCAACTCTTCCATCCCACGATCGACAACTCCCATCTTCCGCATGATGATCGCTTTGCGATGGGCAAGGAGCTCTCCGAACAGATCCTGGAACTTAATCCTCCGCAAGGCGATGGAGACTTTAAATTCGGGTGTTACTTTCCGGTCGCTCAGTATTATTACGAGAGCGGCAACAAGGACCGGGCGATCGAGTTGATCGAGGTGGCAATCAAATCGCTGGACCATTCGGAGCCAGTGCCGGACCAAACCAAACAGCGCTACCTCACCTCGTTGCTCCAAGCCCTGGCCAACTACACGGGTGAGCCTGCCTGTCACGCGGGTCTCTGTGTGGCTCCGCAAAACAAGACTTCCGAAACTCAAAACGCTGTCACTTCCTGAGCAAGGATCGCGAAGGGCATGACAATTGGAATTGAACACCGGCAAATCCGCCCGCCCAGGCGCACTTCGCAGCAATAACGTCGATGCCGCAAAAGTGCGCGGCTTGCGGCAGGTGGAATTTCCATTGCGTTTACCTCGGGTCGAACCGCGGCGCAGGCGTTCGCGCCGCGGTGAAAGGTCTCGCATTGGTGGACGTGCTCGAGGTCGGCCACGGGACACTGTTGCGTGGGATCGGCTCGCCCAAGCCATTCCCCGCCCACGCAAGCGCCCGAACCACACATCGCAGAAAAAGAGATCGTCCTTCAAGAGGAGTACTGAAATTGGGGAAAAGCGAAATTCCTCATGAACCGGTTGGCCCTGCTGTCCACGGGGACGACGAGGCCCTTGCTTCCCCGTTCGTCAAATGCCTCCTGCGGCTCATTCGTACTCAGGATTCCTTCGGCTTATGGGAAGGCCATTCGGATGCCGAGCTGCTGGCCGAGTTCATCATCACCAAGCAACAGCAACGTGCGGTACCCTTTGGCGGCGATCCCGATCCTGACGCGCTGTGGAGGCTCGACATGTTTTACACCGCCGTAGCGCTTGCGATCGAGGAGCGCTCCGGCGTGTCGACGTCGCCAATAATTGGAATGAAGCCCGTGGGGGCTTCCGGCGGTTGGGCGTTCTGTCGAGACGTCCACCGGTTCGGCTTCGAGACTTTCCGCAAACTTGCTGAGGCCGGTACGAAACTGGTCGACGATGCGACTGCAGCCATTGAAGCCTAGCCCGAGATGGAGCGCATCAAGAAACCATTGTTCCAGGAAGGATCTATGTCAGAACCTAGATAGGATGAGGAAAAAAGTCTGAAAGCTCCAGTTGCGTGCAGCTATTGCCAAGATGGCATTGCAGGACCTCGTCGAGGGTCTGCCGGGCAAGTGGGCCGACATACAGGAAGTCGCCGAGAAAACCCAAGCCGTTTATGCCGAGTTGGATGTTGCCAAGAGAGAACTCGCTTCAATGAAGAATTTAGGATGATGCGCACATTCACCACCCGTGACGGCTCCATTTGGATGCCGCCGTACCTGACCTCCATCGATAGCAAATCTGCATCGGCTGCTGCCGTTGTTTCAAGGTCTGCTCGCGCGATGTCATGCATCTTCACGGCGTTGATGATGCGGGTGAAATCCTCGCCCCTGCGATGACGAGGACGACGATTTCGACGGCAAGCTCAATCGCATGATCATGGTTGTCGATGATGCCGGCCGCTGCATAGGCTGCGGAGCCTGCGGCCGCGTCTGCCCCAAGAACTGCCAGACGCATGTTCCGGCCGACGAGCTCGCAACATGATCTGGCGAAAACCAGGGGAGCGGCGTGCACTTCATCTTTTTGTCGGCTCGTGGGGCTGGTCCTGTGCAGCAATGCGTCGATGGTTTACTTCGCTTTGGATTCGCTCCGTGTGGCAGTCGTCACGACGCTGGCCTGTTCGCTGCTGCTTCAGGCCGGCTACTTCGGCCGCGTGCTCTTTCTGATCTGGCAGTCCTCTAGCCGCGCTCGTGGAACTCGCCACAGGGGCCAGCATGCCGATGGTAACAGGAAAGCTCGGGTACCAGTCGTCTGACTCTGATCAACTGCGGAATGCAATTTTCAGCTGTGTCCCGGCTTGGTCGAATGCCCAGCATGTGCTGCTGCTTTGATGCGCGGATGACAGGATCAGTGCTCAGACCCACACCAATTTTGGTCACCCTCTGATGACTGAGCTGATCGTATAGGGAATCTGTGTTCGGCTAACACGCGACCATACCCCTGGGCTGACCGGTGCGTAGCAGGTTCAGGTACTTTTTTGCTGGAGATAGCATGCTGGAAAAATTCGAACGTTATCCGCTCACCTTTGGACCCACGCCGATCGAGAGGCTCGACCGCCTCGGCAAGCATCTGGGCGACAAGGTGGAAATCTACGTCAAACGCGAGGACTGCAACTCCGGTCTCGCGTTCGGCGGAAACAAGCTGCGCAAGCTCGAATACATTGTGCCCGACGCGATCGCGTCAGATGCCGATACGCTCGTCACAATCGGTGGCGTGCAGTCCAACCATACGCGCATGGTCGCTGCGGTCGCCGCCAAGATCGGCATGAAATGCCTCCTGGTCCAGGAGAGCTGGGTCCCACATGATGATGCTGTCTACGACCGGGTCGGCAATATCCTCTTGAGCCGCATCATGGGGGCAGAGGTGCGCCTGGTTGACGAGGGCTTTGACATCGGCATCCGCCGCAGCTGGGAAAAGGCACTTTATGAAGTCAAGGCAAGGGGCGGCAGGCCATATGCGATACCTGCCGGCGCCTCTGTCCACAAATACGGCGGCCTGGGCTATGTGGGGTTCGCTGAGGAGGTGCGTGCCCAGGAAGAGCAGCTTGGGTTTGCCTTCGACTATATCGTCGTCTGTACGGTGACTGGTTCAACCCACGGCGGCATGCTCGTCGGGTTCGCCAAGGATGGTCGACAGCGCAACGTGATCGGTATCGATGCCTCCGCCATGCCCGCCAAGACCAAGGCGCAGGTGCTTGGCATCGCCCAAAATACAGCGAAGCTCGTCCACCTCGGAGCGGAAATTGTCGAGGCAGACGTGGTGTTGTTCATGGACTACGCGTACCCGGGTTATGGCGTTCCATCGGAGGAAACCAAAGAGGCAATCCGTTTGTGCGCGCGGCTCGAGGGCATGATTACGGACCCCGTTTACGAGGGCAAATCGATGCAAGGGATGATCGACCTCGTCCAGAGGGGCTTCTTTCCACAGGGATCGAGGGTCCTCTACGCACATCTAGGCGGCGCACCGGCGATCAACGGGTACGGCTACACCTTTCGCAACGGCTGACGTTCGGCAGTCTGCGATTCCGCGGTCGCGCTCGAACGTGGGTAGGTAGCGTCGTTCGAGCGCTTGGCTGGAGAAGTGGAGGCAGCGACGGGCATCCACTAATTGGTACCATTACGTGCTGTCGGTGCTCAACGCCACGCGCATTGAGCGCATGCCGCCGTTGGCAACCGCGAGGCGAATTTTGACTCCGGGGCAAGAATCCACACGCGGCGGTGGCGGCACGAGGACCAAGCCGGCGAGTTCGCGCTTTCGAACTGGCGCCAAACTGCCACTGCTCGAGGGCCGAGGCCAGTCTAATCACAGGCGAGCCGTCCAAGCTCTCAAGAGTGATAGGGCGAAACCCGACAGCGGCAGAAGACATGTCGGGTTCACGACAATCGGCCGCATTTGGCCTCGTGGAGAATTTCAAAGCATTTCCCGCCGCTTACCGGAGCTGAGGGAATTGGCACCTCCGTTGCAGCTTGATGTGCGGCAACACGGTGAGAGCTTCGCTGAAGCAAGCCAGAGGGAGCGATGCCCTCGAGACCGTGTCCGATTTTGACTGGAAAATATTCCGCGACAAAAGAGACGAAAGGTGTGGAATGACTTTGGACACCAAGATGGAACTGCGTATGGGGTCCCCGGCTCCTGCGATCAAAGTGGAGAACTGGCTGCGTGGCGAGCCCCTCACGAACTTTCGGCCCGGCAAGGTCTACCTCGTTGAGTTTTGGGCGACTTGGTGCGGACCATGTGTCGACGCCATGCCCCATTTGATCGAACTGCAGGAGAAATATGAAGGCAGCGGATTTGAGGCGGTCGGAGTTGCCGCCTGCGAACAGGGTCCTACCGCAGACGAGGCGCGGACCAACGTGGATGCCTGGCTGACCGAGGAGTTCCCGAATCTGAATTATCGTATCGGGTTCGATTACATTGGCGAAATGAACAAGCTCTGGATGGATCCCAGCTCTTCGATTGGGATTCCCACCTCGTTCGTGGTCGACCGCGACGGCCACATCGCTTTTATCGGCCACCCGGCGGAACTCGATGACGTTTTGCCGAAAGTCCTTAACGGCAGCTGGCGCAGCAGCTATGAAGCGAAAGCCGCCGATGCAAAGCGCATCGCGCATAACCAACTTGCAGCGCGCGAAATGTCGCTTACCGGGCCGATATACGCCAAACTTGAGCCGGCGATGCAGGCCGAGGATTGGACGGCGGCGCTCTTGGCCATCGAAGAAGGCCTCGCCTTGATGCCAGACTCTTGTGAGTTCCGGCAGATTCATGCGGATCTTCTGCTTCACAAGCTGCGCGACATCAAGACCGGCATGCCGGTCATGCGAGAATTGGTCGAGGACGCGATCGACAAAACGTCCGACGCGGTGTCGTGGATGGCCTTGGCCCTCAACCAACTCTTCGATCCCACGATGGACAATTCCCATCTTCCGCGCGCGGAGCGCTTTGCGATGGGCAACGAGCTCTCGGAACAGATACTGGCACTCAATCCCCCGAACGGCGATGGCCCGTTTAAATACCTCCGGTACCTCCCGGTAGCTCAGTATTATTACGAGAGCGGCAACAAAGATCGCGCAATCGAGTTGATCGAGGTGGCACTGAAATCGGTGGACCGGCTGGGGCCAATTCCGGACCACACCAAACAGTACTATCTTACCCCATTGCTCGAAGCACTGGCCAACTACACGGGTGAGCCTGCCTGTCACGCGGATCTTTGTGTGGCTCCGCAAAAGAAGGCACCCGAAACTCAAAACGAAGTCACTTCCTGAGCAAGAATCGCGAAGGGACTGACAATTGGAATTGAACACTGGCCAATCCGCCCATCGAAGCTCTCTTCGCAGCAAGTATGTCGATGCAGCAGGGCGGCGGCTTGCGGAAGGTTGGATTTCAATTGCGTTGACCACCGGTCGGATCGCGGCGCAGACGATGTGCGCCGCGAATTCGCGCCGCAGGTCTCGCACTCGTGGACATGTCGAGGTCGGCCACGGGGCACTCTTGGGGTTGGCCCGCCCAAGCCATTCGTCGGCCACGCAAGCGGACCCGGAGTGGGCATCGCAGGAAAAGGAAATCGTACCTCGAAGACGAAGACTGAAATGACGAACAACGAAATTCCTCCGGTTGGCCCTGCTGTCAACAATGACGACGAGGCCCTTGCTTCCCCGTTCGTCAAATGCCTCCTGCGGCTCATTCGTACTCAGGATTCCTTCGGCTTATGGGAAGGCCATTCGGATGCCGAGCTGCTGGCCGAGTTCATCATCACCAAGCAACAGCAACGTGCGGTACCCTTTGGCGGCGATCCCGATCCTGACGCGCTGTGGAGGCTCGACATGTTTACACCGCCGTAGCGCTTGCGATCGAGGAGCGCTCCGGCGTGTCGACGTCGCCAATAATTGGAATGAAGCCCCTGCGGGCTTCCAGCGGTTGGGCGTTCTGTCGAGACGTCCACCGGTTCGGCTTCGAGACTTTCCGCAAACTTGCTGAGGCCGGTACGAAACTGGTCGACGATGCGACTGCAGCCATTGAAGCCTAGCCCGAGATGGAGCGCATCAACAAAACCATTGTTCCAGGAAGGATCTATGTCAGACCTAGATAAGATGAGGAAGAAAGTCCGAAAGCTCCAGTTGCGTGCAGCTATTGCCAAGATGGCATTGCAGGACCTTGTCGAGGGTCTGCCGGGCAAGTGGGCCGACATACAGGAAGTCGCCGAGAAAACCCAAGCCGTTTATGCCGAGTTGGATGTTGCCAAGAGAGAACTCGCTTCAATGAAGAATTTAGGATGATGCGCACATTCACCACCCGTGACGGCTCCATTTGGATGCCGTCGTACCTGACCTCCATCGATAGCAAGACCTGCATCGGCTGCTGCCGTTGTTTCAAGGTCTGCTCGCGCGATGTCATGCATCTTCACGGCGTTGATGATGCGGGTGAAATCCTCGGCCCCTGCGATGACGAGGACGACGATTTCGACGGCAAGCTCAATCGCATGATCATGGTTGTCGATGATGCCGGCCGCTGCATAGGCTGCGGAGCCTGCGGCCGCGTCTGCCCCAAGAACTGCCAGACGCATGTTGCGGCCGACGAGCTCGCAACATGATCTGGCGAAAACCAGGAGAACGGCGTTGCACTTCATCTTTTTGTCGGCTCGTGGGGCTGGTCCTGTGCAGCAATGCGTCGATGGTTTACTTCGCTTTGGATTCGATCCGTGTGGCAGTCGTCACGACGCTGGCCTGTTCGCTGCTGCTTCAGGCCTGCTATTTCGGCTGCGTGCTCTTTTTCGCGGACGTCGATGATCTGTAGAACTGTTCATTCGCTCCGCAGAGGGCCGGCGAATCCAATCTCTTCCTAAGCCCGTTGGCCGTAATCGAAAGACACGGGGCCGGCGAGTTCGTGCTCAGCTGCCACTGTGCTAGCAAGGGAACGGAATCCAATCCCGGAGCAGATGGCCAGAGTTGAGCGAAGACTGCGGTCGGAGCTCCTGCGCTTCCGGGTCTCCAAGGGGACGACTTTGCGAACCGAAGGGACTTTGAACCGTTGACGTGGCCAGCGTGCGGTAGGTTGGGCCAGCGACAGGGATCCCGGCCGGCCGGGAAGCACCGCCCTCTCAATGTGCGTTGACTTCGCTTCCTTTGGCGAAATGTGGGTAACGGCGAGGGCCGCACTCTTCCCGGGCCGTCGACATTCCCGCCCTTTTGGTGCGTGCGCCGTTAGGCGCGACAATTCGGTGCCCGCGTGTAACTGCGCGCATTCGCCGAAGCTTAGACGTGGTGCATTCCCGCTCGCCCGTTTGGCGGACAGTTCCGGCCGTGCTGGTTTTGCCGCCTAACGCCCGCCGCTCGTCACTGCCACACCCCTCTCCGGCAACGGCTCGGCGCATCGCGCAAGCCGGTTTAGCGATCAGGCCAGGCCCTTCGCGAGTTCCAACGCCTGCCGTTCGAAGAGGCGGCGGTAAATGCCACCATCGAGATTGATCAGGGCGGCATGATCGCCGTCCTCCATGATGCGGCCACGGTCGAAGACGAGCAGCCGATCGAGCGAGCGGACCGTCGACAGCCGGTGTGCGATGACGAGTGTGGTTCGGCCCACCATCAACCGATCCACCGCTTGTTGAATGAGCACCTCGGATTCCGAATCGAGGCTCGATGTGGCCTCGTCCAGAATAAGGATCGGCGCGTTCGCGAGGAAGGCGCGCGCGATCGCCACGCGCTGGCGCTCGCCGCCGGAGAGCTTCAAACCCCTTTCGCCGACCAATGTCCCATAGCCCTTCGGCAGGGGCGCGATGAATTCGTGGGCACTTGCCAGTCGTGCCGCTTGCTCGATCTCGGCCTGGCTCGCGCCAGGCCGGCCATAGGCGATGTTCTCGGCAAGCGACCTGTGAAACAGGATCGGCTCCTGCTGCACGATCGCGATCTGCGAACGAAGGGACTCTTGGGTCACCTCCGAGACGTCCTGACCGTCTATCAGGATCCGGCCGCCGCTCAGGTCGTAGAGTCTCTGGATCAGCTTCACGAATGTTGTCTTGCCGGAACCGGAGGGTCCAACCAACCCAACCCTTTCGCCAGCTTCAATCGACAGCGAACATTCGCTATAGAGCGGCAGGGGATGGTTGGCGTAGCGGAAGTGGACGTTCTCGAAATCGATACGGCCGTTCGTGATCCGGATCGGCTTGGCCTCTGGACGATCGGCAACATCCACCTGCTGATTGTGGATGGCCACCAGTTCTTCCATATCATTAACCGAGTGCTGCACGTTGCGGACATGCATGCCGGCATCACGCAGATAGCCCTGCAGGACGATGAAGGACGTGAGAACATATGCTATCTCGCCCGGCGTTGCCTGTCCATGCGACCACAGAAGCAGGGCATATCCGACCACCGCCACCCTGAGCGCAACCAAAGTTACGCCTTGGGTTGAGCCGATGATCGTTCCGCGCACCCAGCTCCGGCGCGCGCGGTGCCGCCATTTCGTCATGATATTTGCAAGCCGCTCGTCTTCGCGAACCTCTGCGCCGAAGCCCTTGACCACAGCGTTGCAACTGACCGCGTCCGCAAGCGCGCCGCTGAGCCTTGTGTCCCATCGGTTGGCAAGGCTCGCCGCTGGCGCGACATAGCCGAGCGACAGCGAAATCGAAAACGCAAGGTAGACGAGAGAGCCGCAAGCAAAGATCACGCCCATGACCGGCCAGTGCCAGCCGAGCAGCACCGTCGAGCCGATCAAGATGACAAACGACGGGAGCAGCGTGACGAGTATCGTGCTGTTGAGGAGGTCGAGCGCCCACATGCCGCGCGTTATCTTGCGCACTGTCGAGCCGGCGAAGCTGTTTGCATGCCAGTCTGTCGAAAAGCGCTGCACATGATGGAACGCTTCGGTCGCGACGTCGGAAATCATTTTCAACACCAGGTCGCTCAGGCCAATGAAGGCGACGTGGCGCATGGCAATGCCACCGAGTGCCAATGCAATCGGTACAGAGAATGCTGCAACAGCTGAATCCGAAGCTGGTGCTGCCGCATTAGCAGCACGAGAAACAGCGTCGATGAGTCGGCCAGAATAGAGCGGCATCAACACGTCAGCCAGCGTGGAGGCGAGCATCGCGGTCATGATGATCGCGAGCCGGGCCGGCTGCCTGTTCCAGAGGCGAACAGTGAAGGCGAAAACGTCGCGACAAGTGGCGCCGCGCCCATGGACGGGGAAACGTCTCATAGTTTCCAAGCGGGCGCATCAACACGCTCGGTCCCAAAGACGATAAAAGACAAAACTGGAATTTCGACCTCCCCCATAACAGCATCAATTTTGGCGGGCAGCTCTTGCCGCCTCACGACGGTGAGTTCAAAAGTCGTGCCAACTGAGCGGGAACATCCGAAGGACAAATTCAGCAGGTTACCGAGCCTGGAGAAAGTCAGCCGCCATCCAGTCGATACGATTGCTACGGCTGCTCAACTCGGGAGATTGGAAAAGAAGGTCGATGTATCGATTGAATTTTGAGCTTGTTCTTGCCTCGATCAAATAAGTACAGTTGCAATGCAGCTTTCTCAGGCCCGGCACTTAGGTGCTGATTTCAAAAGCGCGCCGCGAATACTTTCCTGCCCATATTCCGTCAATCGAATGCTCGACTGTCGGATTGTGCGCTCCCCGACACAGTGCTGTCGGTTCGCCTCCTGGGTACCTCCCCCGTCGATTGACGACCTGAAGGAGAAGCTTCGCTCGCAAGCTGGCACGACTCTTGAGGGTACTCCAGGTGGCGGAAGGAACTCCGGCTCGAGTCCCGTTGACTTCGGATGTTGCGAGGCTGGGTTGGAGCAAACTGTGCACCAATGAGAACGCAATGAAGGAGACATCATGGAACTCCGGCGGATTGCGGTGGAGTTAGACCTATTCCTCAAGATGACTGATGATGTCGCTCAATCCGAACAGTTGTTCGAACTGTTGTCTGCGTTTGCGCTGAATTTCGATTGCCCGTGGATTGCCTATGGGCCGCTCGCATCAGAGAGGGCTTTCAAGCCGAACCGAGAGGGTTCTGTGGTGATGTGGAATTATCCTGCTGAATGGCAGGAGCGCTACTCGAGAATGGGCTATGCCAAAATAGACCCCCTCATCAAGAAAGGTCGAAAGGAGGCGGGACCCTTTCGATGGAGCGAGGTGTATACTGATGAAAACATAACTGAAGATGGACGCCGCGTCTTGGACGAAGCAGCAACATTCGGCTTGAGGTCAGGCGTTACCGTCCCATTACATGGCCCTGGTGGCAGCTTTAGGTTTGTGAGTTTTGCTCAATCCTCGGACTGCGAATTGCAGAATAGAGCGATCACCTACCTGCAAATGGCCGCGCTGCGGTTTCATCGGATGGTTACGAAGTTCGACACTACGACTGCGTCGGAACGAGCTCATAACCTGTCTCCGAGAGAAATAGAGTGCATTGATTTGGTGTCACAAGGAAAATCATCTTGGGAAATAGGAACTATTTTAGGCAGATCACGAAATACGATAGATTTCCATTTAAAAAATGTAATGCGGAAGTTGGATGCGACCAGCAGAACGGTAGCTGTTGTAAAAGCTTTGAACCTTGGGATTATCCAACCGCCGTAGGTGCGCAGCTAGTTCTCCGCCCGTAGTAGCGCGCGTGATAGCCGAGACGCTCCGGCGTGCGCTCGCTCTTCGAAGCACCCAGCGCCTCGTCCATCTCGGCCTCGAGCACCTCCTGCATCACGGCGCGAATCACCTCGTGCAATCCATCCGGCTTCGAAAGCAAAATGTCGTTGACGCTGCTACGGCGGATTTATCTTCAGGCTTGGTCCTGGTGGCGATGCTGAGTTCGCTTCGCTGAGATTGGGCGGTCATGACAGGGTGGTGTTCAATGTCACCGATTCCTGGAAGAAATTACCATCCGTATTAAGCGACTGACGATGAGTGATGTGTGTCCAAAATCTGACAGCTGTCAGAAAACATTTCGGGTTCAATACAGCGGAGCGTCTTAGCCCTGTCGGGCTTTTCGAAGCCTATCTCGCAGTAACTGCGCGCCAGGCGCACTAGCTCGGCCTTTGCTGGTCGATGTGCGGCAATATAGTGTGAGGGCTGACCCGCATGAGAACACGGAACTCGCTCGATGAAGGATGATCGACGGCATCCAGAAAGCTTCTCTCCGGCGGGTTCGAGGGTGCTGCGCGCGCATCTCGGCGACGGGCCAGCGACCAACGGTTGAGGCTACATCTCCGGAGCGAGTGATGCCTCGAAAGATGCAATGCTGTCTCTGGTCCGACGCGCTGGAAGTTTGTGAAGGGTCGGCCCGGCAAATCGGTGAACCGGGCGGCTTAGGCTGCCAAAAAGGGTAGATGTCTGCGTTGCCTCGGTAGATCAGCAGGCGGTATCAGAAAGCCAAAGGCACACGCACACCATCGTGGCGCTTCGCAGGAAGTAGATGGGAGTAATCACCAGTGATTTTACCGGAACTTCGCTCAGCAAACACAGCCGGCAGGGTTTTGGAGATAACGACGACCACGGGATGCGTCGTAGGATGTTCATATTGTCCCCAGGACAAGTTCGCGGTCCGGCAAAGAAAAGTGTCTCATGCGAGTCATCTGGATCTTGAAGATTTCAAGCGGTGTCTGGCCCGCGTACCGACTTCCGTCGACATTGGTTTTGCGGGATACTCCGAACCTTGGCTCAATCCGGACTGTACCGAAATGGTGGAGCACGCCTTCGCCAAAGGCCATGGCATCAGGATTTTTACGACGCTGGTGGGAATGAACGGGCAGGACCTGCAGCGATTGCAAGCCTTGCGCTTGGGCGTATTCGTGGTCCATGTTTTCGATGACGGCACCTACATGAACAGCCGCCTGGTCGGAGACAAGTATCGCGATCTGGTTCGTCAACTCGTCGACGCGGACATCCCCTTGATCCGATTCGTGGCCTTGGGCGAGCCCCACCCAGATATAGCCGACATTATTCCTACCGAAGCCCTGATAAAAGCGCGGCCGGTGAGCAGTAGGGGTGGAAGCGTCGACCCTAAGATCGTTGCACCACGTCAGCCAGTGGTCGGAGCCCTAACCTGCGTGGACGCACGACAGTATCGGAATGTTCTTCTTCCAAACGGCGACGTTACCCTGTGCTCTATGGATTTTGAACGGCGTCACGTATTGGGCAACCTTCTATATGAGGGTTACTCCGCTCTGTTTGAAAAGCCAGTTTTTCGCGAAATCGTCGACCGCATGAATGGAGCAGATGGTTTTCTGCTTTGCAGGATGTGTGAATTCGCCGACCCAAACGACCGGACCTGAGTGCATGCCGGCCGAGAGGGCGTGCCTGGCAGTGCGGATGGCCCCACGACAGATGCACCTGCCCGCGACGCCATCGTGTTTTCACGTTACGCCAGTATGTTCCTGTAGGCGCGGCAGTGGGCCTCGAGCATTTCGGAGACGAGCTCATCGAAAGGTCTTCGCCTTCCAACCGAGCTTGTCGGCCTGCCTAGCTTGAGGTAACGCCGATCACAGGTCAACCATCGGTCGGATGGAAACAGTGTTAGTCGATCCCGATCAGAGCTTGATTGCTTACTCACGGCTCACCTCGTCAACGCCTTCACCCTCCCGGACGATCTCCTTTTCGACTCGCCTGAAGGCAGCAGCCCAGCTGCGGCCGGGGATGGTTGCCGTCGCGGTAGTGGACGTTCTCGAAACCGATGCGGCCCTTCGCCAGCGCGTCTCCCGGTTGCTTCCGCCTGGCCTACGAACGGGCTTTCCGTCAAGGGGGTCCACGGCGGCCCCGCCCTCTTGATCCGGCGGCTCGGGCCAGTCATCGCGCAAGAGATCGGAATCCGCATTCTTCTCAAAGAGAGCGTGGCTTTCGCTGTGTCATCGGTCATCAAATAGTTTCTTGAATCAGGTTGGTGTCCGCAGCCCGAGGTTGAACGGCGAATATTGATGACCGCCGCGAAGCCGCTCGCTCGCTACGGCGCTATTGAGGAGCGCGCTCGCGAGCGGCTTCGCTACCGCCGAGCGACACAACCTCTGGCGACGCGACCCTGCTGATCTCCTTGGACTCATTCATTTGTCCGGAGCGCTATGGGCAGCGAAGGGTGGGTACGTCAACTACCTGATGCCATAGTAGCGATGCTTTCGCGGAAGCTTTAGAAGCCATCCTGTTGCAGCACATTCGAAAGCATCCGAATGGAGGGCAACGCAACCCAACAATATTTGATGAGGATGCCGGCATCACCAGACCAAACCCAGACCAAACAAAGCTGCCTCCGGCATTCTGCTTCAACGTTAAGCGACGAACATCTGCCGCAAACCACTAGCCATTAAACAGCTCTCTTCTTTGAAAGACTATGTGCAGAGGACTTGATATGGACACCGACGCTTTCACGGCTCATGAATCTAACGTTCGTCGTTATTGCCGGGCGTTCCCCACCGTCTTTACGAAGGCCCTTGGGGCGACGATCTGGGACGAGACGGGTAAGCCCTTTATCGATTTCCTGGTGGGTTCCGGCGCACTCAACTACGGGCACAACAATCCGGATATTATGGCGCCAGCGATTGAATATCTCGTCGGTGAGAACATTCTTCTGTCGCTTGATATGCATACGGCGGCAAAGCGTGACTTCATTGAAGGGTTCGTCGATTGGATCCTGAAACCCAGAGGCCTTTCGTACAAGATTCAGTTTCCCGGGCCGACCGGCACGAACGCCAACGAAGCGGCGCTGGCGCTGGCGCGAAAATACACCGGCCGCTCGAGCGTCATGGCCTTTACGAATGCGTTCCACGGCATGTCGCTCGGCTCTCTAGCGGTGTCGGGCTCGGCCTCAACCAGGGAACTGGGAGGCGTCGCTCGCCACGATGTGATCCGTGTTCCCTATGACGGCTATCCGAGCCAAGCTTTCGATTCCGCCAGTTACATCGACAGCGTTTTGAGCGACCCGGGGAGCGGCATAGAAAAGCCTGCCGCAATCATTCTGGAGACCATCCAGGCCGAAGGCGGCATGAACGCCGCATCCGCAGCTTGGCTCACGGAAATTCAGCGCATTTGCCGTACGCACGGCATTGTTTTTATCGTCGACGATATTCAGGCGGGTGCGGGCCGAACTGGCGATTTCTTCTCATTCGAGTCCGCGAAAATCGAACCGGATATTGTGTGTCTTTCCAAGTCCCTAAGCGGTTCAGGTAGTCCGTTGTCCATCGTTCTGATTCGACCCGACTTGGACATATGGAAGCCCGGAGAACATAGCGGGACCTTCAGAGGCAACAATTTCGCCTTCGTGACGGCAGGAGCCATGTGCAAGATGTGGTCGGATAGGAAATTTACTGCAGGTGTCGAGCGGACAGCCGTCAGGCTGCAAACGCACCTCGATCGCCTGGTTGCGAAATTTCCAAGATACATCGAACAGAAGCGCGGCCGCGGTCTGATGGCCGGCCTGAAATGCCGTTCACCGGCAGTTGTCGGCCGCGTGCACGATGTCGCATTCGAAAATGGCCTTCTTATCGAATCCTCGGGGCCAAATCGCGACGTTATCAAAGTCCTCCCGCCGATAACCATCACCGATGCCGAACTCGATCGTGGCATCACCATCCTTGAACACGCACTACAGGAGCAAGACAATGCCTAGTCAGATATCTCAAGTGCCAGCCATCTCGCCGGTTTCGATCAAAGAACGGACCGGGTCGATCAACACGGCGGAGATCATCTCGGTCCTGAAAGGTGAGCTCACCGCTCTGCACATCAAGCAAGCTTTCAGCACCGAAGTAGCCGAGGAGATCACTACGAACTTTATTGGAAGCTCCGGTCTCAGAGAGCGTAAAGATGGTGTGCCCGGACAATATGTCGGCGCATCTCACTACAAGAAGGATGCAGCCACATATTTCGCAGACGCCGAAAACGCGCGGCCGTACGTCGATGCCCTTTTTAAGAATTTGGTTGACCCGGTTCGAGCAGTATTCGGGGCGTTGAAGCGAGAGCTTCACAACCAGGGCATCGAATTGCGGCTGGCCCGTTCCGAACACGGCCAGGCCAATGTTTGTCGCGCTCTCAGTTGGTCAGGCAGTGGCACGTTTTCCTTGGATCCCCACGACGATGTCGCTCAAGTCTTACGTGCTGGCGATGATTACGAGCTTTCTGCGGTGGCGCACAATACGGTCGCAGCGCTCAACCTCTATCCCAGCATGCCCGAGAACGGGGGCAATCTGAGGCTCTGGAGCCATAAGCCGACAGTTGCGGACCGAAAGTCGCAGGGTGTGGAGACCACTGGATATCCCTATTCGGCAGCCTATCTTGAGGCCGTCCCGTGCCGCGAGTTCCAGCTCAAGGCCGGGGATATCGCCCTAATCGATGGCGGCTTCGTTCACGGGGTTACCGGTCAATCAGGCGACGGAAAGCGTCGCCTGGTGCTGAATTGCTTTTTCGGATTTGCCCGGCCTGATCTTGTTCTCTGGTGGACCTGAAGTTGGACGTCGCACCGTAGACCGTTGATCAGCATGGTCGACGAGGCACATCTCGACGAATTGCGCCAGCTGCGGCTGGTGCGGGCGCTGGCGGTGGGCATCCAAGAGAACTGGCTTGAAGCGATCCGTCTGCGCGAGCTCAAGAAGGAGAGCCTGAGGGCATTGGCCGCCTGAGCACCGCCCGTGTGTCCGCCGCTCCGCTAGACGCGGCTGCGCGGCGGACACTCAACGTCACCACTGAATGCCACGCCATTTTAGCAGAACTTGACGCACACAACTCACCAGGCGACGCCGCATCGCAGACTGCAGGGCGCTCCAGATGGTTGAGCCGGAATCTTCTCGTCCATCACGCGCGCCACCTCCTGTTGACCGGTGCGCGAGGCTGATCTCAGATTTTGCAGCCGCCGATGGGCCGAGGACTCCACGACATAACGCTCGTCTACGCCAACCTCGTCGAGGTTCAGGCGCACTCTCAGCTTTGCCGCATCAGGAGCGTCTCTTCGGCCAGCGCCTGCCATGGTGGCATCTGCGCGGTCTTCGCATCGTACGGTTTGAGATCGAACTGATATGGTGTGCGCTGGCGCAGCATGAACCCCTCCGATGGCGCGTGGTCGGCCCTGGTGCTGTGCCCCGAATCCTATTCGGCCGTTCCGTCCTGCAGCAAGTCACCAAGACCCCAAAGTACTGGGCAGTTGCGCCACGCGGTTCAGACCGCGCCCGCAGCGGAAAACCTCCCGGTCAGCCTTCTCGATCACCTCATGAATGTGAACACAACCCCGGCCCGAGGATGCGATGGACGAAAACTCGCGTTCCCCAGGTCCGTGGGCGTTGTCTCATCGTGTTGTTCAAGACTGCGAGGCCGCATTCGTGGGTCGACTATGAGACCCGGCAGCCCTAACGGGATTATTGGCGCAATCCGCTTCGTCGCAATTTGGGTTGGGGGCTCAGCGGCCTTACAGAAAAGACCGAGACTCTAATCGTCGCCGGACGACACTTCGGCGGCGCTCACCGCTTCCTCCAGTTCGATGATCCCGAGGCTTACCGCCTTCATAGCAGCGACCGTTCTGCTGCCCGTGTCCAATTTCCGCATTACGTTTTTTATATGAAAATTCACAGTGTTTTCGGACCTGTTAAGTATTCGGCCTATCTCCCACGACGATTTCCCTCTGGCTGCCCAGAGTATGCACTCTATTTCCTTTTCGGAAAGGACGGGCACTTCTTCGAGTTGGGGGCGTTCCATAATTCCTTCTCCGCAACCGTTTGCACCGAATATTGCGAGCGGCGCACAAAGCTGCGGCTAAGGCTCGGCGCGCCGTCCTTGGCAGGTCGGCGTTAAAGCTTTAGCACGGAGTTTCCCCTCGGTGAGTTATCGGAACGTAAAATTATATTGAGCTTTATATTGCACAACTTCAAAATGGTGAAACATCTTAGATTCTTGGTAGTTGTGAATGGGATTACCGAAAGTCTGTCCGACGCAGTTGATAAGGTGGGCTTGGCTCTGGCCCGCCCGCCAACCCGACGGGAGGACGAACATCTCCCGGGCAATCCTTTCGACTTGCATTGGGAAAATCAACCTCGCTTCCGGTCCTCGTCGCTTGAATCGGCGGTCCCCGCGGTCGCGTGTATGTCGCGTCCGAGGCCTTCTTGGAACCTGCCGGATGCCACATGCCAATGGACAACGCGGTGTCGACCGGCAGCTACGCAGGGCCAACAGCGTTGCCGGAATGGCGGCAGCTCAAACGGTTAGCGTAGCGAGAGTGTCACATAGTGCCACCGAACCTGTCGCCAACCCGAGCCCAACTCCAGAGAGTTTGCAACTTGGTCGTTGATAGCCGCTCAGGCGCTGAGGCTCACGCGTGTTAGAGGCTCTCGAATATGTAGTATTTGGAAATCTCCATTCACCGGGCCGAGGAGACGTTCATACGGCATCTGTTTCCGGCTCAGATCAGTCTGGCGATACGGTCCATGATCGAGAGTCGGCTCTCGCCACAGTATTCTCAACGGGCGCCTGCACTGATGAGGCATGAACCGTCTTCAACAGTTCGTCTCGCGTCAGCCAAACGAGCCAATCGTCGTCATCTATCCCGTGCGCGGGCAAGTGCAGGACTGATCCGTGTGGCTCCTGATGTAGATACCCATACTGATCGACAACGCCTTTTTGGACGTGCCAATCGGCAACCAGCGCATAGATGAAGTCCGGCGACCATTTAGCCCAGGCTAGTCCAAATGCAATGCGACCGATAAAGGTAGAGAGACCGCGGCCTCTGAAGTCCTCGCGCAACCAGATGTCGCCATGATAGGCGACCAGCCCAGTCATGGCGCGGCCAGTGGGCGCATCGCAGCGAGACGAGGAACCAGACCCGGCTATGAAGGTAGGATCCGCGAACCAGGCTCTCAACGACCCAAGGTGCTCAGCAACGTCTGTGTTGGATAGATGATATAGACGCATCGCTTGTACATGCGCTACTCTTCCATCCTGATCACGCCCGACGATCCAAAAGGCCTTTCCAGGCGGAAGATAAGAACAGTCTGGACGGAAGCTTGGATACGTCGGTGACTTCCCGGGAAGTCTGCTGGTGATCCCAACGTACTCTTCAAAATCTTCGCCCATGGTAATGTGAAGGCCCATCTTGCGCCCCAACTCGTCTGCCGCACAGATGCACCTCGCAAGCTCTAGGGTCGTGACGTTGCTCTGCATGCCGATGCACCCTTAAGTGCGCTGAACACTCCGTGGCTTATAGAGCTTGCGGGAGAGCACTGATACTACGGCATCTAGTAGTTGACGCGTCCGCTTATAGGCGGGAATGACTTTTAGCATGAGGAACAGCAAGCGCACGGAACATAGGATATCCTTCGGGATCGTCGCTCGTCCGAGCGCCACGCCGTAGAGGCGGGCCGCACACGGTCTCGCCAGGGGTGGCGTAACGTGCCGGCGCGAGCTGGAAGATGATCGGCCAGGTCGCATCGGTGGGATGACTGCAAGATAGCGGCTAAACTTGACGAAATTGCTGCGTCGTAGGCAACAGTTGCGGAGCCGCTGCGTTCTTGTTGTGCGTCGGCGTTGAGGCTCGGCCTTCGGCAATTTCCGTATCTGAGGAGTTTAATTCAAATTACCATCTCTCAGAAAGGAACCACGTGACTCGCCCATCACGCGGCCATCTCGACATTCATTCCGCTTGTCATCCTAGCTGATTCTCGGCCTCTTACCAACTACTAGGGTGTAGTGTGGTTTTCCTACGGCACCATCACGTATTTAGCTGCCTGACGAGTGATCCTCTGCTGGGGGAGCCTAATAGTGCCCGTTATCCCTCGTCTGAGCATCATGTGGATAGTGGGAGGCTTGTGTGGTTTTCGATTATATCGTGATCGGTGGCGGTTCCTCTGGATCCGTCGTGGCGAGCAGGCTCTCCAGCGATGGACATCGCGTACTGCTCATCGAAGCCGGTCCTGATACGCCCCCGAATGCCGTCCCTGATGACATCTTGGAAGGCAATCCAACACGTGCTTACTTCAATCCTGATTATCAATGGCCTTTACTCGACGCGACCGCAGTCCGGGATGGCCGCAAGCCCATTCATTACGAGCAGGCCCGGGTGATGGGCGGCGGCTCCAGCATCAATGCTCAGGTGGCCAACCGCGGTGGTCCCGAAGACTACAATGACTGGGTCTCGAACGGTGCAGCGGGCTGGAGCTGGGAGGAGGTTCTACCCTACTTCCGTCGGCTCGAATGCGATCTGGATTTCGGCGGCGAATTTCACGGCAAGGCTGGTCCGCTGCCGATAAGACGGGTGCGGCGATCAGACTGGTCCGGCTTTATCCGAGCGGTATCGAGAGCGTATGAACAGGAGGGTCTTCATTTCAGGCCGGACTTCAATGGTGAATTTGGTGACGGATACTCGGTTGTTCCCTTGACCAATCGAAACGGGCATCGCGTTTCCGCTGCGATGGCCTACTTGTCCGAGAGCGTCCGCTCCCGACGCAATTTGACAATCTTGCCCGAAACGACGGTTGTGCGGCTGGCCTTTTCAGGCCGCGCCATTACGGGGGTCGAGACGGAAAACAACTTCGGCCAGCAGTCGTATCTCGCTTCAAACGTGATCCTCTGCGCCGGAGCTATCCACTCCCCCACCATATTGATGCGCTCAGGGGTCGGTCCGGCTGAACAACTGACAAATCTCGGCATTCCGGTTGTAGCAGATGTAAGAGGTGTGGGCCAGAACCTTCAAGAACATCCAGGGATCGCCGTTTCTGCGTATTTGAAACCGAGCGATCGCATGGCGCCCAACGTGAGCGGCCACATCCAGATGCACGCCCGTTACTCGTCGGGCTACAATGGGTGCCCGTCGACGGACATGGCAATATCGGGGGTTGCCAAGTCGGCCTGGCACCCGCTGGGCAAGCGCCTCGGCTCCCTCTATTTGTGGGTCAACCGAGCTTACTCGACAGGGACGATCGTGCTCAAGGATCGCTCTCATACCGTAGAGCCGCAGGTAGATTTCAACTGGTTGAGCGACAAGCGGGACGCCGATCGACTGAAGCACGGATTCTGTTTCATGGCCCGCCTACTGAAGCAGGATTCCCTGTCGGCGGTCGCGCTTGACCCGTTTCCCTCAGCTTGGAATGCACGAGCGAAGCAGGTCAGCAAGGTCAATTGCGTTAATTACGGGCTCACCTCGGTGCTTGCTTTGCTTATGGACAGTTCTCCACGCTTGCGCCGCGCCCTCATTAGCCATGTCATAACCGATGGTCATAGCATTTCAGATCTGATCAAAAACGAGGAGCATCTCGACCGATTTGTCCGACAGAATGTGACCGGCAACTGGCATCCGACTTCGAGCTGCAAGATAGGGCAAGCCTCCGACCCTGCTGCGGTGACTGATCCGTCGGGTCGGGTTCGGGGCGTTTCGGGCTTGAGGATTGCCGATGCTTCGGTGATGCCGTTCTGCCCCCGCGCCAATACAAACATTCCAACGATCATGGTGGCTGAGAAGATGGCTGACGCAATTTTAAAAGAAGACCGGAAATCATCAACAAAAAGGTGATCAAAAAACTTCTTGTGGCCGGATTCGTTTTTCGCCAAGCGATCGAGGTTTATGAGCTGTAAATGCCAGACAATTCCCGAAGAGGTAGAACTCGCCGTTTGCTTTCACTCACACAAGTTTGGCAATTCCGTCCCTATCAAAATGCATACTGATGCTTGCTGTTGCGCAATGCCAACGCACTGGAACGTGGCGGTCATTCGCCTGTATCAACATCGCAAGGCCATACGGGCTGGGTGTACGCCGTCCACACCCAGGCCAGCGTGAAATTTGGGCAGATCTCGCGCACATCATCGAACAGGCTTTCGCATTTGCAGGAAAGTGCTCATCGTCCCTTCTTGAACTCGATGGGGGTCACAAACCTCGCCTGCTACGGATGTTTAAGAACCGTTAAATCCAATTGTACAGTAATTTCGCATATTCTTAATATATTTTGTGTTGCGCCTGTGGGTAATCTATAGGATATTCGCTGCGACAGAGAATAGATCTGTGTATTTAAGACAAGCTTTTGGCTTAAGTAGCCCCACAGGGGCACAGCACCGACGGAGGAGCGACCATGACTACGCTACCGCAAATCTCATTGGCGAAACTGTCATCCGATGCAACGCGATGTGAAGAGCAACAGCGATTATGCACGGCCTGCGAGGAGTACGGGTTCTTCTACCTTGTCGAGCACGGAATCCCGAAAGAACAGATTACAGAAGCGATCGACGCTTCCCGGCGCTTCTTCGCGTTGCCCCTGGCTACGAAGGAACGCTATGGTCACGCCTTTCAAAACGTCCACCCCACCACCGCGCGTGGATACAGTCCGTTGCACGGTGAAATGCTGCATCCCGAGGCCGGGCCGGACCCAAAGGAAATGTTCGACCTCGGTATCGAGAATGAAAGCGACCGGCGTCCATTTGCCGGACTCACACGCCTTCCGGACGACGCCTTAGCTCCAGGTTTCGCGCGGAGCCTCCTAGCTTTGCAGGCCACCGTGCTTAATGGCGTCGTCCCGCAGCTCGGGAACGCGCTGGCCGACCTGCTCGATATGGAAAAAGGCTGGTTCCAACGCCATTTCAGCCCGCCGACGGTTCTGCAACGCGTGATCCGATATCCGTCTACCGGTGGCGCGGCCGCTAAGCATACCGACAATGGTTTTTTCACGCTGCTGCTGCAGGAGGAACTCCCCACGCGATCCTTGCAGGTGTGGTTCCACGGGCGTTGGATACCGGCGCCGAGCCTCCCCGATAGTCTCGTTGTCAATCTGGGCGACATGCTTCAGGTGTTGAGCGATAACCGGTTCAAGAGTACGCCGCATCAGGTCGTGCACAGTGGTCCGGCC
Organism: Mesorhizobium sp.; assembly: GCA_004020875.1. Taxonomy (GTDB): domain Bacteria; phylum Pseudomonadota; class Alphaproteobacteria; order Rhizobiales; family Rhizobiaceae; genus Mesorhizobium. The sequence continues at coordinate 40,251 of SAPZ01000036.1, forward strand.
GAACGAATTTCCCTGCCCTTCTTTATCTATCCCGACATCGATGCTCGCCTGGCTTCGCGGCAAGGCAATCACACCTTTGGTGTCGCGGAGATGATGCTGCGAAACTACGAGTCAATATGGGAAAAGGGGAATGGGGCCGGGCGCGCGCGTGAGTTGCAGTAGGTGTTCGGCTTTATGAAGCGGGAGCAAACTGCGGCGACGATGTAGCACACCCTGACGTGAGCCCTAGAAGAACTCTCTGAGTGCCGCCGTCGCGTAACGCGGCGGCCTCTAGGCCCTTGGAATGAGGCACGCTGGGACTGCCAAATTGTTTAGATTGCGCCGAACGAGATCCTAGCGCTGCGCTGAGGCGAGGATTTCTGACGCGGAAACGATTAATCTGGATGCAAGGAAATAATTACAACCAAAGGGAGTGTTTGTCTGGGTCGAGCCGTGCCCGCACGAGCACTCGCGAACGCTCCGGTTAATATCTTTGTCAAACCGTCTGAACTCCAGCTTGGCCTCTGGAACTACTTCGCTACCGGAAGGCCTCTTTTCCAAGGGGGTCATCTGTCAGGCATTGCTCGCTCGCCACGGACGGAAGCCATTTTTTGTGGTCCTCGTCTTTGCAGCGCTAGTCTCGCCTGACCAGGTCAACTTCAAGGCCGATGAGGCGCATTCGAGATCCTGGCAACCTTCAAGGAAATGAGAAAAGCCAATGTGCGCGAGGCATGATTTCAACAACGCATTAGAAGTAACTCAGAATTGGATCAGCGATCTGATGTGGAGACTTCGCTGGCATGATCGCGAGCGGGTCTACCAAGCTCTGATTCCGACGCTGCACGCTCTGCGCGACTGCCTGGATCGCGACCACGCCGTTTACATGGGCGCACGGTTGCCAGCTTTGCTTCGCGGCTTCTACTACGAGGGTTGGAATCCCGGCCGGCGCGCCAACGCCAGAAACCGGAATTCATTTCTCGAACGGATCCACGTCGGCGTCCAGCGAGACCCGGCGGTCGATCCGGAGTGGTTGCCCGCTTAGTGCTGGCCCAATTTGTCGACCGTTTGTCCAGAGCAGAGGTCAAGCGTGCCAAGGCTGCCACTCCAAGAGTGCTGCAAAACCTTTGGCCCTGAGACAGGCGTCTGCCCACGAGCGCCCGCTGTCCGCGTGGCACTTGGTTCCTTAACGCTGGCCTTGGTTTGGGCAGGGATTGAGTTTGGCCCGGAGGTGTAGGGGGCGGGCCGCAAGGTTGGAACTCGTCGCGGGCATCCCCCGATCCTAGTAATGCCCCGATCAAGCTCCAGAATGCGTTTGAGTGTGATTCAACAAAAATGACCGAATGAGCCGAAGCTGTCGATCGCCCTGGCCGAGTTCGTGCCACAGCAATCAACCGATCGGCTGGCCGTGCGAGTCGTCCACTAATCCGCCGGCGCCTGGTTGCTGACGAGCATGCAGGAAAGCCGCCGAGCGGCTCCCGCCACCAAGGTCGACGCGTAGCAGCGGTGCTGAGTGGACAAACTGGTTGAGCCCTTTGGAAGGATCAGCCTATGTGACGAAAGGCAAAGCAATGACCACGCCAATCAGCTTGATGACAGGCGAGCACACCGATATCTATGTCGACGGCGAGCTCCGGCCGGCCCATTCGTCGGCTAGGATTCCGGTCGTGAACCCGGCGGATGAGCTGGAATTTGCGACAATCCCCAATGGCGACAAGCACGACGTTTCTGCGGCAGTGGATGCCGCACGTGCGGCGTTCCGGAACTCCGGGTGGCCTCAGCTGCCGCCGTCGCAGCGAGCCCATTATTTGCGCAGACTCGCGCGTGCAATCGAGGATCGCGCCGAGCAGCTGGGCGCGGTTGTCACGGCGCAGATCGGGATGCCCCTGGTAAGCTCCGTGCAATCCAATGGGAGCGGCACATCGAAATATTACCGCTACTATGCCGAGCTTGCCGATCAACTAGAAGTCGAATCCGAGCGCATAGGACACGAGTTACGAACTGTCATTCGGAGGGAGCCGGTAGGTGTTGCCGGATTGATCGTACCGTGGAACGGCCCTCAGGGCGCAATCGCATGGAAGCTGGCACCAGCGTTGGCCGCTGGTTGTACGACGGTCGTTAAGCCCGCACCGGAAGCATCACTGGACTCATACCTGCTCGCTGAAGCCCTAGGCGAGGCAGGCATTCCCCCCGGCGTCGTCAATATCGTGTTCGGTGGGCGCGAAACAGGAGCATTGGTTGCGTCGCATCCGGGTGTCGACAAAGTGTCATTTACCGGTTCAACGCACGCTGGTCGCCAGGTTGCACTGGCCTGCGCCAAGCGCTTCGCGCGCGTTACGCTCGAGCTTGGCGGCAAGTCGGCGGCGTTGCTGCTCGAGGATGTCGATCTTGACACGTTTCTCCCCTTAGTCGCGCCGGCGTGCATCCCGTTCAGCGGTCAGATCTGTCACGCCCTGACCCGCGTCCTTGCTCCGCGCGCACGGTACGACGAAGTCGTCGAAGGAATTGCGAACAAGGTGGCTGGGCTAGTCGTGGGCCACCCGCTCAATCCAGCGACGCAGGTCGGGCCACTGGTGGCGAAGCGGCAGCGTGTTCGCGTCGAGGAGTACATTGCATCTGGATGCGTGCAGGGCGCGAAGGTCGTTACCGGCGGTCGGCGTCCGCAGGGACTTGACGTCGGATATTATCTCGAGCCAACGGTCTTCCGTGATGTCGACACATCTATGCGGATCGCGCAGGAGGAGATCTTCGGGCCGGTGGTGTCTGTGATCCCGTACCACAACGAGGAGGAGGCGATCGCGATCTGCAACGGCACTACGTATGGCCTGGGTGGTGCGGTGTTCACGTCCGACCCTGAGCGGGGCATGGCGATTGCGCGCCGAGTGGAGGCTGGTGTTGTCGGCATCAACCGTTACGCGCTTCACATCGACGCGCCATTCGGCGGTGTCAAGGAAAGCGGCCTTGGTCGGGAACTCGGGCCTGAGGGGTTGGCAGCATTCCTCGAGATTAAGTCGATCTTTCCGGCCCAACGGTCGAGTGCAGTGTAATGCGTGCCCAATTGCGCGGGACTAGTGAGATTATTGAAGTGCAGGGATTGGCGTTGGACGCGAGAACCAGAACCTGAGCTCAAAATTTCCAGGCTCGCGTGTTTTTGCTTATTGGCTTCGCCTGTCCGTGCGCCGCTTCGGCCCGCGTGGCCGCCAATGCCGAAGCATCAGCTCGTAGGCACGCTCGGCATTCTCGGCCACGGCTTTATCGCTGTTTCGCAAACTCTTCACGTTGTAGGCGTGAGCCGAACCGCGACGACCGAGACCGCGGTCGCCCGGCGCGCCAGCCTTGAGAGCGAGCTGCCTCTGCTTTGCTGCCACCAGCGCCGCGCGAGCCCAGAAGTAGTCCTGCTCTTTCGTCAGCAGATGCCACATCAAAATCGTGAGCTTGCGGGCGAACCGCCACGGCTGCGACCTGATGGCCACGCTTGGTGCGGATGCGCAGAAAGAAGGCTCTGAGCGGTCCGGGCGCCTTCGCCGCAGACCAGGCGCTTCGCCGCAGACCGGGCGGCCTCGACCAGCATGGCGCGGGCATGGGAACGCCCATGCTTGCCGATCCGCCCATATTGCGCCAAGCCAAGACCGGATTGGCGCACGCGGATTGAGGCCGAAGTAGCTCACCAGCTTCTGCGTTTGCCGGAACCGCCGATGTCGCCCACGGCGGCGATGATACCGCTCGCGACGATCGCATTGAGCCGGTCGTCGTCTGAAGCCGCCGGCTTGCACATCATCAACCGCTTCCCAGGCGATGTCGCGATCGAGGTCAGCCAGATCTTCGGCCAGGCGATCGATCTCGCGGATGTGTGACGATAGCGGCCCCGCTCGTTGTCAGGAAGCACCTGCCGCTCGAGCCAGGCGCGAGCGGCACTTTGGCACGAGGTGCGCCTGCAGGATGCATCTCGTTCTTCACGCGCGTCCGATGCCGCACGGCCTGGTTGCACCGCGCGACCAGACCGCGAAGCCGCTCGGCCCGCTCATCGGGAACCCAGACCTCAAGCAAGAAAGCCGCTGGCATGGAGCTGCGCCAGAACGCCGGCATCGATCTTGCCGGTCCTGATACTGGCATGGGCGATCGCCTTCACCTGCATCGGGTTGGCCACAATCACCCGGCCGACATAGGGCGACAGAACCCGCACTACCGCCATGCGTCGCAAACTGCGGCCAAACCCTTTTAGTCCCGAGCGGGTCATGTCGACCCGTCCGTGATGGCGCAGCCGGCCGTCTTCCCAAACCACCACCTCCGCAAAGGTGCGGTGGATATCCATTCCAATCACACATCTGATCGGCTCCCTCTCCTCAAACAGTCGGGAGCCAACGGACGGCACACCTACGGATCCGCGCTCTCGGCGCAACCGGGCAAGTCGCAGGGAACGCGAGTCGCAGCTCATCGAATTGATCGGCCTGCCCGTACGTGCTCCCGGCGCTCCTGTCCCGGATGGTCGCACCATCCCCGAAAATCGCTCATCTCCAGCGGGGATCGGATGGCGCCGTCATGGGTCATACACGTTACAAACGCCACGAGGCGTCGAACCCAACGCGGTCATGTCCCAATGCCCGCAATGAACCTGCTATACTGGTTCTCAACCACGCCGCCGAGGAATGGAAACGCGCCCCGCGCGAGTGGTTCATGGCTAGGACACAATTCGCCGTCGCCTTCGGCGAAGGTTCGTCAGCTATGAAGCCGCCGATTTCGCCTTCGCCGATCACTGCCGTATCCATAAGACCGTCGAGCACGTCACGAGGAGCGCCGCCCAACGCCTCGAAAGCAGCGGCATGACAACGTATAAGCAGCAGCAGATCCTGTCGAAGCGCGCCAAATCAAGCGGCTGAAGCCGAGCACCAGAGAGAATAGCCAGATGATCCTCGGTGTCGTTGGTTCGTCGGTGAAGACGAGATGTGAGGCAAAGTCGACCTGCGCCTGCTCGCCGGGCGGGGTCTCGAAGAATCCTATCCGCGCTCCTATGCCTTTTCCCGTTCGTCAACAGTGGGCAATGGCGTTATCGACCAACCAATTGAGGCGACGGCACGCTGGACTATCGCTTCCGTCTGAGCATAGGTGGGTGAAGCGGCAACGACATGCCCGATGCAGTCTCGGTAATCGCCTTTCCTCACGATCGGCGCCTTAGACTTAACATACAATCTTATCTCTGCGACACCTGGTAAAGTAGCTGCCCGGCCGGCGCCATCGGTCCAATCGAGGGTGCCATCGCTATCAGCAACAAGAAATCGCCCAACCGCAGTCCGCGAGTCTCTTTTGCGCAAGTTCGGTTCATCGCCGATGACAAGCTTGATGTGCTCGGTAATGAGATCGACACCGTGAGCAAGCTTAATCAGTAGAGGAGTGGGCGCACCACTAAGACGCGGATTGACTTCAATGACGACTGGGCCACGTTTGGTCAACCGGAGTTCAACACTTTTTGGCCCCCAGTCAAGGCCGAGAGCTGGCAAACAGCTCAGCGAAACATCGGCCATACGCTCATGCTCCTCATCAGTTAGCGGGGCCGGAAAAGTGCACTCTCGATAGACGAAGTGCGGTGGCGGATGGTAGTCAGCGGCGACAATCCCCACGACCTCATGTCCCATCACTGCAGCGACATACGCAGGGCCTTCTGCGAATTCTTCGACCAGCACTCTTGGCGGAGACCGCCATATGTGCTTCCCCTCCAACAGATAGGCCGTATGTTCGGCCAGCTCATCGGGGCTGCGGCACAATCGGACGCCCATGCTGCCACTGCCTACGACTGGCTTAACAATCACGGGTAGGCCGATCTCCGCGGCAGAGCTTTCTACGTCCGTCGCATTCGCTGCCAGGCGATAAGCAGGTATTGCAACGCCGGCCTCTGCGAGGAGCTGACGTTGAACGAATTTGTCGTAGCATTGTTCAATCGACGCGGGATTGGGACCCGGTAGATCAAAACACCGGCAGAGCTTACCAACTGTCGCAGAGATCGACTCGTCGTCGCCCGCAAAGCCGGTGATGCCGGCAATGCCAAATGTGGCATGCAGCCGGGAACATTCCTGGATTAGCTGTGGAGCTTCAACAGGTTGTCCTCGATCAGGGCGAGGCGACTGATAGGCGTTTT
>SAPZ01000037.1 GCA_004020875.1 Mesorhizobium sp.
ATGTCCGGCAGGACAGAGGGGGGTGGGCGGGAACTCAACTTATCCGAATTCCATCTATGGCTAGCTCGGGTGATTCCTCTACACCTTCACCAGATGCTCCACCCTTCCCTTCTCGCCAAAGATCCTGAGATACCGTTTGATCTCCTTCTCGTCCCCCGTCGCCTTGGCGGGATTGTCCGACAGTTTCACCGCCGGCCGCCCATTGGCTTCCGTCACCTTGCAGACCAGCGAGATCGCATCGAGGCTGTCCGTCTCCGTCGGGGCGCAGCCTTCGAAATCATTGGTGAGATTGGTGCCCCAGCCGAAGGACATGCGCACCTTGCCGCGGAAGTGCCTGTAGGTCTCCTCGATGGTCTCGACCTCTAACCCGTCGGAGAAGATCAGGAGCTTCTGCTTGGGGTCCTTGCCCTTCTTGCGCCACCAGTCGATGATCCTCTCGCCGCCCTCGATCGGAGGCGCGCTGTCGGGGCGGAAGCCGGTCCAGTCGGCGACCCAGTCCGGCGCGTCGCGCAGGAAGGATTCCGTGCCGAAGGCGTCGGGCAGCACGATCAGGAGATTGCCGCCGTAATAGCGCTGCCAGTCCTGCAGCACCTTGTAGGGCGACTGCCGCAACTCCGCCTCGGAATTGGCAAGGGCCGCGAACACCATCGGCAGCTCATGCGCGTTGGTGCCCAAAGCCTCGAGGTCGTTGTCCATGGCCAGAAGCACGTTGGAGGTGCCGGTGAAGGCGTCGCCGATGCCTTCCTTCAGCGCCTCGACGCACCAGCGCTGCCAGAGGAAAGAGTGACGGCGTCTTGTGCCGAAGTCGGAAATACGAATGCCGGGCAGCGCCTTCAGCCGCTCCGTCTTGGCCCACATCTTGGCCTTGGCGCGGGCATAGAGCACATCGAGCGCGAACGGCCCGTAGGAACGCATCGCCGCGCGGGAGCGCAACTCGTTGATGATGGCCAAGGCCGGGATTTCCCAGAGCGTCGTGTACATCCAGGGGCCGGGGAAGGAGAGCACGTACTGGCCGTCCCGCCTGGACAGCTCGTATTCGGGCAAGCGGAAATCCTCGAGCCATGCCAGGAATTCCGGCTCGAAGATCTGCTTGCGGCCGTAGAAGGTGTTGCCGCCCAGCCAGATCATCTCCTTCTTGGAAAAACGCAAGGTGCGGGCATGGTCGAGCTGCTCGCGCAGTTCCCTTTCATCGATCTCGTCGGCCAAACGCACCGAGGTTGTGCGGTTGATCAAGGTGAAGGTGGCGTCGACCTTGGGATACATGCCCCAGATCATCTGCAGCATCAGAAGCTTGTAGAAGTCGGTGTCCAGCAGGCTGCGGACGATCGGGTCCAGCTTCCAGGTGTGGTTGTAGACGCGCCGCGCTATATCGGTCTTTGCCATGCTTCCTCGCCCATGAAGCATGACGCACTCAAACGCGGGCGCCATGCTTCAAGTCCTTATTCGAGCAATTCCAGATGGAAGACCGTCGTGCGGTTTTCCTGGAATTGGCTCAGCCAACTGCCTCTTAGCACCGTATTTTCCAACGCGCTCCCGGCTTTGCAAGCTGGCCCGACAAAAAGAACTATCGTCCAGCCAGCGGCGAGGCCGAATGGATTTGATTTTTCAGATGCGCTACCGGACACTCTGGCGGACAAGAGACAGGAGTATCCGGACATGGGTTACGATCGCGGCAAGCTCGAAGCGTTGCGCCGCAAATATGGCGAGAGCCATGGCGGCGAGATGTTCGACCCGAAATTCCGCAAGGTCGCCGACAAGATCTTCAACAAGTCGGGCACGCGCCTTGCGCCCTATTCCGGCATCCCGACCTTCCTCGCCGCGCCCTACCGTGAAATTGCCGCCGAGAACCCGGATTTCGGCGACCTGCAGGTGGCGATGATCGGCGTGCCGATGGACCTCGGCGTCACCAACCGTCCTGGCTCTCGCTTCGGGCCTCGGGCGCTGCGCGCCATCGAGCGCATCGGCCCCTACAATCATGTGCTGGAATGCGCACCGACGCATGAGCTGCGCGTCGCCGATATCGGCGATACGCCGTTCCGCAGCCGCTACCGGCTGGAGATCAGCCATGAGGACATCGAAAAGCGCACCAACCAGATCGTCGATGCCGGTGTGCTGCCGCTATCGGTCGGCGGCGACCATTCGATCAGCCATCCGATCCTGAAGGCGGTCGGCAGACAAGCGCCGGTGGGCATGATCCATATCGACGCCCATTGCGACACAAGCGGGCTGTTCGACATGACCAAGTTCCACCATGGCGGACCGTTCCGCAACGCGGTGCTGGACGGCGCGCTCGATCCCACCCGCACGATCCAGATCGGCATTCGCGGCTCGGCCGAATATCTATGGGAGTTCACCTATGAGTCCGGCATGACGGTGGTGCATGCCGAGGAGGTGACCGGGCTCGGCATCCCGGCAATTATCGAGAAGGCGCGCAAAATCGTCGGTGACGGCCCGACCTACATCTCCTTCGACGTCGACAGCATCGATCCGGCCTTCGCGCCGGGCACCGGCACGCCGGAAGTAGGCGGGCTGACGACGCGCGAGGTCCTGGAGCTGCTGCGCGGCCTGAAGGGTCTCAACATCGTCGGCGGCGACGTCGTCGAGGTGGCGCCGCAATATGACGCAACCACCAACACCGCCCATGTCGGCGCCCAGGTCCTGTTCGAGATCCTGAGCCTCATGGTGTTCAGTCCGGCGATCAAGAAAGGCTGATGCCGCCAACGCAGCCGCAGGACACTCCCCAGCGGTCGTATTCTCAGTGGCTGAATGACAGCGCTGGCGCGATGCGATCGCGCCTCAGCCAGCGCGCCAGCAAAAGTGCTGCCACGACCGCCAGCCCGGACGCCAAGCCGATCCAGATGCCGACGCCGTTCAAGCCGAAGCGGAAGGCGAGCAACACGCCGAGCGGCAGGCCGACACCCCAATAGCCGATCGCCGCATAGATCATCGGCACCTTGGTGTCGTGCAGGCCGCGCAGCATGCCGGCGGCCACCGCCTGCGCGCCGTCGAAAATCTGAAACAATGCCGCGAACACCAGGAACGATACGGCAAGCGTGATCACCCTGGCGTTGGCCGGATCGCCTAGGTCGATGAAAGCGCTGATCAGCGTGTGCGGCCAGAGAACCATCACCAGACCCATCAGCGCCATGAAGGACACGCCGATGACGAAGGCGGTCCAGCCGGCGCGCGAAACCGCTTCGGAATTGCCGGCACCATGTGCCAGGCCGACCCGAACCGTGACGGCCTGGTTGAGACCGAGCGGCACCATGAAGGAGATCGAGGCGATCTGGATGGCGATGGCATGGGCGGCGAGCGAGTCCGCATCGATCAGGCCCATGAGCAGGGCCGCCGCATTGAAGATCGTAACCTCGAAGGCAAGGATGCCGGCGATCGGCAGACCGAGCCTGAGCAGACCACGGAAGCGCGGCCAGTCGGAGCGCCAGAAGCGACCGAACAGACGATAACGGCGGAACTTCTTCTCCTTGATCACCACCGCCGCCATGCCGATGAACATCAGCGTGCTGGACAAGGTCGTGGCGAGGCCCGAGCCGGCGATGCCCATCGACTTGAGGCCGAGATTGCCGAACATGAACACCCAGTTGAAGAAGGCGTTGCAGGCGACCGCGACGAAAACGATGATCAGCGCCCAGCCCGGCCGCTCCAGTGCCGAGATGAAGGAGCGCAGCACGATATAGCCATAGAAGGGCAGCACCGCCCATTGCAGCCAGTGCAGGTAGATGCCGGCCTCATGCGCGAGTTCCGGCTTCTGGCCCATTGCCAGCAGCACCTCTTCGCCATGCGAGAGAAAAAGCCAGATCGGGATCGAGATCAGGATCGCCAGCCACAGGCCCTGGCGCACGGTGCGGCGCAGGTCGCGGACGGAGTGGCGGTGGCGGCCGAGCTCGGTCGCCATCATCGGCGAGGTCGCCAGCATCAGGCCGAGGCCGAAGATCAGCGGCATGAAATAGAGGTTGGAGCCGAGCGCGCCGGCCGCCAGCGTATCGGGTCCGAGGCGGCCCATCATCATGACGTCGGTCGCGGTCATGGCGGTCTGGCCGAGATTGGTCAGCACCATCGGCCAGGCGAGCGCGATCGTCGCCCTGATTTCCTGACGCCAAAGGTTTTCCGGCGCGAGGGCGCCGGTTTCGATCGCAGACATTGTTCCGCTCTTTCAGAACACGGCGCGTCGGCAAAAAAAGGCCGGAAGCCGTACACAATGGCGCAAAATGGCGCCATTTGCGTCGCCTTGTGAACGAAACGCGACATGTTGGCAAGGGAGGAGGCACGGTTAGCGATTGATCCAGGTGGAGCCCGGATTCCGCGGCGCCTCTTTCATTTGCCGCCCGTAGGCTGCTACGGATGCCCCTTGGCATGCGCAGCCGGCGCGCCATGCCAGGAGGAATGGATGCCGTTCAGGCGCAGAAAGAACACGGCCGCGATTCCGCGCACGGCGCCCGCCTTCGAGCACATCGTGACGGAGGCGAGCGAGAGCTTCCTGTGGCGGCTGGACGATTATCCCTGGGAGCGCAATGTCTGGAATTTCCATCCGGAATACGAGATCCACCTGCTCAGGAAATCGTCCGGCGTGGTGCTGGTCGGCGACCATATCGGCGAGTTCGGGCCGGGCTACCTGACCATCATCGGCGGCGGACTGCCGCATGACTGGGTGACGGCGGTGCAGCCGGGCGAGCTGATCGAAGGCCGCGATATCGTGCTGCAATTCGATCCTGAGCGGCTGCGCGGCTCTTCGGGATTGCTACCGGAGCTGCGCGAGTTGGAGCCGTTCCTGGAACGCTCACTGCGCGGCATGGTCTTCCATGGCCAGACCGCACTCGACGGCGCCGAGCTGATGGAACGGATGGGCGAAGTGCATGGGCTGGCGCGGTTCCGCATGTTCCTCGAGCTGCTCGACCTTCTGGCTACCACCGACGAATACCAGCTTTTGTCGTCGCCGGACTTTTCGCCGCTGCTCGATGCGGAGTCGCTCGACATCATCCAGCGCTCGCTGACCTATCTGTTCCAGCATTTCGCCGAGGATCTGAAGCTGCCCGACGTAGCGGCCTTGGCCGGCATGAGCGAGAGCACCTTCTCGCGCTTCTTCCAGAAGAACACCGGCAACTCCTTCAGCGACCACCTCGCCAAGCTGAGGCTCTGGCAGGCCTGCAAGCTGCTCGCCGATACCGAGATCCCGATCACCGAGATCTGCTTCCAGGTCGGCTACATGAACATCTCGAACTTCAACCGCGCCTTCCTGCGCAAGCACAAGATAACGCCGTCATCCTACCGCAAGCTGTCGCGGCAACGGCTGACGCTAAGGGCGTGACACAGCCGATCTCCGTCCACTTCCGGTGGTACTGATACTCGTGTGACGGGCAGACTCTGCCGGTGACATTTTTTGCGCCGCACAATGCATAAAAGTACATGTCTGCTGCAACGAGGCTTCTAGTCTCGCCTTCTCTAACTGCTCATTTTGGCGACGGGTGGCAGGTCAGACAGGCGACGGTGAGGGTCGCTCGGTCGGATGACCTCCGCTGCCGCGAGTGTTCCTGGAGGAGAAAAATCAATGAAATCATATCGGCTCGCTGCCAGCCTCGGCGCAGCGTTCGTGCTTACCGCTTCCGTGTCAACGGCAGCACTTGCCCAGGCGCCCGTCTGCTCGGCGCCGGTCAAGGTGCTGGCGCAGCCGCGCGACGGCCTGACGCTTCTGGAGGACTCCAAGGACGAGTTCAAGAAGCTCTCCGGCGCCTCGTTCCAGATCGACTACCTCAACGAGAACGACCGCCGCGCCAAGTCGCGCGCCGATGCCTCCACCGTCGGCAACTACAACGTCTACTATGTCGACGAGGCCAATGTGGCGCTGTTTGCCTCGTCGGGCTGGATCGTGCCGCTGACCGACTATTATCCGGCTGACTACGACTATGCCGATTTCGATCCCGGCCGCCAGAAGGTTGCCACCTATGACGGCAAGGTCTGGTTCGCGCCGCTGACCGGCGGCGGCGACCTGATGGTCTATCGCAAGGACGTGCTCGAAGCCGCCGGCATCCAGCCACCGAAGACGCTGGACGAGCTGATCGCCGACGTGCCGAAGCTGACCAATGCCGACAAGGGCATGTACGGCATCGCGCTGCGCGGCGCGCGCGGCTCGGGCGCCAATGTCTGGCGCTGGATGCCGTTCTTCAAGGCCTATGGCGGCAAGTGGTTCGACGGCGACAAGCCGGCTTTCAATTCGGAGGCCGCCGTGAAGGCGACGGAGACCTATCTCAAGCTGTTCAAGGACTCGGCCCCAGGCACGCAGACCGGCAGCTGGGATGAATCGACCGGCGCCTTCCTCTCCGGCCAGGTCGCGATCCTCGTCGAATCGACGCCGCTGTCCGGCATGGCCGTCGACCCGAAGACCTCCCAGGTGGTCGGCAAGGTCGGCTTCCTCCCGCCCCCCTCGCCGCTGCCTGGCGGCGGCTACGGCCATGGGCTCGCCATCGGCACCAAGGCCAACGCGGATGACGCGGCCAAGAAATGCGCCGGCCTGTTCATCGCCTGGGCGACGTCGAAGGAGAACGAGAAGCGTCGTCTCGATGCGCATCAGTTCGGCGAGCTGAACCGCACCAGTGTGCTCTCCAGCAAGGAATTCGCCGACATCTATGGCGCCGATCTCGGCCAGGCCCTGGCTGAAACCGGCAAGGTGACGGCGGTGAACTTCTGGCAGGATCCGCGCTGGCCTGATCTCGGCGATCGCTGGGGCATCATCCTGGAGGAACTGGTCACCGGCACGCGCACCGATATCAAGGGCGGCCTCAACGAGCTCGAGGCCTATGCCAACGATCTGGTGAAGAAGAAGTAATCCTCCCGCCCGCGGCGCGCGGTTCGCGGCATTCGAGGGAATGCCGGGATCCGCGCCGCGGGATCTTCACCAGACAGCAGCAAAAACCCGAGGAGAGGCAATGCGCCGACACTCTTCCCTGCCGGTCACATTTCTGGTTCCCACCCTCGCCATCCTGCTGGTGCTGTCGATGGTGCCGACGCTCTACGCCATCGTGATCGCGCTGCAGAACCGCGAACTGAGCGCGCAGGGCTATTCCTGGGTGTGGTTCTCGAACTTCGCCGATCTCTTCAGCGACCGCCGTTTCCTCAACGCGGTCTGGGTGTCGGTGAAATGGGAGATCGTCACCGTGGTGGCGACGATGGTGGTGGCGATCGGGCTCGGCGTGCTGATGTTCGAAGTCGCCGGCCCGCGCCTGCGCAATTTCTACTGCCTTCTGTTCATCATCCCGGTGCTTTTGCCGCGCGTCTCGGCCGCCTTCGTCTGGAAGTTCGCCTATCACCCGCTTTACGGCATCGCCACCTATCCCTACCGGCTGATCACCGGCGGGCTGATCTTCGATCCGCTGTCCAAGCCCGGCACCGCACTCTTCGCCGTTGCTTCGGTCGATGTCTGGCAGTGGGGGCTGTTCTTCGCCGTCATCGTGCTGAAGCTGCTCGAAACCTTGCCGCCGCAGCCGATCGAGGCGGCCAGGCTCGACCATGCCAGGCGCTGGCAGATCCATGCCTATGTCACTCTGCCGATGCTGAAGGCGCCGCTGATCAGCCTGATGTTCGTCAAGATGATCGAGTCGCTGCGCTCCTTCGACCTGATCTATGTGATGACGCGCGGCGGGCCCGGCGTCGCGACCGAAACGCTCGACATGTACGCCTTCTCGCAAGGCTTCATCGAATCCGGCAAGGTCTCCTACGCTTCGGCCATGGCGGTGCTGATGATGATCGCGACCGTCATCACCTTCACCATGCTTTGGAAGCGGGTGCAGGCATGAAGCAATATCGGATGAGACCGGGCCGCCTGATCGCCAAAGCCATCCTGGCGCTGGCCGGATTCCTGGCCGTGTTCCCTCTTGTCTGGACGGCGCTCAATGCGCTGAAGAACAATGTCGACATCATCACGCGCGTGCCGAAGGTGATCTTTACGCCGACGCTCGCCAATATCAGCTACATCCTTGGCCGCGACAGCGTGCTGACCGGGCTCTACAATTCCGCAGTCACCTGCGGCGCGGCGGTGCTGATCGGCATCGTGCTTGGACTGCCGGCGGCCTATGCGGTGGCACGCTATCCCAACCGCTTCGCCGGCGACATCCAGTTCTTCGTGCTTTCGCTGCGCTTCCTGCCGCCGGTGGCGGTCGCCATTCCGCTGATGGTGATCTGGTTGCAGGTCGGGCTCTACGACACGCTTCCCGCGTTGATCGTCACCTACTCGCTGCTCACCATCTCTGTCATCATGTGGCTTGCGATCCCCGCCTTCCAGGGCGTGCCGAAGGAGATCGAGGAGGCGGCCTTCGTCGACGGCTACGGCGCCTATTCGGTGTTCTGGCGGATCGCGCTTCCTGTCGCGGCGCGCTCGCTGATCGGCGCCATCGCCTTCAGCTTCGTGCTGGTCTGGAACGAGTTCCTGATTGCGCTGATGCTGTCGAGCTCCAACGCCAAGACGCTGCCGATCGTGGCTTCCGAGCTGTCGCAGCAAGGCATGAACGTGCCGTGGGGCATCCTCAACGCCTCGGTCGTGCTCCTGTCGCTGCCGCCGCTGCTGTTCCTCGGTGTTTTGAGCGGCTTCCTGAATTCCGTCTTCCGGCAAAAGAAAAGTTGAAGTGAGGATACCCGATGCGGGCACTGGTGCTTGAGAAAAAAGGCGAACTGTCGCTGCGCGAGATCGCGCTGCCGCAAGACGTTGGACCGGACGATGTCAGGATCGCCATCCATACGGTCGGCGTCTGCGGCAGCGACGTGCATTACTACACGCATGGCGCGATCGGCAGCTATATCGTGCGCCAGCCGATGGTGCTCGGCCATGAGGCCTCGGGCACGATCGTCGAGGCGGGCGCCAATGTGACGAACCTGAAGGTCGGTGACCGCGTCTGCATGGAACCCGGTGTGCCTAATCTTTCATCGCGTGCGACGAAGCTTGGCATCTACAATGTCGACCCGGATGTCCGCTTCTGGGCAACGCCGCCGGTGCATGGGGTGCTGGCACCTTTCGCCGTTCATCCGGCAGCCTTCACCTACAAGCTGCCGGACAATGTCTCCTTCGCCGAGGGCGCGATGGTCGAGCCCTTCGCCATCGGCATGCAGGCGGCGGCGCGCGCCCGCATTCTGCCGGGCGACGTCGCCGTCGTCGTCGGCTGCGGCCCGATCGGCATCATGATCGCGCTCGCCGCGCTGGCGGGCGGCTGCTCCAAGGTGCTGATCTCCGATTTTTCCGCGCCGAAGCTTGAGATCGCCGGCCAGTATCCGGGCATCGTGCCGGTCAATGTCGGCGAGCAGTCGCTGGTCGACGCTGTGCGGAGCGCGACGGACAATTGGGGCGCCGATATCGTGTTCGAGGCGAGCGGCAGCCCGAAGGCCTTCGCCAATTTGTTCGACATCGTGCGGCCGGGCGGCGCGGTGGTGCTGGTCGGGCTGCCGGTGGAAACGGTCGAGCTCAACGTTCCGGCGGCGATCTCCAAGGAAGTGCGCATCGAGACCGTGTTCCGCTATGCCAACATTTTCGACCGCGCCTTGCAGCTGATCGCCTCCGGCAAGGTCGATCTCAAGCCGCTGATCACCGGCACCTATGATTTCTCCGAAAGCATCAAGGCGTTCGAGCGCGCGGCGCAAGGCAGACCGCAGGATGTCAAGCTGCAGATCCTGCTGACCGGCGAGAAGGGATAAGGCATGTCCGCCATCGTTTGCTCCCATGTCGACAAGGCCTATGGCGCCACGACCGTCATCCGCGACCTCAACCTGGCGATCGAGGAGCATGAGTTCGTTGTGTTCCTGGGGCCGTCCGGCTGCGGCAAGTCCACGCTTCTGAGGATGCTGGCCGGACTGGAGGATATCAGCGGCGGCGAGGTGTCGATCGGCGGCAAGGTGGTAAACGATCTCGAGCCGGGCGACCGCGGCATCGCCATGGTGTTCCAGAATTATGCGCTCTATCCGCATATGACGATCTTCGACAACATCGCCTTCGGGCTGAAGCGGCAGAAGGTGCCGGCGGCCGAGATCAGGAAGCGCGTCGAGGCCGTTTCCAGGACGCTCGGGCTGGAGCCCTATCTCGGCCGCAAGCCGACGGAGCTTTCCGGCGGCCAGCAGCAGCGCGTGGCGATCGCGCGCGCCATGATCAAGACGCCGAAAGTCTTTCTCTTCGACGAGCCGCTCTCCAATCTCGACGCCAAGCTCCGCAACCATATGCGCGTCGAGATCGCCAGGCTACACCAGTGGCTGAAGACCACCACCGTCTATGTCACGCACGACCAGCTCGAAGCGATGACGCTGGCCGACCGGATCGTGCTTTTGAAGGACGGCGTGATCGAGCAGATCGGCTCGCCGGCGGAGATCTATCGGCGCCCCGGCAACCAGTTCGTGGCCGGTTTCATCGGCACGCCGAACATGAACTTCATCGAGGCCACGGTCGGCCGCAAGGGCGATGGCTGGACGCTGACCGGCGCCGGAACGGTGCTATCGCTGGAGGGCGACGACTTCCATCTGCAGCACGGCGATCGGGTCGTGCTCGGCATCCGGCCTCCGGATATGAAGACGGCAAACGGAGGCGCAGGCAACATCCTGCAAGGCACCGCCGATCTCATCGAATTCCACGGCAACGACGCGCTGGTGACGTTCGGCTCCGGCGGCAAGGAGATCTGCGCGCTGGTGCCGGCCCGCGAATGCCCGGAGTTGCGCGCGCCTGTGTGCTACAGCTTCGAGGAAGAGAGAATCCATCTGTTCGACGCCGAGACCGGCAAGTCGCTGCGCAAACAATAGAGCAATTCCAGGAAAAGTGCGACACGGTTTTCCGTCCGGAATTGCGTGAAACAAGAGATGGAAGCTAGCTGATCGCGTCGAGCATCTGCCGCTGCCGGTGCATCTCGAGGAAGATGCGGTAGTCACGGTCGAAGCGGGCACCGGCTTCCTTGTTGGGCGCGCGAGTCCGGCCGCCCTGCTGCATGGCGACGCAGGCGGCGTTGAGATCGGGATAGAGACCTGCGGCGGTCGCCGCTACCATGCCGGTGCCGAGCAGCACCGCCTCGTCGGCCAGCGGCTCGACCACCGTGCAGCCGGTGGCGTCGGCGTAGAGCTCCATCAGCAGCGGATTCTTGGTGTGGCCGCCGGTGACATGCAGCGTGTCGATCAGGTAGCCGTTCTCGTTCAACGCCTCGAGCACATGGCGCACGCCGAGCGCGATGCCGACAGCGGTGCGCCAGTAAAGCTTGCACAGGCTGTCGAAGGAGGAATCGAGCGTCAGGCCACTGATGACGCCGACTGCGTGCGGATCGGCGAGCGGCGAGCGGTTGCCGTGGAAATCCGGCAGCACATGCAGCCTGGCCGCCAGCGCATCGCCGTCCTCGGCGCGCAGCTCGGCGACGCGCCTGGCGATCTTCATATGCATGGCCGCGTCCGGCTCGCCGCCCGCGCCGTGCCAGCGGATGATGTGGTCGAGCAGAGCGCCGGTGGCCGACTGGCCGCCTTCCGACAGCCACAGCGTCGGCAAAGCCGCGCCGTAATACGGGCCCCAGACGCCGGCGAAGGGCTGCGGGTCCTGCGACATCGCCATGACGCAGGACGATGTGCCGGCAATCAACGCCAGATGCCGGCTGATGTCCTTCTCGTCACCGGCAAAACCGCCCAGGACACCCAGCGCGCCGGCATAGGCATCGATGACGCCGGCGCCGACCCGGCATTTTTCGGTCAAGCCGAGCTCGGCGGCAGCCTTTGCCGTCAGCGGACCGATATCGGTGCCGACCGGGCTCGCCTTTTCCGGCAGATTGCCGTGCTCGAACAGGTCACCGAGCCCGACAAGCTCGAAAAAATCGCGCCGCCAGCTTTCTTCCTCATGCGCGAGATAGGTCCATTTTGCCGTCAGCGTGCACTGCGAGCGGGCGAGCGAGCCTGATGCCTTCCAGGTCAGGAAATCGGCGAGGTCGAACAGATAGCCGGCTTCATTCCACGTCTTCGGCAGATGGCGCTTCAGCCACATCAGCTTCGGCGTGGCCATCTCCGGCGACATCACGCCGCCGATATAGTCGAGCACGGCATGGCCGCTTGCCGTGCATTCATCGGCCTCGGCGATGGCGCGGTGATCGAGCCAGACGACCGTGTCCCAGCGCTTCTCGCCGGTGACCGAGACGCTGATCTGTTCGCCTTGCCTGTCGCGCGCCACCAACGAGCAGGTGGCGTCGAAGGAGATGCCGGCGATATCGCCGGCGGCAACGCCAGATTTCTCGAGGGCCGTCCGCACCGATTTGCACACCGCCGACCAGATATCCTCCGAATCGTGCTCGGCATGATCAGGCTTGGGCTGATGCATGGCGATCGGATGATCGGCGCGCGCAAGCAGGTTGCCGCGCGCGTCCAGAATGCCCGCGCGAGCGCTCCCGGTGCCGACATCGACCGCGCAAACGAAATTCTTCGTCAAAATGCTTTTACTCTCGCTCCCAGGCCTGCAATCAGATCGGGCAATTGCAGCATGTCAGCGAATATAGAGTCCGGTTCGGTCGACGCAAGCCGCGCCTTGAGTGCGGGGTTGGACGCGTGCGAGCCACCGGTGAAGGCGAAGACGCGCATGCCGGCCGCGCGCGCCGCGGCAACACCTGCTGGACTATCCTCGACGACCAGGCAATTGCGCGGTTGCGCCCGCATGCAGGCAGCGGCATGGAGGAAAAGGTCGGGCGCCGGCTTGCCGCGCTTGACCATGGTGGCGCTGAAGATATGCGGCTCCAGCAGCGAAAGCAGGCCGGTGACGTCGAGCGCGTAGCGGATCCGTTCCAGCGTGCCGGACGAGGCGACGCAGCAGGGAAGCCTGAGCTTCGGCAGCACGTCCTTGACGCCCGGGATCGGCTTCAATTCCTCGCGGAACTTGCGCATCAAGTCGACGCGCATGGCGGTCAGGTGCTGGTCGCTGATCTCCAGCCCGAAATCGCGGCCGAGGATCTCGCGCACGCTCTTCATGCTCTTGCCGAGGAAGTGCTCGTAGGCGGCGTCCTCGCTGACCGTGCCGCCGGCGAGCTCGATCATGCCGAGCAGCGCCGAGACCGAAAGCGCCTCGCTGTCGACCAGCACGCCGTCACAGTCGAAGATGACCAGCTCAGGCGTCATCGGGCAGGCTTCCGCTAGCCTCGGAGCCTGCCGGCGAGATAGCGCGCCAGGGTCTCGCGCGCGCCGTTCGCCCACAGCACCTTCAGGGCGTGGGCGAAGGCCCCGGCGAAGGCGGGCGAGCGGCCGACATCGCCATAGATGTCCTCCATCGCCAGCCAGGCCTTCGGATCGTCCTTCGCCGCCTTGGCGGTGGCCTGCATGCGGTCCCAGCTCGGATCGTTCGGCTCGATGACGGCGCCGCTGTCGGTGGTGCCGAAGCAGTAGCGGCACCAGAGCGCCGATTCCAGCGCGAGGCCGGCGACGGCCTCGCCCGCCTTCAGCCGGTCGGCAATCGTCGGGATGATGAATTTCGGCTGGCGGTTGGAGCCGTCGAGGCAAAGCCGGCGAATGGTGTCGCCGATCTTGGGATTGGAGAAGCGGCGCTCGATGAGCTGGTAGTAGTCCTCCAGATCGGTGTTGGGCACCGGCGGCACGGTCGGGATGATCTCGTCATGCTCGAGCTTCGACAGGAAGGCGCGCACCAGCGGCTCCTGCATGCCTTCATGGACGAAATGGATGTCCATCAGCCCGGCCGAATAGGCTATTGTCGCGTGGCCGCCATTGAGGATGCGTATCTTCATCAGCTCGTAGGGCGAGACGTCCTTGACGAACTGCACGCCGACCTTTTCCAGCGCCGGGCGGCCGGCGGTGAAATGGTCCTCCAGCACCCATTGCTTGAACGGCTCGCAGAACACCGGCCAATTGTCCTCCAGCCCGAAATCGTCGGCGAGAATCCGGCGTTCGCGGTCGGTGGTGGCGGGTGTGATGCGATCGACCATCCCATTCGGGAAGGCGACCTTGTCTTCCACCCATTTGGCGAGGTCCTCGTCGATCAGCCGGGCGAGGCCGATGACGCCGTCTGAGGTGACGTGACCGTTATGGGGGATGTTGTCGCAGGACATGACGGTGAAGGGCACGATGCCGTCGGCGCGCCGGCGCAGCAGTCCGGCAAGGATGATGCCGAACACGGTTTTCGGCACGGCACCCGGCTGCGCGTCAGCGACGATGTCCGGATGGGCCGGGTTGAACTTGCCGGAAGCCGGGTCGATGAAATAGCCGCCCTCGGTGATGGTCAGCGAGACGATCTTGATCGCCGGATCGGCAAGCCGCTCGATGATCGCCGCCGCGTCGCCGGGCGTCAGGAAATCGATCATGGCCCCGGTGACGCGGGCGCTCATATGGCCCTGGTCCTGCTCGACGACAGTGGTCAGCCAGTCCTGCTCTTCCAGCTTGGAGCGGCCGATCTTCTCGCCTTCGAACACGCCGGCGCCGATCAGCGCCCAGTCATGGCCTTCGCCGGTGGCGAACAGATCGTCGAGATAGATCGCCTGGTGCGAGCGGTGGAAATTGCCGACGCCGAAATGGACGATGCCGGCCTTCAGGGCCGAGCGGTCGTATTTCGGACCGGCAACTTTGGCCGGGAGCCTGGCGAGGTTCGATGAAGAGAGTTTCACGGTCATCTCATTTACCCTTTGGCCGATCGTCAGCCTGACTGACTACGCCCCCTTCGGAGGAGCGAGGATGAGGGGCAACATCTGGCGTTTCAGTGTGCTGCCCCTCACCTGCCCCGAGACGCTTTCTCCGGAGGAAAAGAGAGAAGCGCCTTCCCCCCTCAACTCATCCCATCAGCTCATCCATTGGCCGCCGTCGACATTGTAGGTCTGGGCGACAATGTATTCGGCCTCGTCACTGGCAAGGAACACGGCCATGCCGGCGAGGTCCTCGGGCCTGCCCATGCGCCCGTAAGGCACTCCTTCGCCGACAACCCGCTTCTTCTCTCCCTTCGGCCGGTTCTCATATTTGGCGAAGAGCGCGTCGACCTGGTCCCACATGTCGCTGTCGACGACGCCCGGCGCGATGCCGTTGACGTTGATGCGGTGCTTGATCAGGTCGAGCCCGGCCGATTGCGTCAGCGAGATAACGGCGGCCTTGGTGGCGCAGTAGACCGCGACCAGCGGCTCGCCGCGCCGGCCGGCCTGGCTAGCCATGTTGATGATCCTGCCGCCCTTGCCACGCGCGATCATCGAGCGGGCGGCGGCCTGCAGCATGAAGAGCGTGCCGGCGACATTGACCGAGAACAGCTTTTCGTAGCTTGTCCTGGTTATCTCGACGATCGGCGCAAGGTCGAAGATCGCTGCGTTGTTGATCAGCACATCGAGCCCGCCGGTCCTCGCCTCGACCGCCTTCACCGCCGCCTCGATCGAGGACTGATCGGCGACGTCGAGCCGCAGCGCGTAAGCGGCGGAGCCGATCGCTTTCGCAGTTGCCTCCGCTGCTTCGAGGTCGATATCGGCAATCGCCACCGTCGCGCCTTCGCGCGCATAGGCTTCGGCGAAGGCCCTGCCGATGCCGCGCGCCGATCCGGTGATCAGCGCCGATCTGCCTTTCAGCCTCACTGTCCCGTCCTCACTGGACCAGCGCCTTGCCGTCGGCGCCGAAGCGATGGAGTTTGGTCTTGTCTGCCGTCAGATAGATCGTGTCGCCATGCCTGACCGCGACCTCGCCGTCGGCGCGGACGTTGATGGTGCCGATGCCGTCCGCCTGGACGTGCAGGAACGTGTCTGAGCCAAGATGCTCGGCTACGCCGACCGTCGCCTTCCAGTCGCCGGACGTGGTCGAGATGGCAAGGTGTTCGGGCCGGATGCCAATGGTCTTGGCGCCATATTTCTCCGCCGGCGCACCTTCGATCATGTTCATCTTGGGCGAGCCGATGAAGCCGGCGACGAAGAGGTTCTTCGGCGTCTTGTAGAGCTCCATCGGCGAGCCGACCTGCTCGATGTTGCCGGCGTTAAGCACGACGATCTTGTCGGCCATCGTCATGGCCTCGACCTGGTCGTGGGTGACGTAGATCATCGTCGTCTTCAACTGCTGATGCAGCTCGCTGATCTCCAGCCGCATCGTGCCGCGAAGCGCGGCGTCGAGGTTGGACAGCGGCTCGTCGAACAGGAAGGCCGAGGGCTGGCGCACGATGGCGCGGCCGATGGCGACGCGCTGGCGCTGGCCGCCGGAGAGCTGGCCCGGACGGCGCTCGAGATAGTTGGTGAGGTTCAAGATGCGGGCGGCATCCTTCACCTTCTTGTCGATGGTCGCCTGGTCCTCGCCGGCCATCTTCAGCGGGAAGGCGATGTTCTTGGCGACCGTCATGTGCGGGTAGAGCGCGTAGGACTGGAACACCATGGCGAGCTTGCGCTTGGCTGGCGCCTCGCGGGTGACGTCGCGGCCATCGATCGAGATGGTGCCGCCGCTGGTGTCCTCCAGCCCGGCGATCAGCCTGAGCAGCGTGGACTTGCCGCAACCCGAGGGGCCGACGAACACCACGAACTCGCCGTCCTCGATGTTGAGGTCGATGTTCGGAATGATCGTCGTCGACCCGAAGGACTTGGAGACGTTCTTGAGCGTGATGTTTCCCATGGTTTCCTCCCGGGGATGGTCTTCGTCGTCCGCCGCTTGGGCGCTCTTACTTCACGGCGCCAAAGGTGAGTCCACGAACCAGCTGCTTCTGGCTGAACCAGCCCATGATCAGGATCGGCGCGATCGCCAGCGTCGAGGCTGCCGAGAGCTTCGCCCAGAACAGGCCCTGCGGACTGGAGAAGGAGCTGATGAAGGCCGTCAGCGGCGCGGCGTTGGTGGTGGTGAGCCGGATGGTCCAGAACGCCTCGTTCCAGGCGAGGATGATGTTCAAGAGCATGGTCGAGGCGATGCCGGGAACGGCCATCGGCGTCAGCACATAGATGATCTCGTTCCACAGCGAGGCGCCATCCATGCGAGCCGCCTCCAGGATCTCACCCGGGATCTCGCGGAAATAGGTGTAGAGCATCCAGACCACGATCGGCAGGTTGATCAGCATCAGCATGACGGTGAGGCCGATGCGGCTGTCGAGCAGGCCACTGTCGCGGAAGATCAGGTAGATCGGGAACAGCACCGCGACAGCCGGCATCATCTTGGTGGACAGCATCCACATCAGGATGTCCTTGGTGCGCTTGGTCGGCGAGAACGCCATCGACCAGGCCGCCGGGATGGCGACGATGAGCGCGAGGACGGTCGAGCCGACCGACAGCAGCACCGAATTGAAGAAGAACTTGAAGTAGCCGCTCTGCTGCTGGACCTCCGAATAGCTCTCGAAGGTCCCGGACGGGATCAGGTTGAAGCCCTGGATCGCCTCCTGCTCCGACTTGAACGAGGTGATGATCGTGTAGAGGATCGGAAAGAAGATCAGCAGGGCGACTATCCAGGCCGCGGCCGTGGCGATAGTCTTGTGCTGGGTGGTGACTGCGCGGGCCATGTCAGGTCCTCCCTCACTTGTCCAGGTTCTTGCCGACGGCGCGCATGGCGAAGAAGGCAACGATGTTGGCGAGAATGACGGCGATCACGCCACCGGCGGATGCCTGGCCGATTTTGAATTCCAGGAGCGCCTTCTGGTAGACGAGGAAGGGCAGGTTGGTGGAGGCGTAGCCCGGGCCGCCATTGGTGGTGACCAGGATCTCGGCATAGATCGAGAGCAGGAAGATCGTCTGGATCAGGATGACGACGGTGATGGCGCGCGACATATGCGGCAGCGTCAGATACCAAAAGCGGCTGAGGAAGCCCGCGCCGTCCATCTCGGCCGCTTCCTTCTGCTCGCCGTCGAGCGACTGCAAGGAGGTGAGCAGGATAAGCGTGGCGAAGGGCAGCCACTGCCAGGCGACGATCAGGATGATGGCGGTCAGCGGATGTTGGCCGAACCAGTCGATCGGCTGGGCGCCGAAGAAGCGCGCTATGTCGGCGAAGACGCCGTATTGCGGGTGCATGATCATGTTCTTCCAGACAAGCGCCGCGACCGGCGGCATGACGAAGAACGGCGAGATGACCAGGATGCGCACGACGCCCTGGCCCCAGATCGGCTGGTCGAGCAGCATGGCCAGAAGGATGCCGCCGACCACCGTGATGACCAGGACGCTGACGACGATAGTGAGCGTGTTGAGGATCGAGTAGAGGAAGGCCGGGTTCGAGTAGAAGAGCTTGTAATTGTCGAACCAGACAAACCCGTCGCGGATCGGGTTCAGCGGATTGTACTGCAGCAGGGAGAACCAGATCGTGAAGGCCAACGGCACGATCATCCAGACGAACAGCAGGATCACCGATGGCGCCATCATGAAACGGGCAAGCGAACGGGTTTGCTGAGTAGCCATGACGGTCACCCTCCCAAAGTCAGCCGGATTTCAGAGTTGTGCCCAGAATCTTCCCGATTTAGAAGGGTGGCCGCCCGAACTGGGTTTCGGGCGGCCCCTTGCCGGCCTTGATAGGCGACCGGCGTTCGGCACCGGGAGGAGCCTTACTTGATGTAGCCGCCTTCGGTCATCGCCGCGGTGGCTGCGTCCTGGGCCTGCTTGAGGGCGTCGTCGACGCTCGACTGGCCGGCAAGGGCGGCCGAGAAGAGCTGGCCGACGGTGGTGCCAAGACCCTGGAATTCAGGAATGGCAACGAACTGCACGCCGACATAAGGCACCGGCTTGACGGTCGGGTGCGTCGGGTCCGCAGCGTTGATGGAGTCCAGCGTCATCTTCGCGAAAGGCGCCGCCTTCTGGTACTCCGGATTGGCGTACAGCGAAGAACGCGTGCCCGGAGGAACATTGGCCCAGCCTTCCTTCGAGGCGACCAGCTCGGCATAGTGCTTGCTGGTTGCCCAGGAGACGAACTTCTCGGCGGCATCGGCCTTCTGCGTGCCGGCCGGGATCGCCAGCGACCAAGCCCACAGCCAGTTGCCACGCTTGCCGAGCCCATTGTCGGGCGCCAACGCGTAACCGACCTTGTCCGCGACCTTCGAGGCCTTCGGATCGGAAACGAAGGACGCGGCGACGGTGGCGTCGATCCACATGCCGCACTTGCCCTGCTGGAACAGCGCCAAGTTCTCGTTGAAGCCGTTTGACGAAGCGCCTTCCGGACCGTCGGCCTTCATCAGGTCGACATAGAATTGTAGCGTCTTCTTCCATTCCGGCTGGTCGAACTGCGGCTTCCAGTTCTCGTCGAACCAGCGAGCGCCGAATGAGTTCGACATGGCGGTGAGGAAGGCCATGTTCTCGCCCCAGCCGGCCTTGCCGCGCAGGCAGACGCCGTTCACCCCATTGGCGCGGTCGGTCATCTTGTCGGCGGCCTGCTTGATGAAGTCCCAGGTCGGCGCATCGGGCATCTTCAAGCCCGCCTTCTCCATAAGGTCCTTGCGGTACATGACGAAGGAGCTCTCGCCGTAGAAGGGCGCGGCATAGAGCTTGCCGTCGACCGAAAGGCCGCCGGCGATTGCCGGGATGATGTCCTTGACGTCGTAGTCGGCGCCCAGCTTGTCGAGCGGCAGGAGCCAGTTCTGCTTGGCCCAGATCGGAACCTCGTAGGTGCCGATGGTCATGACGTCGTACTGGCCACCCTTCGTGGCGATGTCGGTGGTCACGCGCTCGCGCAGCACGTTCTCTTCAAGCGTCACCCAGTTGAGCTGGATGTCGGGGTTGGCTTTGGTGAAGTCGTCCGTCAGCTTCTGCATGCGGACCATGTCGCCGTTGTTGACGGTGGCGATGGTGATGGATTCGGCATGCGCGGCGAAAGCAAGGGCGCTTGCCGACAACAGGCCCAGGGTGAGCGTGTGAAGTTTCATCAAATTCCTCCCTTAAACCAAGATGAGCATTTGCCTTGGCTTTGAGCAATTACTCACTTACCGTGATTTATGTCAAGTCGGAATCTATGCTGCGGCGCAGCAGAAATTAGGCAAGGCGACCCGATCCGCAGGCAGCACCGGCAGCACTGGAGGACGTAAGGGGCTCGCTTACGCGCAGGCGATCTCGGCGAGGATCCAGTCGCGGAAGGCGCGTATCTTCGGCACATTGCGGCGCGCCGTCGGATAGACCAGCCAATAGGCATGGCCATCGTCGCCGACCAGATCGAAGGGCTGGATCAGGCGGCCGTCGGCGATCTCGTTCTTGAACAGCGCCCTGGTCAGGATCGCCACGCCGTGGCCCGCCATCGCCGCGTTCGCCTCATAGGCCTGCGCACCCATGCTGGAGCCCGGCCGTTTGGCGAGATCATGCCCGGTGACGCCGGCGGCCTCGAACCATTGCGACCACCAGATGTCGCCGGGATCGAGGATCGGCAGGCGCAAAAGGTCGGCCGGTTCCTTGACGCCGCCTATGCTGGCCGCGAGCTTGGGGCTCAGCATCGGCGTAAAGTCGGCGTCGAGCAATTTGTGCGCTTCCAGGCCCGGCCATTTGCCGGCGCCCGAGCGGATGGCGAGATCGACATCCTCGCGCGCGAAATCGGTGAGGCGGGCCGAGGTATCGAGCCGCACGGCGAGTGCCGGATGGGCGAGCTGGAACGAGCCCAGATGCTGCGCCAGCCAATTCGAGGCGAAGGTCAGCACCGTGGTGACGCAAAGCAGTCCGTCGGCGCCGCCGCGCGCCGCGGCGTAGGCCTGACCCAGGATGGAAAAAGCTTCGCTGACGGCAGGCGCAAGGCGCTGGCCGGGCTCGGTCAGCTCGATCTGCTTCGGACGGCGCAGGAACAGCGGCGCGCCGACGCGCTCCTCCAATACCTTGATCTGGTAGCTGGCGGCCGCTTGGGTCATGCCCAATTCCTGCGCCGCCTTGGTGAAGGACAGGTGCCTTGCCACCGCTTCGAACACCCGGATCGCCTGCAGCGGCGGCAGCGGCGCAAGCTGCGGGGGCTTAAGATCGGGCATAAGGCCTCCTTATGGGTCATGATCGAGGTTTAATTGGAAGCACGAACCGGCCAGCCCGATATTTGGGGTCGACGATCAATCCAGTTCAAGCATTGCAAAGGCTGACGATCATGACCACGGTCCAGGAAAAGCTCGTTTCCAACCCGGCGCACCGCTGGTTTTTCACGCTCGTGCGGGAGTTTGCAAGGTTTTCGCGCCGCAGGCGCGGCTATGTCGATGTCCGGGAATTATCCGAGCATCTGCAGCGCGACATGGGTTTTCTCGACGGCAACGACCCGCGCGGCCCCTCGCAATAGCCGGCTCTTTTTATGACAATCAGCCGGAAAGCAGGGCTTCGGCCGTCCGCTCGTCGGTGATGAGGCCATTCACCAGCCGGCGATTGACGGCGGCGAGGATGCCCGGCAGCTTGCGGTCGCCCATCGCCAAGGCGATGACCAGCGACTTCTCCCGCGACGGCAGCGCCGCGGAAGACACGCGGTCGTTGGTGATGCCCTCGATCATGCGGCCCTCGCGATCGAACACCCAGCCGACGATCTCGGCGATGCCGCCGGCCTTCTGCAGCGCCTTCAACTCGCTTTCGGAAATGAAGCCGTCTTCGTAGAGCGGGGCCTTGGGCCCAAGATCGCCAATGCCGACGAAGGTGACATCGGCTTCCGCGGCCAATGCCAGCGTCGGCTGGATCATCGGCTGGTTGAGCAGCATCTCGCGCTCTGCCGGCGAGGAGGCGATGACCGGCAGCGGCATCGGGAAGGAACGCGCCTTGACGCGATCGGCCATGGTGAAGATGACGTTGTAGAAGGCGGCCGAGCCGTCCGGCGAGATGTTGCCGGTCAAGGACACGACCTTATGCTGCGGGCAGTCCATCGGCGGCAGTTGCTCGATCGCCGCCTTCAGCGTGCGTCCGGTGCCGATCGCCATGACGATGGGGGCTTCCGAGCGCAGCCGGCGCTCGATCTCGGCCGCCGCCGCCTCGGCAATACCGATCGTCGTCGAGTTCGACGCCGGATCGCTCGGCACCACCTCGACGAGATCGAGCGCGAAGCGTGACTTCAGCCGCGCGGCAAGGTCCAGGCAGTTGGCGATCGGATGATCGACGCGAACCTTGATCAGCCCCTCCGACATCGCCAGCGACACCAGCCGCTGCGCCGTCTGCCTGGAAATGCCCAACTTGGCGGCAATCTGATCCTGCGTGTTACCGGCAACATAATAAAGCCAGCCGGCGCGCGCGGCGTCGTCCAACCTGGTGCTGCCGGGTTCCTGTCGCAAACTCACGTCCTGCCTCCCAACCCGCACAACGCTGAAACGGGCGCCATAGCTTACAGCGAATATGCCGGCGCGCAATTGTCTATCGAAAGAGCAATTGCTTGGATGCCTCAGAGGCCTCCGGAAGGTCTGCCGTCGCGCGCCAAACCATTTGCCGGCGCGACGGTTTATCTCGGGCGGGAAACGTACTAAAGCGCGTCGCGATCTTTCAGCTTCGCTCAATGCGCTTCAGTTTTTTTTTGCGCATGTCTTTGTCCCGAAACCGGTTACCACTTTTGGGAGACATGCTTTAAGGGGATCGGCGAAGGGAGCCGCGCATGACGCCGAAAGCCGTTTTCTGGGATATGGACGGGACGCTGGTCGACAGCGAGCCGTTGCATGAGGCAGCGCTTGTGGCTGCGCTGCGCAGCGTCGGCATCGCCCCGCCGCACGACCTGCATGAGCGTGTGCTGGGTATCGCGGCATGGCCGGTCTACGAGATGCTGCGCGATGAGTTCGGCCTTGCCCTCCCCTTCGACGACTGGATCGTGCGCAAATACGATCATTATCTGCCGCTGGCGGAAACGCTGAAGCCGCGACCCGGCGCGATCGAGGTGTTCAACGAATTGCGCGCGCTCGGCGTCGAGCAGGCGGTGGTGTCAAATTCCGACCGGCTGATCGTCGATGCCAATCTGCGCTCCGTCGGCCTCACCTATCCGGGCATGATGACGGTCAGCCGCAACGACGTGATCGACGGCAAGCCGCTTCCCGAGCCCTTCCTGCGCGCCGCTTATCTCGCCGGCGTCGATCCGGCGGATGCTTTTGCCGTCGACGACAGTCTGACGGGCGCCATGGCCGGACTGGCTGCAGGCATGAAGACGGTCTTCTGGCCGGAAGCGCCGATGGAAGGTCCGGCCGGCGCGATTGTGATCAAGAGCGTTGAAGAGCTGCGGGCGCAGTTGGGGCTTTAACCCCGAACGTCGCCGCCGCGCTTCCTCCGCCCTTCAGCTTGGCGCATGCATTGTCTAATGGTGCGCTGGTCGACCCCCACTCCGTCTCGGCTTCGCCGAGCCACCTCTCCCCCGATCGGCGGGGTAGAGGAAAGGCGCCAAGCTCTTGCCGTCAACGCTCCTCCAGCAACGCTCCCTTCCTTTCCCTCCGGAGGGGGGAAAGGTGGCGCTGCGAAGCAGCGACGGATTGGGGGAACCACGTGGCAATCAAGCCGAGGCCTGATCAGTCACGCCGGTCACAGGCGTAGCGTAACCGGGGGAAGGAGTCCGGCATCAATTCCGATAAACCGGCTCTTCCTCGTCGAGGATCGCCTTCAGCTCGGCCAGATGGCGCTCGGCCTGGCCGGGGTAGTCGTCCATCTCGCGCGCGGCCTTCTCGGCGACCTCGTCGGAGAGCGTGCGCAGCGGGCGGCCAGTCCACAGCGCCTTGATGTAGGTCTCGGCGGCGCGCTCGAAATAGAACATGCGGTTGAAGGTGTCGGCGACATTGTCGCCGATGACCATGACGCCATGATTGCCCATGACCATCACCTTGACCTTGGGGTCGGTGAGAAGCTGCGAGCAGCGCTCGCCCTCCTCCTCGAAGGCCAGCCCGCCATAATTGGCGTCGACGACATGGCGGTTGAAGAACATGGCCGAGTTCTGGTCGACCGGGGGGAGCGTCGAATCTGCGAGCGAGGCAAGCACCGTGGCGTGGATCGAATGGACATGCATGGCGCAGCGCGCATGCGGGACGTTGCGATGGATGGCGCCATGCAGGCCCCAGGCGGTCGGGTCCGGCGCATTGGGGCCGGACAGGGTGTCGGGATCGTTGGCGTCGATCAGGAGCAGGTCGCTCGCCTTGATGCGCGAGAAATGCACCTGGTTCGGGTTCATCAGGAATTTCGTGCCGTCCTCGTTGACGGACAGCGAGAAGTGATTGGCCACCGCCTCATGCATGTTGAGCCGCGCGGTCCAGCGGAAGGCGGCGGCGAGATCGACCCGCTCCTCGTAATAGGGCAGGTTGCTCAGCGGTTCCTTGTGCAGGCGGGCAAGGCTCATCGAAAATCCTCCTGTTTGGATGAGAATGCCGTGCGATGCCGCTGCCAGCAACCGATAATCGGTGGCTCAGCGGATCAAGCCGCCGGGCGCGCCGACTGCAGTCCGCCCTGCTCGACGATGAAGTCGATCACCTCTTGCAAGCCCTTGCCCCGCGACAGGTCGGTGAAGCCGAAGGGCCTTTTGCCGCGCATGCGGCCGGCATCGCTCTCCATGACGTCGAGGTTGACGTTCACATAGGGCGCCAGATCGCTCTTGTTGATGATGAGGAAATCCGAGCGGGTGATGGCCGGGCCGCCCTTGCGCGGGATCTCCTCGCCCTGGCAGACCGAGATGACATACAGCGTCAGGTCGGCAAGGTCCGGCGAGAAGGTGGCTGCGAGATTGTCGCCGCCGGATTCGATGAAGATGATGTCGAGGTCGGGGAACTTTTTGTTCAGCTCCGCGATTGCCCGCAGATTGATCGAGGCGTCCTCCCGGATGGCGGTGTGCGGACAGCCGCCGGTCTCGACGCCGACGATGCGCTCCTCCGGCAATGCTTGTTGCCGGGCGAGCATCATCGCGTCCTCCTTGGTGTAGATGTCGTTGGTGACGACGGCGATCGAAAAATCGTCGCGCAACGCCTTGCACAGCTTTTCGGTAAGCGTCGTCTTGCCGGAGCCGACGGGGCCACCAATGCCGATGCGAAGAGGACCGTTTTTCGACGTCATGCCGGAAACTCCGAGATAGAGAGAACTATAAAGCCCAGCCCGATCAGCAAGCAGAGCGGCGAATAGAGGCTTTGGTCAAGCCGCGCGAAAGGCTGTTCAGGCGTGAGCCTGCGCCACCATGGCGTGAAGCCGGCAATGCCGCGGCCAAGAAAGACGAGGCCGATCATCAATGCCGTGGCCGCCAGGCCTTCTCTTGGAAAGGGCGTCGCAAAGACGCCGACCAGCGCCAGCGGCCAGAGCGTCGCCAGTGCCAGGCAAGCGGCGACGGCAAAACTCGCGAAGGACGACGGCATCTCATCGACGCCGCGAAAACCGACCACGGCGCGCGCGCAGGAGGCCTGGTCCGTGCCCGGCCAGATGCCGCCTATACCCCAATAGACATGCAGCGTAGTGATCAAAAGCAGGACGAAGGAGAGGATGACGGCAAGCGCGATCATGAGCGGAACAGCCTGGAGTATTGCGTCTCATGCTGCATCGCCACGATGTCGGAAATGAAGGCCGCGCCGCCCAGATCGTCCAGGCTGAAACCGGCGGCGCGCGATGCGGTCGCCAGCGCAAGAGATTCAAAGCCGGCTAACAATGCGACGGCATCGGTTTGGCCAACGACGCCAAGCCTGATCGCCGCTTGCACGAGGTTGGAGAAGAAAGCCTGCAGGAAGGCGGAAAGCGCCTCCGAAAGGCCGATGCCGCCGCTGCCGGCAAGAGCGCCGACCGCGACGCAATAGGGGCAATCGGCCGGCAGGCGCTGCAGCGCCTGAGACGGCCAGGCGGACGCCGCTTTGAGGAAGGCCGCGCCCTGCAGCATGGTTTCCAGATGACGCTCCCGCGACCCGGCAAGCGCCTCGGCCAGCGCGGCGACTTCGTTGAGATCGCCACCCTCGCGTGCGCGGCGCCAGCTTTCGGCGAACAGCACGGCGTCGTTCCAGCCGGAACCCAACTCGACCAGCGTCTCCAGCCAGCCGGCGAGATCTTTCCGATCGGCGATCAGTCCGTCATGCACCGCGCGCTCGAGCCCGTGGCTGTAGGCGAAGCCACCGACCGGGAAGGCTGGTGACAGCCAGGCCATAAGCCGCAAGAGCGCGCCGGTGGAAAGCTGCTCAGTCATGGTGATGGTGATGACCGTGGTCGTGGTGATGATGGTCGTGACCGTGGTCATGATCGTGATGGTCATGCGAGTGGCCGTGATCATGGTCATGGTGGTCATGATCGTGGTGATCATGCGCATGGCCGTGGTCGTGGCCATGGCCGGAATAGGCGCCGCGCACCGGACTGAACGGTTGCGAAACCTCATTCACCGTGGCGCCGAGACCTTCCAGCATCGCCTTGATGACATGGTCGCGCAGGATGAGGATGCGGTCCGGCTCGATCGCCGCCGCGAGGTGACGATTGCCGATATGCCAGGCGAGTTCGCTCAGATGAACGGCGTCGCGGGCACGGATGTCGTAGACCTCTTCGGGTGCCGCGACGATCTCGAGCTGGCGGCCGTCTTCCAGCACCAGCCGGTCGCCATTGTCCAGAGCCACCGGCTCGGGCAGGTCGACCAGCACCTTGTCGCCGCCGACGGTCTCGATGGCGCGGCGGCGCAGATGGCGCTCGTCATGCGGCAGCACAGCCTTGTCATAGGGCTTGGCTGAAGTCGGAGCGCCGGCTGCAAGCACCGAGACGGCGCGTGGAAACTTGGTGAAATCGGTATTGATGTTGAGCTTCATTTCATGGCTCCGCCATTGGCTTGGGCGCGGGCACGGACAGGTCGCGACAGCACGCGGTCGAAATAAGCGTTGACGCTCTCGGACTCGATCGGGAGGCGGCCAGCGCGGGCCCAGGCGCCCATGTCACCGAGCAGCACGTCGACAGCGGAGAACCGGTCGCCCAGCGCATAAGGGTTGCCGCCAAGCCGGCGATCCAGCGCCTTCACTTCGGAGGCGAAATCATAGGCCGCGGCCGGGCCGACGTCGACCCGAACATTCTTGGGCAAGAGAAAACGGTGGCGCAGCTTGTTCCACAGCGGCGCTTCGAGCTCGCTCTGGGCGAAATGCATCCAGGAATCCATCTCGGCGCGACCGGCGATGCCGGGACTGGCGCCCATACCTTTATCG
This sequence comes from Mesorhizobium sp., assembly GCA_004020875.1. Classification (GTDB taxonomy): domain Bacteria; phylum Pseudomonadota; class Alphaproteobacteria; order Rhizobiales; family Rhizobiaceae; genus Mesorhizobium. The sequence goes on from SAPZ01000037.1 coordinate 26,945, forward strand.
GCATGCTTGTCGGCCAAATAGACGCAGATCGCCGCCGAATCGGTGACTTTCAGGTCACCATCGATCAGGATCGGCACCTTGCCGGAAGGATTGAGCGCGTAAGCCTCCGGCGAGCGCAGCTTCACCTCGACGAATTCGTAGGGCTGGCCGAGTTCCTCGAGCATCCAGAGCACCCGGCTGACGCGGGAGCCGCGCGATCCGACGGCCTTATACATGGTTGAGTCCTGCATTTGCAGCAACCTTAGACCATCCGCCGTACTCACACGATGGTGTCGAAGAGCCGCAGGATAAAGGATATCTGATAGATCAGCGCCGCCGCGACGAAGGCGATGTGGAAACGTTTGTCCCGCACCCGGATCGCGACGAGGCAAAACGCCACGAACACCGGCGTCCGGAACAGATATTCGTTGCCGAAGCGGGCGAAATGCTCGGGGCCCTTGAGCAGCGTGTCGATCACATCGAGCAGATAGGTCGCGGCCAGCAGCCCGAAGAACCAGGCGCGGCGTGAATAGAAATAGTCCTCGTAGCTGGTGTAATCGAGCATCGAATCCGGAAACAGCAGCGCGCAGAGCAGGAACAGCGTGATGGCGTAGAAGATAATGAAAAGATATTTGCCGAAGGTCCAGTTCTCGATGGCGTAGAGGCCGAACTCCCACCACCAGAAGTGCACCAGCATCAACAGCACCGAGGCGACCCAGGCGAGATGCACCGCATAGAGCCGGTATTGGCCGGGATGCTGGACGATGCGGGCGGTTCCCGAAAGCAGCCGTGTGACACCAAGGCCGATCACCATGCCCATGACGATGCGGATATGCGGGAAGATGTCGTGCTGGGACGCGATTTCGGTGGCCATGCGCGATCACAATGCTGCTGCTTGGCAGCATATTGCAATCGGCGAGCGCGAGCCGCAACGATATTTGCCCGCTCACCGATCAGCCGTTGTCAGAACAGGAAATACCGTTGCGCCATTGGCAGCACGGTCGCCGGCTCACAAGTCAGCAGCTCGCCGTCGGCCCGCACTTCGTATGTTTCGGGATCGACCTCGACATGCGGCGTGGCGTCGTTGAGCACCATGGAATGCTTGCCGATGCCGCCGCGCGTGTTCTCGACCGCGACCATCGCCTTGTCGACGCCGAGGCTGTCCCGCAGGCCGGCATCGAGCGCCGCCTTCGAGACAAAGGTCACCGAGGAGTTGGTCAAGGCCTTGCCATAGGCGCCGAACATCGGCCGGTAGTGCATCGGCTGCGGCGTCGGGATCGAGGCATTGGGATCGCCCATCGGCGCTGCCGCGATCGAGCCGCCGACCAGCACCATCTCCGGCTTGACTCCGAAGAAGGCCGGATTCCACAGCACCAGATCGGCGCGCTTGCCGACCGTGATCGAGCCGATCTCCTTCGACAGGCCATGCGCGATGGCCGGATTGATCGTATACTTGGCGATATAGCGGCGGACACGGAAATTGTCGTTGTCGCCGGTCTCGTCGGGGAGCGACCCGCGCTGGCGCTTCATCTTGTCGGCGGTCTGCCAGGTCCGGATCGCCACCTCGCCGACGCGGCCCATCGCCTGGCTGTCCGACGAGATGATCGAGAAGGCGCCGATGTCGTGCAGGATGTCCTCGGCCGCGATCGTTTCCTTGCGGATGCGGCTTTCGGCGAAAGCGATGTCTTCCGGGATCGACGGCGACAGATGATGGCAGACCATCAGCATGTCGAGATGCTCGGCCAAGGTGTTGACCGTGTAGGGCCGGGTCGGATTGGTCGAGGACGGGATGACGTTAGGCAGGCCGCAGACCTTGATGATGTCGGGCGCATGGCCACCGCCGGCGCCCTCGGTGTGGAAGGCGTGGATGGTGCGGCCCTTGATGGCCGCCACCGTGTTCTCGACAAAGCCCGATTCGTTCAGCGTGTCGGTGTGGATCATCACCTGCACGTCGTAATCGTCGGCGACCGACAGGCAGCAGTCGATGGCCGCAGGCGTCGTGCCCCAGTCCTCGTGCAGCTTCAGCGAGCAGGCGCCGGCCAGCACCATCTCTTCCAGCGCCGCCGGCTTTGATGCGTTGCCCTTGCCGGACAGGCCGATGTTCATCGGAAAGGCATCGAACGACTGGATCATGCGCGCCATGTGCCAGGGGCCGGGCGTGCAGGTGGTGGCCAAGGTGCCATGCGCCGGGCCAGTGCCGCCGCCCAGCATGGTGGTGACGCCGCTCATCAGCGCTTCCTCGATCTGCTGCGGGCAGATGAAATGGATGTGCGCGTCGAAGCCACCGGCGGTCAGGATCTTGCCTTCGCCGGCAATGATTTCCGTGCCTGGACCGACAATGATGGTGACGCCAGCCTGCGTGTCCGGATTGCCAGCCTTGCCGATCGCCGCGATGCATCCGTCCTTCAGGCCGATATCGGCCTTGACGATGCCGGCAAGCGCGTCGACGACCAGCGCGTTGGTGATGACGGTATCGACGGCGCCGCCTGCCCGCGTCACCTGGCTCTGGCCCATGCCGTCGCGGATGACCTTGCCGCCGCCGAATTTGACTTCCTCGCCGTAAACGGTGAGGTCCTTCTCGACCTCAATGAACAGCTCGGTGTCGGCAAGCCGCACCTTATCGCCGACAGTCGGTCCATACATCTGCGCATAGGCGGCGCGGCTTATCCTGGCCATCAGCGATTGCTCCCGAAATTCAGCTTGCCAAAAGTAGGGTTGTTTGGGCGTGGGCTGCACATTGTCGCCACCCAATGGTCACGCAATGACCCGCTCGGCGACACCTTGAGCGCCCATTTGGACGTTCCTCTCGGGCGCTTGAGGCGGGCGAAACCACTCCAAATCCGATGGAAGGAATATCCATGCGCAAAGCGATAGTTCTCGCCGCGACCGCAACCCTGATGATGGCGGGCGCCGCGAATGCCCAGCAGCAGCCGACGCCGCTGCCCAGCCCGGCGCCAACCGCTCCGGCCGCGCCGAAAGCCCAGCCCGGGGTGCCGTCGATCCAGAGCGTCAACGTCGTCGACATCACCGAACTGCCCAAGGACGCGCAGACGCAGGTGAACCAGATCGTGGCGCAGCGCGGCGATGCCGGCCTGCAGACCTTGCGAAAGTCGATCGACGCCACGCCCAAGGTGAAATCCGCGCTCGAAGCCAAGGGCATGAGCTCGGCGCAGGTGATCGCCGCCAGCATGCAGCCCAATGGCGCCCTGACGCTGATTACCAAGAAGGCAAGCTGATCGCGGGCCCAGGCGGGCCGCCTTGCGGTCCGCCAACCATGTTTTGAAGGGAATGCGGGCCGTGTCGCGGTCCGCTTTCCGGCTTTTGAGGGGAACCACCGGCCAGACCGGACCGTTTCGCTGTTTTCGCCCCTTCACGAGTTCAGTCAGGAGCGATCGATGGCGAATGATCTGCGCCCTGCAAGATGGATTGCCCTGGTTGCCGCCGCGTTTGTCATGGCCGCGCCTCAGGCGGCATCCGCTGCGCAGCCGTTGGGCAGCGGCAAGCCTGCCGCCGCAATCGTCGATTCTGATGTTCGTCAGGAGGAGACGCTCTCCAGCACGGAGGCCGGAAAGGTCATCACGGCGATCGGCCGCACCCGCGAGAATATCGGGGCGGTGCGCAAGACCACCAAGCTCGACACGGTCGACATCGTGTTCCTGACCGATGCGGCGCGCAGCGAAGGCGGGCCGCCGCCGGCCATCGAGAACAAGATGAAGCAGCATCAGAAGGACGTCGCCGAGCTGCGTAAGGAGATCGAGGCGAACGCCCTGCTCTTCAACGCGATCGATTCGCGGCGCGTGCAGGCCGAGGACGTGCTCGCCGTGGAGTTCGACAATCCGGGGAAGGTCGTCATCTACGCGGCCGCCAAGCCTCCGAAGTGATGCGAGCACGCCGGCGGCCGTCACAGCTTGCCCATCACCTTCTGCTGGAAGCCATAGACCTCGCGCTTGCCGCCGAGCGGCACCAGCGTGACGTCGCGTTCCTGCCCCGGCTCGAAGCGCATGGCGGTGCCGGCGGCGATGTCGAGCCGCATGCCGCGCGCGCTCTCGCGGTCGAATTTCAGGCCCTCATTGGTCTCGAAGAAATGATAGTGGCTGCCGACCTGGATCGGCCGGTCGCCGCTGTTGGCGACCTTGAGCGCCACCGTGGGCAGACTCTTGTTCAGCTCGATGTCGCCTTTTACCGTGATGACTTCACCGGGGATCATCGCGCCCTCACACCATGCCGAAGGAAAGGCCCACGCCAATAGCCGCGCAAGCGGCGCCGGCGGCGCGCGCCAGGCCACGGAAGCGCGACCCAAGCCGAAGGCCGGCTGCAATGCCGACGCCGTGGAGCAGCACCGTGGAAATCGCGAAACCGGCCACGTAGTCCAGTCCGCCGGCATTTTCGGGCACTTCCGTGCCGTGGGCATGGCCGTGGAACAGCGCGAACAGGCCGATGATGGCGATCCCAGCCAGGACCGGCAGGTCGATCGCCAATGCTACCAGCAGGCCGAGCGCCACGACGGAAGCAAGGATGGCCGGCTCGACGAAAGGCACCGGCACATGCAGCATGCCGAGCGCGCCGCCGGCCAGCATCACGCCGAGGAAGGCGAGCGGCCAGGCCCAGACCGCCTTGCCACCCTTCATCGCCGCCCAGACGCCGACGGCGATCATGACCGTCATGTGGTCGAGGCCGGACAGCGGATGCGCGAAACCGGCGGCGAAGGACGAGGCGGAGCCTGCGCCGACATGGGCTTCAGCTGGCATGGCGGCGGCCAGGAAAAGGAACGCGGCAAGTGCGGTTCGTTTCGTCGAGGCGGGGATCATTTCTGCCCTTTCCAATTGACCTAGTTAAGCAGCCTCGCGCGGGCCGCAGCCTTCGGCCTTGAGCACGCGCCTGGTCGATGGCGGATATTTCGTCAGCTTGGCCGCCGGCCGGATCGGCCGCGGCGCGAAATTGCCGCCGCAATTCGGGCAGACGCCGCCTAGCACGGTATCCACGCAGTCGGCGCAGAAGGTGCATTCGAAGGTGCAGATCAACGCATCGGTCGCCTCCGGCGGCAGATCCTTGTCGCAGCATTCGCAATTGGGCCTGAGCTCCAGCATCGGCCTCACCTTATGGGTTCATGCACGGTCACCAGCTTGGTGCCGTCGGGAAACGTCGCCTCGACCTGGACGTCGTGGATCATCTCGGCGATGCCCTCCATTACCTGGGCGCGAGTGACGACATGGGCGCCGGCCTCCATCAGTTCCGCGACGGGACGGCCGTCGCGGGCGCCTTCGACGACGAAGTCGGTGATCAGGGCGATGGCTTCGGGATGGTTGAGCTTGACGCCGCGCTCGAGGCGCCTGCGCGCCACCATCGCCGCCATGGCTATCAGTAGCTTGTCCTTTTCACGCGGCGTAAGATTCATGCAATGTCCCGATACTCAGAATCAGAGTGACCACAATTTGGGCAGGCCCGCCCGTCCATTGAGCAGTTCGACGAGCGGAACCAGCCGCTTGCGGAGCTGATAGCCGTCGCCGGCGCAGAGCCTCGCAAGAAGCTTGCCAGATCCGCCGACGCTCCAGAAGCTGGCGCCGCCAGCGGCAGAGTCGCCGATAATGGCGCGGGCCGGCTCGAGCAGGTTTTCCGCTTGCGGCGAAACGAGCAGCAGCGTGGCGACGGCAAGTGCGCCGCTGGCCGCCGCCGGCCGCCGAAGGGTTGCCGCGATATCCGGACCGATCCGGAAGTCCTCCGCATGGATCAGCGTGCCGCCCTGGCGGATCCGCCAGCGGTCGTGGAAGCTGCCTTGAACCGTCCGCTCGCCCATCGCAAGCCGGCCGAACAGCGTTGCTTCCAACACCAATGCCTCCGCATCGTCGGCGAGCTCGACATCCAAGGTACGGGCGAAGGCGGCGCGATCGAAGACGATGGTTTCCTGAGGCAGCCAGGCGATGCGGCCGCCCGAACCGACCCGCAGGCCGACGCTTGCCTCGGCCCTGTCGGCGGCGGCGCGATAGACCTTCTCGCAGGCCTGGGTGGTGATGGAGGCGGAAGCGCCGGCGCCGACCTCGATCGCCCAGCCGAGACGGTCGCCGCCGGTCAGCCCGCCGGCCGTGTTGATCAGCACCGCCTCGAGCGGATCGCTTTCTACCGTCGGCAGGCGGATCTTGGCCGACCCGTCCTGGTAAAGCCGCTGCAGGCGCGTCCGGCCATCGCTCTTGCCGCAGAAAAGCCTGCCCAGGCCGGCAACACGTTGCGCGGCAGGCGGGACGGGCCGGGATGTCACGGTGTCATCGATCATGTCCACGCCTACAGGTTAAGCACTCCGGCGGCTTTGTCGATATATCGCTTGTTGCTTGACATCGTTTTGGTTTCTATAGAGGGAAGCCACCTTGGAGCGGTCGCGCGGTGTCTGGCGAGGTAGCGGTGTCTGGCGAGTTAAGGGCAACGGCGTTGTTGGATCCGGGGATAAAAGGGGCGCTGATCAGTTGGCGTCGGGAAACGACAGGGAAGGAACCGAATGGCTGACCAACTGACGACCGAGATCATCGAAAAGATCAAAGCGCATGCCGATACCGGTGGTGAGGAAATCACCGCCAGCACCGATCTCGGAACGCTCGGCATCCATTCGCTGGAGTTGACCGAGATCATCTTCGATCTCGAGGAGAAGTACGGCATCGAGATCGAGATGAACACAGTCGATGCCTGGAGCAATCTCAAGAACGTCGGCGACATGGTCGAGGCGGTTCGCGAATTGATCGCGAAAAAAGCCTGACTGCATGCAAAAACGCGTCGTCATCACCGGTATTGGCGGGATTTGCGGGCTCGGCAACGATGCGCCGGCGATGTGGGACGCCATGCGCGCCGGCCGCTCGGCCATCGGCCCGATCGACAATCCGTCGCTGCATGACCTCAAGGTCAAGACCGGCTGCGAAATCAAGGAACTGCCGGACCACGGCATCGACCGCAAGCAGGTCGTGTCGATGGACCGTTTCAGCCTGCTGGCGGTGATCGCCGCGCGCGAGGCCATGCGGCAGTCCGGACTGACGGCGCATGCCGACAACACCTACCGGATGGGCGCAATCGTCGGCATCGGCGTCGCGGGCTTCGAGACCATCGAGGAGAATTACCGCGCGATCCTGCTCGAGGGGCGCAATCGCGCCGCCATCTTCACCGTGCCGAAAGTGATGCCGGGCGCGGCCGCCGGCCAGGTCAGCATGGCGCTCGGGCTGCGCGGCCCTGTCTTCGGCGCCACTTCGGCCTGCTCCTCGGCCAACCATGCAATTTCCACGGCGGTCGACCAGATCAGACTTGGCCGTGCCGACGTGATGGTTGCCGGCGGTACCGAAGCGCCCTTGGTGTGGGGCGTGCTCAAGGGCTGGGAGGCACTCAGGGTGCTTTCGCCCGACACCTGCCGGCCGTTCTCGGCCGACCGCGCGGGCCTCGTGCTCGGCGAAGGCGCCGGCATGGCGGTGCTCGAAAGCTACGATCACGCGATGGCGCGCGGTGCCACAATCCTGGCCGAGATCGCCGGCGTCGGGCTTTCGGCCGATGCCTCCGACATCGTCGCGCCGACCGTCGAGGGACCGGAAGCGGCGATGCGTTTCTGCCTGGCGGATGCCGGGCTCAACCCGGAAGACGTCGACTACCTCAACGCGCATGGCACCGGCACGAAGGCCAATGACCAGATCGAGACCGCCGCGATCAAGCGCGTCTTCGGCAACCACGCCCCTTCGCTCTCAGTGTCCTCGACCAAGTCGATGCATGCGCATTGCCTGGGCGCTTCCGGCGGGCTGGAGATGATCGCTTGCGTGATGGCGATCCGCGACGGCATCGTGCCGCCGACCGCCAATTATCGCGAGCCGGATCCTGACTGCGATCTCGACGTGACGCCTAACGTCGCGCGCGAGCGCAAGGTGCGGGCCGCGCTCAGCAACAGTTTCGCCTTCGGCGGAACCAATGCGGTGCTGGCCTTCAAGGCGGTCTAGCCGAAGCCGACCGCTTGACTGTGTGAGCATGGATAGAACGGTCCCCCGTTTCCCGGAAACGGCGAACCGCTCTATCTCTTTGTTTTTACGCAATTACGGCCGGACACGCGCTCACACTTTTCCTGGAATTGCTCTAGCCGATTGCCGGTGTATTGATCCCGGCCGGCCGCGGACCTAATTCTTGCTCACCCCGCCATGAGCGCTGCCCGGCGCCAGTCCCTATCCGGAGTTTTCAATGACCGACCTGTCCGCCTTTCCGATCGCCAAGCGCTGGCCGGCCAAGCATCCCGACCGCCTGCAGCTTTATTCCGCCACAACGCCGAATGGCGTGAAAGTCTCGATCGCGCTTGAGGAGATCGGCCTGCCCTACGAGCCGCATTATGTCGATATCGGCAAGAATGAGAGCTGGACACCGGAATTCCTGTCGCTCAATCCGAACGGCAAGATACCAGCGATTGTCGACCCGGACGGCCCCGGCGGCAAGCCGTTGGGTCTGTTCGAGTCCGGCGCCATCCTTCTTTATCTGGCCGACAAGACCAGCAAGCTCGTTCCAGCCGATCCGGCACGGCGCTATGAGACGATCCAGTGGGTGTTCTTCCAGATGGCGGCGATCGGCCCGATGTTCGGCCAGGTCGGGTTCTTCAACAAATTCGCCGGGCGCGAGATTGCCGACAAGCGGCCGCTGGAGCGCTACCGCGACGAATCGCGGCGGCTGATCGGGGTGCTCGAAACGCGGCTGAAGAGCCGCAAATGGATCATGGATGACGACTACACAATTGCCGATGTATCGATGCTGGGCTGGGTGCGCAATCTGATTGGCTTCTATGAAGCGCGCGATCTGGTCGGCTTCGACGATTTCCCGACCGTCGCCGAATGGCTGGAGCGCGGGTTGGCGCGACCTGCGGTGAAAAGGGGCCTCGCCATCCCGGCAAAGGGCTAGGAGCACTGACGCGAAAAGTGCTCTGGCCCTACTTCGACTTGGCGCTGGTTTTCCTGCCAAGGACGGACGCAGCCAGCCTTGCCGTCGCTACCACCGCGCCGGTCGCAACGCTTGCAGCGGTGCGGATCGGGCCCGACGTCTTCGTTGCCGGCTTGTGCGGCTTGTGCGCCTTGGGCGCGACCTTGTGGGTCAGGCCGGGCGTCACTTTCTTCGGCGCCGCCTTGCCGAAAGCCGGCTTGGCGTCTTTTGACCGCTCGGCGATCGCCGGGCTGGCGCCCGCCTTGGCCTGCGTCGTCCTGGATTGGGTGGCCCTGGCTTTTTTGGCCACGGGCTTTCTGCTGTTGGTTGCCATCTGACGGCTCCTGCTCTGTTCTTTTCACAATTCCGGACGGAAGCGATTGCGCGCTTCCAGGAATTGCTCCGGCGCCGGACAATTCGGGACAGGTTGATAACGGCGAGAAAACCTTAAAGTTCCCGCCCGAAAATATTGAGAATTGAGCGGGTTAACCAATCACGGCGGTCATTGACCAATCACCATGTCGGCCGGCCGTCGCCGCGCCAGAACCCGCTCGATGTTGGGCATGTCGTTGGAGGCGATCCAGGCCCGGGCATCCTCGTCTGACTTACCATGTTCGCGCCAGCGCTCCATCAGCCGACGCTCAAGCTCTGCCCGCGGCACATCGACGAAGATGGTGAAATCGAACAAGGGCGCGAGCCGCGACCACGGCTCCTCGTCGAGAAGCAGATAATTGCCCTCGACCAGGATGAATTTGGTGTCGGCGGAAACGATCTGGGCCGCCGCGCGCGACAGTTCGATACTGCGGTCGAAGACCGGGATAGCGATGTCAGGTTCGCCTGAGCGGATGCGCTTCAATAGCGTCTCGAAGCCTGCGAAATCGAAGGTCTCCGGCGCGCCCTTGCGGGGACGCAGGCCGCGGCGGTTGAGAATGATATCGTCATAATGGAAGCCGTCCATCGGCACGACCTCGGATGTGCCTTCCGGCAAGAGCTCATGCAGGTTCGCCGACAACGTCGACTTGCCGGAACCAGGCGGACCGGCAATGGCGACAACGAAGCGCTTGGCCTTGCCGGCGCGCTTGAAGATGGCGGCTGTGATATGGGCTATCTCGGACATCGGGGGGTTTTCCGGTGCGGTTTGGCCTGTATTTTGGCGGGTGTCGGTGGAAAATTCAAACCCGGTTCCGAAGTTTCGGCGGCCTGTACGCCTTCGAGATCAGCCGAGGCGACCATCCCCTTCGTCGTCCACGGGCGGAGCAAGGAGCGTCTCGGCCTGAACTCTCACGCCGGAACCGAACGCCCTATCCGCAGGAAACCGCCGTCGAACGGCACCTCCTTCGCCGCGCCGTTCGGCGCAAGAATGCGCAAACGGTCGGCCACTGCCTCAATGTCGGCCGACGCCTCGGCCTCGGCGAACGTAACCGCGCCGATGACATGGCGGAACGAGACCGACCGCCCCTCGGCCAACGCGAAGGCTGTCGCCACGCCTTCATGCTTCAGCCAGTTGTCGCCGAGCGAGGCGGCGTGGCCGATAGCGGTGCGGCCATCCTCGATGCCAAGCACGCCGAGATGGCGACCGCTCCAGGGCGCGTAGTCGCGGCCGCCATTCGAGAACCACAGCATGGTGACCGGCAGTTCGGCCGGGTTCTTCAGCACCAGCACCAGGTCCTTTTCGGCCCGCCGCGCAATCGCGGTCCAGCCCGGCTCACCGTGATCTGCCTCGACCAAAGTGATGAAATCCTCGCGCAAGTCTTCCATGCGGTAGGCGGTGAGGTCGGTGGTGCCGCCAGCGGCGAGCGGAAACTGTGTAACGTCGCTAGTGCGGGCCGGATAGGCAAGCATGAAGCGACCGCGCGCCGGGTCGGGCTCCAGCGGCGTGGGGGGCGTGACAGCGACGCGCTTGGGCGAGAAGGCAAGCCGGCCGCCGCCTTGCATGACCGTCATCGGATGATGGGCGACGGAGATGGCGCCGGAGCCGCCGGAAAAGACGTGCTCCTGGTAAAGGAAAGGATGGTCGTCGCGCAGTGTAAAAACCTTGTCGACGGCGGCGCCCATCACCTTGCGGCGCAGCCGGAACACGGCCCGCCAGCCGCCAACAATGGCGCCGTTCTCGACGACGTCCCATTCGCTGTTGGCCGGCCAGCCATGCAGGGGCGCGGGCTCGACATCGCTCGTGGAAAAAGGCGCGCAGAGGAAATCGCCGGAGAGCCGCACCGTGCCTTCCGGAAGGTTCGCGGGCAATGTCTCGCGCGGCGAGCCGACCCACGGCGCACGGTGCAGCGGCTTGAGGATGCGGCCTTCGGCCTCGACCTCCATGGCGGCGATGTGACCGACGGCGAGATCGAGCGAGACGGAGATGCCTTTTGCGGCGATCGTGACGGTGTCCATGAATGCCTCCCGCGAATCTTTGCTATACGTCAGGAAAGCCTGGGTTCAGCCTTCCGTGCAAGCAGGGCGATCGGCATTTTGCATCGGGCCCCCTGCTCTTCCGTCCACGGCGGGCGGTCGCATACGGCGCCCGTCCCGTTAGGCCAGCGGCGCCAGCCTTCAAAAGCTGGGCATATGCTTCGTTGCTCCCGTTAACCAGTTGGACGCGGCACATGGGTTACGTTAGCTTCGCCGCATCTTCGCAACAGCTTCAGACCCGTCTTGCCCCGTCTCTTCCCTGTCCTCCAGAAACTCATCGCCCTGTTGGCATTGCTCGCGCTGGTCGCCGGCTGCACGACTGCGGCGCCGCCGGAAAGCGTGCTCGCTGTCCCGGCGCAGCCGCAGAAATATGCGGCGATCGTGGTCGACGCCTCGACCGGCAAGACCTTGTTCGAGGTCAATTCGCGGTCGCAGCGCTACCCGGCGTCGCTGACCAAGATGATGACGCTCTACATGCTGTTCGAGGCGCTGGAGAGCGGCCGGGTGACCAAGGAGACGCGGATCCCGGTTTCCGACCACGCCGCCTCGCAGCCGCCAACAAAGCTGCGCTTCCGGCGCGGCGAGACGATCGACGTCGATTCCGCCATCCGTGCCATGGTGGTTAAGTCGGCTAACGACGTGGCGGTGGCGGTGGGCGAATATCTGGGCGGCGGCTCGGAGGACCAGTTCGCCGCCATGATGACCGCCAAGGCCCGCTCGCTCGGCATGTCCGGCACCAGTTTCCGCAATGCCTGCGGCCTGCCCGACGATGGCCAGGTGACCACGGCGCGCGACATGGCGGTGCTTGGCATGGCGCTGGAAAAGCGCTTCCCGCAGCATTTCCACTATTTCTCCGAAAGCGACTTCATGTTCCGCGGCCGGCTGGTGCGCGGCCATAACGACATGCTGGGGCGCGTGCGCGGCGTCGACGGCATCAAGACCGGTTACATAAGAGCTTCCGGCTACAACATCGTCACCTCGTACAATGCCGACGGGCGGCATCTGATCGTGGTGGTGATGGGCGCCGACAGCGCGCGCCAGCGCAACGACCATGCCGAGGCGCTGATCCAGCGCAGTCTGGGGCCGGCGATCGCGGACGCCGGCCAGCCGAGGCTGATGTATTCCGGGCAGCAGCCTGCCTCGCCGCCCCCCGGCCTCCTTCCGCCGGCGGACCCGGCGTTGCCCGGTTTGCCGCCGCCGGATCAGCCGACACCTGGGTCGGCGGTGCCGGACCAGTCGGCATCCGATTTTCCGTCTCCGGACCTGGCATCGCCGGGCGCGCCGCTGCTGCCGACACAGTAGGGCGGCGGGGCGAACGGGAACGTCCGAGACGCCGGCGGGACAGCGCCCCCACTTGGGGGGAGATCAGATGTCACGCTGGCTTTCGCCAATCGCGAACGCTGCAGGAATGAGCGGGACGTCAAAACCGCCAATCTCCCCTTGTGGGGGAGATGTCCGGCAGGACAGAGGGTGGCGCGAAGGATCGCTGCCGATAGTGCTTATCTGACCACCAGCACCGGGATCTGCGTCAGCGACACCACCTCCGCCGTCTGGCTGCCCAGCACGAGGCGGCCCAACCCGCGGCGGCCGTGCGAGGCCATGACGATGAGGTCGCTGCCCTCCGCGCCGGCGACCTCGAGGATCGCCTCGGCGGGCGTGCGGTTCTCGATATGGACACCCTTCGAGCCGACGCCCTTGGCATCCGCCTCGGCCTTGCATTTGCCCAGCAGCTCGCTGGCGTATTTGCGCGCGCTTTCCTCGTAATTGACCAGCTCGTCGGCGGCGACATATCCGGCCATGGCGCCGCCCCAGGCCAGCGCCGGGAACGGCTCGGAAACGGTGACGAAGGTAACCGTGGCGCCCAGGCCCTTGGCCAGCTCCAGCCCGTGGGCGGCGCCCTTCTGGGCGAGTTCCGAGCCGTCGGTGGCGATCAGGATTTTCTTGTACATGGTGGCGATCCCTCTTTTGCGGGGCGCCGCGCGCGCCCAGGTGGCGGGAGCCTGAACGGTCAGGCCTGATCTCGATATAGTCGGCCTATCAGGCCCGCCACAGGGGCCAGTTCGATGTGGATCAAGGCCAGGCTGCGGAGACGATTGCGCCAGGAGGGTGTGAAATTGCCAGCGGCTCTTCCCCTCTCCGTCTCGGCTTCGCCGAGCCACCTCTCCCCCGCCTCTGGCGGGGGCGAGGAACCCAAGCTTGGGAGGTCGCCTCTCGGCGATTGGCGTTTCCTCGACCCGCAGAGCGGGGGAGAGGTGGATCGGCGCAGCGCCGATACGGAGCGGAGGCTGCGCCGACCTAGGCGATTGCCTCAGCAGCCGGCCCTTCCCCATCACAAGAACTTGTTCCGTCACACACTTTTCACACTGACCATGGATATGCCGCGCCGGGTTGGCGTATCGTAGCCACAAAGCCTCGAACAGGAGCACCGACCATGGCAGGCGACCCGAAGGCATCCGCGCAAATCCAGGCCGATGACGAGAACGACGTCGCCGGCGAGTATCTCGAGGCGGAGACCGTGCCGGAGGATGCGCAGGCAGCCGCCGACGAGATCCTCGAAGCGCCGGAGGTGCCGGATTCCGAGCCACACGGCGAACCGCATGTTCCGGGCACGGCACGAATCAAGCCGAAGAAGAAGCCCTCGGCGATATCGGGGCGCAAATTCCGCAAGCGCGACCTAGTGCGCATCGACGATCTGAGGCCCAGCCTCGCCGACCGCATCCGCTCCGACCATCCCGACCTGCCGCGCGGCGCCCGCATCAGCCGCGAGGAGCTCGGCCGCTACCGCATGCGCTACATGGAGGAATTGCTGCAGCAGGAGCACGGCGAATTCTCCGAGCTCGACCGCCAGGTGGTGGAATCGATCGCCAAGCAGGACACGATCTCGGAGAACTCGGAAGAGGAATATGAGGAGCACCGCTCCTTCCCCGACCGCGTCTCCGACACCATGGCCGAGTTCGGCGGCAGCTGGTGGTTCCTGATCTCGTTCGCGGCGGTGCTTTTGCTGTGGATCGGCGTCAACCTGGTCGCCGGCACGACCAACGCCTTCGACCCCTACCCGTTCATCCTGCTCAACCTGATGCTCTCCTGTATCGCCGCCATCCAGGCGCCGGTGATCATGATGAGCCAGAAGCGCCAGGAAGCCAAAGACCGGCTGCGCTCCTTCAACGACTACCGGGTGAACCTGAAGGCCGAGCTGGAAGTGCGCCACCTGCACGAAAAGCTCGACTACCTGATCTCGCGCCAATGGCAGCGCCTGGCCGAAATGCAGCAGATGCAGCTCGATGCGATGCACGAGCTGGCAAGCGCGAAGAAGCAGAAGCACGCTGCAAGGCGCGCCGTGAGGCGCAAGACCGCGAAGGTGCCGGCGGAAGGGTGAGGAACTCGAGTTCCTCGCCCCGCCAGAGGCGGGGAGAGGTGGCTCGGCGAAGCCGAGACGGAGAGGGGAGCGCCCTATCCGCCAATCCTCAGTCAGACAATCAGCCGCGACGCCCACCGCACAATCGCCAATTGCCCGTTGAAGCGTGCTGCGGCTTCCGCTAAGAAGCCGTGGCTGGCCGGCTCACCGGCTGGTTCGTTTCCCCCGGGAAGCACCCGTAGCTCAGCTGGATAGAGCGCTGCCCTCCGAAGGCAGAGGTCACAAGTTCGAATCTTGTCGGGTGCGCCACGCGTTGGCGCCACTGTTCCTCACCCCAGCACCTCCCCTATCGCCGCCGCCAGCCGCTCCACTCCCTCCCGCGTCTGTGCCGCGTCGCACGCCGCATAGCCCAGCACCAGCCCCTGGGTCGGCGCCGTGTTCTGGAAATATTTCGACAGCGGCGAGACGTTGATCGCCCTTTTCGCCGCGGCCTGGCTGACCTTGATGTCGTCGATGCCGTCCCTCAGATAGCCCACCACCTGGATGCCGGCCTCGGCGGGGGACAGCGTGATCTCGTCGCGCAGGCGCTCGGTGACGATGTCGCGGAAAAGCTGGCGGCGCTGCGCGTAGATTCGGCGCATGCGCTTCAAATGCCGGCTCATATGGCCTTCGGTGATGAAATCGGCCAGCGCGGCCTGCAACAGCAGCGGCGCGAACTGGCCGGTGGTGGAGAGCGCGTTGACGATGCGGCCGGCGAGCTCCGGCGGCAGAACCATGAAACCCAGGCGCAGCGCCGGGAACAGGAGCTTGGCGAAGGTGCCGACATAGATGACGCGGCCGGAGCGGTCCATGCTCTGGATCGCCGGCACGGGGCGGCCCTGAAACCGGTATTCGCCGTCGAAATCGTCCTCGATCACCCATGAATTGGCGGTCTCGGCGATGTCGAGCAGACGCAGCCGCTCCTCCATGCGCATGGTGATGCCGAGCGGATGCTGGCAGGCCGGCGTCACATAGATGAGGCGGGGCGAAAACACAGGCGCATCGAGGCGCCAGCCGCGCTCCTGGTCGACCGCGATCGGCAGGATCCTGGCGCCGGCCACGGTGAAGGCGGCCTTGGCGCCGTAATAGCCGGGCTCCTCCATCCACACCGTGTCGTCGGGGTCGAGCAGCAGGCGGGCAAGAAGATCGAAGGCGGCCTGCGCGCCGGTGGTGACGACGATCTGCTCCGGCCTGCAGCGTACGCCGCGCGCGGAATAGAGATAGCCGGCGATCGCCGCCTTCAGCGCCGGGTGGCCGGTGACGTCATAGGTGCCGAACAGCGTCTCGCCGCCATGGCTGGCGCGGCGCGCCACGAGCCGGCCCCAGACGCCGAAGGGGAAGCTCCCCGCATCCGGCATGCCGGGGTGGAAGGCGACATGGCCTGGACGGCCGTGATGATAGGGCTGGCTGAGCAGCAGCCGGCCGCGCAGCGAGGGTGATCGCAGCGGCAGGGGCGGCTCCTCGCGCGGCGATTCGCGCGGGCCCTCGGGCAGGTCGACGATGACCGGGCGGGCGCCCTGGCGGTTGGCGAGGTAGCCTTCGGTGACGAGCTGGTCGTAGGCGGCAACGATGGTGTTGCGGCCAAGGCCGAGCTCGGCGGCCAAAGCGCGGGTGGAAGGCAGCTCCGAGCCGGGGGGAAGCGCGCGGCTGCGGATGATGGCGACGAGGCCGTGATAGAGCTGGCGCGAGAGATGCTCGGGGCTCGCGCGGTTCACGGTGAGCGTGTCGAGCGGGAAGGGTTGGGGCTTGGGG
>SAPZ01000038.1 GCA_004020875.1 Mesorhizobium sp.
AGACCGTGGCCGAGCTCATTCCGTTCATGCTGGCCGGATTTTTGGAGGGCGACCGAGCGTTCGCCAAGGCCAGAAAGGAAGGTTTGCCTGCCGCCGGCACTTCGGAAAAATCGCGCCGGCAATCGGCAGACCATGCGTAGTGCGGGATGTGCCGAGGAGGCATGCTTGAACCTGGTCAGGCTGCCTTCAGCCTCTGCGATCGGTCCGTTAGAATACAGGTTAGGCTTTCACCTTACGCTTCGAAGCCGGCTTCTTGACCGGAGCGGCCTTCCTTCCTAGGCCCAACGATTTCGCAAGCGCTGATCGGGCAGCCGAATAATTTGGGGCAACCATGGGATAGTCCTTCCCTAGGCCCCACTTCGCTCGGTATTCATCAGGCGTCAAGCCGTGCCTGGTCGCCAGATGGCGCTTGAGTGACTTGTATTTCTGACCGTCTTCAAGGCTGATGATGTAGTCCGGGAACACGGATCTCTTGGGATTGACTGCTGGCTTCTGAACGGGCGCTTCTACCGGTGCTGTCTGGCCAATATTAGACAATGCCGAATTCACGCTGGCGATCAAATCGGGCAGCCCAGCCACGGGAACCGCGTTCTTCTGGACATAGGCGGCGACGATATCGGCAGTAAGTTCGATGAGATTATTGGCTACTTCGGACATCATCGCGCTCCTGGATTGAAAACCGATCGGTTCATATCGCTCAATAGCCGGATCTGCAAGAAAGACAGCCGGTCGAGGATTGAATTAGCTCGAATTATCGTCGCACTCTTTGTTTCCAGCTATTTCCGGGCGCTCTGTGGCGACGAGCGTAACGACAATTCTTGGCGTCTCGCAGCATCGCACCTTCACGTCTCAATCCGATAGCTGCTAACTCGATTGCACCACCATCGTCGCTCACCAGGTAGCGACGCTCCATCAGCCCATCGCCGAATAGCCGCGCGACACGGGCAGGCACCTGCGGTGGCAATTTATGCTATTGCAACTGAGATGGTCGCGGTGCGCCTCACATCCAACCCGAACCGTGGGATCGTCACTTTCTGGGTCGAGGTCCGGAATCAGTCGGGCGCGGTATGCCAGGATGGCGATTGGAAGGTCATGTTCCACGCAAAAGCGGCCTCCTGACGCTCGGGAAGAAGTTTACCGGATGGGCCGCCCGGCGACTTGCGCAAGCCGCCCGCGCTCCGCCCCGAACCGACGACTCAAGAGCGTAAGAACTGTGGTCGTCGCGACGATTTTGCTGCCGCGGGACCTTTCTGATCGCCTACCAACGCGCAGTCAGTGACTGCCGCTTCGCACCGCGATTCCGTCATTCAGCTCGCCGCAGCGGCATTCGAACATTGCAGCCCGCTATCACTGCCGTTGCTGCCTCAACTGCAGCAACTTCCAGATCGGCGCGAGGTGTTCATGAACGGCGAATTTGCACAGCTTTGAGCCTGAGGTCGCGAGGCGTCGTTGGGACAACGCGGAGGTGCCTCGCGCCAGATCTGCACAGGCGAGATCTCAACGCCCACTCTGTTCAGCATGATCCGCCTCGACGTCAAGGCTGCGGGGTCGCGCGGAGCACTTACACGTGTGCCTCCCGCCAGTGGGGATAGGTGACATAGGAGGTGACCGCGCCTTGCTTGTGCCAGCAGATCGTGACCTTCTGCCCTTTGGGCATATGGACCAACTCGCCCGGTCCTACGGTGACGCCGGTTGACTTTCCGGACACCGACAGCCACCCAATCGAGGAAGACCATCACATCATCGACGGCCGCTGTCTCCTCGAGTGTCAGGTCCGGCCCATACCGCCCGTAAGAGGTGCTGACCGAAGGCGAGCAATGGCCGCCGGGTCCAGGACCACTACCGGCGCGTACGCACCTATATGGTGGTCTTTAGCGGCCAGCTGGCGGACCATCAATATGGCTGACTCGCCGGATGATCGACGCGTACAAAATCCGATTTCCGCGGCAGTTGCGCCTCATGTCGGCCGTTCGTGTCGCTTTCTCCTCTCAGAGGGCCACACTAGTCTTGGTCTAGATACGATAGAATCTCTCCGCGTTGGAGCGGAGCAAGGCGATCCGCTCATCGGGGGACAGATCCCTTGCGATCGCGTGGATCATGGAAA
The DNA here is from genome assembly GCA_004020875.1 of Mesorhizobium sp. Classification (GTDB taxonomy): domain Bacteria; phylum Pseudomonadota; class Alphaproteobacteria; order Rhizobiales; family Rhizobiaceae; genus Mesorhizobium. Next base: position 2,105 of record SAPZ01000038.1, read on the forward strand.
TGATCTTGTTCGGGGCGGCGAAAAGCAGATCCACAGGCATATTCGTTCCTACCATCGTCCGCTTGGGACCGAAGGCGTCAAGCACATGGCGCAGCAAAGGGAGTGTGGCCTCGATCGTCCACGCCGGTGCGCCGAGGCCAAAGCCGCAGAGCTTCACGCAGACATTGGGCGCCTGGGCCAAACGGTTGATCGCCGAACGCCATCCAACAAGCCCTTCTGCAGTTCGATCCGCCACCATGCCGAAGTGCTCCAGCACGATCGATGTGTCCGGAAAGGCCCTTGCGAGAGCCAACGCCAGGTCCATCTGCGGCCAGTAGAGCTGCAGATCGAAACTCAGTCCGAGCGGTGCCAGGCGGCCAAAGCCTCGCCGCCAGTGTGGACTCTCCATCAGATCGGGAGTCGCCACGCTGCGTAAGCGGGGCTCGTCGTGCCAGTTGAGGATCTGTCGGATGCCGCGCATGCGCGGAAAGCCGGCATGGGCTTCCAGCACCCGTTCGACATCTGGAGCTGCAAGATCCGCATAGGCCACGATCGCGTCCGGCATGCCCTCCTGTCTTGCCAATGCGCTCAGCCAGCGCGTCTCGTCGAGCGGATCCGCCGGATTGCGGCCGTTCTGGACATGCACCGTCTTTACGATGCCAAACCCTTCAATGTCGCGGCGGTAGTCGGCCGGCAGGTAGTCGCGTCGGATGGGAGCCAGGTCGCCTTCCAGCGGCTCCGGCCGGTCGGGGTCGAGCCATGGATAGGCGGCGTTGGACAGGCTCTGGAAATGCTGGTGCGTATCGACGATCGCCCAGCTTTCGTCACCGGGTATCATCCGAGCTTTCTCGTCCACTGGTCGGCGAAGACGGCGAGAATGACGACCGCGCCCGACGCCACATATTGCCAGAAGGACGGCACGTTCATCAGCGTCAGCCCGTTCTGCAGGGCGCCGAGTGTCAGCGCGCCGATCAGCGATCCCAGCGGATTGCCGACGCCGCCGAACAGGCTTGCCCCACCGATCACCGCCGAACCAATCGCCTGCAGTTCGAAGCCGCTGCCGCCGATCGGCTCGGCAGCGCCGATGCGCGCAATCAGCACGAAGCCGGCGAGGCTCGAAAGCACTCCGGAGATCGTGTAGACGGTGACCTTCACCCGCTCGATATTGACGCCCGAGAGCCGCGCTGCCTCCTCATTGCCGCCGATGGCGATGATCTGCTCGCCGAGCGCCGTGTAGCGAACCAAAAGATAGGCGAGGGCCGCGACCGCCAGCGCCAAGAGCACGGGTGTCGGGATATCCAGCAGGCGCCCGGCGAAGATGGCGCGGAATTCCTTGGCCAGTCCGTATATCGGCTGGCCGTCGGTGTAGATCAGCGCAGCGCCCCTGAAGATGCTGAGCGTGCCGAGCGTCACGATGAAGTCGGGCAGCTTCAGCTTCGCGATCAACACGCCGTTGAGAAAGCCGCAGACCAACCCGACCAGTAGTCCGGCGCCGATACCGGCGAGCAGCCCGTGAGAAAGCATGTCGGCCGCCACCATGCTGGACAGGCCGACGATCGAACCCACCGACAGGTCGATACCCTTGGTCATGATGACCAGCGTCATGCCGACTGCGATCACCGCGTTGATCGAGGATTGCAGCATGATGTCGATGAGGTTCGACGGCTGATAGAAGGTGGTATTGAGCACCGAGAACACTGCGAAAAGCGCCACGCAGCCGATTGCCACGCTGGTCTTGCGCAGCGTATCGCCGCGCCGCGACGCAGCGGGACTTTTCTTATCGGCCGTGTCCGTGCGGGGTAGGGAACTGAGTTCGGTCACGAATTGTCCTCTCTGGCGGCAAGCGCGATCAGCCGCTCCTCGGTCAGGCCGGCATCGTTGTCGACCATGGCGCGCAACCGGCCGCCGCTGACGATGCCGATGCGGTGGCAGATGAGCAGAAGTTCCGGCAGTTCGGACGACACGACGAGCAGCGCCGCGCCATCGGCCGCGAGGCGACGCAGCAGCGCATAGATCTCCGCTTTGGCGCCGACATCTATGCCGCGAGTCGGCTCGTCGAAGAGGAAGACGCGCGCGCCGGTCGCCAGCCAACGGGCGATCACCACTTTCTGCTGGTTGCCGCCGGAAAGATTGCGCATTTCGGTGCTTATCGACGGCGGCCGGACATGCAGCTCATCCACATAGCGCTTCGCCGCTCGCCGCCGCTCAACGCCCTTGATCACGCCGAGCGAAGCAAAGCGGCTATGGTTGCCGAGGCCGAAATTGCGCTCGACATCCGTCATCGGCACGATGGCATGGCCTCTGCGATCCTCGGGGATCAGCGCGATGCCGGCCCGCATGGCGTCCGCCGGCCCGCGAAGTGTCGCGCCTGTGCCTGCGACGGTAATTTCGCCAGCCGACAGCGGATCGATGCCGAATGAGGCGCGCAGGATGGCCGAGCGTCCGGAGCCGACAAGGCCGGACAGGCCAACGATCTCGCCGGCGCCGACCGACAGGCTGACATCTGTGATGCGGGCGGTGGAAACGCTGCGCAGCTTCAAGAGCGGCGCGCTGTGCACCTGCGCCGGCTTTTCGGCGCTCATCTCGCGCGACAATTCGCGGCCCGCAATCAGCTCATTCAGCCTGGCCTCGGAGTAGTCGCCGATCGGACCTGAGGCGACGACCGCGCCGTCGCGCAGGATCGTCACCTGATCGGCTATGGCGCGGATCTCGTTCATGCGGTGCGAGATGTAGACGATGGCCTTGCCTGTCGCCTTGAGGCGCCGGATGACGGCGAATAGGCTTTCCTGCTCGGCCGGCGTCAGGCTCGATGTCGGCTCGTCGAAAGCGACGATGCGGCCGCCGCGCGCAAGCGTGCGGCTGATCTCGACCAGTTGCCGGTCGGCCATGCCGAGCCCCGATACCTTTGTGTCGGTCTTGAGATGCGGCGCGAGGTCGTCGAGGATCGCGCGCGCCTCACGGCGAAAGCCGGCGCGCGGTACAAGCCTCAGCCCGCGCGTGCGGCCGAGGAAGATGTTCTGGGCAACGTCGAGCTGCGGCACGAGGCTGAGCTCTTGGCTGACGAGGCCGATGCCCATGGCCAGAGCGTCGCGCGGACCGTCGATGCGCACGGCACCGATCGGATCGAGCGCGATCCTGCCTTCGTCCGGTTGCACGATGCCGAACATGACCTTCATCAGCGTCGACTTGCCGGCGCCGTTCTCGCCTAAGAGAGCGTGGACCTCGCCGCCACGCAGGTCGAGATCCACACCTTTCAGGGCCTGGACGCCGGCGAATTGCTTGGCGATGCCCGTCATGCGAAGCGCGGGAGGACGGCTTTCGCCGTCCTCTGCCTGGGAAGTTGCCTTGAGCACTGAGACTGCCTCAGTTGGTCTTGGGATCGGGAAAATCCTTAACGTTCTCCTTGGTGATGACCGCCTGGGGCGACAGGATCCACTGCGGAATGGCTTGGCAGCCGAGAAGGCGAAGCGCCATCTGCACGCCAAGCTGACCCTCCTCGAAGGGGAATTCCGCCACCGTGGCGCGCATCTCGCCGGCGCCGACCGATTTCTTGGCTTCCCGGATGCCGTCGGTGCCGACGACCGCAACCTTGTCCAGGCTGCTGCCGCTGGTCACGGCTTCGACCACGCCGAGCGCCATGCCGTCGTTGTTGGCGTAGATGCCGGCGAGGTCCGGCGTTTGGCGCAGGATGTTCGAGGTCGCGTTCAATGCCGTCAGCCGGTCCCAGTTGCCGGGCTGGCTGGCGACGAGCTCCAGGTTGGAATATTTCTTGAGCTCTTCCTTGAAGCCCTGGATGCGCAGGCGCGCATTGGGCGAGCCGGCAGCACCCTCGATCTGCGCGACCTTGCCGCCGTTCGGATAGGTCTGGTGAAGGAAAGCGGCCGCCTTGGCGCCGATCGACACCTGGTCAGTGCCGATATAGGTGCTGGCGCCCTCGGTGCGCGCATCGTCGATGATGATGGTTGGGATGTTGGCGGCGCGCGCCGCTTCGATCACCGGCGCCAGGTTGGAATCGGACTGTGGCGACAAAAGCAGCGCATCCGGCTTCTGCGATAGCACGGTTTGCGCCAGGTTGAGCTGCTCGATCATCGAGCTTTCGTCCTTGGCGGCCTGCACGTCGACACTGATCTTGTGCTTGGCCGCCTCGGCCTTGGCGCCCGCCGCGACGTCCTGCCAGAATTCGTTGATCAGCGTCTTGGTCACATAGGCAAAATGCAGCTCCTTCTTCGGCGCCGGCACGCCGCCGAACTCCGCCTCGACAGCGGTCGATTCGATCTTGTCCATCTTGGCCTTCGGATAGGCCGTGCAACTGTCGTCGGCAAAGGCGGGGGCCGCGCCGAGAAGGGCGAGCGCCGTCGAGGCGGCGAGCACGCCGCTTATCCGTAACTTCATCGAATTTCCTCCCATTGGGTACCGGATCATCTCCGGAACATTCTCTTCCCTGTAGACCCGGGCGCCACGGCCTTCACCTCTCGACTGCCAGCGCTCAGACTGTTCACGACTTCACCGTGTTGCAGCAAGTTGGAAATTAGAGCATTCGATCTGTTAGATTCAAATTAGAAGCCCTATCCGATTTTTTAGCCAGGCTTAAAGAAAACTGGTACGGCTTGAACGATTGCCGCGTGGAGGAAAGATGCAGATCCCGGTCAAGGCCATTTGGGTCTTTCATGCCGCGGCCCAGGCGGGCAGCATCTCGCGCGCCGCCGAGGAGTTCGGCGTGACGCCGTCGGCGGTCACCCAGCAGATCCAGGCGCTGGAGGTGCAGCTCGGCGTCAGCCTCCTGACCAAGATGGGGCGCCGCGTCGTTTTGACGGAAGCGGGCGAACGTTACTTCGCTACCATCACCGACGAAATCGAACGAATATCCGAGGCCACCAGCACGATCCGCGGCTATCGCTCGGTGACGATGCTGACGGTGCGGGCGACGCCGACCCTTTCCAACAAATGGCTGCTGCCGCGCCTTGCCTCCTTCCTCGATCGGAATCCGGAACTTGAAATCCGCCTCGACGGCACGAATGAGCCGACGGACTTCAACCGCGAGCTCGTCGATCTTGAAATACGGCACGGCGACGGCCGCTGGCCGGGGCTGTTCGTCGAAGGAATGGCCGAGGAGAGCTTCATCCCGGCCTGTGCGCCGGCGCTGGCGGCGGCGGGCAGCCTTCGCGCCGAGGATCTGACGCGGTACCGGCTGATCCATTCGGTGAAGTCGCAGGCGCAATGGCCGGCCTGGTTCAAACTGGCGGGCACGCAGCCGCCGCAAAGATGGCGCCGCATCCTGTTCGACCGATCCCATATGGCCATCGACGCGGCTCTCGACGGTATGGGCATTGCGCTGGAAAGCAGCATGATGATGGAGCGCGAACTGCGCGAGGGCCGGCTTGTCTGTCCCGTTCCCGATGCTCCTTCGCTGCGCATCGTCACGCAATGGATCGTGTGTCCGCGTGACCATCTGCGGCACAAGAAGGTGCGGCTATTCCTCGACTGGCTGCGCGCCGAGCGCGATGGAACGCCGGGCCTGCCGGCCTGAAGACAAAAGCCGCCAAGCGGTCGGACCTTCAAATATCGCTAGGTGCTGTGCATCGATCTCACACTTGATAACTTCACGACTTTCTGTATTTGTGTGAAAAACCCGAAGGCTGAAGGCTCTCATGCTGTCCCGTTTCGCAACCCGGTTGAACTCATTCGCCTCCGCGCCCCAGCTGCGATGGCCGGACCTTTCCGGCAAGCCGAGCATGATGCAGATGGCCGAGCGCGCCGCCACCGTGCGCGGCCTGACCGATGTGGACCTGAACTTTCCCGACCATGTTTCCGGCGAGCCGGCGGAAATCGCCCGGCGCATCGGCGACCTCGGCCTGTCGATCAACGGCCTTGCCATGCGCTATTACACCAATCCGGCCTTCAAGCGCGGTGCCTTCACCAATCCGGACGCGGCGGTGAGGCGCGAGGCCATCGACCTGACCAAGCGCGGCATTGACGCGGCGCGCGCGATGGGCGCAGACCTGATGACGGTCTGGCTCGGCCAGGACGGCTTCGACTGCAACTTCCAGCTCCACTACGCCCAGGTCTGGGACTGGGAGGTGGCCGGCATCCGAGAGGTGGCGGAGCACGATCCGGGCTGCCGCGTCAGCATCGAGTACAAACCCGACGAGCCGCGCGCCCAATCGCTGCTGCGCGACGCGGCGACGACGCTTTTGGCAATCGGCGAGGCCGATTCGCCCAATCTCGGCGTCACCATCGATTTCGCGCACGCGCTCTATGCCGGCGAGCAGCCGGCGCTTGCCGCGCATCTGATCAACCGCCGCAGCCGGCTGCTCGGCGTGCATCTCAATGACGGATACGGCAAGCGCGACGACGGACTGATGGTCGGCGCGGTCCATTTGCGCTCGACGTTGGAACTGCTCCACCAGATCCGCCGCGACGGCTTCGACGGCGCCCTCTACTTCGACACCTTTCCGGACCTGAGCGGGCTCGATCCGGTCGCCGAATGTGAGGCCAACATCGCGACGGTGCGGCGATTGCTGGAGATCGCCGACGCGCTGGCCGGCGACAATGGCCTTGCCGGCGCGCTGGCCCGCCAGGATGCCGTGGCCAGCCAGAGGATCGTCAACAGGGCCTTGATCGGCGCGTAGCGCGAAAGGCGATGATGCCGGGGGAAGATGCATGAGCCTGCCGCTTGGCGATCCGAGAACCATCGGCCCGCGCATCCGCATGATGATGCCGCATCTCACGCCGCTGGAAGGGAGGGTGGTCGACATGATCCTCGGCAGGCGCGATTTCGACGAAAACATATCGCTGAAGACCGTGGCCGAAGACGCCGGCGTGTCGGAAGCCATGATCGTCAAGATCGCCAAGAAACTCGGCTTCGACGGCTTCAAGGATTTCCGAGCCGGTCTCGCCGGCTACAACCGGTTGCCGACGGCCGAACTGCACGAAGAACTCTCGCCTGACGACACCGACGCCGAGATCGCGCGCAAGGTGTTCCGCACTTCCGTGCATGCGCTGGAGGAGACGCTAGCCATTCTCGACCCGCAGGCGCTGGAGCGGGCGGCCGACCTCATCTTCGGCGCGCGCCAACGCGACCTCTATGGCGTCGGCGGCTCGGCGCAGATCGCGCGCGACGTCGCCCACAAGCTCTTGCGCATCGGTGTTCGCACCAGCGTCTTCGACGATGCGCATATGATGCTGATGTCGGCTTCGCTGCTTGGCGAAGGAGACGTCGCCATCGCGATCTCCCATTCGGGAACCAGCACGGCCGTGATCGAGCCAGTTGAGCTGGCGCGCCGGCGCGGCGCGCGCACAATCGCGCTCACCAACTACGCGACGTCGCCGCTCGCCTCGGCCGCCGACGTGGTGTTGTGCTCGACGGCCCAAGGCTCGCCGCTCCTGGGCGAAAATGCCGCCGCGCGCATTGCGCAGTTGATCATATTCGACGCCGTCTTTGCCGCCGTCGCGCGGCGCGATCTTAAGGCGGCCGAACGCAACCTCGCCGCGACCATGGCCGCGGTCGCCGGCAAGCGGCGCGGCGCATGAGCACCGCGCCGCGTCCTGTCGTCGTTGCGGTCGGCAGCCTTCACTACGACATCATGGTCGACGCGCCAGATCGTCCGCGCAAGGGCGAGACGGTGACCGGCTTTGGCTGGCGACCAAAATTCGGCGGGAAGGGCGGCAACCAGGCGGTCGCGGCGGCGAAAGCTGGCGCCGATGTGCGCATGGCGGGCGCCGTAGGCGATGACGATTTCGGCCAGTTTCTTCTAGCCAACCTCCTCTCCGCCGGTGTTGATGCTTCCCGTATCGACCGCGTCGAAGGCCGGGGCTCGGGCATGAGCGTCGCCATATCGGACAGCAGCGGAGACTATGGAGCCGTGATCGTCTCGGGCGCCAACACCGCTCTGGATCCCCGGAGTCTCGACGACCCCACGCTCTGGCGAGACGCGGGCGTGCTCATCCTGCAGAACGAAATGCCGGACGCCGTCAATCTCGCCGCCGCCAAGGCCGCGAGATTGGCAGGCGTGCCGGTATGCCTGAACGCCGCCCCGCACCGAGCGCTGACGGACGAGTTCGTTGCGTTGGTCAATATCATGATGGTCAACGCGATCGAGGCCGAACAGTTTTGCGGGTGCCCGGTCGGCGATATCGCCTCGGCGGTCAGCGCCGCCGGATTGCTCTCAAGCCGTTTTGCCACCGTGGTGGTAACGGCAGGCGGAGACGGCGTGGTCGGCCTGCAGCGCGGCCATGAGCCGGTCGTGGTGCCCGCCATTCCTGTCCGGTTGGTCAGCACGCATGGCGCGGGCGATGTCTTCGCCGGAACCTTTGCGGCGGCGTTTGCGGCGGGTCGCCCCTTCGCGGTGTGTCTCGATCTCGCCAACAAAGCCGCCGCCAGGCACGTCTCGACCTGACGGCATGCCGGCCTACGCATCTCAATCTTTAGCACAGCTAAACGATCAAGCTCACCTTCTAAATTGAGCTAACAGCTCTCCCGCAATACGAATATAGCGGTTCGGCAAACAGGCCGGACATCGGCAGCACGGCTTGCCGGGGAGGCAATTGCGCCATTGCGGGAAGGTGTCGAGGGCGTGTCTAGGGTGAACCGGGACATGAAGGCCTTCACGCGTCTCGCCGAAGACTGAGGCGTGTCGAATTCGGTGATGCGAAGGATACGGACATGAACCTTTATACCCTGCTTGCCGCCCGTGCGGAGCGTGGACGCCCAGTGCGGGTGGGCCTGATCGGCGCCGGCAAATTCGGCTCTATGGTGCTGTCGCAGGCGCAACGCATCGCCGGATACCATATGGTCGCGGTGGCCGATCTGAACCTTTCCAAGGCGCGGGACGCGCTGCAGCGCGTCGGCTGGCCGGCAGAGCGGTATCAGGCGAAGGATGCTGGCGAAGCGGTGAAGAACGGCACGACCTTCGTTACCGATGACGTCGCCGCGCTGCTTGCCTGCGAAGAGATCGAATGCGTGATCGAGGCGACTGGCCATCCGATTGCCGGAACCCGCCATGCGCTCGCCGCGATCGAGGCCGGCAAGCATGTCGTGATGGTCAATGTCGAGGCCGACGTCATGGTCGGACCGATCCTGGCCGAGAAGGCGCGCCAGAAGGGCGTCATCTATTCGATGGCCTATGGCGACCAGCCGGCGCTGATCTGCGAGCTGGTGGATTGGGCGCGGGCGACCGGCTTCGAAGTGACGGCGGCAGGCAAGGGGATGAATTTCGAGCCGCGCTACCGTTATTCCACGCCCGACACGGTCTGGGGCTTCTTCGGCTGGAGCGAGGAGGAGGTGGCCAAGGGCGACTTCAATCCGAAGATGTACAACTCTTTCACCGACGGCACCAAGGCGGCGATCGAGATGGCCGCGGTCGCCAACGGCACCGGTCTCGACTGTCCAGATGCCGGGCTGGGCTTCCCGCCCTGCGGCCTGCACGATCTTGCCAAGGTGTTCCGCCCGGCCGCCGATGGCGGACGCATGGCGCGCTCGGGCCTGGTCGACATCGCCGCCAGCCAGGAGCCGGACGGCCGCGAGGTGTTCAACAACATCCGCTACGGCGTGTTCGTCACCTTCAAGGCGCACAACGAGTATTCGCGCGCCTGCTTCAAGCAGTATGGGCTGCTGACCGATCCGTCCGGCTGGTACGCCTCGATGTGGCGGCCCTTCCACATTATCGGGCTGGAGACCTCGATCAGCGTGCTGTCGGCCGTGCTGCGCAACGAGTCAACCGGGTCGTCGAAGGAGTTCCGCGGCGATGCGGTGGCGACCGCCAAGAAGGACATGCAGCCCGGCGAGATGCTGGACGGCGAGGGCGGCTACGCGGTCTGGGCAAACGCCATTCCAGCCTCGATCAGCCTCGAGCACGCAGCGCTTCCGATTGGTCTCGCGCACAATGTTCGGCTGAAGCGCGCCGTCAGGAAGGACCAGATCGTGAGCGTCAATGATGTCGAGCTGGTCAACGACCTCGACGTGGTGAAGCTGCGCAGCGAAATGGAAGAGCGCTTCCGCCCTACGCCGAGCGTGGCCGCCTGATCGTCCCGGAAGGAAAGTCATGAGCGAGCACCGTTTGCCACCCTTCGTGGTGATCCCCGAATTCCGCGTCAGGCCGCAGGTCAGGACCGCATTTCTCGATGCTGCCCTGGACGACGCCCAGCATTCGCTCGCCGACGAGGCGGGCTGCCGCCGCTTCGATGTCGTCTGCCCGGAGAGCGCCGAAGACATGGTGTTGTTCTACGAGATCTATGACGATCGCGCCGCATTCGACGCGCATTTGCAAACCCCGCATCTGAAGCGTTTCCAGGCGGCCATGAAGGCGCTCGAGGTCGAAGAGACGGTCGTTCGCTTCGCCGCTCTCGAAAATGGCTGATCCGGCACCGGTCGCCGCAATGAGCGCCACCAGGATCGGTTTCATTGGAACAGGCATCATGGGCGGCCACATGGCCCGCCAGTTGGCGAAGGCCGGCTTTGCCGTGACGGTCTGGAACCGAAGCCCCGGCAAGGCCGAAGCGCTCGAGCGCTTCGGCGTCGGCGTTGCCGCCGAGGCGGCAGAGGCGGCGCGGGATGCCGATGTCGTGATCTCGATGCTGAGCTCGGGACCAGTCTGCGACGAGGTGCTGTTCGGCACGAATGCGGCAGTCGATGCAATGCAGCCGGGGTCGACGCTTGTGGTGATGAGTTCCATTCCGGTCGAGACGGCGCGCAGGCAAGGGGAACTTGCGGCGCAAAAGGGCATCCGATACGCCGACGCTCCCGTCTCCGGCGGGGAGAAAGGCGCGGATGAAGGGACGCTTGCCATCATGGGGGGCGGTGACGCCGACACCATAGACGCGCTGAGGCCCGTCCTCGCTCCGCTGGGGCGTGTCACGCATGTCGGCCCGGTTGGCGCCGGCAGCCTTGCAAAACTCGCCAACCAGCTGATTGTCGCCAGCAACATCTGCGCAGTCGCCGAGGCGCTGCTGTTGGCGGAACGAGGTGGCGCGGATCCGGCGCGCGTGCGCGAGGCGCTGCTCGGCGGTTTCGCCGACTCGACGGTGTTTCGCCAGCACGGCCTGCGCATGATCGAGGCCGATTTCGTGCCGGGAGGTCCGGCCAAATATCAGATTAAGGATACCGGCACGACGCTTACGTTTGCGGCGTCGCTCGGCCTGACTTTGCCCGTCGCGACCGAGGTCGACCGGATTTTCCGCGGCCTCGTCGACAATGGCGGTGGCGACCTCGACCACAGCGCGGCAATTATCGAATTGCGCCGCATCAATTTCCGATAAGCGGCAGGCTGGGCGTATCCGTCGCTGTGCAGCTTGGCCATCCTGAAAGTCGCCAGTCCGGTGTGGGCCCCCTTCTCAGATTAGTAGTCTGATCGATATCGAGCAAACGGCAGCTTTGCGCCCTTATGTCGGCCGTTAAGGTTGGCTTCGCGATCGCCCGAAAGCCGACATAGTTTGGCAGTCCAACGTCGCCAAGCTGAAAAGCCAGCACAGCGCCATTGCGGAATCATCACCCCTGCCGCTTATAGCAAGCAATCATGTGACCCGGTCCGAGGCCTCTGATCGGCGGTTCCGCCATTCGGCAGGCTTCTTCAACTAAGGCACAGCGGTCGGCAAAGCAGCATCCCTTTTTGAACTCCGCCGAGGCTTCGCCCTGGGTGAACGGGACTGGCACTCGGTCTTCTGAAGATGGTGCTAACAACAGCTTCGTGTATGGATGATTGGGTCCACGAAAGACCTGCTCCGATGAGCCAGTCTCGACGAGACGGCCGCGATAGAGCACGCCGATCCTGTCGGCCATGTAGCGCACGACCCTGAGGTCGTGGCTGATGAACAGGTAGGTCGTGTCCTTGTCGTGCTGCAGGTCGTTGAGCAGGTTGAGCACCGTCGCCTGAACCGAGACGTCGAGCGCCGAGGTCGGCTCGTCAAGCACCACCACTTTTGGCGCTCCGGCGAAGGCCCGCGCGATCGCCGCCCTCTGTCGCTGGCCGCCCGAAAGCGAGCGTGGCTTCTGCTCGGCGGTCGTGTCGGCCAGCCGGACGGAGCGCAACAGGTCGCCGACTCGGTTCTTCGCATCTCTCCTGCCAAGCCCGGCAAGCCGCCGCAGCGGCCGGCTGATGATCCGCCCTATCCGGTGGCGCGGATTGAGCGTGCGGTCCGGCGACTGGAAAACCATTTGAACGTCGCGCCGCTCCGTCGGCGCCCGCCTCTCGGCGCGCGGCGCCACCGTCCTGCCGAACAGCTCGACCGACCCTTTGGTGGGCGTCTGGAGCCCGGTGACGATCCTTGCCAGGGTCGATTTGCCCGAGCCGGATTCGCCGATCAGGCCGAAGGTCTTACCCCGCTCAATGCTGAGATCGACATTGTGCAGCACTGCCTGGTCGCCGAAGGAATGGCTAATGTTTTTACACGCGATGGCGACTTGCCCGTCCGTTGGATCGGGAACAGCGGCGACCGCGTCGGGGCGATCGAGAATGGTCGTGCCTATTTCGGCCAGCCGGCCGTCGCGCTTGGTGAAATTGAGCGCAGGGATCGAGGCGATCAGCGCCTTGGTGTAGGCATGGGCCGGGTTCTCAAACACATCCTCGGCGCCTCCGCTCTCGACCACGGCGCCCGCCTGCATGACCGCCACCCGGTCGCAGGAACGGCGGATCAGGTTGATGTCGTGGCTGATGAGAAGAATGCTGGTTTTGTGGTCGCGGCGCAGGTCGTCGAGGATCGCGATCACCTCCGACTGCACGCTGGCGTCGAGTGCCGTCGTCGGCTCGTCCAGCACCAGCAGTGCCGGGTCGAGCGCGATGGCGATCGCGATGTTGGCACGTTGCTGCATGCCGCCGGAGAGCTCATGCGGATAGAGATCGAGCACCCGCTCCGGATTGGCCACCCGTACTCGCTTCAGCAACTCGGCCGAGCGCCAGCGCGCTTCCTCGTGGCCCACCGGGCGATGACGCATGATCGTCTCGCCGATCTGCCTTTCGATCGTCATGGCCGGGCTGAGCGCGGCGCCCGGATGCTGGTAGACCGCTGCGATGCGATTGCCCCGCAGACCACGCAGCTCTTCGCCAGAGAGGCTGCCGATTTCCCGGCCCTGGAACTGCAGCGCCGAGGCGGTGATCCGTGCATTTCCCGGCAGGTAGCGCAATATGGCCAGCGCTACCGAACTCTTGCCCGAGCCGGATTCGCCGACGAGTCCCAACGCTTCGCCTTGGCCTATTGCGAGCGACACGCCATCGACGGCGGATTGCCATCCTCTTTTCCCGCTATAGGCGATGGAAAGTTTCTCCACATTCAGCACCGAAGGGGACATCAAGACCTCGAAATCGCTTTCTGCCGGTGCCCTGATCGAGGGCAATCGCTTCCGCTTGCATAGTATATTATATCTATAAAATTACTCGAATAAAGCCCGAGCGCAATCTAGCCTTTTGCAAATTGGAGATACCGGGTCACGCCGAACAACGCGGCGCTCGTCTCTCCCAGCGATTTGCAAGGAGGCCGGCATGGCGCAAAATCAATTGATCCTCAGCGCGTTCTTCTTCAACCCGCAGGGCGACCATCGCATGTCGTGGCGTCATCCACGCGCGCCCGGCCGGGAAGTGCTCTCCTTCGATTACTATCGCGAGCTCGTTCAGGCAGCCGAGCGCGCCAGGATCGACACCATATTCGTCGCCGACCACGTATCGATCTGGGATTCGGTGAAGAGCGGCGTTGCGCACTACGCCAATGCCCGCCTCGAGCCGCTTACGCTGCTTTCGGCGCTGGCCAGTGTGACGAAGCATATCGGGCTCATCACCACCGCCTCGAGCTCCTACAGCGAGCCCTACAATGTGGCGCGCCTGTTCGCCTCGCTCGACCACATTAGCGGCGGCAGGGCGTCGTGGAACGTTGTCACCTCGGCCATGGATGAGGAGGCGCGCAATTTCGGCCGCGACGGCAATATCGAGCATGCCTTCCGCTACCAGCGCGCCGCGGAATTCCTCGATATCGTCAAGGGGCTGTGGGACAGCTGGGAAGACGAAGCCCTGCTGTTCGACAAGGAAACCGGCTATTTCGCCGATCCCCATAAGGTCCATGTGCTCGACCATCGCGGCACGCATTTCAAGGTGCGCGGACCGCTCAACGTCTCGCGCCCGCCGCAAGGCCACCCGCTGATCGTCCAGGCCGGCTCGTCCGAGGACGGCAAGAACTTCGCCACCGCCCATGCCGACGCGCATTTCGCCATCTACAGCACCAAGGAAGACGGCATCCGATATCGTGAGGACATCAACGAGCGTCTTGCCCGTCACGGCCGGCGGCCGGAGAGCTTCAAGATCCTGCCCGGCATCCTGCCGATCGTCGCCGCTTCCGAAGCCGAGGCGCGCGACAGGCAGGAATATCTGCAGACGCTGCTGCCGGACCGCGTCGGCATCGATCTCCTGTCGAGCTGGAGCGGTATCGATCTCTCGGCCTATCCGCCGGACGGCCCGCTGCCGCAGCTTCCAGATGAAAGCACTTTCAACGGCGGCCGCACCTCGCTCAATCGCGTGAGGCAGTGGGCCACGCAGAACCTGACCCTGCGCGAGATCGCTCGCAAGCTTGCCAACAGCGGCTCGGTGCCGACGATCGCCGGCACGCCTAAGCAGATCGCCGACCAGTTGCAGGACTGGTTCGAGGCCGGCGCGGCCGACGGCTTCAACCTGATGTTCCCGCTGCTGCCGGAAGACTGGATCAACTTCGCCGAACAGGTCGTGCCCGAGCTGCAGCGCCGTGGCGTCTTCCCGACCGAATACGCGCCTGGAACGCTGCGCGACCGCTTCGGGCTTGCCCGCCCCGCCAATCGCTTTGCCGAGCAGCGCGCCAACCAGCGCGCCGTGTCCTGAGGAGTGCCGTCATGACCGCCGCACCGAGACTGCAGCCGCGCGAGGCGACCGCGCCGCAACTGATCAACGTCCTGCACAGCCCGAAGCGCATCCGCGTCAGGTTCGGCGGCCGTATCATCGCCGACAGCCGCAACGTTCTGGTGCTGCGCTCCAATCATTTCCTGCCGATCTATTTCTTCCCGCTGGCGGCGGTCGACCAGTCGATGCTGAAACCGTCTAAGCAGGGGCAGCAGCATCCGGTCGGCGGTGAGACCAAATACTGGGATATCAAAGCGGGCGACCGGCGCGCCGCCGATGCCGCCTGGTCGTTCACGGCGCCGCCGGACGAGAATCTCGCGCCGCTCGCCGGCCGCGTCGCTTTCACCTGGAACCTCGTCGACCAATGGTTCGAGGAGGACGAAGAGGTCTTCGGCCATGCCCGCGATCCCTATGCGCGCATCGACGTGCTGCAGAGCTCCAGCCATGTCGAGATCTGGTTCGATGGCGAGCCGATTGCCGACAGCCGCCGTCCCGTCCTCTTGTTCGAAACGCATCTGCCGACGCGCTTCTACCTGCCGCTGGAGGATCTCCGGCTCGACCGGTTGAGGGCCTCGTTGACGAGGACCCGATGTCCCTACAAGGGCATCGCCTCCTACTGGTCCGGCGTGCGCAAGGACGGTTCGCTGCACGAGGACATCGCCTGGGCTTACCGCGATCCGATCGCCGAGATGCCGAAGATCAAGGGGCTGATCGCCTTCTATCCGCAAGCAGTCGACCGCATCCATCTCGACGGCCAGCCGGTCTGATCCGGCCCTCTCGTCCATTTTCAAGACCACAATTTTCACAGAGGCAAAAATGAACAAGCGCAACGAAATCGACGCCCTTCGCAATCTCTCCGGCGACATCTGGAACGTCGCCGTCGACGAATACGCCAATGGCTATCTCAAGCGTCGCGACCTGTTGAAATATGCCGCTCTCATCGGCCTGACCGGCTTCGCCGCTTCGCAAGGGCTGGGCTTCTCCGGTCAGGCCCGCGCGGCTGCAGCCGGCGGCACTGTTCGCGTCGGGCTCGGCCAGCCGACCAAGGCGATCGATCCGGTCACGGTCACCGATCCGGCCAGCATCGGCGTTCTCAGCCAGGTCGGCGAGTATCTGATCCTCGACGATCCCAAGGACGGGCTGCAGCCGAAGCTGGCGCTCTCCTGGGAAGCCGACGAGACGGCCAAGCGCTGGACCTTCAAGTTGCGGCCCGGCGTGAAATTCCATGACGGCCGCACCGTCACCGCCAAGGACGTGGTGGCGAGCTTCGAGCGTCTGGTCGATCCGAACAGCGGCTCCTCGGCGCTCTCCGCCTACAAGGGCATCCTCTCCAAGGGCGGCGCCAAGATCGTCGACGACCAGACGGTCGCCTTCGATCTCGACCAGTCGAACTCGAATTTCCCCTTCTATGTCTCGTCCGACGTCTACAACGCCGTGATCCTGCCGGCCGACTATGCCGGCGAGTTCGAGAAGAATTTCAACGGCACTGGCCCATTCAAGCTCGAATCCTTCCGCCCCAAGCAGGGCGCCAGCTTCGTGCGCAATCCCGACTACTGGGGCGACAAGGCGCTGCCCGACCGCGTCGAGATAAAATTCTTCGACGACGAGCAGGCGCAGGTCGTGGCGTTGCAGGCGGGACAGCTCGACGTCATCCCGAGCACCACGCGCCTCGAGCTGGCGATCGAGGGCAATGCCAACTTCAAGCTGCTTAGCGTCCAGGCGAGTTCGCACGACGCCGTGCATCTCAGGACCGACCAGGCGCCGTTCACCGACAAGCGCATTCGCCGCGCGCTGGCGCTCACCCTCGACCGCGAAGCCATCGTCAAGGGCCTGCTCAAGGGTCGCGCCATCGGTGGCAACGACACGCCCTTCGCGCCGATCTTCCCCTCGGCCGACCCGTCGGTGCCGCAGCGTAAGCAGGATATCGCCGAGGCCAGGCGGCTGCTGGCCGAGGCCGGCGTGCCCAACGGCTTCGAGGTGACGCTGACCACCGAGCGCGCCTACGACATCCCCGACTACGCCGTGATCATCCAGAACTTCGCCAAGAAGGCCGGCATCGACATCAAGCTCAACGTCCTGCCGCAGGATGCCTATTACGGATCGGCGACCTTCGGCAGCTCGCCGTGGCTCGATTCCAATCTAGGCATCACCGATTTCGGCCATCGCGGCACGCCCGACATCTTCCTCAACGCGACACTGAAAAGCGACGGCGCTTGGAACGCCGCGCATTTCAAGAATGCGGACTATGACGCCTTGCTGGTCGAATACGGCAAGGCCAGCGACCTGCAGACGCAGCGCATCGCGGCCCGCAAGATCCAGACCCTGCTGCTTGATGAGACGCCGCAGATCATCAGCTACTTCTCGCAATACAGCCGCATCGCCAGCGCGAAGGTCGAGGGGGTGCGCTTCACGGCGATCTCGCATCTCTTGCTCGATCGCGTTTCCTTCGTCCAGGCATGACGCGGAAACGCCAAGCCAGGCGGGACGCCGGATGCTGACCGGCCGCACCTTATCGGCGCGCTTGGCCTCGCTGCTCCTCACCTTGTGGCTGGTCAGCGCGCTGGTCTTCCTCGCCGGGCAGGTCCTGCCCGGCGATGTCGCGCGCGTCATGCTCGGTCCGTTCGCCGATGCGCAGGCCGTCGCCGCCCTGAACAGGCAGCTCGGCGCCGACCAGCCGGTGCTCGCCCAGTACTGGCACTGGTTCAGCGCGGCCCTTACCGGCGACTTCGGCACGTCGCTGTCGATGCGCGCGCCGGTCGCGCCCTTCGTGCTGGCAAGCCTTGGCCGCTCGGCCGCACTTGCCGGCATCATCCTTTTGTTTCTTGTGCCGCTGGCCGTCGGCGCGGGCATCGTCGCCGGCTTGAACCAGGGTCGGCTCGCCGATCGGCTGATCGTGCTCGCCGGCGTCTCCTTCGGCATCGTCCCGGATTTCGTCTCCGGCCTGCTCCTGCTTCTGGTCTTCGGCCTGTGGCTGGACTGGCTGCCGATCACGGGTGCAGCGCCCGATGGCGCGGGCTTCTGGACGAGCGGCTATTATCTCATCCTGCCGGCGCTGCCGCTGGTGCTCAATCTCGCCGGCTATCTGGCGCGCATGACGCGGGCCGGCGTCATCGAGGCGCTGGCCGCCGACTATACGCGCACCGCCATCCTGAAAGGTCTCGATCGCCGGCAGGTCATCGTCCGCCACGTGCTGCCCAACGCGCTGACGCCGACGATCGCGGTGCTGGCGACGCAGAGCGGCTACATGCTCGGCGGGCTGGTGGTGATCGAGGCGCTGTTCGGCATCCAGGGCCTCGGCAATCTGGTTTTGAACGCCGCCAAGTCGCGCGATTTCCCAATGCTGGAAGCAGGCGTGCTTGTCATGGCGGCGATCTTCGTGCTGTCGGCCGCCATCGGCGATCTCATCCAGGCGCTGCTCGACCCGCGGCAGCGGCGGCGGGCGTTGCTATGATGGATCTCTTGGAGTTCCCGGCGCCGTCGCACGCGCCTGCCTTCCTGCGGGTCGCCGGCAGGCTGGCCCGGGCCGTGCGTGGCCTTCCTGTCTCCGTCATCATCGGATCGCTCGTCCTCGCCTTCTGGATCGCCTGCGCCCTGTTCGGCGGCCGGCTGGTTCCCTACGATCCCTATGCCGAGGATTTCCTGGCCACGCTGACGCCGCCGGATGCGGCGCACTGGTTCGGTACCGATCACCTCGGCCGCGACGTGTTGTCCCGCATTATCGTCGGATCACGCGATATCCTGCTGGTTGCGCCGCTCGCTACGCTTGGCGGCGTCGCCGCCGGCACCATCATCGGCCTGGCGCTCGGCTATTTCGACGGCCTGGTCGATGCGATCGGAGCCAGGCTGCTCGACACGCTGATGGCCTTCCCCTTCATCGTGCTCGTCACCATGACTCTGGTGGCTCTGGGGCCTTCGAATCTGACCGTTGTCCTGGTCATCGCCATCGCGTATGCGCCGCTCGTGGCGAGGACCGTGCGCGCCGCGGTGCGCGAGCAGAAGGAGCGCGAATATGTCAGCGCGGCCCGCCTCGGGGGCGAGAATGCCTTTGGCATCATGGTGCTGGAAATCCTGCCCAATGTCAGGGAGACGATCCTCATCGAGCTCATCACGAGGCTGGGCTATGCCTTCTTCTCGATTGCTACGCTGAGCTTCCTCGGACTCGGCATCCAACCCCCTTCGGCCGACTGGGGCCTGGCGGTCGCCGAAGGCTACGGCTTCCTCACCGGCGGCAAATGGTGGGTCGTGGTCTTCAATTCGGGCGCAATCGTTTCGCTGGTCATGGCCACCAACCTGATCGCTCAAGGGGGCGGCGCCTTCGAAGACAATAGGCACTGACGTCGATCTGCCTCAGTCGATCGGCGCAGTGCGGTGCCCAAGCTGCAAATGCCCGACCCAACCCGCGTAGCTACTGTTCTATTGCCTCTTGCAGGGGCGCAATGTCGGCAAGCTGTTCGTGGGTATATCGCCATGGAGAAACGCTGAGAGACCTGTTCCACCACGGCCGCGAAACCCGAAAACATAGAAGCTGTGAGGACCCGGCGCCTTCAGACAGGAATTTCCAAAGCCGGTCCGCGATTTAGAACAAAACAATCTCTACAGATTTAATAGCATAATGTTCCATGGCGTGATCGCCGTGGCTGCACGAGTCAAAGGCGAACGCAGTCTTGCTCAATCAGGAACAAACAGGCATGGCTCACGACATTCCCGGCCGCATCAAGGTGCTGTGGTTCTTGCCCACGCATGGCGACAGTCGGTATCTCGGCACGTCCGAAGGCGGCAGGGCGGTCGACCTCGACTACCTGACCCAGGTGGCTCAGGCTGCCGACACGCTCGGCTATTACGGCGTGCTCTTGCCGACCGGAAGATCCTGCGAGGATGCCTGGGTGGCAGCCTCGGCGCTGGCGCCCCTTACGAAACGATTGCGATTCCTGGTCGCGGTGCGGCCCGGGCTGCAGTCGCCGACCCTTGCCGCGCGCATGACCGCAACGCTTGACCGCATCTCCAATGGGCGGTTGCTGATCAACGTCGTCACCGGCGGCGACCCGCTGGAGAACAAGGGCGATGGCATCTTCTTGTCGCATGCCGAGCGCTACGACGTGACGCACGAATTCCTGCAGGTCTACAAGCGCCTGCTAAGCGGCGAGACGGTCGAACACCAGGGCAAATATTTCCGCATCGAGGACGGCCGCCTCCTGTTCCCACCGGTGCAGACGCCTTATCCGCCGCTCTATTTCGGCGGTTCTTCCGATGCGGGATCGACCGTGGCGGCGCAGGAGATCGATAAGTACCTGACCTGGGGCGAGCCGCCCGCCGATGTCGCGCGCAAGCTCGACGGCGTGCGCGAGCTCGCCGAAAAAGCGGGCCGCAAGCTCTCCTTCGGCATCCGCCTGCACGTCATCGCCCGCGAAACCACCGAGGAAGCCTGGGCGGCGGCCGACAGGCTGATCAGCCGGCTCGACGATGCGACCATCGCCTCGGCGCAGAAGGTGTTTGCCCGCATGGATTCGGTCGGCCAGGCGCGCATGAGCGCGCTACATGGCGGCGACCGCTCGAAGCTCGAGATCGCGCCGAACCTGTGGGCCGGCGTTGGCCTGGTGCGCGGCGGTGCCGGCACGGCGCTGGTCGGCGATCCCGACACCATTGCCGAACGCATCGACGAATATAGGCGGCTCGGCATCGATACCTTCATCCTCTCGGGCTACCCGCATCTCGAAGAAGCGTACCGTTTCGGCGAGTTGGTCCTGCCGCATTTGCCGACCGATCACCCGGTCAAGGCAGCCGGATCGTCCGTCAACACGGGTCCGTTCGGCGAGACCATCGCCGGCGACCATCGTCCGAAATCGCTCGCCAGCGCCTCGTGAACGTGCTGCCGCCACGGCCACGCCACCATGTCGTCATCCTCGGCGGTGGCTTCACCGGCGCGGCCGTGGCCTGGCACTTGGCGCGCCAGTCCGCGCGGCCATTGATCACCGTTATCGAGCCGCGCCCGTTCCTTGGCGGCGGGTTGGCCTATTCCAGCGAGGAGCCGTCGCATCGCGTCAACGTGCCAGCGTCCAGGATGAGCCTGTCGCCGGACGAGCCGGAGCATTTTTCGCGCTGGCTGGCGCATGACGGCGAGGCCGAGCGCGACCCGGATGCGGTGTGGCGCAACGGCGACATCTTTCCCAGGCGCCAGGTCTTCGGCCGTTACGTTGCCGAGCAGTTGGCGCCGCATATCGCCAGCGGAGCGATCCGTCATGTTCGAGAATGTGCCGGCGACGTGAAGCGCAACGGCGACGGTTGGATCGTGACCGCTTCCGGTCAACCGATCGCCGCCGACATGGTGGTTCTTGCCATGACGCATCCGTCGCCCGATGTTCCAGTCGCGCTGGAGCCGATCGCCGATACGGGTGGTTTCGTCGCCGACGTCTACTCTGGCGATGCGCTTGGTGCGATCGCTCCCGAAGCGTCGGTGCTGATCGTCGGCTCCGGTCTGACCTCGGCCGACACCGTCGCCGAGCTCGATCGCCGCGGCCATCGCGGGCCTATCCTGGCTGTGTCACGCCATGGATTGCGTTCGCGCGGTCACCCGCAGGTACGTGGCGAACCTTTTGGCGATTTCACTTCCGCGCCCGCCGCGACCGCGCTCGGATTGCTAGAAAATATCCGCTCGACGCTGGCAGCGGCCGATGCCTGCGGTGTCAACTGGCAGTCGGTCTTCGATCAACTGCGGCTGCAGGGACCGGTGATCTGGTCTGCTCTCAACGAAGATCAGCGCACCCGGCTGGTGCGGCGGCTGCGCGCGTTCTGGGACGTGCATCGCTTCCGCATCGCGCCACAGGTCGAGGCGGTGCTGGAGCGCCGTCATGCCCAAGGCACGTACGACAATATTGCGGCGGGCTTGGTGGCCTCGAGCCGGGAAGGGGATCGCCTGACGATCAACCTGCGGCGACGTGGCAAGAGACAGGTCGAAAGCCTTCATTTCGATGCCGTGATCAACACAACGGGGCCGGCGCATGGCAAGACGCTGCGGATCAATCCGGCGCTGCGCTCGCTTGCCGATGTCGGCCTGATCCGGATCGACCGCCACGGACTTGGGATAGAGACCGCGCTGGACAGCCGTGCCGTCGGTCCGGAGGGTAAGCCCCTCGATGGCCTGTTCGTCGCCGGTCCGCTGGCGCGCGGCACCCTCGGCGAGTTGATGGGCCTGCCGGAAGTGGCCCGGCACGCGCAGACGGTCGCTTCGCAGGTAGAAGCCCAACTCGGTGCCGTGTCGTCGATCGTGGGCGGGCGCTGAAAATCCACGACGGTGCAGGCAAGCGAATTGGTATTTCCGTCCGGGCAGGGCCATCAAAACAGAAAATCCTACTTTGTATATATAATCAGTAGACTAATAATTAGTGGCGAGATCCGGCCACGTCCGGATCAATCGTTGGGACAGGCCAAACGGGAGATCTCCATGCCACAGAATGATCGCGACGCAGTCAAATTCGCCTATTGGGTGCCGAACGTCTCAGGCGGCCTTGTCATCTCGAACATCGAGCAGAGGACCAACCACTCGGCGGAATACAACCGCAAGCTGGCGCAGATCGCCGAGCAGGCGGGCTTCGATTATGCGCTGAGCCAGATACGCTTCACCGCCGGCTATGGCGCCGACGAGCAGCATGAGTCGGTATCGTTCAGCCACGACCTGCTCGCTGCCACCAAGACGCTGAAGGTGATCGCCGCGATCCTGCCTGGGCCGTGGAACCCGGCGCTGGCGGCAAAGCAGCTCGCCACCATCAGCTACCTCACCAACGGCCGCGTCGCCATCAACCTCGTCTCCGGCTGGTTCCGCGGCGAGTTCCACGCCATCGGCGAGCATTGGCTCGACCATGACGAGCGCTATCGCCGCTCGGAAGAATTCATCCGCGCGCTGCGCGGCATCTGGACCGAGGACAGCTTCACCTTCCGCGGCGACTTCTATCGCTTCAACCAGTATTCGCTGAAGCCGAAGCCACTGAAGCCGCTACCCGAGATCTTCCAGGGGGGCTCGTCGCGCGCCGCGCGCGACATGGCCTCGCGTGTTTCGGATTGGTACTTCACCAACGGCAATACCCCGGCCGAGATCGCCAAGCAGGTCGACGACATCCAGGCAAAGGCCAAAGCCAACAACCATTCGGTCAAGGTCGGCGTCAACGCTTTCGCCATCGTGCGCGAGACCGAGGAAGAGGCGAAGGCGGTGCTGGCCGAGATCATCGCCAAGGCCAATCCGGAGGCCGTCAATGCCTTCGGCCACGAGGTCAAGAATGCAGGCAAGGCTTCACCGGAAGGCGAGGGCAACTGGGCGAAGTCGTCCTTCGACGATCTGGTCCAGTACAATGACGGTTTCCGCTCGAACCTGATCGGCACGCCGAAACAGGTGGCGGAGCGTATCGTCGATCTCAAGCGCGCCGGCGCCGATCTCATCCTGCTCGGCTTCCTGCATTTCCAGGAAGAGGTCGAGTATTTCGGCAAGCACGTCATTCCGCTCGTGCGCGAGCTGGAAAATGCGGAAGCCGCAGTGGCGCTCGCCGCCGAATAGCAACTGCAGCCGCTGGCCGGAGATCGCCCGGCCAGCCGGCAACGACGAACCGCATGTTCCATCGAGCGTGCGGCCAGGACGGTGCGTGCCTTCGTTACAGTTGGGGACGGTGGAATGCCGATATCAAACCATGCCTTCGGGGCGGTCGAGGCTTCAGTCTATGCGCCGGAGATCTTCGCGCAAGGGCTGCCGGCCGCTCAGCTGCAGGATCACGGCGATAGGCTTCGACAGCCCACCGCGGAGGATGCCGCGCCGCTTCTTGACCTTGAGGGCATAGGGCTGTCTTTCGGTGGCGTTGTGGCGCTGGCGGATGTGGATCTGTCGGTTCGGCCCGGTGAGATACGCGCCATCATCGGGCCGAACGGCGCCGGCAAGAGCTCGCTGATCAATGTCATCAGCGGCGTTTACCGGGCTGATCGCGGTCATGTCCGGCTCGATGGTGCGCGCTATGCCCAGGTCCCGACGCAAAGGCTGGCGCGTCTCGGCGTCGCCCGCACCTTTCAGAACCTCGCTCTGTTCAAGGGGCTCAGCGTCCTCGACAATGTAGGATCCGGCCTTGCCTACAGGACAAGATCCAACTTCGCCGAACAGATCCTCGGCATCGGCCGCACACGCCGCGAGCAGCAGCAACAGCGCGGGCGCGCCGACCAGGTCCTCGAATTCCTGCACTTGACCGACGTCCGCGACCGGCTGGCCGGCACGCTGCCCTATGGCCTGCAGAAGCGTGTCGAGCTTGCCCGCGCGCTGGTCGCCGAACCGCGACTGCTTCTGCTCGACGAACCCATGGCCGGCATGACGGCGGGTGAGAAAAGCGAGATGGCAGCCTATGTGCGCGCTGCGCGCGACCGCTTCGCCACCACGGTCGTGCTGATCGAGCACGACGTCGGCGTCGTCATGGGCCTGTCGGACCGTGTCGCGGTGCTCGATTACGGGCGCAAGATCGCCGACGGCACGCCAGACGAGGTCCGGAACGATCAGCGCGTCATTGACGCCTATCTCGGCGTCGCCTCCGACAACGAGGACGGGGCAGGCATATGATCGGCGACTTCGACTATCAGTTCTTCCTCGAAGTGCTGACCGGCGGCCTGCTCTCCGGCGTCATGTACTCGCTGGTCGCGATCGGCTTCGTGCTGATCTACAAGACGTCCGGAGTGCTCAATTTCGCGCAAGGCGCGCTGCTTCTGTTTGCTGCTCTGACCTTCGTCAGCCTCGTCGAGCGCGGCGTCCCGTTCGCGCTGGCCGTGGCCGTCACCTTCGCCATCATGGTGGCGCTCGGCATCGGCATCGAGCGCACGGTGCTGAGGCCGCTCACCAACAAGCCGCCGATCACCCTGTTCATGGCCACACTCGGCCTCTCCTATATCATCGAGGGCGCGGCCCAGCTCATCTGGGGCACGCAGGTGCATGGCCTCGAGCTCGGCATCGAGGACGTGCCCCTAGAAGTCGGCGGCGTGCTGATCAGCCAGTTCGACATCTTCGCCGCCGCGGTGGCCGCGGCCATGGTGCTCTTGTTGTCGCTGTTCTTCCGCTATACCCGCATCGGGCTCAGCTTCCGCGCCGTCGCCGACGACCAGTTCGCCGCGCTCGCAGTCGGGCTGAAGCTGCCCTTGATATGGGCCAGCGTGTGGGCCGCGGCGGGTCTCGTCGCGCTGGTGGCCGGACTGCTCTGGGGGGCTCGCCTCGGCGTCCAGTTCTCACTGTCGCTGGTGGTTCTCAAGGCGCTTCCGGTGCTGGTGCTCGGCGGCTTCGATTCCATCCTCGGCGCGATTGTCGGCGGGCTTTTGATCGGCGCCAGCGAGAAGCTCGCCGAGGTCTATATCGGCGACTATTTCGGCGGCGGCATCGAGAGCTGGTTCGCCTATGTCGTGGCGCTCGTGTTCCTGCTCATCCGCCCGTCAGGCCTGTTCGGCCAGAAGCTTGTCGAAAGGGTCTGACGATGAGCGCCATCGCCACGCAACTGTCTCCGGCCGCCGGCCTGCCGAAATGGCTGGCGCCGCTGCTCCTCATCGCCTTCGCCTATGTCGTCGTCCCATTGATCGGCAACTCCTACCTGTTCGAGGCGATCCTGCTGCCTTTCCTGGCGCTCAGCCTGGCGGGCGTGGGGCTGAACATCCTCACCGGCTATGCCGGCCAGGTGTCGCTGGGCAGCGCCGCCTTCATGGCGGCCGGCGCTTTCGCCGCCTATAATTTCAACCTGCGCGTCGAAGGCCTGCCGCTGGCCGCCAGCATCACCCTTTCGGGTCTGGTGGCTGCTGCCGTCGGCATCGTCTTCGGCCTGCCCAGCCTGCGGCTGAAAGGCTTCTATCTGGCGGTCTCGACGCTTGCCGCGCAGTTTTTCGTGCAATGGGCGCTGACCAAGTTCAACTGGTTCTCCAACGACTCGGCGTCAGGCGTCATAGATGCGCCGAAGCTTTCCATCGGAGGCTTCGAGTTCGATGGCGCGGTCGGCCGTTATCTCTTCGCGCTTACCGTCGTCGCCGTCCTCACCTTTCTGGCCCACCGGCTGGTCACATCGCAGACCGGGCGCAATTTCATCGCCATCCGCGACAATGAGACAGCGGCGCGCATCATCGGCATTCCGGTGCTGAAGACGAAGCTTTTGGCCTTCGCCATCTCGTCCTTCATCATCGGCGTCGCCGGCGTCATCTGGGCGTTCGCCTATCTGAGGACCGTGGAGCCGGCCGGCTTCGACCTCGATCGCTCGTTCCAGATCCTGTTCATCATCATCATCGGCGGGCTCGCCTCGATACGCGGCGCGTTCCTCGGCGCCGCCCTCATCGTCGTCTTCCCGCTGGTGCTGTCGCGCCTCGGCGGTTTCCTGCTCGGCGATCTCTTCGATTCCGGCGTGCTCGACATGAGCCAGCGCATCGTGCTCGGCGCGCTCATCATCCTCTTCCTGATCCTGGAACCCGACGGGCTTGTAGCCCTGTGGGACAGGGTCCGAAGACGGCTCTCGCTCGCCTGGCAATCGAGCTGAGACCATTTGGCAGCCCTGCGCTCCAACACCCCAAGCATTCAGAGAATGAACCAGGGCCAAACCAAAGGCCCATACTGGAGAACCTGGAACCATGACCTTCCTCAGCACAGTAAAGGCGGTCGCCATCTCGGCGGCGCTGGCCGTGTCGGTGGCCTTGCCGGCGGCCCACGCGGACGAGCAATATTTCCCGCTGCAGAGCTATCGCGTCGGGCCTTACGCGGCCGGCGGCACCGGCTTCTTCGGCGGGTTCATCGACTATCTCAACCTGATCAACATCCGCGACGGCGGCGTCAACGGCGTCAAGCTGACCTGGGACGAATGCGAGACCCAGTATGAGGTCGAGCGCGGCGTCGAATGCTACGAGCGGCAGAAGAGCCACGCCGGCCCGGCCGCCTGGAATCCGCTGTCAGTCGGCATCGCCTATGCCATGATCGACCGCATCACCGCCGACAAGGTGCCGCTGATCACGGTCAATCACGGCCGCACCGACTCCACCGACGGGCGGGTCTTCCCCTACGTCTTCCCGCTGCTGCTCAACCCTTACAGCGAGACCTCCGGCATCGTGAACTACATCGCTGCCAAGGAAGGCGGCATCGACAAGCTGAAGGGCAAGAAGGTCGTCGTGCTCTACCACGGCTCGCCCTACGGCAAGGAGACGATCCCGATCTATGAGCTGCTGGCGCAGAAATACGGCTTCACCGTTCAGCAGATCGAGGTGCCGCATCCGGGCAACGAGCAGCAGTCGCAGTGGCTGACGATCCGCCGCGCCAAGCCGGACTTCGTCGTGCTGCGCGGCTGGGGCGTGATGAACCCGGTGGCGCTGAAGACAGCGGTCAAGGTCGGCTACCCGGTCGATCACATCATCGGCAATGTCTGGTCGAATTCGGAAGAGGACGTCATCCCGGCCGGCGACGCCGCCAAGGGCTACACCGCCATCACCACGCAGGCTTCGGGCAACACCTATCCGGTGGTGCAGGAGATCGTGAAGACTGTCTACGGCGCCGGCAAGGGCAATCTCGAGGACAAGTCGCGCATCGGCTCGGTCTACCACAATCTCGGCATTGTCAACGGCATCCTCAATGTCGAGGCGATCCGCATCGCGCAGGAGAAGTTCGGCCATCGCACGCTGACCGGCGACGAGGTGCGCTGGGGCTTCGAGCACCTCAAACTTGATCCGGCCAAGGTCGAGGCGCTCGGCGCCAAGGACCTGTTCCACTCCATCAACGTTAGCTGGGACAACCACGAGGGCGAAGGCTACGTGACCTTCCAGCAGTGGGACGGCAAGAAGTGGAACGTCGTTTCCGACTGGATCGCGCCCGACTGGGCATTGCTGCGGCCAATCATCGAAAAGTCGGCCGAGGCTTACGCGGCCGAGAAGGGCATCAAGCTGCGCACCGCCGCCGATGCCGACGCGGTCGCCGCCACCAACTGACCCACGGATCGGGCGTCGGACTGTTCTCCGACGCCCGGTCCTCCATTTCGCAGACATCAGGGAAGCGCGCGATGCCGGGCAATGACGTGATCCTCGCCGTGGACAATGTCCACGCCACCTACAATCACGCCATCACGGCGTTGCACGGCGTCAGCTTCGAGATCAGGCGCGGCGAGATGCTGGCGCTGCTCGGCGCCAACGGCGCCGGCAAGACCACCACGCTGAAAGCTGTCTCCAACCTGCTGCCGGCCGAGCGTGGCCAGGTCAATGCCGGGACCATCCGCTACGATGGCGGGGACGTCTCGCGGCGAAAGCCGGGCGACCTGGTGCGCGCCGGGCTCGTCCAGGTGCTGGAAGGCCGCCACTGCTTCAAGAGCCTCAGCGTCGAGGAGAACCTGGTTTCCGGTGGCATCGGCCGCAGCGGCAGCCGTGCCGAGATTAATCGGGATCTGGAACGGATCTATGCCTATTTCCCTCGCCTGAAGGAAAAGCGCCGGACCTTGTCGGGCCTGACCTCGGGCGGCGAACAGCAGATGACGGCGATCGGCCGTGCGCTGATGTCGCGACCGCGCCTGCTCGTCCTCGACGAACCGTCGATGGGGCTTGCCCCGCTCATCGTCCAGGAGATCTTCCAGATGCTTAGGAAGCTGAACCGCGAGGCCGGCCTGTCGATCCTGGTCGCCGAGCAGAACTCGGCGGTCGCGCTTGGCTATGCCGATCACGCCACGGTGCTCGAGAACGGGGTCTCGGTTCTCTTCGGCGCCGCCGCCAGCCTGCGCCAGCGCGAGGATGTGCGCGCCTTCTATCTCGGACAACAGCCTTCGCCCACCGAGCCAACCCATCTTCACGCCGTCGTGTGAACCGAAATCCCAAGGAGCCAAGAAATGACTGTGTCCAACCTGAAGACCGACAAAGCCGCGGCCGCCGTTCCGCCGGTGCCGCGTCCGGCCACGGCCGCGCATATCATCAAGGACGACGCCGAAGCGATCGCGGTCGCGCATCGCCTTGCGGCCGAGTTTGTCAAGGAGTCTTCCAAGCGCGATCGCGAGCGGGTCTGGCCTGTGGCCGAGCTCGACCAATTCTCGCAGAGCGGCCTGTGGTCGATCAATGTGCCGAAGGCGTTCGGCGGACCGGAAGTGTCCTACGCCACATTGGCCAAGGTGATCGAGATCATCTCAGCGGCCGATTCCTCGATTGGCCAGATCGCGCAGAACCACCTGGGCGTCGTCGCGGCCATTCGCACCGTCTCCGACAAGGATCAGCAGGCGCTGCTCTTTGCCGAAGCGCTGAAGGGGACGCGGTTCGGCAACGCCTTTTCCGAATTCGGCTCCAAGCGCGCGGCGGATTTTGAGACCAAGTTCAACGATGCCGGCGACTATGTCATCGTCAACGGCCAGAAATTCTATTCCTCCGGCGCGCTCCTTGCCCATCTGGTGCCGATCGTTGCGCTCGACGATCAGGGCCGGGCCTGGTACGCCATCGCCGATCGCGGCGCGCCCGGCCTGACCGTGATCGACGACTGGTCGAGCTTCGGCCAGCGCACGACACTGTCGGGCACCGTGATCATCGACAACGTCAAGGTGCCGAAGACGCATCTCGTTCCGGGCTACAAGGGTTACGACAAGCCGACCGCCGACGGGGCCATCTTCCAGATCATCCAGGTGGCGGTGGACACAGGCATCGCGCAGGCGGCGATCGACGAGACGATCAATTTCGTCAGGAGCAAGAGCCGCGCCTGGATCGACAGCGGCGTCGACAATGCCTGGGACGATCCCTACACGATCCAGGCCATCGGCGACCTGACGCTTCGGCTGCACGCGGCCCAGGCGCTGCTGGAAAAGGCCGGCCACGCCATCGACCGCGCAGTCGCCGAGCCGACCGCCGAGACGGTGGCGCATGCGCAGGTCGTTACCGCCGAAGCAAAGATACTGTCGACCGAGATCGCGATCGCGGCGACCAACAAGCTGTTCGAACTGGCGGGCACGCGCTCGACGCTCGCCGAGCACAATCTCGACCGTCACTGGCGCAACGCGCGCACCCACACGCTTCACGATCCAGTGCGCTGGAAATATTCGATCCTCGGCAAGTATTTCCTCAACGGCGAGAACCCGCCGCTGCACGCCTGGAGCTGATCGAGCCGTCCCTGCCTAAGCCGTCCGGTCTCGGCCGGGCTTCGCCAAGCGGCGGCCGGCAGGGCCGCCCAAATGTCAATCCGGAGCACCCTTGGAGTACCTTCCATGTCCAGCCCAGTAATCGTCGGTTTTTCCGGCAACATCACCCGCCCGTCGAAGACGCGCAGCTTCGTCGACCTCGTCGTCCAGGACATCGCGACACGCCATGGCCTGACGGGACACACCTATGACATAGACGATGTCGGTCCCTCGCTAGGCGCAGCCAAATGGTCGCGCGACCTCGATGACCGGGGGCAGGCGATCCTGACGCAGGTCATTGCAGCCGACGTGCTCGTGGTCGGCTCGCCGACCTACAAGGGCAGCTATACCGGCCTGTTCAAGCATTTCTTCGACCTGATCGATCCTTCGGCGTTGAGGGGCAAGCCGGTGCTGCTGACCGCGACCGGAGGCGGGGAACGGCACGCGTTGATCATCGAGCATCAGCTCCGGCCGCTGTTCGGATTCTTCGAGGCTTTCGCGCTGCCCACGGCTGTATACGCGTCCGACAAGGATTTTATCGATGGTGTTCTCCGGTCCGAACTGATCCTGAAGCGGGCGGCGCAGGCCGTTGATCAGATTGCCGTCCTACTCGCCAATAAATCCGATGTCAGATTGGCCGCAGAATAGTCATATGGCGGTGCCCAAGCGGCAAATCCTGAAGTTTTGCCTTCTGACCAATTGTCGGCGATGGCGCGGCCGCCGCTGGGAAGCGCAGAGGTGGATGCGGACAGGCTGCTTCGTTGCGCCTCCGCGCGGTATTGCCGACCGGGCACGCGGTTGGATGTGGCCCCGTCGACATCGACAGTCACCATGGGCGCGCGCGGGTCCGTTGCCGGTGTCGAAGCGGCGGCTGAAGACTCGACCATGCCATGTCGGGTCATGGCGTGCTGCTCCCGGTCGATGGGAATCGTGTGGCGGTCCGCGCGGCTCCCTCCAGCGTTCGAACACCTCGATGACGATCATGCGTCCGCCGCAGCACGGGCACAGCGGCTGGAAATCCTCCGGTTCGTCTGATGTGTCGTCATTCGGGCGGCGCGGCGACGTCCAGGAAGGCAAATCGGCGCGACGATCCTGCGCCATCGCCCGGTGCGTCACGGCACGAACCTTCGGCGCGCCGCGACGGTTCTGCCGAAAAGCTCGACCGTTCCTTGGCTCGGCGAATAAGCTGAAGCAATTTGAAAGGCACCACGGCCCAGAACGAAAGCCTCGCGCGACACCCCGCGACCGTTCCTTTGCGTCAGTTCCGCCGGCACCCAGCGGCACTTTCCAATAAAGCCCGCTTCGTTAGAAGGATTTAACTCTACAAACACGATAGAATTAAAGGACGATAGAACGGCAATCCAGTTTTCAGGGTTTAGGGAGCCTTTCAATGTCAATCCTTTCACGACGCATTCGGCTTTTCTCGTCGGCGGCGCTTACGGTCGCCGCTCTGCTCGGTCCGGCCAGCGCCGAGGATCTCAAGATCACCATCGGCTACCAGACGGTGGTCGAGCCATCGAAAGTGCCGCAGGCCGACGGCGCCTATGAAAAAGCGACCGAGGCGACGATCGACTGGCGCAAGTTTGATTCCGGCGCCGACGTCATCGCCGCGATCGCCTCCGGCTCGGTCGATATCGGTTATGTCGGCTCGAGCCCGCTGGCAGCGGCCGCCAGCCGCGAATTGCCGATCGAGACCATCTTCGTCGTCGGCCTGATCGGTCCGTCGGAAGCGCTGGTGGCCCGCAACGGCTCGGGCATCGAGAGGGTCGCGGATCTGCCCGGCAAGAAGGTCGCGGTGCCATTCGTCTCGACCACGCATTATAGCCTGCTCGCGGCGCTGAAGCACGAAGGTGTCGATCCGAAGTCGGTCCAGATCCTCAATCTGAGGCCGCCGGAAATCGCCGCCGCCTTCGCGCGCGGCGACATCGACGCGGCCTATGTCTGGGACCCGGCGCTGGGCCAGGTGAAGACGACCGGCAAGGTGGTGCTGGACTCCTCGCAGGTGGCCGCCTGGGGCGCGCCGACCTTCGACGCCTGGATCGTGCGCACCGACTTTGCCGAAAAGCACCCCGAAGCCGTGCGCGACTTCGTCAAGGTGACGGGCGAGGCCTATGCCCAGTTCCTCGCCAAGCCGGAGGCCTGGTCGGTATCCTCGCCGGAAGCCGGCAAGATCGCCAAGCTCACCGGCGCCAAGCTGGAAGAGGTGCCGGAACTGCTCAAGGGCTATGTCTTCCCTTCGCTCGAAGAGCAGGCCTCGGACAAGTTCCTCGGCGGCGCCACCGTCAAGGCCGTCGCGGCAACGTCTGCCTTCCTCAAGGAGCAGGGCAAAGTGGACGCTGTGCTGCCCGACTATTCGAAATATGTGACGGCGAAATATGCCAGCGAGGCGCTCGCCTCGAACTGAGCTTTTCTCCATGCAATTCCCGGAAGGATGACCGCCTTTCCGGGATTGCTCGGAAGCGCGGCCTCCTTCCCTGGCCTTGCGCTTGCCTGTCCCGAAGCCGCTTACGAGGCGCGGCTTCGGGGCAGGCCCCAATCCAACGCATTGATCCAGCAGAGGCCCGAATGACGCATCTCACCCTCGACAAGGTCAGCGTTCATTATGACGGTCAGCCGGCGGCGGCGGTCGAGCGCGTTTCGCTCGACATCGGCAAAAGCGATTCAGGCAGGGGCGATTTCGTCGTGCTGGTCGGCCGATCCGGCTGCGGCAAGACCTCGCTGCTCAACGTCGCCGCTGGCCTGGTCGAGCCCGCGGGCGGGCTGGCCACGGTCGGCGGCCGGCCGATCACCGGGCCCGGCTCCGATCGGGCCGTGGTCTTCCAGAACGATGCGCTGTTCCCATGGCTGACGGCGCGGGAAAATGTCGCCTTCGCGCTCAGGCTGCGCGGTGCATCAGCCGACAAAAGGGCCCGGCGCGCCGACGAGCTGCTGTCGCTGGTCAAGCTCGGCGATGCCGGCGACAAGCGCATCTGGGAGCTTTCCGGCGGCATGCGCCAGCGCGTCGGCCTTGCCCGGGCCTTGGCCGCCGAACCCGAATTCCTTCTGCTCGACGAGCCGCTCGGCGCGCTCGACGCGCTGACCCGCGAGCGCATGCAGACGACGCTGCTCGATCTGTGGGCCGCCGCCCAGGTCGGCGTGCTGATGGTGACGCACGGCATCGAGGAGGCGCTGGTGCTGGCGACCCGCATCGTCGTGCTGGCGCCGGGACCCGGCCATGTGGTGCGGACATTCGAAACCCATTTCGGCCGCCGCTACGCCGCCGGCGAGCCGATCCGCGCGATCAAGGCCGATCCCGCCTTTGCCGTGGGCCGCGCGGAGCTGACCGACGCGATCTTCGAAGGAGAGGCGGCATGAGCGTGAGCGCCTACAGCGAAAGGCCCGCCGCGAAGGCCGGCGAGAATGACGGGTTTTCGGTGCCATGGTCGCGGCCGCGGCCAAAAAGGACGGTCGTCTCGGCTAGGCTGGTCAGCGCGATCACCATTCTCGTGCTGCTCGCCGCCTGGACCGCGGCGGCCTCGCTGCAGCTGGTGTCGCCGGTCTTCCTGCCCTCGCCCGCCGCGGTGTGGGCGAAATTTGTCGTCGTTGCCCGCGACGGATTCGTCGATGCGACGCTCATTCAGCACGTCGCCGCCAGCCTGTGGCGGGTGTTCGCGGCGCTGATCGCGGCTATCCTCGTCGGCGTGCCGGTCGGCCTCGCCATCGGCATTAGCCGGATCGGGCGCGGCGTGTTCGATCCGCTGCTCGAGTTTCTGCGGCCGATCCCGCCGCTCGCCTATCTGCCGCTGATCATCATCTGGTTCGGCATCGGCGAACCGTCGAAAATCCTGGTGATCGCCATCGCCATGCTGGCGCCGGTGGCGCTGTCGACCGCCGCCGGGGTGCGCGGCGTTTCGCGCGAGCGTGTCGACGCGGCGCGTTCGCTCGGCGCCACCCGCACCCAGGTCATCCGCCATGTGATCCTGCCCAGCGCCCTGCCTTCGATCCTCACCGGGCTGCGCATTGCCCTCGGCGCCGGCTGGTCGACGCTGGTCGCGGCCGAACTGGTCGCGGCGACGCGGGGGCTCGGCTTCATGATCCAGTCGGCGGCGCAATTCCTGGTCACCGACGTGGTGGTCATGGGCATACTGGTGATCGCGATCATCGCCTTCGCCCTGGAATTCGTCATCCGCCGGATCGAGCGGGTCCTGGTGCCTTGGGCGGGGCGGGAATGAACGCAAGCGAAGGAGAAGGACGATGACCCATTCCACCGCGGTGCTGTTCGCGCATGTCGGCGCGTGGCTGTTGCGTCTGCCGCCGAGCGACACACGAGATAAAGACGAACCGAAATCGCCGACGCCGGTGCTTCTCGCTGGCGAGCGCGATCGCCTGCCGCCCCGCGACGAGAGCTTCTACTGGGCGTGGCAGTACTGGTCCCAGTGACCGGGTCACAGGAGCATTCTTTGCTCCGACGGGGCGCTGTGCCCGCTCGGCGCCGCTTGTAGAAAATGATTCCGATTTGTGCCTCTAACTCGCAAGATAGTTCCTCTACTAACTTTATAGATTTACCTAGCCTGACCTCATTCCAGACGGTCCGGCAATTCGGGACCAACGAAGGAGAGGGTCATGGTCAATCTGACGAGACGCGCTTTCGGCGTCGGCCTGCTGGCAGTGGCGGCCGTTGCCGCATCCTTTGGGACGACATCCTTCGGCGCCGCGGCGGATGATCATAAGGCGTTCAACATCGGCTACCAGAAGACCGGCCTGCCGGTAATCGCCCGGCAGCAGCAGATCATAGAAAAGGCGCTGGCCGACAAGGGCGTCACGGTCAAGTGGGTCGAGTTCACCGCCGGCCCGCCGCTGGTGGAAGCCCTGAATGTCGGCGCCATCGATGTCGGCTGGACCGGCGACGCGCCGCCGATCTTCGGCCAGTCGGCCGGGGCCAACATCGTCTATGCGGCGGCGCTGCCTTCCAATGGCGACGGTGAAGCGATCTTCGTCAAGCCGGCCTCGCCGATCCAGTCGCTGGCCGATCTCAAGGGCAAGCGCATCGGCGTCGGCAAGGGCACCAGCGCGCATAATCTCCTGGTCGCTGCGCTTGAAAAGACCGGCATCCCGTTTGACCAGATCACGCCGGTCTATCTCAGCCCAGCCGACGCGGCCGCCGCCTTCGCCAGCGACCAGATCGACGCCTGGGCCGTTTGGGACCCGTTCTTCGCCATCGCCGAGACCCGTTACCAGCCGCGCGTCCTCGCCCGCTCCAGCGATGTGCTCAAGGTCAACACCTATTTCCTCGCCAACAAGGATTTCGCCAAGGCGCATCCGGATTTCGTGTCGACCACGATCGGCGCGCTCGGCGACGCGGCGAAATGGGCCGACCAGAACCGCGACAAGGTGGCCGAGGCGCTGCATGAGGTGACCGGCGTGCCGCTCGACGCGCAGACGATCGCCGCCAACCGCACCAAGTTCGGCATCTACCCGATCACCGACGAGATCGTCGCCGGCCAGCAGGCGACGGCCGACCGCTTCTTCAAGCTCGGACTGATCCCGAAAGCGGTGCGGATATCCGACGCCGTCTGGACCGCGCCGGGTAACTGATCTTCATCCACGGCGCCGGGCGGCGAACGCCCGGCGCCGCCCTTGTTTTCGACTGTCTTCTCTTCGGGTGTCAGCCATGACCGCATCTTCAAGCCCGCTCGATTTCTTCTGGTTTATCCCGACGCATGGCGATGGAACCTATCTCGGCACCGAGAAGCAGCAGCGTCCGCCCGAATTCGGCTACTTCAAGGAGATCGCGCAGGCGGTCGACCGGCTGGGATTCCCCGGCGTGCTTTTGCCCACCGGCCAGAACTGCGAGGATTCCTGGATCACCGCCACCGGCCTCGCGACGCTGACCGAGAGGCTGAAATTCCTGGTCGCGCTGCGACCCGGCGTGACGCTGCCGACCTTCGCGGCGCGCCAGACCGCGGCGCTCGACCGGCTGAGCAATGGCCGCCTGCTGCTCAATGTCGTGGTTGGCGGCAACCCGACCGAGCTTGCCGGCGACGGCGTGTTCCTGCCGCATGACGAGCGCTATGCGCAGGCCCAGGAATTCCTCACCATCTGGCGCGGGCTGGTCTCCGGCGAGCGGGTGAATTTCGAAGGCAAACACTACCGCGTCGAGAACGGCCGCCTCGACCTGTTGCCGCTGCAGGAGCCGCCGCCGCTCTATTTCGGCGGCTCCTCCGAGGTCGGCCAGGAGCTCGCGGCCGATCTCGTCGACATGTATCTCACCTGGGGCGAGCCACCGGCGCAGGTTGCCGGCAAGATCGCCTCGGCGCGCGAGAAGGCGGCACGGCGCGGCCGCAAGCTGCGTTTCGGCATCAGGCTGCATTTCATCGTGCGCGAGACCGAGGACGAGGCCTGGCGCGCCGCCGAACGGCTGATCAGCCATGTCACCGGGGCGCAGATCGAGAATGCCCAGGCGCGTTTCCTCAAGGAGATGGATTCGGTCGGGCAGCGGCGCATGGCCGAGCTGCATGGCGGCCGGCGCGACCGGCTCGTCGTGTCACCGAACCTATGGGCCGGCGTCGGCCTAGTGCGCGGCGGCGCCGGCACGGCGCTGGTCGGCACGCCGGAGCAGATCGTCGAGCGCATCGGCGAATACCAGGCGATCGGCATCGACACCATCATCGGCTCCGGCTACCCGCATCTCGAGGAAGCCTACCGCGTCGCCGAGCTTTTGTTCCCGCGGCTTGGCCTCGGCACGCAGCGGCAGCGGGCGCACAAGGATATCGCCAACGAATTCTCCGTCGGCTTCCACGGCGCCAGCCGCCTGCAGGCGGCGTCATGAGCCTGGCCACGCGCCTTTCCCGCAACGGCGCGGCCGGCTGGCTGCTGCCGGCCGCAATCATCGCCGGCTGGGAAGCCGCGGCGCGCGCCGGCCTGATCCCCGCCAATGTGCTGCCGGCACCGAGCGCGGTGGCCGGGGCCTTCTGGCGGCTGACCTTGTCGGGCGAACTCGTCCGCAACATCGGCGTCTCAACTTTGCGCGCGCTGTCGGGCTTTGCCATCGGCGGCTCGATCGGTTTCGCGCTCGGTCTGGCCAACGGATTGTCGGCGCTGAGCCGCGGGCTGACCGACACGACGCTGCAGATGATCCGCAACATCCCGCATCTGGCGCTGATCCCGCTGGTCATCCTGTGGTTCGGCATCGACGAGGAAGCCAAGCTTTTCCTGGTGGCGCTCGGTGTGTTCTTCCCGATCTATGTAAACACGCTGCTCGGCATCCAGAGCGTCGATCCGCAGCTGGTCGAGATGGGCCGGGTCTATGGGCTGGACCGGCGCGCCTTGTTCTTCCGGGTGATCCTGCCCGGCGCGCTGCCTTCGATCTTCGTCGGCCTGCGCTATGCGCTGGGGATCATGTGGCTGACCCTAATCGTCGCCGAGACGATCTCAGCCAGTTCCGGCCTCGGCTACATGGCCATGCAGGCGCGCGAGTTCCTTCTGATCGACGTCGTGGTGCTGTCGATCCTGATCTATGCGCTGCTCGGCAAGCTCGCCGACAGCCTGGCCCGCCTGCTCGAGCGCCTGTCGCTCGGCTGGCACCCGGCCTTCCAGAAAGGGTGAAAACAAAGATGCCAGCCGCCGCCCTCATCGCCGCACGCTCCCTCGTCGCCACGCCGGCGCAAGCCCGGACGATCGGCTCGGTCGAGGGCCGCCGGGCCTTCGCCTTCAAGGAGGTGGGAAAACGCTTCGGCGACAAGATCGTGCTCGACGGCATCAGTCTCGACGTGCGGGCCGGGCAGTTCCTGGCCGTCATCGGCAAGAGCGGCTGCGGCAAGAGCACGCTGCTTCGACTGCTGGCTGGGCTCGATCGCCCGACCAGGGGTTCGCTGACCTTTGGCGCCGCCGAGGAGGGTCACAGCCGCACGCGCTTCATGTTCCAGGAGCCGCGCCTGCTGCCTTGGGCGAGCGTGGTGAAGAACGTCGAGATCGGACTGACCGGCATCGCCGACGGCACTGACGCCAGGCGGCGGGCGCTTGCCATGCTGGGCGAGGTGGGACTCGCCGATCGCGCCGACGAGTGGCCCTCGGTGCTGTCGGGCGGTCAGAAGCAGCGCGTGGCGCTTGCCCGCGCCCTGGTCGGCCAGCCGCAGATCCTGGCGCTGGACGAGCCGCTCGGCGCGCTGGACGCGCTGACCCGCATTGAGATGCAGCAACTTCTGGAACGGATATGGCTGAACCAGAAGTTCACCGCCGTGCTGGTGACGCACGACGTCGGCGAAGCCGTCGCGCTCGCCGACCGCGTCGTGGTGATCGGCGCCGGCAGGATCGCCCTCGACCTCGACGTGCCTGTGGCCCGGCCGCGCCGGCACGGTTCGGCGGAGCTTGCCCATATCGAGGGCACCATCCTGGATCACCTGTTCAGCCGGATCTGAGGGCGCGGCGCGCAGGTCGCGGCCCGCCGGCACTGCAAATCAGATGCGCGATTGGCTCGCCCAGCGCAGCCCGACGATGCCGGCCAGCATGGTAATGAGGCCGATATATAGAGCCATTGGGTTGCAGCGAGATGCTTTGCACTTGGATCAAGCGCATCCGCAGCCTGGCAGACGTTCATTGCAGCCTGGATCATCCCTGCAATCGCGAAAGCTATGATAGCCGTGCGCATTGCACCGCCTAACGTTCAACTCGCCGGCTGTAGCGCTCAACGAACGCCGTCGCATTTGCCGAGCGCACGGCTTCCGTGAAAGCATCGATATAGCCACCGGCTTTGGCGCCGAAGTCGATGTGATAGGAATGCTCATACATATCGAGCGCCAATAGCGGTTGGCCCGCCGCCAGCGTGTGGCAATGGTCGGATGCCCACTGATTGACGAGTTTGTTGTCGCGCGCCGACCATGTGAGCAGCACTCAGCCGGAACCTCCGCCCAGTGCCTTGCCCATGGCGATGAATTCGTTTCGCCACCGCTCGCATCAGCCGAGTCGCGCTCCAAAGCATCGCGCAGAGACGCTGCCGGCGCGCTCTGCTCGCCGAGCCCGTCAAAAAACAGCTCGTGCAGGATCATCGAATTCATTGCGACAAGTTGCTCGCGCTTCAGCCCGTTGACGAGAAAGCCCGGAGCGGACTGATAATCCAATTCTGCAAGTTGCTCCTCGATCAGGTTGAGCCGCTTCACGGCTCCCTGGTAATTGTTCTCGTAGTGGCTGACGATAAGGCGTTCCGACATGCCTTTGATCCGCGCAGGAGCACAGCCAAATGGTTTGATGCTGTACGGCATTTTTCCTAGCTCCCTATGCGTGTTGCGTGTGGAGAGTAGAGGTCTCGGAGGCCGAGCCGGGCCGAGACCTCCAGTCTTCTCAGCCACTCGCGAGATGAATCCTGTCGAGCGCGGCCCCGAGCCCGTGCGCGAGCTTCTCCACGTCGTCATTGGCCCAGAAATGCATGAAGAACAGACGAGGCTCTTCGTTCAGCATGTGACTATGCAGGGCAGTCACCTCGATGCCGTTGTTGCGCAGGGCGCGCAGCACAGGGTTGACTTCGCTTGCGACCAGCACGAAGTCGCCGGTGATTGCCGCCTTCCCGTTGCCTGTCGGCTGGAAATTGATGGCGATGGCCGAGGCCATGGCGGCAGGCACAGGCACATCGGCTTCCGTTATCTTTTCTTCGCGCGGGATACTGACCTGGTAGACTCCCCCGTTCACCTTGCCCTTGTGGCCCAGTGCCTTGTCGATCTTGGACGTTTCGACATCGATTGAAGTTGAGGGCGCATTGCCGCCCGACGGTGCATCGGAAAGGGGCGTCTGGCTTTCGTGCAAGCCCGCGTTCACGGCCGCCGCTAGCTTCACTGGATCGCCACGACCTTCGATGTGCATGTACATCGTGGCTGGCTCGGCGCCATCATTTCCGAAACATTCGATGCCGAGGAGGGATCCAGAATGGCAGCTTACCGCCGAGCGTTCCCCAGAACCGGACCGTTGGGATCGGCCCCGAAACAGGCAAAGAGCGCTCTCCTGCCGCCATCGATGCGGCACAGTACTGAAAAGCCTCCATCGCTAGCGATGCACTAAATAAGACGGCAATTTCTGTACATCTTTCAGGTCCACCATTGGGCCGTTCAAAATGGGCGGCGTTTTTGAACGTAAGCGCGCTTTGCAGCGTCGGATATTCGTCCCGGCGTCTGGTGAGCCGTCGCCGTTTGGTTCGCAGTGGATCCTCGCGAGAATGCATGGACAGCAGGATTGCCGCGTCCCGCGATTGAGATCACGCACGCGTCTTTGCGCTTTAATTCATCAAGATAATCGGCCCACCATTGCATCATCCGAACCCGCTCTTCCCAGTGCTCTGCTCGGGCGTACGCGCGACGGACATCGTTGGTTTCAATATGGGCCAGCTGCCGCTCTATCGCGTCGGGATGCCACTTACCGCACTCATTTAGCAGAGTTGACGCAGTTGCTCGAAAACCGTGGGCGGTAGCTTCGTCCTTGCCGTAGCCCATGCGGCGCAGGGCGGCGTTGAGCGTATTGTCGGAAATTGGGCGCGAACCCGAACGGACCCCAGGAAACAACAGTGACCCTCCACCGGAGATTTCTCTAAGTGAGTTCAGGACGCTGATGGCTTGTCTCGAAAGGGGTACGCGATGCGGCCGTCGCATTTTCATGCGTGATTGAGGAACGATCCAGACGGAGCTTTCGAAATCGAACTCATCCCATTCGGCCGCGCGCAACTCGCCCGGGCGTGGGAACAGCAGCGCCATCAGCTTCAGGGCAGCTCGGGTTGTGGGCTGCCCGTCAAACGAATCGACTGCCCTCAGCAAGCCACCCAAGGCCTTCGGATTGGTGATTGCGGCCCGTGGTGTGACCGTTGGGCTGACAAGTGCACCTCTCAGAGCCAGCGTCGGATCTCCCTCGGCGCGTGAGGTCGCTATTGCGTACCGAAACACGGTTCCGATGGTGGAGCGCAGTCGCCTGGCCGATTCGTAGCGACCGCGAATTTCCAAGGCACGGAGGGCTGTAAGGACGGTTGCTGGATCGATCTCCCGAACGCACTTATCGCCAATGGTCGGATAGGCAAAGTTGAGCAGCCATTTGACCTTGCTGATTGTCCGGTCGGCACGCCCCTCCTTCTTAAGCTTGTCAACATATTCCTCTGAGATTGAGCGAAAGGTGTCTTTTGGCGAACTAGCTTTCTGGAACTTGCGCTGCTGAGCCGGATCGGCACCAGCCGTGAGGAGGCGCTTAGCTTCATCGCGCGCTTCGCGGGCATCTGCGAGAGAAATGACAGGATAGCTGCCCAGAGACAGCAGCTTCTGCTTCCCGTCGAACCGATAAGCGAGGCGCCATAACCTTGTTCCCGATGGCTGGACCCATAGCTGCAGCCCGCCGCCGTCGG
>SAPZ01000039.1 GCA_004020875.1 Mesorhizobium sp.
GTTTGTTTCGATGAAAGGCATCCACACTTTGGATAGTTGACCACGCGTTTCAAAGATCGTGAACTACATCTCGTCGTTGTGCTCGACGCACTTCCGACAAGTAACCTCACGGGCGCGGCATGCAGGATCCGAGCCCAGCCGGTCATGAGTGCGGCCTTGCCGGGTCGGGCGATAGGCAGTCATGCCCTTCCTGCGGGTCAAGCACTCCGAAAAAACATTTCCCCCATAAATGCTAGATCTTCCGCTGCCTTTTCGCGTCACAGGCCGTCAAACGTCCGGCCGTTCACAACAGTGATCCGGCAAGTGTTTGGCTGCGCGAGACGATGCTGCAGGGAGTCGTCCTGCATGGCACTTCGCTATGATGCTGCGGTGCCGTCTAACGGCGCCTCGTGTTTGAACACACTGAACGGCCACCGCGATCAAAATCGATGATTCGAGGACCGTTGATCATCACCCTGCCAGCCTCGATCTTGTTTGCCGCCACGAGAGCGACACAGAGACTGCTGGTGAAGATGCCCGCCTGCCCGCTATGTTCCGGATGGTTGACCATCCCGGATGGACCCATCGAGGGTGTCAAGGCGAGCATGAGCACAGGCGCGAACAGTTCACGGGCAGGCGCGACGGTGGCCGCAAAGCAACG
The DNA here is from genome assembly GCA_004020875.1 of Mesorhizobium sp. Classification (GTDB taxonomy): domain Bacteria; phylum Pseudomonadota; class Alphaproteobacteria; order Rhizobiales; family Rhizobiaceae; genus Mesorhizobium. Next base: position 641 of record SAPZ01000039.1, read on the forward strand.
TCGCGCCAGCATGCGATCTCAGCAGGATCGGCACCATCCTGTCAGGGAGCAATGCGAGTGGCTGGCTTAGCCGCTGCGACGCTGCCCGGCATCGATGACGAGGACCTGGCGCCGTGCGAGGAGCAAGAGTAGACGGATAGTATGCGCGGGAGTGGCGACCGACCACCTTGTTTCTAAGGCAGACTGAAAGCGGCTCTTACCGGGCGGCTACGCTGTTTCAGAGACTGGGGCGTCGTGCACATCCAGCCGATACTCTTTGTTGCGGATTGCGAACCGATTGCATTGCCGCAGTTACTGGCATCATGTTAACGCGTCGGACGGCGACATTGGCGAGCACGGTTTTGTGGCCGCAGTTGACAAAGCCCATAAGTTCTAGATGCTGCGTGCTAGAATAGATGTTTGAAATCGCAGGGAGTTTCTGATGTCCAACCTTAAGGAAACTGAGGCAACCCAGGCAGCAGGCGAGGTGCCCGTGAAGGAACAGACACCCGATATAAAGGCGCCGAAGACGCGGAAGCGGACCGCGCAGCGCGCAGGTGCTATACGAACCAGAGCCGCCAGCTCGGCTCTTCAGGCGTCTTCATCTAAAGCGATCGCTTCGCCTACAGTCCGGGCAGCGCGGAGAAATTACTCTGAGAACGAGCGTGCCCAGAAGCTCGGCGAGATCGAGAAGCAGATCGGACGGGGAGAGAGTATCAAGGCAGCCGTTCAGAACGCTGGAATATCGGAACAGACGTACTATCACTGGAAAAGGGCTGCTGGGCAGACAACACAGAGCGATGAGCTCAAGGATCTTGTGAAGCTTGAAGAAGAGAACGCCCGTCTGAAGAAGCTCCTCGCTGACCGGCTCCGGAAAGAAAACGCCGAGCTCAGGAAAAAGCTCGGGCTTGCTTGAGCCCTTTGCCGCCATAGGCAAAAAGCCCGAGGGGCGACTGACCTGAGCTCCAAGGTGACCTTCCTTTCTTCCTGTGACACAGCGAACAGCGTCGCGCCCAGCAGCCGATACTGGCGCAACGAGCTGTTTCGACCTGAGACCGGGCAGCCGGCAACTGAAGACGTTCTTGACGAACGCGCCCAGCCGCTCCCGCCGCCAGTGGTGATCGAGCTGGAGGTCGCCGGCAAGGTGCGGCTGCGGATTCCACTGACCACGCCGCCAACACTGGCAGCGGCGATGGTGAAGGCGCGGGGCGTTTCATGATCCCGGTCCCGAGCCAGGTGCGGATCTGGTTGGCGGTGGGCCGGACCGATATGCGTCGCGGAATGCAGCGTCTCGCTCTGCAGGTTCAGGAGACATTGGGCCGGGATCCGCATTTATGCGTCGGGCGAGATTATGTGGCGGAGCCGCCCTGACCCCTTCGGACCGGCCAAACCCAGCTTGCCTCCGCCACATAAACATTCAGATGGAGTTCAGCAGTTGCAGAACGGAGTCATTTGGTTGGAAACGCACGCCGTGATCGCCGGTGACGCCCGCCTTCTCGAGTCCATTGCGCATCATCTCTACATCCGCTGTGGCATAGCGGTGGGTCGTGGCGACCCGTGCATGCCCGAGCCAGGCTTGGATCGTCAAAAGGTCCACGCCGGACTGGAGAAGCTTCATGGCGAGGGAGTGCCGGAAGATGTGCGGCGATATGGGCTTGTCGGCCAAAGCCGGTCTGGTAGGCCCGGCGCTCGTTGCGGGCGCCGAGGAATATCGGTCGCGGCTCGTGATGGGCGATCCCGCGCTCGCTCAACAAGGATGTCAGCGCCCGCAGCCGGGTCCTTAGCAATGGGGACGACGCGGTCTCTACGCCCTTTGCCGCGCAGCAGCACTTGTGGGTGCGGCCGCTCCAACTGAAGGTCGTTTGCGTTGACGCCGGTGGCTTCGGAGGCCCGGGCGCCGGTTCGTGCCAAGAAAGAGCAGAAAGGCTCGGTCGCGCCGACCACGGGGCGTCTTTGGATCTGGCGCCGCGATGAGGGTGTCCACTTCGGCCGTGGTGAGGTGGTACGTCACGTCAATGTGCGTCCGTTTAATGGGAATCGTCAGCACGCGTTGGGCGACGCCGAAGGATGCCGGGTCGGCGGCAGCGACGTGGCGGAAGAAAGATCGGATCGCGGCCAAGCGGGCGTTGCGCGTGGTGACGGAATTGTTCCGCTTCTCCTCGAGTTCGTCGAGAAAAGCGAGAACGAGATCTCGATCAGCTCTTCGAGCGCCAACGCCCCCGGCTTCTTCCGCAATCGGGCGGCGGCAAAGAGGATCAGCATGCGCAAGGCATCGCGATAGCTGGCCACGGTCGCGGGAGTCGCATTGCGCTGCTTCGTCAGGCGCCGGCGGAAATAGGACTCCAGGAGCGGCGCTAGGAGTAGGTGTTAACTCATGCTGCTCCTTGAGCGCGCCGCCATCGAGTGCCACCTCGGCTTGATCAATCAGATCAACGAGGCGTTGACGGTGGTCGAGGCGGATATCGCGGTGGTGCCCACTAGGATCCGACAATCCGTCGCCTGATGACGTTGCCTCCGACGTCACCGTGGGTGCGAACGTTGCCGCGGCAATCGGCAACATTCGGCGCTTCAGCGATCCACAGAGGCTTGTCGCCTACCTTGGCTTCTTCCGAGCGTGCGGCAGTCGGTGAGGGACCGGCCTATCATGGCCGCATCACGAAGCACGTCTCCTGAATCGAAACCTCTATCCGATCGACGAACGCCTCAAGTCTCGCAGGCGAGCAAGGCCGGGCGGGTCCAGATGTAGTAGGTATCCTAATCATCGCCGAGCGTGTTTAGCTTGGGTCGCGCAGAAAGGTGGATGGCGTGAGCGCGCTGAGATGGATCGCCATTTGGACTAAACGACGGGACGGCTGACTGGTATGCGCGTTCAATTGATCTGGCGCCTTAAATGCAGGAAGGCTTCGCGGCTGGTACGAGGCGCATCCCTCCTCTGAAGCAGCACGCCCAAGTATCATCACAAGCCCCGAGCGCTCGCGTTCGGCGATGTCCAATTTCCGACAATGTCGGAATACAGTCAGATCTGCTGGATTGACTTTAAATGGTTTTCTCATTTGGCACAGCGCATGCTGGTTATCCGCAAACACGTGACCGACCAACAAGAAGTCGCATGATCACCTCACCAAAACATACAGCCGCGGAACAATCACTTGGCCCGAACTTGCTTATCGCCCTCCCCGTCACCACAACCGGAGCCATCCATGTCTGACGGGCTGCCCAGGATACCTACTGCGACCGCGCTTGCCCGGTGACGACCGCTCCGGCTCCGCCCGTTACCGACGAGGCAAAGTGACGGATTTCCTGCTTTTCAACGACATGGAGGTGGTTGTCATTCCCGCTGGGGGACAGACTCGGCCTGTTCAAGGCATTGCGCGAAGGCGGCAAGATGACGGCCACCCGTGCGCGAACTCAAGGAGCGCAGCCTGTATCGTGTATCAGGCAAATAGGCCGTCGGTCAGTGACCTTGACACAGGGGACATGCGCAAGGTCCTGAAGTTTGATGTAGCGATAGGAGGGTGCCAATGACAACAATAGCTTACAGGAACGGAACCATGGCTGGCGACGGCCGAGCCTTGGGTTTTGACTCAGTATCCGTCGGTGAGAAAACGAAGGTGTTTCGCTTATGCGACGGCACACTCATCGGCGTTTCCTCTTCGTCCTTGGGTATTCCAAAGGCCGTTCGAGACTGGGTTGAGAAGGGCATGGATGTTTCTGATATTCCTGTGCCGCGCAACGACGACAATTTTGAATTTGAGGCGCTGATAGTGCGCAAAAATGGGGAAGCCGTATTGTTGGACGGCAATTGGCTGCCAAGTGATCCCGTGAAAGGTGAATATTATGCCATCGGGAGCGGCAAGCAGTATGCTTTGGCCGCGCTGGTTTTGGGCAAGTCAGCTAAGGAAAGCGTCGAAGTTGCCGCGAAACTCGACGTTTGGACTGGTGGCACAGTCACTGCCATAACTCACTAAACCCGCCTTTCGGCGGGAGTGTGACAGTGCGAGCGTGGAAGTAGGGCGCCACCCCGGGGCACGTCGAGCCCTGTCATCTGCTTGCGTGGTTGGACACTGTGAGCTGGTCCATAAGCGCGCGAAAGCGTCCAGTTGTGGCCAAAAGCACGATTTGCGACAGAACCGGCCCGCTTCTATGAGTATGGGCCGCTTTTTGCGGCCAGCGTGCTTGCCATCCTGCCGCCAGTGGCCGTCGCCTTCTTCTTCCAAGGTTACCTCGTCATGAAGTAGAGCACCACGATCTTGTCGGAGAAATCGGAAAGGCGGACGGCCCTTCCGTCCGCGTCGGCCAGTTCAAAAGGCGGCGCGGCCTGCTCGTCGATCGCCTGGAAGAACCTCTCCGCGCTGTCCATCATCTTGTCGAGATCGGCGCCCGGATGGTGGGCCAGCGCGGAGGTCGCGAGGATCAGCGCCAGAAATTGAATCGCAAGCGACGGTTTCGCTTTCATGGACAATGCATTCCGGTTGGGGGCGTTCGAGGGCTCCGCGGCTAGGATTGGTCTCACTGTGTCTGCTCCCGCTCGCGGCGGCTCATCTGCCTGATAGGCGCGTTCCCGCTCGGGCCATGTGCTTTTGATGAAGGCCAGAACGGCCCGGATCTCCTCGTCGGTGAGGACATTCCCGAAGCCCGGCATGTCGCTCTGGTAGCCGCCGCCGACGACCGCGGCCGGTCCCGGCGCCGGCATGCGTCCCGAAGGCAGCGGGCTTTCCAATCGCGCTGACCTTCGCCTGGCTAAAACCGTCTTGCCGAGCGCTATCGCCGCGGCCGGGGCGCCGCCACCGGCCATCCGGTTGGCGAGCCAAGGCAATGTCCAGACCAATCCGAGGCCTGCCGCGGCCACGCATCGATAAGAGGACCGACGCCCTTCTCCTTTGCCGCCGCTGGAGAACAGGTACTTGATCAGCGCGGCCGCCCCGAGGATGAGCACGACGACGACAAGCAGCCACACCAGGCCCATGCCGAACATCATCATGCCGCTCATGCATTCCATCATCGAAGCCTCCTATTCCGTGGCGTAGACGCCGCCGGTCCCGTCAGACTTCCGGATTTCGAGAATCTCGAAGGGCGCTTCCTTCGTGCCACTCATGCCGGGGGAGCCCATCGGCATGCCGGGCAGCGTCATGCCCTTTGATGTCGGGCCGCTCGGTCAAGAGCTTGTTGACCGTGCCGACCGGCACATGGCCGCTCACCACATAGCCGTCGATGAACGAGAGAAGGCAGCCATCGGCTTCCGGCGGAATGCCCTCTTCGCGGCTCATGGCGAAAAGGTCGTGCGTCGGCCTTGACGGTGACAGCGAAGCCGTTTCCTGCAAATAGCCGGCATAACCTTCGCAGCAGCCGCATTGCGGGTTCTTGTAGAGCGTGACGTCCTTTCGCCGGCGAACGCCGGAGCGGCGCCTGACAGGATCGAGGCGAGGACAAGAGCTATCAGGCTATTGGACATTTTTGCTTCTCCTTCGGCTTGTGGACTGGTCAGGCGACCGGCCGCCTGGTGTTCGAGAACGTGGCAGTGGAACATCCAATTGCCGGGATTGTCGGCGACGAAGGCGATCTCGACCTTCTCGCGCGGCGAAACCAGCGCCGTGTCCTGCCATTCGCGACGTGGGGTGGGCTGGCCGTTGCGGGAAATCACCCGGAAGGAATGGCCGTGCAGTTGGATCGGATCATGCCATGCGGTTGCGTTGGTCATGGCGATGACGTGGCTCTTATTCCGCAAGAGCGTCAGCCCCGGCTTCATGTCGTGATTGGCCTCGTCGGCGGCGACGCCGTTGATGAACCAGGCGGTGCCGGAATTCATCGTCCTGCATCATGCGCGGACCCATGCTTTCACCCATGTCCTGCGCCACCATCTCGCCCATCATGCCGCCGGTGAAGACGACTTCGTTGCGGGACGCTGTATCGAGGTCCGGCTCCGGCAGCGGAATGGTCGGCAGGGTCAGCGGCCAATCAGGCACACGTGCCCTAAGCGGAGTGTCGGAATAAACAAGATCGACGAGCTCATATTCCAGCCCCTCGTAGAACTGGTCGAAGATCGAAAGCCGGCTGCCCGGCTTGCCCGTCATGTCGAGGATCAGATCGGTGCGCATTGCGGGACCCAGCACCACCCGCCTCCGGCGCGTGTGGCGTCACCGGCTGGCCGTCGAGCGCGATGACGGCCGGCCGAAAACCCGTGAAGTCGGGACTGAAGATGCGTGCATTGGCGGCGTTGATCAGCCGCAGCCGGATGCGCTCGCCCTTTCTGACCGCAAAGGTATCCGGCACGCGGCCATTGATGGTAACCATGTTGCCGACGCGGCCATTGTGGTGAATGTCGTGCCGGTTGCCGAAATCCTCGCTGATTGCGCCAGATTTCGTCAGCCCTCAGTCACCGAGCATCCAGGTCACCTCGCGATCGGCCCGCACCGCCTTCGGTTCCTCGATGATCAGCGGACCATAAAGTCCGCGCCCGACCTGTTCGAAGCTCCGCTGGTGCGGGTGATACCAGCAGATGCCGACGTCGACGGCGTCGAACTCGTAGACGAAGCGTTCGCCCGCTCCAATCGGCTTCTGCGTGAGGTGAGGCACGCCATCCATGGCATGTGGCACACGCACGCGATGCCAGTGCACGGTCGTTTTCTCGGCAAGGCCGTTCTCTACCTCGACCCGCACGCGCTCGCCCTGACGGACCCGGATTTCCGGGCCTGGAACGGGCCTTCGGCGCGCAATCGAGCCCGGTTCACCCGGCCCAATGGCGTCCACTTTGGGGGCGCATGCACTGCAGACCCGCTGGACCTGATCCGGGAGAGAATGGGCGCGGCGATTGGAATAGCTATGAAGCGCATCGGACCGTGGAACTGCGCGCGCAGACTTTCGGAGGAAGGCTCGCTTTTAAGCGTTATCGTGCAACTCTGACCGTTCTTCGCCTTGGCGGGTGCCGCGGAAGAATCCCGGGTTCTGCGAGCGCTCCGAGAACACCTGCGGTCGATCCTGTACCACAATCTCGCGAAGCTCGATGCTCTCTACAAACGATGTCTTGGATTCTCACGCCCTTATTTCAGCACTTCGCTCGCTTGCCCGACTCGGCCGCGGTCAGCCTTCACCGCCAATTTTATTGGCGCAGCGACGTTCCAATCGGGTCAGGCGAAGCTTCTTGAACATGCCGCTCTCTCGTTGCCCTGGCACGATTAATCGTCCTCTCAGTCTCGTCATTGGCGGAGTCGCTCCTGAGGCGCGCGCCGGCGAGTTCGAGGAGCGCGTGGCTATCTCCTCGGTCCAGCCGGATTCCGCTGCGCGCTCAGCCAATTCCTGGAAGGCCGATTCCAAGGCGAGCTGGCATTGAAGGCCGCGGTCCGGATGGTCGACTGGGCAGCTTGGTTCCACGATCGCAATGCTTGATCGCTTCATTGCAGGCCATGGGCTCTCGCCCTCTCCTTTTGCCACACGAGGCGCCAGCTCACGTGTTGTTGTTGGCGTGCGCCCCGGCAACCGCTTTCACCAGCCGCTCCAGCGATCCCGCGCGCTTCCAGCTCCGCAAAGAATGATGCGGCGTGACGCTACCCAGCCGGTGCTTCTCGGCCAATTTGCACACATAGGGATAGTCGACCATGAAATCGGATCGAGGCGAGGCGTTGGACGTTTCAGTCTTGGTCTGAATGCCGCCGCCCACGAGCCGATCGGCCTTCTCGATGATTTGGCGCACCCTCGTTGTCGACAAGCCATGTTCCTGAGCCAGGTCGGCGAAACTCTTGCCTTTCAGAAAGCCGTCGACCAGGGCTATGTTCCTATCGACGGTCGGCTAAATCCCAGCAGGCGCGCAGTTTTCCAGCATCATTCCGTTTGTTCATCCGCTTGTCCGCGCCCCCTGCAAATCCTACCGGGCCAAATCGGTGCTTGGAAGACCCACTCATGTCATGGCCTCGGGAAAGTACCAGGCCGACGGTCATGTGAATACGAAAGATGCTGGCGATCACCATGATCGTTGGTGACCGCTGACGTCCCGAATGTCGGCTTCGACGGCACACCGGGAGCTCTCGGCAATGTTGAATAATTCCGTTTGAAGATGGTTGACTTCGTCGTCGAGGCTCGATCCATCAGGATCGGTATCGACGATTCTATATTTGAGGAACCCAAATTCGTTTGACTCGCGCAATTCGCTGTACGGCGTATCATCGCAAGCGCGGGATTGCGACATCCTGCGAAGTGCCCGCGTTGCTGGAATCGATTTTGCGGAAGTAAAAGGCCCCGGCGCTGGGTCGGCGCGCAGGGCCTTCAGGCATGTACGAGCTACCAGCATGTTCAGTTATGATCGTGCGCTATCATAATGAACAAACGGTGAATGATCGCTATCCGAGGTGCAGGGCGGGCGAGATGGTGGGGCGGTGGGGGACCTGTACCGCTGCAGCGGGGCCACGAGCAGCGACTCGAGCCATGCGCCACGCTGCAGGACCTCGATTTCGGGCCAAGCCTCGGGCCCGCAACTCGCCTTGCTTCTCGGAAATCATAAGGCTTTGTGGGGCGGTTAAGCAGCGCGATATGGCCGCGGCGATACGAAGTTTTCATCTTTACCCTGTTCAGACGGTCAGGCTGCCTTCGCCGCCGGCTTGGCTGCCTTGACACGGGTTATACTGCGGCGACCGTCGACGCCGATCGGAACGTCACCGTCAACCGTAGCGCGACGCACAACCCGGTGCTGGTCGCCATAGTCGTTGACCGCATAATGCTGGGTAGCACGGTTGTCCCAGATAGCGACGTCGCTTACTTGCCAGCGCCACCGCACGGTATTTTCCGGGGCAGTGACGTAGGACTGGAACACCTCGTAGAGTTTGGCGGAATCGCTCTTGGAAAGGCCGACGAGGCGCTGCACGAAATTGCCGAGCAGCAGCGACTTCTCCCCGGTTTCGGGATGGACGCGCACGACCGGATGCTCGGTCTCGTAGATCGTCGATGTGAAGACTTCCTCGAAGTGCCTCTTCTCTTCGGCTGTGGCGCGCGGGCGCACGGCTGCGTAGTCGTAGGCATTGCTATGAATAGCCCACAGATTGTCCGCCAATATTTTGAGCGGCGCCGGCAGATTCTCGTACGCGGCGTGCGTGTTGGACCAGATCGTGTCGCCCCCCGCCGCCGGAATGACGACGCCACGTAGGACCGAGAATTTCGGATAGGCATCGACGAAAGTCACATCGGTATGCCACTGGTCTGCCCTGCCACCGCCACGGCCGGAATCGAGATTGAGGATTGAGGCCGTGCCGGCTGCCGGCCCCTGCGTGGGATGAGGTACAAGGTTACCCAGACGCCGCGCGAACAATTCCTGCTCCGCATCGTCGAGGTGCTCCTGGCCGCGGAAGAAGATCACCTTGTGTTTTAGAAGAAGCTGGTTGATGGCTGCTATCGCTGCGTCCGAAAGGTCTCCGCCAAGGCGAACGCCTCTGATTTCAGCTCCGACACGGCTGGTCAGCGGTACAACGTCGGAGTCAAGAATGGTCCGGTTGACAAGGACTGGATTGCTCATGGGTTCTCCTGTTTGATCTTGAAAGGGATAGCAAGTCACATCCGGCCAGCGGATGTCCGCGCTGCGTTGAAAAGTCTCATCGCTAGTCGACAGAGCTATCGAACAGGATAATTGACGTAAACTATAGAAAGAATGTTCTAATTTAAACTGGCTCGACGAAAGAGCAGTCTCCGTTGCTCCGGTCTCGGTGTTGAGTTCTCTAAGGCTGCGCCACACCTTGGTCCCCACGCCGGCATATGATCTCATTGTGCAGCCCCGTGCTCGCACGCCCGTAGTGGCGAAACTAATTGCAAGCTGCTGCAACACGTCCCCCTGGCGGCCTGCACCGAAACGACGACAGGGGTGCATCTGATTAGCCGTGAACCCAGGTCTCAAAAACCATCCGGCGTGACGAGCGGACGCACCGCACGTGTGACACCCGCCTTGTGGGGCAGGGTTGCCTTTCTCAATCCCGGCGTTGGTCGACGTCCCAATGAGCAGCAAGCTATTATCGGCCGCCGAATCTTGGTGGCTTCGTCGAGAGCCTCAATCAACCAAGCGGCGAAAGCCTCGCTAGAGTCTCGCCCGCCTGTCGCTATGAAGCAGTTGCAGGCAGCGCTGCTTCAGGCGCATGAACTCGCCCGATGCAATGATTTCCGTTGCCCTGGGTCTTTCGAAGGGCACTGTTTCGATTCCCTTCTTCTTCGGCGCGCGGCTTGATGCCGACATACGGTTTCTTGACCTGCCGCCTGAACGGCTGCCGAAGCGGGTGCCCCGCCAGCGACCCCGACAATCCACTGTTCCGCAACTGCTGAAGAGCCGACTGCGCTCGCATCCCGATGCTGCGCAACGGCACTATGCCGACATTCTGGAGACCGCAGCCGCATGAGCCTCGAGATGTTCCGCCGACCGTCGACAAAGGCGTCCTCTCGCCTGCGTCCGCCATTTGCGTCAGTGCTCGATCTGATTGGGGAGACGCCGGTCGTCGAACTGAAGAGCTTCGATACCGGCAGGTGTCGTCTCCTCGTCAAGCTCGAAAGCCAGAATCCCGGCGGATCGATCAAGGATCGCATTGCGTTGTCGATGATCGTTAATGCCGAACAGCGTGGCCAGCTCGCGCGGGGCGGTACAATCATCGAAGCGACCGCTGGCAACACAGGGCTCGGCCTGGCCTTCTGGCGGCACGAAGCGCGTGATCGCGTGTCCAAAAGCTGACAGCGTCAGACAAATGTCAGGTTCATTACAACCAACATCTGGGCACTGTCGAGGTTTTTCGAAGCAATGGGCGCTAACTGCGCGCTGAGCGCGTTGGCATGGCTTTTGAGACTGAGTGACTGTGACTGCACTCAATGGGGCAAGACGAGCGATCCGCTCCTCCCTGAACCCGTGTGCCGTCTCTGAGAGGAAACCAGCTCGTGCAGAAACCTTTGGAAATAGCTTTGGACCGCAACGTGGTATTGCAGATGGAGTCCCCGGCTCCTTCGATTAAAGTCGAGAACTGGCTGCGTGGCGAGCCCCTCACCAGCTTTGAGCCCGGCAAAGTGTGCATAGTCGAATTTTGGGCAACTTGGTGCGGCCCATGTGTGGACGGGATGCCCCATCTGATCCAGCTGCAGGAGAAATACAAGGACAACGGCGTTGAGATCGTCGGAGTCGCGGCTTCTGAAGACGCTCCAACGGCCGACGAGGCCCGAAGCACGTTGGACGCTTGGTTGACCGAAAAATTCCCGAATCTGAACTATCGGATCGCATTCGACTCCACAGGCGAAATGGACAAGCTTTGGATGGAGCCCAGCTTTTCTTACGGGGTCCCGACCTCGTTCGTGGTCGACCGAGACGGCCACATCGCCTTTATCGGTCATACGACGCAACTCGATGAGGTTTTGCCGAAGGTGCTTAACGGCAGCTGGCGCACCAGCGATCAGGCAAAATCCGCCGATACGGAGCGGATTGCGGAAGGCGAAACCATAGCGCGCGAACAAGCGCTGACCAAGCCCATATACGACAAACTTCGGCCGGCAATGGAGGCCGAGGATTGGAAGACGGCGCTCTCGGCGATTGAAGAAGGCATCGCCTTGATACCGGACAAACTCAACTTCCGAGTGAGTCATGTCAATCTGTTGCTTCACAGAATGCGCGACATGCAGGCCGGCTTGCCCGTAATGCGCCAATTCGTTCGCGACGCGATCGACAGAAAGTCCGAGGGATGGATGTATTGGGCGCTATACCAACTCTTCGCGCCGGGCTTTGATTATTCCGGCTTTCCGTCTGCTGAGCGCTTCGCGATGGGCGAAGAGCTGTCCAAACACATCGTGGCACTGCCGCAAGACGGCGGCTCTAAGTTCCTGTCTTATCCGGTGGTCGCTCAGTACTATCATGAGAGCGGCAACAAAGATCGCGCCATCGAGTTGCTCGAGCAGACACTGAAAGCGCTGGAGGGTCCGGAGCCTGTCTCGGACGACCTGAAACAGCACCTTCTACCCGAGTTGCTGCAGGCTCTGGCCAACTACAAGGGTGAGAAGGTTTGTTACGGCGCTCTCTGTGTGGCTCCGCAAGAGGATTTTCCCAAAAGGTGAAAGGGGGCGGCCAAGGAGGAAACCAAAGAGGGGCGATAGTCGAATGGCTTACTGGCCAATTCGTCCATTTCCCTGACGTGGTTGTACAAATAGGCCGGCCCAGGCGTCCAGCCCAGCCTCGCCGTTATCCGCAAACACGTGACCGAGCAAGGAGAAGACGTGCCTGATCAACTCACCAAAACATACTGCCGCTAAGGGTCTCCCGGACCCGTCAAAGATGGCACTGGAGTAAGGCTGGCAACATGAAGCTCGGCGCTGCCCACCGATCCACCTGCGCCCACAGGCGGGGAAGACGGGGGACGCAGCCGACCGCCTGTCTCTGCGCCAGGCAAGAACGGAGGACAGGACGATGACGGAAGTGACGCCATCTGCGACGAACGGCCCGGCCGCGCAGACGAAAGCGCCAGCCGTCAAAAATCCGTCCATCGCCACTGGCCTGTCCAAGTTCGGGCGGACCCATACCGGGTTCGCCGCCCACGGCCTTTACGATCCGCGCAACGAGCACGATGCCTGCGGCGTCGGCTTCATCGTCAATATGAAGGGCGTGAAGTCGCATCAAATCGTCACGGACGGCCTGGCGGTGCTCGAAAATCTGACGCATCGCGGCGCCGTCGGCGCCGACCCGCTGATGGGCGACGGCGCGGGCGTGCTGGTGCAGCTTCCCGACCGTTTCTTCCGCGAGGAGATGGCCAGCCAGGGCGTCGAACTGCCCAAGCCCGGCCATTACGCCGTCGGCCATGTGTTCATGCCGCGCGATCCTGAGCTTCAGGCGCATATCGAAGGCATCATCGCCGAGGTCGCGCAGCTCGAAGGCCAGCCGCTGCTCGGCTTTCGCGACGTGCCGGTCGACAATTCATCGCTGTCAAAGGCGCCTGATATCGCTGCTTCAGAACCGGTCCAGCGGCAGGTGTTTCTGGGTCGTGGCGCCGAGATCGAGAGCGACGACGATTACGAACGGCGGCTCTACATCCTGCGCAAGGTCATTTCCGGTCGTATCCACGAAGAGACCAAGGGCGTCGACAATGGCTTCTACGTCGTGTCGATGTCATCGCGGACCATCGTCTACAAGGGCATGTTCCTGGCCTATCAGGTCGGCGCCTATTACAAGGATCTGACCGATCCGCGTTTCGAGACGGCGCTGATCCTCGTCCACCAGCGTTTCTCGACCAACACCTTCCCGTCGTGGAAGCTGGCGCATCCCTATCGCATGGTCGCCCACAATGGCGAGATCAACACGCTGCGCGGCAACGTCAACTGGATGGCGGCGCGGCAGGCCTCGGTCGATTCCGAACTGTTCGGCAACGACATCTCCAAGCTGTGGCCGATCTCCTATGAGGGGCAGTCGGACACCGCCTGTTTCGACAATGCGCTCGAGTTCCTGACGCAGGGCGGCTACTCGCTCGCCCACGCGATGATGATGCTGATCCCCGAGGCCTGGGCCGGCAACAAGCTGATGGATCAAGATCGCAAGGCCTTTTACGAATACCACGCCGCCCTGATGGAGCCGTGGGACGGGCCGGCGGCGGTGGCCTTCACCGACGGCCGCCAGATCGGCGCCACACTCGACCGCAACGGGCTGCGCCCGGCGCGTTACATCGTCACCGACGACGATCGCGTCATCATGGCCTCGGAAGCCGGCGTGCTGCCGGTGCCGGAGGAAAGGATCGTCAAGAAGTGGCGGCTGCAGCCCGGCCGCATGCTGCTGATCGACCTGGAGAAGGGTCGCATCGTTTCCGACGAGGAGATCAAGTCGGAGATCGCGACCAGGCATCCCTACAAGAGCTGGCTCGCCAACACCCAACTCATCCTCGAAGACCTGAAGCCGGTCGAGCCGCGGGCGCTGCGCAGGGACGTCAGCCTGCTCGATCGCCAGCAGGCGTTCGGCTTTACCCAGGAAGACACCAAGCTGTTGATGTCGCCGATGGCGACCACCGGCCAGGAAGCGGTCGGCTCGATGGGCACCGACACGCCGATTTCGGCGATGTCGGACAGATCGAAACTGCTCTACACCTATTTCAAGCAGAACTTCGCCCAGGTCACCAACCCGCCGATCGACCCGATCCGCGAGGAACTGGTGATGAGCCTGGTGTCGTTCATCGGGCCGAGGCCGAACATCTTCGACCTCGTCGGCAATTCGCGCCGCAAGCGGCTCGAAGTGCGCCAGCCGATCCTGACCAATGGCGATCTTGAGAAGATCCGCTCCATCGGTCATACCGAGGACCGTTTCGACACCAAGACGATCGACATCACCTATGCTTCGAACGAAGGCGCGGCCGGCATGCAGGGCGCCATCGACCGGCTGTGCGAGCGCGCCGAGGCGGCGGTCGCCGGCGGCTACAACATCATCATCCTGTCCGACCGTCAGCTCGGGCCGGACCGCATCGCCATCCCGGCATTGCTGGCGACGGCGGCGGTCCACCATCATCTGATCCGCAAGGGGCTGCGCACGTCGGTGGGGTTGGTGGTCGAGTCCGGCGAGCCGCGCGAGGTGCATCACTTCTGCTGCCTTGCGGGCTATGGCGCCGAGGCGATCAATCCCTATCTCGCCTTCGACACGCTGCTCGACATGCACAAGCGGGGCGAGCTGCCGGCCGAAGTCGACGCCAATGAGGTCGTCTCCCGCTACATCAAGTCGATCGGCAAAGGCATTCTCAAGGTGATGTCGAAGATGGGCATCTCGACCTACCAGTCCTATTGCGGCGCGCAGATCTTCGACGCCATCGGGCTGAAGACCGATTTCGTGCAAAAGTATTTCACCGGCACCGCGACGCTGATCGAAGGCGTCGGGCTGCAAGAGATCGCAGCCGAAACGGTCAGCCGCCACGCCGACGGCTTCGGCAACGACCCGGTGCTGCGCAACAGCCTCGAGGTCGGCGGCGAATACATGTTCCGCATGCGCGGCGAAGCGCATATCTGGTCGCCCGATGCGGTGGCCACCCTGCAGCACGCAGTGCGCCAGGGATCGTGGCAGACGTTCAAGGACTATTCCGCTCAGATCGACAGCGAGACGGCGCGGGCGCAGAGCATTCGCGGCCTGTTCAAGATCAGGCTGGCCGAAGAAACCGGGCGCAAGAAGGTCGCGCTCGACGAGGTCATGTCGGCTGCCGATATCGTCAAGCGGTTCTCGACCGGCGCGATGTCCTTCGGCTCGATCTCCAGGGAAGCGCACACCACGCTGGCCCGCGCCATGAACACGATCGGCGGCAAGTCTAACACCGGCGAGGGCGGCGAAGAGGCCGACCGTTACCTGCCGCTGCCGGACGGCGGCAAGAACCCCGAGCGTTCGGCGATCAAGCAGGTCGCTTCCGGGCGTTTTGGCGTCACGGCGGAGTATCTGGTGAACTCCGATGTGATGCAGATAAAGGTCGCCCAAGGCGCGAAGCCCGGCGAGGGCGGGCAGCTGCCCGGCCACAAGGTCGATGCCACCATTGCCAAGGTCAGGCATTCGACGCCCGGCGTCGGCCTGATCTCGCCGCCGCCGCATCACGACATCTACTCGATCGAGGATCTGGCGCAGCTCATCTACGACCTCAAGAACGTCAACCCGGCGGCTGATGTCTCGGTCAAGCTGGTCTCGGAAGTCGGTGTCGGCACGGTTGCGGCCGGCGTCGCCAAGGCGCGCGCCGATCACATCACCATTTCCGGCTATGACGGCGGCACCGGCGCATCGCCGCTGACCTCGCTCAAGCACGCCGGCAGCCCGTGGGAAATGGGCCTTGCCGAGACGCACCAGACGCTGGTGCTCAACGGCCTCAGGTCGCGCGTCGCGCTGCAGGTCGATGGCGGCCTGCGCACCGGCCGCGACGTCGTCATCGGCGCGCTGCTTGGCGCCGACGAATTCGGCTTCTCGACCGCGCCGCTGATCGCGGCCGGCTGCATCATGATGCGCAAGTGCCATCTCAACACCTGCCCGGTCGGCGTCGCGACGCAGGATCCGGTGTTGCGCAAGCGCTTCAAGGGCACGCCGGAACACGTCATCAACTTCTTCTTCTATGTGGCGGAAGAGGTGCGGGCGCTGCTCGCCGAGATGGGCTACACCCATCTCGACCAGATCATCGGCGACACCGAACTCCTGGAGAAGCGGGCGCTGATCCAGCACTGGAAGGCGCGCGGGCTCGATTTCAGCAAGATGTTCTTCAAGCCGGATGCGCCGCATGAGGCGGTGCACTGGACCGAGCGGCAAAAGCATCCGATCGACGACGTGCTCGACCGCAAGCTGACCGAGTTGGCCAAGCCGGCGCTGGACGCCAGGCAGCCGGTCAGCATCGAGCTGCCGATCCGCAATGTCGACCGTTCGACCGGCGCCATGCTGTCGGGCGAAGTGGCAAAGCGCTTCAGGCACAAGGGCCTGCGCGAGGACACGATCTCGGTAAAACTCACCGGAACCGCCGGCCAGTCCTTCGGCGCCTTCCTGGCGCGTGGGGTTTCGTTCGAGCTGGTCGGTGCCGCCAACGACTACGTCGGCAAGGGCCTGTCGGGCGGACGCATCGTCATCCGCCCGCCTGAGAACACGAAGATCGTCGCAGCCGAGTCGATCATCGTCGGCAACACGGTGCTCTACGGCGCGACCGAGGGCGAGGCCTATTTCTGCGGCGTCGCCGGCGAGCGTTTTGCGGTTCGCAATTCGGGCGTCGCTGCCGTCGTCGAAGGTGTTGGCGACCATGGCTGCGAGTACATGACCGGCGGCATTGTCGTCGTCATCGGGCAGACCGGCCGCAACTTTGCCGCCGGCATGTCGGGCGGCGTCGCCTATGTGCTCGACGAGGTGGGTGATTTCGCCGAGCGCTGCAACATGGCGATGGTCGAACTGGAACCCGTTCCCGAAGAAGACGACCTGATGGAGAAACTGCTCCATCATGGCGGCGACCTCGATCACAAAGGCCGCGTCGACGTGTCCGGCGACATGACCAGCCATGATGAGGAGCGGCTCTATCAGCTGATCTCGAACCACGTCCATTACACGGGTTCGGTGCGCGGCCGCGAAATCCTCGACAACTGGGCGACTTTCCGGCCGAAATTCCGGAAGATCATGCCGGTCGAATACCGCCGCGCGCTGATCGAAATGGAACGCATGCGCATGGGCGTTGCGGCGGAATAGGCTTTGGGATTTGCCGGGAAGCAAAGCTTCCCGGTCGATGCCTTCATCAACAATCCTGGCCTCGGACTGAAGGTTGCCATGGCTGCCTTATGAGGTTAACGGGTGCGACGTCGAGCGCGCCATCTGGACAGCAGGGACTGGACTATGGGCAAGGTAACAGGGTTTCTCGAGATCGACCGGCAGGTGCACAAGTACCAGCCGGCTTCCGACCGCATCCGGCATTTTCGCGAGTTCACGCTGCCGATGTCGGACAAAGAGGTCGAGAAACAGGCCGCGCGCTGCATGGATTGCGGCATTCCGTACTGTCACGGGCCGACCGGCTGCCCGGTCCACAACCAGATCCCGGACTGGAACGACCTCGTCTACAATGGCGACTGGGACAATGCGATCCGCAACCTGCATTCGACCAATAATTTCCCGGAATTCACCGGCCGCATCTGTCCGGCGCCTTGCGAGGAAGCCTGCACGCTGAACCTCGAGGACATTCCGGTCGCCATCAAGACGATCGAGCAGGCGATCGCCGACAAGGCCTATGAAACCGGTCATATCCGACCCTATCCGCCGGAAAGGAAGACCGGCAGGCGCGTCGCAATCATTGGCTCGGGGCCGGCCGGCATGGCGGCCGCCCAGCAGCTTGGCCGCGCCGGCCACGACGTTCACGTCTATGAACGCGAGAGCCGGCCGGGCGGGCTGATGCGCTACGGCATCCCCGACTTCAAGATCGAGAAGCACTATATCGACCGGCGCATCGAGCAGATGCAAGGCGAGGGCGTGAGCTTCCATTGCGGGATCAATGTCGGCGTCGACAAGCCGGTGGCGGAGTTGCTCGCCGAATATGATGCGGTGCTCTATTGCGGCGGTTCGGAAACGCCGCGCCCGGCCAACATTCCCGGCGACGATCTCGACGGCGTGCATGACGCGATGCCTTACCTGGTGCAGCAGAACAAGCGCATGGGCGGCGAGTCGATCCAGTCGGTGGCGTGGCCGTCGCCGCCGATCGTCGCCGGCGGCCAGCATGTCGTCGTCGTCGGCGGCGGCGACACCGCCTCCGACTGCGTCGGCACCGCCTTCCGCCAGGGCGCCGTTCGCGTCACCCAGCTCGACATCCGGCCGCAGCCGCCGGAAAAGGAGGACAAGCTTTCGGTCTGGCCCTACTGGGCGACGAAGATGCGCACCTCGTCCTCGCAGGCGGAAGGCGCCGAGCGCGAGTTCCAGGTGGCGACGCTCGAATTCATCGGCGAGGACGGCGCGTTGACCGGCGTCAAATGCTGCGAGGTCGATGAAAAGCGCAAGCCGATCGCCGGCACGGAATTCGTCATCCGCGCGGATCTCGCCTTCATCGCTATCGGCTTTGCCGGGCCGGCCGCGGTCGGGCCAGTGTCGGAACTGGCTGGCCAAATGAAGATCGCCATCGACAGCCGCCGCTCGAACAACGTCGAGGCCAATGATCGCGACTACAAGACCAGCGTCGAAAAGCTCTATGCAGCGGGCGATGTGCGCCGCGGTCAATCGCTGGTCGTCTGGGCGATCCGCGAGGGCCGTCAGGCAGCGCGTTCGATCGACGAGGCGCTGATGGGATCGAGCGTGCTGCCGCGCTGAGACTGTCTCGAGACCCTACTTGCGCGGCCATCTGAGGGCGCTTTGCCCTTCAGGTGTCCCGGGGGCAGGTTTACGGACTGATCGCCGTGGTCGTTTCGGTTGTGGCCGCGGCCGCAGGCTGCCGCCTTGGCGGCCAAGAAAAATCGTCGGCGCGGCCGGGCGAAGCAGCTGATACCTTGCCCTCGACGACGAATTTTTCACCGGGCCCGGCTTGGCCGGCGCTGCGGCACCGAGGAGTTCCGAACCGCCGTCGAGTGCCGGTGATTTCGAGTCGGCGTCGGTAGCCGGGGCGGCGGCCTCAGTCTTTTCGTTCGAGGGTGGACTACGCTACTGGCCCAGTACCGGCAAGCATCGAAGGACCTTTACAATCATAAAGGTACGTCACCGGTCTCGCGGCTCACCTATGACGATCTAGACGCGCATTCGAGTGAAGTCTTCTTCAACGCGATCCACAATCCGACTGGCATTTTCGTAAAGGCCTCCTCGGTGCCGGCGGCATCAGGGAGGGTTTTCTCATGACGAGGACTTCTTACGGAAATGGGGGGGCTACTCAAACACATTCAGTGATCAGCGCGGGGGCGGCGTCAGCTATTTCACCGCCGATCTTGGATATAATTTCTTGAACGCGCCGCGCTACCGCATCGGTGCTTTTGTTGGCAACAATTTCTGGCACGAGAGCTACGACGCTTTCGGTTGCACGCAGCAGGCGACCAACTGGAGGACCTGTGTGCCAACCGTCCCGACCTACGTCAACCTCATCAGCCAGGACAACGATTGGCATTCGCTGCGACTCGGCTTGGCCGGGCAGACGCAACTCACCGCGCGACTCAGCCTTTCTGGTGACGTGGCGTTCCTCTTCACGCGGCTCGACGGCAAAGATCAGCACCACATGCGCCCCAAGATCAAGCTAATTCCCGAAGACGGCGATGGGCATGGCGTCCAGCTCGAGGCGGTGTTGAACTACAAGGTCACGGATTTGTTCAACATCGGCGTCGGCGCCCGCTACTGGGCCGTGGCGAATAACGGCACGGCTCATTTCGAAGAGGCAATGGGCGGTCGTGGTTCCCCGCAGGCCGACGATTGGAAGGCAAAGCGCTACGGCGTGTTCGTGCAGGCTAGCATCAAGTTCAACTGAGAGAGCAAGAACCGGGGAGAGCGGCGATGCCACTCCAGCTCATTACGATCATTGGATCAACAGAAGGAAGTTTTCCGAAGAGTTCTGCAGGCGTGCGCAAAGTCGCCAGACAAAGTTCACTGGTCCATAGTGTACGTGCCGTCACGCCCGTTCTCGACATGGTTGAATGATACGTTTCGCGCGATAGATCAAAGTCGTTCTTCATTGGTTTTCCGGAAATCGCGGGAGCACAGCGTGCAGTGACCCTCGGCTGCTGGTTTTCTGTCAACGCGCAGATGAGGGAGAATGAGCGTACAGCAAAAATCATCAGTGCTGTCGCTTTCTCCAAAGCCCGCCGCAGCTAAACGGGGCCCCACGTCCGGTAGCGCCCCTGCCGGTCACCTCACGGATGCCGAGTTCGGCACCAGCCCGAGCGCAGCGCGCTGGCTAATTTTCAGCTCGGCCGCGACCAGACCTGCCGACACCAGCGGCCGCGCCAGCACCAGCTCGATCAGCGCCGGCAGGCTCGAGTTTTTGCGCCGGTTCCTGAGCCGGCGCTCCATCTGGCTTTTGGCCAGCGCCTGGATGATTGCAAGGCTGAAACAGTCGATGGAACGCCCCTCCAGCGAAGCCGAACCGGACGAGGCGCGCGCGCCAGGTCCTTCGGCTGCCATCGGCACGCTGGGTTTAAGTGCTTGGGGTGACACGGCGTGATCTCCGCCGTTGGCGGGAACAGGGCAGTGCAATAGTACTGCCCTGTTCCTTTTGATCAGAGGCCAGTGCGGATTTCTTCGGCAAGCGCCCTCAACGTCGTCTCGACGTCATCGCCGTTTACCATCTTCTGCATCGCCACGGCCCATGCGTTCATGGCTTCGCCGAAGCCGACACGCGGTGTGAAAGCCAGCGCGGCGTGGTCCTGTGTCTTTTTGAAGCTGTCAACGAAGTTGTTGAACTCGGGCTGCGAAGCGTACTTAGTCCAGGTGTCGTCCTGCCAGGTCGACGTGCGCGGCGGATTGACGAGCTGGCCGGCAAGGGCACCCTTGAGCGCCACCTGCTTGGAGGTGGCCCACGGGATGAACAGCCAGGCCGTGCCCTTCTTTTCGGAAGCCGCGTTCATGGCGAGAGCCCAGATCCAGATGTTAGAATCGAAGCTCGTGGCGCTCGGTGCGTGCAGCGGCGGAGCGAAGGCGATCTTGCCGGATGCCGGCTTCCCCGCAACATCGTTCCAGAAGCCGAACATATTTGAGTCGATCGCCATCGCGGTGCGGCCGGAGGAGATGCCGTCCACGAACTCGTACCAGTTATCATTGGCGAAGGAAGGAGCCGCGCACTTCTTGATCATGTCCACGTAATCCTTGTGGAACGCGATCGATTCCGGCGAATCCAGTCCCGTGTCGAGCTTGCCGTCCGTGACGACAAAATCGTGGACACCGTAGGAGCGGGCGATCGAGACTGCGGCGGTGTGGATACTGCTCCAGAAACGCACGCCTCGCACCCCCAACGGCGTGATGGAAGGATCGGCGGCTTTGAGTTGTTCGCACGCCTTTGCCATTTCCGGCGGAGACGTCGGAACCGCGATGTTATACTTCTCCAAGGTATCTTTGCGGTAGAACAGCTGGATGTTCTCAAATGCATGCGGGATTGCCCAGATCTGGCCGCCCTCCCCCGTTGCGATCTGACCGGCTTCCATCTTCCAGGTAAGCGCCGCACGCAGGCTCGGGAAGGAGTCGTTGTAGTCGTATCCAGCATCGGGTAAAAACGGGTAACCGGCACTTAAAGGCGTTGTAGTGTCGCCACCAGAAATACTGCTCCGTGGTGCTGGCCTTTGCGTGGGGGCGCAACACGGCAACTACCCGCTCAAAACGGTTGGTCCTCTACCTCTTATTCACCGTCGCTTTCCTCGCGGCCTAACCCGGCCGGAATATCCGTTGCCAGAAAAAGGCCTCGCGGCCGGTTCGAGGCGCATCCCTCCTCCGAAGCAGCACGCTCAAGTATCGTCACAATTTCCGAGCGCTTCGCGTTCGGCGATGTCCAAATTCCGACAATGTCGGATACAGTCAGATCTACTGGATTGCGTTTGAATGGTTTTCTCATTTGGCACAGTACATGCGGGTCATCCGCAAAACACGTGACCGACCAACAAGAATTCGCATGATCACCTTAACACAACATACAGCCGCCTCGGAACAATCACTTGGCCCCTGATCGCCCGCCCCGGCACCACAACCGGAGTCATCGATGTTCTGACGGGCTGCCCTAGGATACCTGCTGCGACAGGGCCGACCACCGAAGCGAGCGACAAATTCTATCTCAACGCCGAGCAAGAGCTGGTGTTCGCCGATGAAGACAGCCCGGCCTTCATGGCAGGCGCATTCGAGTTCCTGTCCGCGCTGTGGCTCGATGAAGAAAAGGTGAGGCAGGCATTCCAGTCCGGCAATGGCGTCGGGTGGCACGATCATAGCGCGTGTCTGTTTCGCGGTACGGAACGGTTCTTCCGTCCAGGCTACAATGCCAATCTGATCGACTCCTGGCTGCCGGCCTTGGAGGGCGTCGTCGAGAAGCTCGAACGCGGCGTGGACGTCGCGGATGTTGGATGCGGTCATGGTGCATCGACCGTGCTCATGGCACAGGCCTTCCCCAATTCGCGCTTCGTCGGCTTCGACTATCATGCCCCTTCGATTGAGCGCGCCCGCAAGGCGGCCGAGGTAGCCGGCGTCGGCGTCAACACGCGGTTCGACGTCGCGGCCGCCAAGAGCTATCCCGGAACCTACGACCTCGTCACATTCTTCGATTGCCTTCACGACATGGGCGACCCGACGGGCGCCGCCACCCATGTCCACGGATCGCTCAAGCCGGATGGCACGTGGATGATCGTCGAGCCGTTCGCGCATGATCATCTGGCG
Source organism: Mesorhizobium sp. (assembly GCA_004020875.1). Classification (GTDB taxonomy): domain Bacteria; phylum Pseudomonadota; class Alphaproteobacteria; order Rhizobiales; family Rhizobiaceae; genus Mesorhizobium. Next base: position 23,385 of record SAPZ01000039.1, read on the forward strand.
GCGAACCTCAATCCCGTCGGACGCGTTTACTATGCCGCTTCCACGTTCGTGTGCACGCCCGCGTCCGTGTCGCAGGAAGTCGGGCTCGCGCTTGGAGCCCAGCCCGGTGAGGCGAGGCTGCGCAAGGTGGTGACCGGTGGCGGCTTCAAGCGATTGCGTCGCGCCGCGGAGACACCGTTCAACATGGTGCTGGAGGCCCGCCCTTAGCGTGGCCGTCGCCAGAAATTGCAGCTCATCGCATTTTATGAAGATCACCGCCAAAAATCCGGACGCATCGGGCTTTTCAAGGCGTCTGGGTTCACGCAGAGGTCGCTGCCGAGCCGCCTTCTCTAAACCACTGAAGTCGATGTCCGGCGGCAGATTCTTTCCCTCTCTGCCGCCACAAGGCGAGCAGCCTCGCTGTAGGCGTCTTCCCGCCCAGTGCTTTCTCGACCCGCCGCGGTGGGCTGATCGTCTCGGATCGTCATCAAAGCGGTGGACGCCGGTGCGAAGTCTGGGCATGGAGATCGGCACCTCCGAGGTCGAGCGGATCTGCTAAAAGCGCCAGGAGCGGCACGCGACCAGTGGCCTATTTACGACACGATGGGCTTCCACCTTCGCAATACGCTCGGTGAGTGTCATCTGGATAGCCTCATCGTGTTTGCAGCTTCACGACGCCTTACGACGCAACGCCGTTTGGTATCCAAGCCATTGGTGGATTTCAGCGGCTATACGCTCGGCATGCGCGGTGACTTCGGGAATTCCCATCAATTCGCCAACGCTGCCGCGCGCCAGCGGCCCGCTGACGAAAATGCTGTCGGTCGGTCGGCCGGAAGTGCTGACCGCACGGCCTTGGCTGTCGGTCGCCAGGCCAAGGCCAATCGGGTCTAGCCGGACCAGTCCCATTCGCCCGAGATCGGCAATTGCTGTGTTGGTCCGGAAAATATCGGCATGCGCCGGCCCGGTCGTGACGACCACCCTGTCGAACGTCTCGGTTGTCTGAGTGGGTTGGCGCCTTGGCCGCAGCGTGACCCGAATGCGCCCGTCGACCTGCTCGGCGCCGACGATCGATGCGGCGCGATAGGCGAGCATGCCTTCGGCAACGCGGCGATCGAGCACGTCCGCGACCTGTGGCGCGATGCGGAAGCGATGCACATCCCACAGCGTGCGCAAATGGCGCACGAGGCGGCGTTGCTCGTCGAGCGGCAGGGCCTGCCAGATGATTTGTCCCTGACGTCGGACGGCATCGAGCACCGGGTGCCAGTCTTCGCCCCGACGCTTGGCATCTAGGATCGTGGCCCGGATGCGTCTGAGCATCACTGTTGCGCTGCGTGAAGGCAGACTGATGAAATCACCAATCGGGTCGCCCGGGAGCACCGCGTGGCTGCGCGAACGATAACCATGACGTGACAGCGCGACGATGCGGCTACGATGCCCATTGCGGTCCAGCGTGGCAATGATATCCGCCGACGTCAATCCAGTGCCGACTACGAGCACTTGGTCGTCGCGGCCGATCGCTTGCAGCCCTCCGAGATCATAGGGATTGGCCACCAGCCGGGCAGCAGCAGCCACAGACCGCAGGGCCGATGGCAAGGCCGGTGGCGGATGCGTCGCCGCAATCACTAGGGCGTCGGCTGCGAGCGTCCTTCCATCAGCGAGAATCAGGATGTAGCCCTGGCCACTAAGCTCGACTGACGCGACGGCGGACCTGACATGACGGATCACTTTGCCGAACAGAAAGGGTTGGAGATAAGATTCCACGTAGCGCCCGAAAACGCGTCGTTGTGGGTAGAGTGCTCCATTTGCGGCAATAGCCTCGGCATCGTCGAGAATCGCGCCGGTCTGCTCCAGCCAATCGGCAAAGTGGCTGTCCTGGCCGGAGATCAGCGTCATTCTCGACGCCGGCACATTGATGCGGTGTGAAGGATCGGCCGTCGAGTAGGCCAGACCATAGCCGAGCCCCTCTCTGGGCTCGACGACCACGATATCGGCAGCACCGGCGGGCAGCAGCCGCGCAAGATGAAACGCGGTCGCCGCACCGGAAAAGCCGCCACCGATGATGGCTACGACCGGTCCCCTGCCCAAGTCTCTGGCGCTCAAGACTGACTCGCGCGCAGTGCCGAAGGCCGATGGTCGCCGGCCACCGTTTCGCCGAACGGTCCCATGTTCACTGCCGTCGGGCGCGTCGAGATTTCATGATCGAGCGGCAACAACGGCAACACCAGTTCGCCAAACCGATAGGCCTCCTCCAGATGCGGATAGCCGGACAGGATAAAGCTATCGATGCCAATGCGCCGGTATTCGTCGATCCGTTCCGCAACTGTCGCCGCATCGCCGACCAGGGCGGTGCCGGCGCCGCCGCGCACCAGGCCAACGCCAGCCCACAGGTTCGGACTGATTTCGAGCTTGTCGCGGCGGCCGCCATGAAGCCGGCTCATGCGCGACTGGCCGACGGAATCCATGCGCGCGAAAACCTTCTGCGCCTCGGTTATCGTGTTGTCGTCCAGGCGGCTGATCAGGCGGTCGGCATCGGCCCAGGCCTCATGATTGGTCTCGCGGACGATGACATGCAGCCGGATGCCGAAGGTCACCTGGCGCCCGGCTTTCTCGGCAAGACCGCGCACATGGGCAATCTTTGCCGCGACGTCCGCCGGCGGTTCGCCCCAGGTCAAATATTTGTCGATCTGTTCGGCGGCGACCGCGTTAGCGGCATCGGACGAGCCGCCGAAATAGAGCGGCGGATGTGGCGTCTGCACGGGCGGAAACAGTAGGCGACCGTCCTCGATACGGAAGTGCTTGCCTGCGAACGCTACGGTCTCGCCGCGAAGCACCGCCTTGTAGATGTCGAGGAATTCCCGCGTCACCTCATAGCGCTCGTCATGGCTGAGGAAGATGCCGTCGCCCTTGTTCTCGACCGGATCCCCGCCGGTGACGACGTTGATGAGCAGCCGTCCGCTGGAAATGCGGTCGAGCGTCGAGGTCATGCGCGCGGCTAGCGTCGGCGATTGCAGGCCCGGCCGGACGGCGACAAGGAAGCGAAGCCGCTGCGTCAGCGGTGCCAGCGCCGACGCCACGACCCAGCTATCTTCGCAACTGCGTCCTGTCGGCAGCAGCGCGCCATAGTAGCCGATGGCATCGGCGGCTTTCGCGACTTGGGTGAGATAGGGCAAGTCGACCGCCCTGCCCCCCTCTGAGGTGCCGAGATAGCGGCTGTCGCCATGAGTCGGCAGAAACCACAGGACCTTGATCCTGTCGGGAGTGGCAATGCTCATGAATGGTCCTCTGTGATTTGGAGGCGCTTCGCTCAGCTCCAGGCATGGAGCGGCGGATTTACGTCGTTGAGGTAGTAGTTGCCGAGGATCGCGTATTTCCAGCGCACCGGATCGTGCAGCGTGTGGGTGCGGGCGTTGCGCCAGTGCCGGTCGAGATTGTGCTCGGCCAGCGTCGAGCGTGTGCCGGCGAGCTCGAACAGCTTGTTCGTGGCAATGATGGCGATCTCTGTCGTGAGGATCTTGGATTCGGCAACCGCGATCTGCGCTTCCGCGACGGTCTTCTCGTTCGGGTCGGCCACGGCGCGATCGACCGCAAGCCCGGCCCTTTCCAGAACCGCCTCTGCCGCTTTGGCCCGCAGGCGAAGGTCGCCAATCGCCTGGATCGTATAAGGATCCTGCCAGGCATGATCGACGCCGCTGTCGATCCAGGCGCGCGACTTGGTGCGCACGAAGCCGACAGTCTCGTCGATCGCCGCCTTGGCGATGCCGAGATCGACCGCGGCCTGGATGATCTGGAAGATGGCGCCGTCGGCCGTCGGCCTGTCATAGCCCTTGTAGCCGGGGACAAGATGCGTTTTGGGCACCTTGACATTGTCGAGCAGGACCGTGCCGGACAAAGTCGTCTTCTGTCCGAAGCTCGACCAGTCGTCGATCACCGTCAGTCCGGGCGCGCCGCGATCGGCGATGGCATACCAGGCGCGCCCCTCGTCATCGAGCGCCACGATCGGAACCAGATGGGCAAGCAGAGCACCGCTCGAATAGAATTTCTGGCCGTTGACCACGACATGGTGGCCGGCGTCTACGAACTTTGTCTCGAAGTCGGCCGCGCGCTTGGAGCCGAACTCGGAGAACGCGTTGCCGAAGCGCGTGCCGGACAGCACCTCAGCGAAAAGCAGCTTCTTCTGCGCCTCGTCGGAGACGGTGCGGATAGCGGCGACGACGCCAAGATGGTTCTGCGGAATCTGGCCGAGCGACGGATCGGCCGCCGAGATGATGGTGATCACCTTCGACAGGGTCACATAGGAGAGCTCCGGCCCGCCATAGGCTTTCGGCACGTTGATCGACCACAGGCCGCTCTGCGAAAACGCATCGAGCTCTTCCTTCGGCCAGATGCGTTCACGATCCCGCTTGGAGGCATCCCTGGCGAATTCGGCGGCGAGTTTTTCGGCGACAGCGATTGCCTCGGCATCGGCCTTGATCACATGCGCCTTGGCAGAGGGTCGTTCGACCGGCGGGACGGCACTGCGGCTATCCGACGCCTGCCTGGATTGGATGGTCATGCTGCTGTCTCCTTGGGAAAATGTTGCGGTGGAAGCGGCGCGCCGCCGAGGTAGTAGGTTTTGATATCGGTGCGCTGGCGCAAGTCGGCAGCCGATCCTTCCAGCACGCTGACGCCGTTCTCGAGCACGGTGGCGCGGTCGGCGTATTTCAGCGCGACCGCCGAATTCTGTTCGGCAACGAGGATCGAAAGGCCTTCGTCGCGGTTGAGCCGTTTCAGGGCGCTGAAGATCTCGTCGACGATCAGCGGTGCCAGCCCCATCGACGGCTCGTCCAGAACAAAGAGTTTCGGCCGCGACATCAGACCCCGGCCGATAGCCGTCATCTGCTGCTCGCCCCCGGAAGTGAGGCCGGACCGGGTTCGCCGCTTCTCGGCGAGCCTTGGGAAAAGTGAATAGACACGATCGAGGTCGGCCTTGACGCCCGTGCGAGAGGACGAGCGTCCGAGCGCGCCGGTGAAGAGGTTCTCTTCGACCGTCAGCGAGCGGAAGCAATGCCGGCCCTCGAGGAATTGGACAAGGCCGCTGCGGACTAGGTGCGAGGGGCTTGCCCTTGAAACATCCTCGCCACCGAAGGTGATCCGACCGGCGGTAATGGCGCCGCGCTCAGCCGGAAGGAGATTGGATACGGCGCGCAGCAGTGTCGTCTTGCCGGCACCGTTGGAGCCGAGCAGCGCGACGATCTCGCCCCTGCCAACCAACAAGTCGACGCCGTGTAGGGCGGCGATGGCGCCGTTGTAGACAGCTTCCACGCTGCTAACTGACAGTATCGGGTATTCCGGGATGGACATCGATGACTCCGCTCGGGAAGGTGGATGGCGCGGCCGGCCAGATTTGTCGGCCGCACCATACCAAATTCAGTTGCTGACCACCGCGTCGGCGTCCTCGGCCGTGCGGATCTTGATGCCCTTTTCCTTGGCATACGCCTCGGACGACTTCTCGATGATCGGACGCAGCAGCTTCCAGTCGGGAGCGATCCAGTCGGAGACGACATTCCACTTCTTGCCGTCCCATTGCTGGAAGGTCACGTAGCCGTCACCCTCGTGATTGTCCCAGGAGACGTTGATCGAGTGGAACAGGTCCTTGGCGCCGAGTGCCTCGACGCGCGCCGGATCGAGCTTGAGATGCTCGAAGCCCCAACGCACTTCGTCGCCGGTCAGCGTGCGGTTGCCGAACTTGGCCTGTGCGATGCGGACCGCCTCGACATTGAGGATGCCATTGACGATGCCGAGATTGTGGTAGACCGAGCCGATGCGGCTTTTGTCCTCGAGATTGCCTTTGCCGTCGCCGTAGACCGTTTTGACGATCTCCTGGACCACCGGATATCGCTCACCCGAGGCCTGGGTGGTGATGGCCGTATAGCCCTTGGCGGCATCGCCGGCGGGGATGACATCCTCTTCGGAATTCGACCAGACATTGCCTATGATGTGATCGGCCGGGAAGCCTGTCTTCTGCGCGGTCTTCAAGGCGACGGGGTTCATCACGCCCCAGCCGCGCAGCACGACATAGTCAGGATGCTCGCGCCGGATGGTCAGCCACTGCGCCTGCTGCTCGTTGCCGGGATGCGGCACCTCGATCTGCGACAGCTCGAAGCCGTATTTCTGCGACAGCAGCTCATAGATCGGGATCGTCTCCTTCCCATAGGGCGAGCCGTGATAGAGCACGACGATGTTCTTGCCCTTGAGCTTGTCGAGGCCTCCTTCCTTGGACGCGATGTAGTTCACGATGCCGGAGGTCTCGCTGTAAGGATTGAGCAGCAGCGGGAAGACGTAAGGGAACACCCGCCCGTCGGTCGTGTCTGTGCGGCCGTGGTTGATGGTGATCAGCGGCACCTTGTCGTCGGTGATGCGATCGATCATGGCATAGGCGATGCCGACCGAGAGTGGATTCCAGGCAGCGATCCCGGGATTGCTCTTCAACCGTTCATACACCTCGACGCCCTTCTCGACCTCATATTGCGTCTCGCCTTCGCTCCAGGCCAGCTTGACGCCATTGACGCCGCCGTCGCGGATGTTGATCAGGTTGAGATAGTCGATGAAGCCACCGAAAAAGCCGGTTCCGCCGGCCGCATACGGACCGACACGGTAGCTCTGCAGGGGAAAGTATTGTTCTTCGGCGTGAACCGCCGTCGCGCCGAGCACGAAGGCCGTGGCGATCGCCGCTTTTCTTAGGTGACTGAAGAAGGTCATTGCTTACGTCTCCTGATGGGTTGGTCCGAGCGGAGGAGGAAGTTGAGCGGCAATCAGCTGGACCTTGAGCCGATCCGTCGTTTGAGGCGGTCGAAGAGGGCCGACAGCCCGCTCGGTTCCGCGATGAGGAAGATGATGATAAGGGCGCCGAGCACGATGCGCTGGCTCATGTCGAGAACGCCCGAATCGAACAGGCCGCCGAACAGGAAGGCGCCGAGCCGGGACAGAAAGAGCGGGAGGACAACGATGAACGCCGCACCCAAAAACGCGCCACGGATCGAGGCCAGCCCGCCGATGATGATGATGAACAGGATCTGGAATGAGCGGTCGAGATTGAAGCCTGCCGGCTCGACGGTGCGCAGATAGGTGAAGGCCCACAGCACGCCGGCGATACCGATGATGAACGACGAGATGGCGAACGCCAGAAGCTTGGTTCGCAGCACCGGCACACCGATGACGCGTGCGGCGGTTTCGTTGTCCCGCACGGCGATGAAGTTGCGACCGGTCGCGCTGTTGACCAAGCGCCAGACGAGGGCCGTCAGCACCATGACCGTGGTGACCGAAAGCAAATAGCGGCCGGTCGCGCTGTCGAGCGAAAGACCGGCGACGGCCAGGTGCGGCGCCGAGATCACCCCGGACGGGTTGTCGTTGGAGAACCAGCCGAACTTGGTCAGCGCCCATTGCACGAAGAACTGGGCGGCGAGCGTCGAGACGGCGAGGTAGAAGCCGCGCAGCCTGAGACTGGGCAGGCCGAACACGACGCCGAAGCCGGCGGCGGAAATTCCGGCCAGGATCATGGTCCCCGCCAGCGGCAGGCCTTCGACCCTGAGGTTGAAATTGTAGGCGGCGAACGCGCCCACCGCCATGAAGGCGGAAGAGCCAAGCGAGAGCTGGCCGCAATAGCCGGTCAGCAGATTAAGGCCGACCGCCGCCAGGCTGAGCGCCAGGAATGGCAGCAGGATCGCCTCGACCAGATAGCCCGAAGCATAGGCAGGGACCACGCCGTAGGCGACGACGAACAGGGCGGTCGGCAATGCCAGCTTCTGAACGAGTTTCACCCAGTCGACTGGAAGCCTTGCGGCGTCGAGCGCTTGCACGGCCATGGTTCAGACCCTTTCGACGGTTTTCTGGCCAAACAGGCCGGAGGGGCGCACCAAAAGCACCACCAGCGCCAGCGCATAGGCGAACCAGCCCTCGATGCCGCCGCCGACGAACGGGCCGAGATAGACCTCGGCCAGCTTCTCGCTGGCGCCGATGATGAGGCCGCCAACGATGGCTCCGAGGATGGAATCGAAGCCGCCAAGCACCAGCACCGGCAGCGCCTTCAGCACGATCAGCGACAGCGAGAACTGGACGCCGAGACGCGCGCCCCACAACAGCCCGGCGACCAGCGCGACGAAGCCGGCCGCCGTCCACACGGTGCCCCAGATGCGAGGCAGCCGCAGGCCGACGGCGAGGGCCGCGAACTGATCGTCGGCGACGGCGCGAAACGCAAGGCCGATCCGCGTCCAATAGAAGAAGGCGCTGAGGCCTGCGACCATGGCAGCGGCGATCGCCGCCGCCAGCAGGTCGAAGGACGAGATCAGTACGCCGCCGACCTCGAATGGGGTGTCGTCGATGCCGAGGTCGAGCCCGTGCACCTGCGTGCCCCAGATAAGCTGGGCGGCACCTTCGATGATGTAGGAGAGCCCCAGCGTCGCCATGAACAGCGTCATCGGCGAGCGGTTGACCAGCGGCCTGAGCACGGTCCGCTCGATGGTGAAGCCGAGCGCGACCATGACCGCGAAGGTGATGAGCAGCGAAAGCGCGAAAGGGACGCGGCGTTCGACCAGGCTGACGAAAGTGAGTGCTGCAAACAGCACCATCGAGCCTTGCGCGAAGTTCAGCACGCCCGAGGTCTTGTAGATCAGCACGAATCCGATGGCGACGAGCGAGTACATGACGCCCGACAGCAGGCCTCCGACCAGCACCTCGATGACGAAGAGGAAATCATAGTAGCTCATCAGATGTCCTCGCCATTCTCGCCCTCGGCGGTGCCGAGATAGGCCCGGATCACCGCAGGATCGGCGCGCACCTCGGCCGGCGTGCCGTCGGCGATCTTGCGGCCGTAGTCGAGCACGGCGACGCGGTCGGAGAGGCCCATGACGACGCCGATGTCGTGCTCGATCAGGATGACGGTGACGCCGTGCCGGTCGCGCGCGGCTCGCACGAAGCCGGCCATCTCGGCCTTCTCGGTCGCCGTCATGCCGGCCATCGGCTCGTCGAGCAGCAGCAGCTTCGGCTCGGCGACCAGCGCGCGCGCCAGCTCGACCCGCTTCTGCAGGCCGTAAGGCAAGGTGGCGACGAGGCGGTCGGCGACGCTTTCGAGATGCAGGAAGGCGACTATCTGATCGGTCTTTTCGGCGATTCCCGCATCTTCGCTCCGGGCGCGTGGCAGACCTGCAATATGTTCGACGAAACTGGCGCGCCTGGTGTGGACGCGGCCGCACGCGATGTTGTTGCGCACGGACAGACCGCCGAATAGCGCCAGGTTCTGGAAGGTTCGCGCAACGCCGAGCCGTGCTAGACGGCTCGCCGGCACCCGGGAGAAGGACTGTCCGCCGATCGCAATCCTGCCGCGGTCGGCGTGATAGAGGCCGCTGATGATGTTGATCAGTGAGGACTTGCCGGCGCCGTTGGGGCCGATCACCGCGCGGATCTCGCCGACTTCGACTTCGAGATCAACATCGCTCAGCGCCTTGACCCCGCCAAAGGAAATGCCGATCCCGCTCAAGGTCAGGATCGCATCAGCCTTTGCCGACAGGCGCACCGCGCGCGTCTCGTCAACGCGACCAGCACCAGCAAGAAGGGCGGAAATTTCGGGCGCGCGCTCGTATGCGGCGGCTCCCAGCGAAGCACCAATCATGAAACGTCCCTGCTTTTGAAGGCGTGTGGGCTGCTGCCCCGTGGGCCGCGCCCGTCCTATTCCGCGGCGACAAGCTCCCTGTCGCGAGCTGCTTCCAGTTCGCGCACCAGAGTAATGACGCGCTTGCCGAAGAACTCGACCTCTTCCTGGAAATGCAGGAAGCCGAGCAGGATCAGGTCGGCACCGGCGTCCTTCAGTTTCAGGATGCGTTCGGCGATCTGTTCCGGCGTGCCGATGAGATTGCTGCGGAAGCCGTCATTGTACTGAACGAGATCCTCGAGGGACGACTTCGCCCAATTGCCTTCGCCTTCCGGCGAGGCCTTGCCGGCATTCTTGACCTGATCGGCAAAGCCCTGCACCGCCTCCGGATTCGCCTTGGCGATGATCTCGTCGAGCACGGCGCGCGCTTCCTGCTCGCTCTCGCGGGCGATGGCGAAAGCGTTGACGCCGATCCTAACCTTGTGGCCGTTGGCTTTCGCCTTGGTGCGGATGTCGTCGACCTGCTTCCGGATCTCCTCCGGGGTATTGCCGTTGGTGAAATACCAATCGGAGACACGAGACGCCATGTCGCGAGCGGCTCGCGACGAGCCGCCCTGGAATATCTCGGGCAAGGGCTCGATCGGCTTCGGCTTCATGGAATAGTTGGTGAAGCGGTAGAAATCGCCCTTCAGCGTGAAGCTGTCTTCCGTCCAGATGCCGCGCAACGCTCGGATAAATTCCTCCGACCGGCGATAGCGCTCGTCATGATCGAGCCAGAGTTCGCCAATCGCGGCGAACTCGCCTCGGAACCAGCCGCTGACGACATTGACGGAGACGCGGCCATTGGTCAGGTGGTTGATGGTAGCGATCTGCTTGGCCGCCAGCGCAGGGTTCCACGGACCGGGCAGGATCGCTGCGATGACCTTCAGCGTTGTGGTCGCGGCAAGCAAGGCATGGCTGAACGAGACTGATTCGTGCTGGTTGTCGGCCCCATAGCCGGCTGTGAAACGGATCTGGCTCAGCGCATAGTCGAACCCGTTGGCCTCGGCAATCTGGGCGAGCTTGCGGTTGTAGTCGATATCCCAACCCGTCCGCTGCTCGATGTTGGAGATGACTAGGCCGCCGGAGACGTTCGGGACCCAGTAGGCGAATTTGATGGCGTCGGAATGCGAACTCATGTCGTCGTTTCCCCTGTTGATTGGCTCAGCCGACGCGGGTGGCGACGGCGGCATTTGCGTGACTTGCGTTGAGCAAGGAGACCGCGTCGGTAGCGGCCCTTGCAATACGCTCGATGATGGCTGCGCCGACGATTTCGCCATCGACGAAATCGTCGGGCGTGCCGTAGACGCCCGTAGGGACGGTGACAGCGCCAAAAAAGCCGAACAATGGCCGGAGCTGATGTTCGAGCACCAGGCCATGGTATGGGCTCCCGCCGGTCGCCGCGAGAAGCACGGTCTTGCCGGTCAACGCGCGATAGTCGACCAGGTCGAACAGGTGCTTGAGAGCGCCAGTGTAGGAAGCCCTATAGACAGGCGTTCCGACCACGAGCAAATCGGCCTTCTCGACACGCTGGATAATCGCTTCTCCAGATGCGCCAAGTGCGCCGCGGGATAGTCCGGCGAAAAGCGACGGTGCTGCCTCCGTGATCTCAATCAGACCGGTGTCGGCAGGCAGGCGCAACGCGACCGCCTTGACCAGCGCATTGACGACCGCCGTGGTGCGGGACGGGTTGCTTACACCGCCGGATATTCCAAGAACCGATAATCGTGCCAAGTCATCTATCTCCCACACATGCGCCATAGGCCACCACCGAAACCAAACGATATTCTACCAAATCTGTAGACATAAGGTACTTTGTTCTGATGTTTTCACGTCAATGGGAAAAACGGCGCTGCTAGGAGCGGCACGCCCACCGCATTCGATCTCAAATGGGATTAACTTGGCAGGGGCCGTAGGCGTCACCCGCGAGTTCGACTTTGGCGAAAACAGGCTCCGCCGGCGCGATATGAGGAATGTCGTCCAGCCGTTTGTGACAGCGCTCTCCACCGATGCCACGCAATCAAATGAGCGCGTGTATCATGACGGCTAGGCGTGCGAGAAACGTCCTCAGGCATTGCCCTACGAAGGAGCCGACATTAGCGCCGAGATTTCAAGGCTGGTCAGGGACGATTGAGAGTTTTGAGCACCGGCAGCACGAAGGCGGCAATCGCAGCGTCATGCCTTCGGAACCATCGGTAGCTGCTCAATACGTTCTGTTGTGCTCCTGCCTGTATATGTGTTGCGTAATTCCCCTGAATGGCAACGGATTACCTGCGTCTGGTTATTCATTCTTCACCACTCACCCGCCCTTGATGATCTTTCGAAGCCGGGCGGGATCGGACAAAATCGCGAGGTCCTTCAACGGATTGCCGTAGACGGCGATGAGATCTGCGTGAGCGCCAGGCGCGATGGTGCCGATGAGGCCTTCCATGTTGAGCACGCGGGCAGCATCCACCGTCGCGGATCGGATCACGTCCCGAGGCTTGAGAACGCGGCCGCGCAGAAGAAATTCCTCTGATTGGTGCCCATGCATCTGGCCAAGCAGATCGGAGCCGTAGCCCATGGTCACGCCAGCGCTTTGAAGCGTTTCGAGCGCCGACAAGCCGGCATCGAGAACGAAGCTCACCTTTTCAAGGGATTCGGCCGACATGCCGTATCTGGCTCCGTCCCGAGCGACGACAGCAAAGGTGATGTTCGTCGGGACGACGAACGCGCCTGCCTCGCGAACCGGGTTGGCGGTTGTCGCTTTGATGAAGTTTCCATTCGATTCGAATGGTCGACGTTTCATCCCAGATTTACTTTCGCGCCTCACGCCGGCACTCGCGCACATAGTCCGCCGGGTTATGTCGCCAAGCGCCGAGCGGATTTGCGGCAAGGGGAAGTCCGGGCACTCCTCGCACCCTCGTCCTCGCGCAACACCGCACGTAACAGAAACGATAGCACGCATTCTCACAATTAACGACGGCTGTTCGGCAGTGGGCTTCGTCGCGAGCGAGGACGAGAGTGTCGGGTCTACAACCAAATGTCGGAGGTCGGACCCAAATGTCGGAGGTCGGACACGCAAGGCCCTTACCACGTAGGTGATTGAAAGCTTTATTGACGAGGCGCTCCAATGGCCGGCCCGCAATGCGGGAGATATTGTTAGAGGCGTCTCGAATGACTTCTCCGCGGGACCCGAAGGGCGTCTCAGGCATCCTTTGGCACGATTAGTGCAACGGATGATCCGCAAACGTTGCACCGATACAATGTGAGGGGAGGGTCACCCAGATTTTTGTGTTGACCGTCCACTCACTCTTCACCCAGTGGCTGCCGCGCAGGCGCTTGCGGACGCCGGTCAGCCCGATAGCTCATCGATCCAGATCAGCGGGGAACAATACACAGAATGGGAACGAGATCAGCATGAACTCGAATTTTAGTCGTTTGGCCCAAGCCACCGCTATGAACTTGCTCTGGACGGTCACCGCTACGTCGGCGAACGAAGGCATGTGGATGCCGGCCCAGATTGCGGAACTTGGCGCGGCCATGCGCGCGAATGGGCTCCAGCTTGATCCCGCGCAGCTCAGCCGTCTAGACACTGCCCCGCTCAACGCGATCGTATCACTGGGCGGATGTTCAGCTTCCTTCGTCAGTCCGCAAGGACTGGTTGCGACCAACCGTCACTGCGTGCTGGAATCGATCCAGTACAACAGCAAGGAGAGTCAAGACTATCTCACCAAGGGATTTCTAGCGAAAAGCCTCGGTGAAGAATTACCCGCGGTGCCCGGCAGCCGCATCTATGTGATCGAGGATATCCGTGATGTGACCGCCGACATGCTCAAGGGCGTATCGGACAAGCTGAACGGCTTTGCCCGCTATGAGCGGCTCGACAGGAACCGGAAGGCGCTGATCGCCGCATGTGAAGAACAGCCCAATCGCCGCTGCGACGTGGAGTCCTATTATGGCGGCGCCTCCTACTATCTCCAGCAGAAGCTCGAAATTCAGGACGTGCGCCTCGTCTATGCGCCCGCGCTCGGCATCGGTAACTTCGGCGGCGAAACGGACAATTGGACGTGGCCGCGCCACACAGGCGACTTCGGTTTTTACCGCGCTTATGTCGCTCCTGATGGTTCCTCCCGGCCTTATGCGCGCGACAACGTGCCCTACCGGCCGAAGAGCTGGCTGCGCATTGCCTCTAAAGGCGTGCAAGACGGCGATTTCGTCATGGTCGTCGGCTTTCCCGGAGAAACCAATCGGTTCCGCACGGCGGATGAAGTACGGTTCAATTTCGCGCGGTACGAACCGCTGTTGCAGCATTTGCTGTCGGATTATGCGGCCCAGATAAACCAAACCACGGCAGGCAATCGAGAAGCGCAGATCCGCTACGCCTCCATCCTGCAAGGCGTGGAAAACTACAAGAAGAAGTTGGCGGGCGATCTCGCCGGGGCCAATGCGATCGGGCTCGACGTGCGCAAGGCTATCGAGGAGAAAGCTTATCTCGACTGGGTCGCCGACGATCCCGCGCGGCAGGCGCGCTATGGCGCAGCGATCGGCGAACTGGGCGCCATGGTGGACGAGAATAGCCAGGCCTCGCTCGAGGGGCTGCGCCAGGCGCTGCTGAACCGCGCGCAAATGCTCTCATCCGCGCGCACTCTGTATCGCTGGGCCAAGGAGCACGAGAAGCTCGATGAAGACCGCGAACGCGGCTTTCAGGATCGTGACCGTAACCAGACCGTGGATCAACTGACGCAGATCGAACGCGGTTACCTGCCCGACATCGATCGCAAGCTATTTGAGGCCGCGCTCGATGAATATCGCCGGCTAGACGCAAAGGACCGCGATACTGCGTTCGAAACGGCTCTGGACCAAATCGGCCTTGACCGACTTTATGCAGAAACCAAACTCGCCGACACGGCCACGCGGCTCGGCTGGCTCGACAAGCCGGCTGCTGCCTTGGAGGCGTCGGACGATCCTTTCATCAAGCTGGCGGTCGCGCTCTATCCCGGCGACATAGCTGCGGAGCGCGCGGCGAAGGACCGCGCTGGCCGAGCGCAGGCGGCGCGCGCGACTTACATGCAGGGCCTGCGCGCCTACTGGCAGGCGATTGGCCGGCCGGTGTATCCCGACGCGAATGGATCGCTGCGCATCACCTGGGGCAAGGTGTCGGGGCGAACACGCGACGGGCAGATCTGGACGCCATTCACCACGGCTGAGGGACTTCTGGCCAAGCACACTGGCAAGGGCGAGTTTGATGCGCCGGCCGCCGCCGTCGCTGCGATCCGGGCCAAGAATTATGGCCCCTATGTCGCGCCGGAGCTGGGCACTTTGCCGGTCGACTTCATGTCCACGGTCGACATTACCAATGGCAATAGCGGCTCGGCCACGCTGAATGGGTGCGGCGAGTTCGTCGGTCTCGCCTTTGATGGCACGCTCGATGGAGTGATCTCCGATTGGGCATATGCCGCAGACCGCAGTCGAAGCATCCATGTCGACAGTCGCTTCATGCTTTGGACCATGGACAAAATTGACGGCGCTGCCTGGTTGCTCAAGGAGATGGGAGTGCTGCCGGCGTCGCGTTCATGAGCGGGGTAGTCTGGCGGTAGGCGGCCTGTCGGCGTCATACCTCCACAAATCCCCCTTGGAATTTTAGACAAATCCCGTGCGGAAGCGCCGCCTCAGCCGGTCTTGCAGCGCCTGCCGGTCGGCGACGAGGTCGTCGCAGCGACCCGGCGCCGCTGCCCGGCCATCAATTGTCCAATCGGCGCCCACGTGCCAACACAAACACGCCGCAGTCATAAGCATTCGGCTGTCGGGTCATGGGGGCTGCCTCGAAGGTGCCGTTCAGCACCCTTGCGAGCTGGTTTGCAGGCTCGTCGTTGTGGCCCTGTCCGGGAGGAGTCGTGGTGATAGGCGACCCGCTCCGGGTTGCGGCCATCAACGAGCAGCAGCGAGCAATGGGTGCTGTCGCTGGTACGATTGCCATTGCTCACTGGCGCGAATAGGAAGTCGGCTGGGCCGACAGCTCGATTATAGATGACCTGCAATGTCTCTTGCGCGTTCTGCGACCCTGCGTAACGCATTTGATCCACCTCGCGACCCAAGTTCCATGTTCCAGTGTGCCGTTCAGAATTATCTGTCGCTGCCCGGAATTAAGCCGATCTTCGGAGGTCGTTTCCGCGCTCGTGCAAAAGCTTAAGCGCATCGCTCCCGCACGACATGACACGAAGCGTGGTCTCGATCCGGGAAAGACGAATGCTGCCAACCCCGTTCGTAACGGCAGCGCAGTTCTGGAGGAGGTGGCAAAGCGCGCGAAGGGAGGTGTTCTCACCGAAGATAACAATCGCTTCGTAGGCGTCGGCTCCCTCAACGTTGTGTTCGGCGCCGATCCTCACGCAATCCTCCCGCGTCGGCTGCCCGACCTCGAAACGCATGCCGATACGGCTTTCTATCTGATCCATAGCGTGGATATCACGCCTCGTGCCCGCTAATCGATGAGTGTTGCCGGCGAGCAGTAAAGCGAAGCCGCAGCGCTCCTGAAGATGCAGCAGCTCCCGCAAAACAGTGGGTGTGAAGTTCTGATATTCGTCCACCAGCAACGGACGTGTCGGGCCGTATCCGGCGCCCAAAAAGCTCATGCAATCCTTCGCAAGATCGTATGTGTGCTTGCTGTCTTTTTGGACGCCGTAGGCGTCGTGCAGCATCAGGAACATCGGCCTGATAGCCTTAGTATGCTGCGCAACCTCACAATAGGCAGCTCCGCTTTGGGCGGCTATCCAGTTGAGCGCTACAGTCTTTCCGAGTCCGGCTTTGCCGACCGCAAGCACCGGATATCGCATCTTGACCGCCGTATCGAAGGCAGCCCGCACGGTGAGCGCAGCGCGGGTTTCAACGAATATCGTCATCCGACGATCTTCTTCACCAAGTCCATCTGAGCGGCTATGCGCGCGTCCTGTTCGCGGCGGCGCTCTTCGGAGATCAAAGGCTTCTTCGGCATAACGATCCGCGCCGGCCGCTGAGACGGGTCGAAAGACACTTTGCCCGCCGGCTCGTTGGGGATTACGTCAGATTGAGCCTGACCGAGCGCTATCAGCCGAGCTGCAACGTCGATTTGCGGGATTGAGCTAACCATCTCCGCAATCGCATCGCGATGCGCCTTTGCCCGTGCTGCCGTGCTTTGGGCGCCACGATGATCAAGTGGATGAAGTGCGACATCGGGGGTTGCGATCCCGAGCCTGTTGCCCTTCATGTCTAGCACAAGCAGCTCGGCCGGCGCATGATAGACAGGCTCGCAGACCAGCACTTTATCGTGCGTGTACTGCCACAACTCTTCGCAGGACCACCGACGCCCACGGATCTGGAACGCGCCTTGGATCACAGTGCGCTCGACACGGCGCGCTACAGCCGCTCGGACCTCATCCCGGTTCATGGTGATCGCTGACCAGCCGGCAGCAACGTGCTGTTGAAAAGTGGTGTTGGGCGAAAGCCCCTTGAGGCCGCTCTGCTTTCCCGTGGGCACGCTGTGATAAGCCTTCAGGAGACCGAAGAACGCTGGAACGAAATCTTCGAAGGTGCCATATGGCGCAACCGTCCGGCCGATCGCCTCCTGGCGCTTGTTCATACGGTTGCCAGCAATCCAGCCAGGCAGCGTGCTCAGATAGCGGGACTCGAAGTCGCCGAACCAACGTTCGATCGGCTTTGCTGGGGCGTTGTAGGGCAAGGCCTTGATAACTCGCATCGAGCGACCTGGCCCATGGAATCCGGGGACCGCCAGCGTCATGGCGTCATCCAGGTACGTCGCGAACCCGTATTCCTTGCCATTATCGATGTAGAGGGCTTCAGGCAGGCCAAAGGCTGGATGCTCCACCATGGCCGCAAATACTTCGATCACATCACGGTTGTTGACGCCGCCGCGCGTGTCGAATGCGATCAAATCACACCAGACGCGGCCAGTCGCCCAATCAAGAAACCCGATCAGCTTCGCAGTGCAAGTCGAGCCGTCCGCCCGCGTCAGGTGGATGTCGATCGGGTACACGTCTCCGACGACCAATTCCATCGGGCGCATCCCGTCGGTGGAGCGTCGCCCGCGCGGGCGGCTGTCCTCGTAGGCTTTGCGGTTCGTGCGAAACTGGTGGACCTTTCGATACTGCAGCTCTTCCGAAACGAGCGTCCACGGGATCGAACAAGCTTTCTCGAAACTCGCTGGATCACTGGGGCGGAATCCCCATGACCTGGTGGTCTCTATCAGGAAGTTGCGGGCCAGGATTTTGACGTGTCCCCAAGCTGCGCCGGCTGCCAGAAGGCCTTGGATTTCCTGTTTTAGGTCCTCTGCAATCCTGGCCTTGGTGATAGGGTCAAAGGGTACCAAAGCATCCCACTGCCGGCTGATGACGACGCGTTTCTTGCCTTTATCCGCTCGGTCGCGCCGGCCTCGCCTTGCAATCGGCTTCGGACGGTTTTGAACCGGCATTT
The DNA here is from genome assembly GCA_004020875.1 of Mesorhizobium sp. GTDB lineage: Bacteria > Pseudomonadota > Alphaproteobacteria > Rhizobiales > Rhizobiaceae > Mesorhizobium. The sequence continues at coordinate 41,470 of SAPZ01000039.1, forward strand.
CAATGGGCTTTAGACGGAGCTGCAACTCGAGTGGGAGGGAAGTCGAGTTGACGAGATACTGCTTGCCCGCGTTGCCGCCCTTGTCCCGGACAACGCGGACATCCAAGGAGTGTCCTCGCCAGTTGCCACGCTGGCAGGCCTTCCAAACTGCCTGCCGGGAGATTCCTGCCAACTCGGCGATCAGCGTGGGAGGCACGAACTCTTTGATCGTCATCGTGCTTGGTCCCTGTCGGCAGAAAGGTGACCCTCGATTAGCAGCTGAAATTATATCTGGCGTGACAGTCTCACTGTAGATCGCCACGTAACCTAACAAGCCTTATCGAGCCCTGCTCTGGTTTACCAATCCTGTCGTCTTGGGTTGACCAATCTGTTGCCGACCTTACGGGGTTGACCAACGAAAGGGCCTAGATTCTGCGCAATCCAAGCGCTTAATACCAATCCGGAATTAGTTGTCATTGAGGCTATTGGTAAACCCAATCTCAAGATCGGAAGCCCCTATCCTCAGCCAGAAGGGTCGTGTCCCACCGCGTGGTGTAGGTCGGCGATAGCGAAGCCGCTCGCGAGCGCCCTCAACAGCGCTGTAGCGAGCGAGCGGCGCAGCGGCGGTCATCGATGTTC
>SAPZ01000003.1 GCA_004020875.1 Mesorhizobium sp.
GCTTTTCACGTTCGAGCCGCTTGCGCAGATTGTTCACCGCCTTGACCATCAGGAAAATGATGAATGCGAGGATCAGGAAGTTCAGCGCCACGGTGATGAAGTTGCCATAGGCAAAGACTGCACCTTGCTTACGCGCGTCGGCCAGATTTGTGGCGGTCACGTTGTGCGACAGGCCAATGAAGTAATTGGAAAAGTCGACCCCTCCGAGCGCACCGATGAAAGGCATGATGATGTCGTTGACCAAGGAATCGACGATCTTGCCGAAGGCAGCGCCGATGATGACGCCGACGGCCAGGTCCATCACATTGCCCTTGGAAATGAATTCCTGGAATTCTTTCAGCATTCGACCCTCCTTGCCGTGACGAGCCGCGCTGCCGCCTCACCATTGTCCTTCGGCGCCGGCCCGAGCCCACACTAACAAAAACCCCCGGTTGCAAAACCGGAAAAGCAACGAAGGCACCGATTTGTGTCGCGCATCGTCATCAGCCGCATATGCGCCGAAAGCCGCAATGGACTCGCGCTCTGAGCTGTGCTTGCGTCAGGTCGGTCGAGCGTTTCATCGAAATGCCCGACTGCTTTGAGCACTTGTTCTGACGCAATTCCGGACCGCAAATTGCCTGGTATTTTCCTCGGAATTGGTTGGGCGGGTGGGAGACCGGCCAGGGAGGAAGCACGGGCCGTGCAGGGCTGGTTCGTCGTCATCATCGCGATCGCCTATGTGACGCTGCTTTTCGCCATTGCCAGCGTCGGCGACCGGCGTGCCGCCGCCAACGGCCTGGGTAGGGCGCGGCCGTTCATCTATGCGCTCAGCCTGGCCATCTACTGCACCTCCTGGACCTTCTTCGGCTCCGTCGGGCTTTCCTCCGAGCGCGGCCTCGAATTCCTCGGTATCTATACCGGCCCGGTGCTGGTCTTCGTGTTCGGCTTCCCGCTGCTCAACCGCCTGGTCCGGCTGGCGAAGAGCGAGAAGATCACCTCGATCGCCGACTTCCTCGGCGCCCGCTACGGCAAGAGCTTCACCGTCGCGGCGATCGCGACGTTGATCGCCACGATCGGCGCGGTGCCTTATATCGCGCTGCAGCTCAAGGCGATCTCGGGCTCGGTCAGCCTGATGATCGAGCACTATACCGGCTCGCCGCCCTCTTTCGATCCGTTCGTCAGTGATATCTCGCTGGTGGTGGCGATGCTGCTGGCGCTGTTCGCGGTGCTGTTCGGAACTCGCCACGCCGACGCCACGGAACATCAGGACGGGCTGGTTCTGGCGGTTGCGGTCGAGACGGTGGTGAAACTTGCCGCCTTTCTCGCCATCGGCCTGATGGTCACGTTCCTGATCTTCGGCGGCCCCGGCGACATGTTCGCCAAGCTCGCCGTCAACGCCCAGGTTCGCCAGGCGATGAGCTACAACACCTCGCTGGCCACCTGGCTGGTGCTGACGACCTTGAGCGGCTTTGCCATTCTGATGCTGCCGCGGCAATTCTATGTCACCATCGTCGAGAACCGCAGCGAGGCCGAACTGCGCACGGCGACTTGGCTGTTCCCCCTCTATCTCGTGGCGATCAACCTCTTCGTGCTGCCGATCGCCTTTGCCGGCCTGTCGCTGGTCGGCACCAAGACCAGCAGCGACCTTTATGTCCTATCGCTGCCGCTGCTCGGCGGCCATGACGTGCTCGCCATGGCCGCCTTCGTCGGTGGCCTGTCGGCGGCGACCGCGATGGTGATCGTCGAAAGCGTCGCGCTGTCGATCATGATCTCCAACGATCTCATCATCCCGCTGTTCGTGCGCCGCGTGATCAAGACCAGCGCCTCGGAGAACGAGGATTGGTCCACACTGATCCTCAATGTGCGCCGCGCGTCCATCTTCATCCTGCTGTTCATCGCGTTCCTCTATTACCGCGAGAGCACCAACAGCGTGCGGCTGTCCTCGATCGGGCTGATGTCGTTCGCGGCGATCGCGCAATTCGCGCCGGCACTGATCGGCGGCCTGATCTGGCGCCGCGCCAACGGCCGGGGCGCCGCGCTTGGCATGGTCGCGGGCATCGCTGTCTGGGGGTACACGCTTCTTCTGCCTTCGCTCGCCGGCCCCGGTTCCGACCTCGTCGTCCATGGGCTGTTCGGCTTCGAGGCGCTGAGGCCACAGGCGCTGTTCGGCACCGTCGGCGAGCCGCTGAACCACGGCGTGCTGTGGAGCCTCTCGGTCAACGCCCTGTTCTTCGTCCTGGGGTCGCTGTCGCGCGCGTCGGTGCCGCTGGAGCGTATCCAGGCGGCGATCTTCGTGCCGCGCGAGGCGAGCCCCATGCCAAGCCTCAGGCGCTTCCGCACCGCCGTCACCGTCAATGATCTCAAGGACACGATCTCGCGCTATCTCGGCGTCGAGCGAACGGAGCGCTCGTTCCAGTCTTTCGAGAAGAGCGCAAGCGTTTCGCTCCACGGCAAGGAGCAAGCGAGCATGGATGTCATCCGCTTCTCGGAGCAGTTGCTGGCAAGTGCCGTCGGCTCGTCCTCGGCGCGGCTGATCCTGTCGCTGCTCTTCCGCCGCAATGACCGCGATTCCAAGGATGCCTTCAAGCTGCTCGACGACGCCACCGAGGCGCTGCAGCACAATCGCGATCTGCTCCAGATCGCACTTGACCAGATGGAGCAAGGCATCACCGTGTTCGACCGCGATTTCCGGCTGATCTGCTGGAACCGGCAATACCGGCTGCTTTTCGACCTCCCGGACGAGATGGGCCAGGTCGGCGTGTCGCTCGACCAGATCCTGCGCCATCTCGCCGAACGAGGCGATATCCCGGCCGACCAGCGCGTGACGATGCTCAACCGGCTGACCAGCTTCGCCGGACCATGGCAGATGGAGCTGAAGACCAGTGGGCGCATCCTGGAGCTACGCTCCAACCCGATGCCCGACGGCGGCATCGTCGCCACCTATGCCGACATCTCCGGCCGCGTAGAGCAGGACCTGGCGCTCAAGCGCGCCAATGAGTCGCTCGAACAGCGGGTCAAGACCCGCACCATCGAGCTCACCCGGGTCAACGAGGAGCTGGCGCAGGCGCAGATGCTGGCCGAGGAGGCCAATCTCGGCAAGACGCGCTTCCTGGCCGCCGCCGGCCACGACATCCTGCAACCGCTGAACGCCGCACGGCTCTATTGCTCGTCGCTGATCGAGAAGGCCGGCAACGGGCCGGCCGGCAAGGCGGCGGTCAACATCGAGTCCTCGCTGGAATCGGTCGAGACCATCCTCGGTGCCGTGCTCGACATCTCGCGGCTCGACGCCGGCGCCATGAAACCCGAAGACACCGCCTTCAACCTTGGCGGGCTGCTTGGCCAGATCGGCAATGATTTCCGCCCCTTAGCCGCCGCAAAGAAGCTCGAACTCAAGATCATGCTGTCCTCGCTCGGCGTCATGACCGACCGCAACCTTTTGCGGCGGCTGATCCAGAACCTGGTCTCGAACGCCATCAAATACACGCGCGAGGGCCGCATCCTTGTGGGAGTGCGGCGCCGCGGCGGACTGGCCGAGATCCAGGTGATCGACACCGGCATCGGCATCGCCGGCGACAAGCTCAACACCGTCTTTCACGAATTCACGCGCCTCGACGAAGGCGTGCGCGAAGCGGAAGGCCTTGGCCTCGGGCTCTCCATCGTCGATCGCATCGCGCGGGTGCTGCGGCTCGAAATACGCATTTTCTCCAACCCGGGCAAAGGCACGCGCTTTTCCGTTATCCTACCGGTCGCCGCTGTCGCGCCGCTGCCGCGCGAGATCGGCAAGGCGCCGGCGCGCGCCGCATCGACGCTTGCCGGGCTCAACGTGCTCTGCATCGACAATGACGCGCGCATCCTCGACGGCATGCGGCTGCTGCTCGAAGGCTGGGGCTGCCATGTCGAGACGGCTTCGGGATCGGGAGAGCTCGTGCGGCCTGACGCAACGAGGCCGGATGTCGTGCTCGCGGACTACCATCTCGACGGCGGCACCGGGCTCGACGCGATCGCCAGGCTGCGCGCCGCCTACGGCCAGGACCTGCCTTGCGTGCTGGTCACCGCCGACCGCTCCAGCGAGGTCCGCGCCGCCGCAAGCCAGCTCGACATTCCGGTCGTCAACAAGCCGGTGAAGCCCGCCGTGCTGCGCTCGATGATGGCAAGGGTCAGGCCGCTGGCGCCGGCGGCGGAGTAGAGGCAGATGTAGCTTAACTTACCGGCTGCAGCGGGTCATTGCCGATCTTGGAGAGCTGGATGACCGCTTGCGTGCGGCTGTCGACGCCGAGCTTCTGCAGGATGGCCGAGACATGGGCCTTGATGGTGGCTTCGGAGACGCCGAGCTCATAGGCGATCTGCTTGTTGAGCAGGCCTTCCGCCAGCATGCCGAGCACGCGCGTCTGCTGCGGCGTCAGAGCCTGCAAGCGTTTGATCAGGTCGGAGATTTCCGGGTCGCGCTCGACGCCGAGCTCGACGCCCGCGGGGGCCGCGATATCGCCGGCGAGCACAGCCTGCACCGCAGCACGGATTTCTTCCATGCTGGCCGATTTGGAGATGAAGCCGGAAGCGCCGAGATCGAGGGCGCGGCGGATGGTGACGGGGTCGTCATGCGCCGACACGACCACCAGCGGCACCGCCGGATGGATGCCGCGCAGCGCAATCAGTCCGGAGAGGCCGCTGGCGCCCGGCATCGACAGATCGAGCAGCACCATGTCGATATCCTCATTGGCCAGCACCAGAGCCTTGGCGCTTTCGAAATCCCCGGCCTCGTGAATGGCGGTAACGTCGCCGATGCCGGCCAACGCCTCCTTCAAGGCGCCGCGAAAAAGCGGGTGGTCGTCGGCAATGACGAAAGTGTGGCCCGGCGGCAAATATCCCTCCCCCGATCCCGTCACGGTCTTCTGTTTCTTGCGGGGACCGGAATGATTATGCGGCGACGCGGCGCTTTTTCAAGCGGCAAAGGCCGCGCGCGGGGTTTTCCCCAAGGGGGCGGCCCAGTCGCGCAGGCTCAGGTTTTCTGCTGGTTCAGCTTGCCCCCGCCGTCACCGTCTTCCTTATCCATTTCCTTGACGATGTCCTTGAAGGTCCGGAAGAAGCGTTCCATGTAGCCCATGGTCCTGTTGAAATCCTCTTCGCTCGGCAGTTGCGACTCCAGCCGGGCGGAGAGTGAATTCTCCAGCTTGGCGACCCGCGCATCGAGGGCCTTGACGGAATTGTCCAGCCGGTCGATCTCGTCCTGGTAGGCGGCCCGCTCGTCCGCCGCCATCTTGCAGACGAGCTGACCGGTACGCTCCTCGCAGATCGACATGGCGCCGGTCCTCGTGTCCATGCGGACATAGCCGTTCGCCGACTTCTCCAAACGGTAGTGATCGGTCTCCTCGGAATAGGCGGAAGCGGCAACTAAAGAGCAAAGCGCCGCGGGGATCAGGATGTGCTGCAGACGCATATCGTCCTCCATGAGCCAGTGAAGGCGGGCTATCACAGGTTTGCGCCCGAAATGCGGAAGAGTCGAGCTTCAAGCCTTCCCCGCTTCTTCGGTTCGGACTATAGCGCGAGAATGTCTCAGATTATCTACAAGATCGCCCCCGAGGCGCTTTGGCGCGAGGCCGAAAAGAACGGGCGCTTCACCGGAGCGCCGATCGACATCGCAGACGGCTTCATCCATTTCTCCACCGCGGCGCAGGTGCGCGAGACAGCGGCGAAACATTTCGCCGGCCAGACGGGCCTGCTGCTGATCGCCATCGACGGGGAGAAGCTGGGTGACACCCTAAAATACGAGGTGTCGCGGGGCGGCGCGCTGTTCCCGCATCTCTACGCCCCGCTCGCTCTCGATGCCGTCCTTTGGGTCAAGCCGCTGCCGCTCGGCGCCGGCGGCCACGAATTCCCGGCGCTGGAGGGCGAATGAGCGTGCTCGACCGGATAGGCCAGAAGCTGCTTTTCTCCTTCGATCCGGAAACAGCGCATGGCGTGTCGATCGCGGCACTGCGTTGCGGGCTTCCGGTTGGCGCGGCCGCGCCACGCGAAGCGCGGCTCAAGATCAGGCTTTGTGGCCTCGAGTTCCCGAATCCCCTCGGCATGGCCGCCGGCTATGACAAGAACGCCGAAGTGCCGGACGCGCTGCTTGGGCTTGGCTTCGGCTTTACCGAGGTCGGCACCATCACGCCGCTGCCGCAGCCCGGCAATCCCAAGCCGCGCATCTTCCGCCTGACCGCGGACGAGGCCGTGATCAACCGGCTGGGCTTCAACAATGAAGGCCATGCGGCGGCCGAAAAGCGGCTTGCCGCGCGCAAGGGGCGGCCAGGCATCGTCGGCGTCAACATCGGCGCCAACAAGGACAGCGCCGACCGCATCGCCGATTATGAGCGCGGCGTCGCCCGCTTCGCGCCCTATGCAAGCTATCTGACCGTCAACATCTCCTCGCCCAACACGCCGGGCCTGCGCAACATGCAGGCGCGCGAGCAACTCGACGAATTGCTGTCGCGGGTGATGTCAGCGCGTGCCGCGGCTTCTGCCCAGCCGCCAGTCTTCCTCAAGATCGCGCCGGATCTGGTTGAGGCGGAGTTGGAAGACATTGCCGCCGAGGTCACCGAGAAGAAGATCGACGGCGTCATCGTCTCCAACACGACGCTGGCGCGCACCGGACTGCAGAGCGGCGGCGTGGCCAATGAAACCGGGGGGCTCTCGGGAAAACCGTTGTTCGAGCGTTCGACCGCGATACTGGCCCGGATGCGCAAGCTGGTCGGACCGCAGATGGCGATCATCGGTGTCGGCGGGGTCGACTCCGCTGAGGCGGCATTGGAAAAGATCCGCGCTGGCGCCGACCTGGTCCAGCTCTACACCGGCATCATCTATGCCGGCCCGGCGCTGCCCGGACGCATCGTTGACGGCATGGCGCGGTTCGCGGAGAGGGAGCGGCTTGGCTCGATCCGAGACCTGCGCGACACCGCCTGTGACCACTGGGCTGCAAGGCCGATCAGTTGAATGCCGTGCGTGCCCTGATCCTCAGCACCGCAAGCAAGCTCACTCCCCGCACCAGCAGGAAGACGTGCAGCGATGCCCATAGACCGTTGTTGCCGAAGGCGGGCGCCAGCGTGATCAGCGCGGCGCTGAAAGCGAGGAACGACAACAGCATCATGTTGCGCATGTCGCGCGACCAGGTGGCGCCGATGAAGACGCCGTCCATCTCGAAGGCCAGCACGCCGCTCAGCGCCGTGAAGGCCGCCCAGGGCAGATAGGTGTCGGCGATTGCGCGGACCTCCGGCGAGGTCGTGACCAGCGCCACCAGACTCGCGCCAGCGGTCAGCAGGGTTAGCGTGGCGAGACCTGCGAGCCCAAAACCCCAAATCAGCGTCAGCCGCACGGCCTGCTGGAAGGGAGCAGGCGCTTGCGCGCCGATAGCGCGGCCGGCCAACTGCTCCGCGGCGGTGGCGAACCCGTCGAGGAAATAGCCGGCGATGAGGAAGAAATTCATCAGCACGGCATTGGCGGCAAGCGTCACCGTGCCGAACTGCGCGCCCTGCCTGGTGAATAGCGCGAAGGCGGCAAGCAGCGAGAAGGAGCGGATCATAATATCGCGGTTGAGCGACAGCATGCGTCGGTATGCCGACAAATCGAGGATACGCCGGCACGACGGCCGCTCCAGCGTGCGGAAGCGGCTGAGCACGATGGCAAGGCCAAGCAGCATGGCCAGGAACTCGCCGGTGACCGTCGCCCAGGCGACCCCGGCAACACCCCAGCCCAGCTCAAGGCCGAGCAGGAAGCAGAGCGCGATGTTGATGCCGTTGAGCACCGCCTGCAGCATCAGGCCGAGTCCGCCTTCGCCGCGTCCCAGCACGTAGCCCAGTATAGCGTAGTTGATCAGCGAGAAGGGGGCGGCGAGCAGCCTGATGCGGATATAGACCGACATGGCCGCGCTGACGCGCGGCTCGGCGCCCATGAACCATTGGCCGGCAACGGCAAAGAGCGGCGAAAGAGCGGCAAGCATGACGCCCGCGACGACAGCGATCAGCACGGCGCGCCACAGCACCGCCTGCTCTTCCAGCGCATCGCCGCGCCCGAAGGCCTGAGCGACAAGGCCGGTCGTGCCGGAGCGCAGGAAATTGAAGGTGGTGAAGACGACATCGAAAACCAGCGATCCCGCCGCCAGGCCGCCGAGCAGCGCCGCGTCGCCGAACTGGCCGACCACCGCCGTGTCGACGATGCCGAGCAGCGGCGTCGTCAGATAGGCGAGCGTCATCGGCACGGCGATCGCCAGCACCGAGCGATTGGTGACGGCGAAGGACCTGAGATTGGCTTCAGTCGCGTCCAAGGGGATTGCTGCCTGTCTGATTACGGCTTGATCGAGGACCCGATGTGCCCCAGTTTGCCGGCGTCACGCAACCACATCCGCCGGACTGCCAGCCGAATTCCAGAGCTGGCGTAGCCTCTCGATCCATGCCGCTGCAGATCGTCCATCACCCCGACTATGACGCCGGCTTCGCCGTGAACCATCGCTTTCCGATGAGCAAATACCCGCTTTTGATGGAGGCCTTGCGCCTGCGCGGGCTGACCGTGCCGGGCGCGCTCTCGATGCCGGAACCGGCGCAGGCATCACGGCTGAAGCTTGCCCACGCAGCCGACTACGTCGACCAGGTGATCGCCTGCCAGGTGGCGGAGAAGATAGAGCGCGAGATCGGCTTTCCCGTTGGCCCGCGCGTGTCGCTGAGGGCGCAGCTCGCTACCGCCGGCACCTTGCTGGCGGCCAGGCTGGCTTTGAAACACGGCATCGCCTGCAACGCCGCCGGCGGCAGCCATCACGCCAGGCGGGCGCAAGGCGCCGGATTCTGCACCTTCAATGATGTCGCCGTCGCCGCGCTGGCGCTTCTGGCGGAAGGTGCCGTCGAAAACGTGCTGATTGTCGATCTCGACGTGCATCAGGGCGACGGCACGGCAGACATTCTGAAGGACGAACCGCGCGCCTTCACCTTTTCCATGCATGGCGAGCGCAACTACCCGGTGCGCAAGATCGCCTCCGACCTCGACATCGCCTTGCCGGACGGCACCAGCGACGACGCCTATCTCGATCGGCTCGCCGCCGTCCTACCGGAACTATCCGCGCAAAAGCATTGGGACATCGTCTTCTACAATGCGGGCGTGGATGTGCATGCCGAGGACAGGCTCGGCCGGCTGGCGCTGAGCGACGATGGCCTCCGCGCCCGCGAAGACATGGTCATCGGCCATTTCCGTAACCACGGCGTTCCGCTGTGCGGCGTCATCGGCGGCGGCTACTCGACCGATGTGCCGGCGCTGGCCGCGCGTCACGCCATGTTGTTCGAGGTCGCCTCCCGATATGTGTGATCAAGGCGCACGCTATTTCCGGTAGTTGGCGATCCTGAGCAGGATGAACACAGGAACGACGATAGCCGCGCCGAGCAGGATATAGTTCAGGAAGCGGTCGATGGCGTGGAAGCCGAGATTCCACAGATCCACGAAGAACTGGCGGACGCCGTAGAAGACGTCCATCGGCGACCAGCCGAAGGCATGCATGACGAGGCCGACGAGGAAAGAAACCACGAGCAGCTTCAGGAACACCCTGAGCGGCGTGTCGCCGAGAAAGCGCGTCAGTGCGGACAAGGCCATTCTCCGGTACGAGCCGCCCGATTCGGCAGCGCGGTATCAGAGATACGCACTCGGCTGTCTTCCATCAAGCTGACGGCATGTGAGAGGAGCCTGTGTCGTCAGCCGACGGCCGGCAAGCTGGAAAGCTCGAGCAGTTGGCTGAGCGGAGAACCGGCGGGGATAGGACGGTCGCCGAGCGGCACCTTGAGCGAGTTGTCGCAGAGATGGATGCAGAGCGTGCGCGGGGTCACGATGTCCGCTAGCGAGAGGCCGGGATCGAGCAACAGCGAGACCTGGCTGTAGTGGACCGGATAGAAGACATCGATGGACGACGCGTGACCCATGACGCCGGCCTTGCCGGCAAAGTAGGTCATCGCACAGGGCCCAAGCATGCCCCATCCATAGTGTGAGATATCGATCGGCAGGCCTATCGCCCTACGCAAATGGTAGCGTCGGCGCTTGCGCTCGCCGAGCCACGGGGCGATGAAGTAGGGATCGTCCACCATCTTTAGCGCCTCGCGCAGCATGTCGCTGTCCGCGGGCAGTTTGAGCACGGCGCCGTTGATCTCGGTGTCGGTCTGGTAACCGAAGATATAAGCGGCCTGCGGGATCCGCTTCAGGCAGTAGACATCGCAGTCGACATAGAGGCCCATCCCGGCCTCGAGGATTTTCAGCCGGTAGAGATTAGAGAACAATGAAGGACTGCCATTGGATCTATAGGCGATGATGCGTTCCCTCGGCATCAACTGCGAGGCGTCGAAAATCTCGACGCCCTTGGGCACGTTGCCCGGGACATCATAACAATGAAGAAGCACTTGGTGCCCGGCGAGCAGGAAGGAACGCAGGCAGGCAGCATGGATCTCCCCAAGCGCGTCGCCGATCCAAAGGGCGTTTACGACGGGTTCCGCCGGTCTCATGCGGCACGCCCGGCCACGATCGCGCTCGCCTGGGCAACGAATTCGCCGACGATCCTTGACGGCGACCGCAACTCGCGCATGGCGTCGCGATAGGCCGCCGCACGCTTTTCAAGCCCTAAGATCGGCTCGCGCAGATCGCTCACAAGGTCCCGCGAGCGGACCGTATACGGCCGAAAACATCGCTTAGCGCCCGCGCTGAGGGAGTTCGCCGGGACGCCAACGGGTACCGAACCGGCATAAGCGCATTCGACATATTTCATCAATTCGACATTGAACCGCGTGCCGCACAAGAGGAAGTGCGTGAAACGAGCGGCAAGAGCGACAAAACGGTCATGGGTGATGTCGTGCCGCTGCAGCTTGCCTTGTTCGGGATAGCCCGGATGCTCCAGATCGTGGATGAGGTGTCTCAGCAACGGAGACCAGCGCCGCCTGCGGCGCAAGGCGTAGCGGACTGGATAGAGTTCTCGTGAATTGGCGCCCGACAGGAAGAGCCGGCGGCTGCGGCCTCGAAGAGGGGCGTCGATCTCGCGTGAGCTATCATAGGCAAATGGGAGACGAGCGACGCCGGAGGCCTTGAGCCGCCTGGTGAAAGCCAGGAACGGACCTTCCGGGTCGTAGGTCGTCGCGTAATGAACGCCGGGCAGGTCGGCGCAATCGAAGATGAAGCGGACGCTTGGGTTGAGCGTGTCGGGCATGTCCGGGTCGCTGATCCGAAAGAAGATCGGACGCCGGCACTTCGCTGGATACTCAAGATACCGCCTGAGGCGCGCTACATCTGCCTGCTCAAGACGGTTGTCGACGACGCCGGTGTCGAAATCGCCACCGTCCATCCCGCTAATGGGCCTGGCTTCCCAGCCGAGCGGCCGCGCAAAAGCCGGACCGACGCCCGGATAGATCGCCTTGTCATAAGGATGGGTATCGGAATGGAAGTAGATGACCCGCAACACAATGCCCCAGACCGCCGCTGCGGCGAACACCGATGCCTTTCAGGCAGCGGCATTTTTGTAATTCATGTCGAGAGGTTCGGGCAATGCCGGCCATGCTTCCATGACTAAAGGACAGCCTCGTCCGTCGACGCCGTCGTCAGCGGTTCTGTTTTGCCGATTGCTTGGAGCCCGGCCATCGTGGTAACGAGGCTGCCGCGCGGGTATGATGTAATGGTAGCCTGTCAGCTTCCCAAGCTGAACGCGCGGGTTCGATTCCCGCTACCCGCTCCAGTCTCTCACCTTCAATCAGTGTGGTATGGCCTCGGCACCGTACGGTGGCGTATTCGTCTTGAACTGCGTTGGGTCCTGCACGGTCGTGCAACACCCAACGCCTCGCATCCAACATTCAGTCGGGAACGGGTTGTTCTACAGCCAGACGCCAACCCATACTCGCTCGCGCCGGCAGCGGCGGTGCCAGCGGCCGCGATGCCAGAAGCGGCGGCAGACATGCCTCCAGCCGCGCCGACGGCGACGCGGGCGGTGCCGCCAGCGCCAGTCTCCGTAATGGTGATGCCGGTGGGAAACCAGCTCCACTTCGGCCGGATCGTCGCCTTCGAAGACCGCGTTGTCCGGCTTGTCGAGTTCGTTCAGAATTCCGTTGCCAGTCGGTATACCGGCGACAGCCTTGCTGGGTCCGGCCAGGCTCGCAAGTGCCGCTGCCCCCGCAACGCCAAGCATTCCAGTCAGAAATAACCGACGTTCCATCAATAACCTCCCGAGCTGTTGAGCATCGGCAGCTCTTCCCTCACCCGCAACGGGCTCCAGCGAGCCACCGATGGGTTTGAACGTACAAGTAGCATTCTCGTTCCATCAGCCCACTTCGCGCAAGATGAAGTCGTGCAGCATTTTCGCGGCGGGCGAGAGCACGCGATTCTTGACTGTGATCAGGCTGTAGGGCCGGACCTCGATATCGAACTCGGTCTGAACCACGTCTATGGCGCCGGCCAGCCCGTCGGCCCCCTGGATGAACCTGGCGACCTGGATCGAGACCGGCGCGATGGCATCGGACTGCGCCACCATCACCAGGGTGAGCAACAGCGACGAGGTGTTGAGGATGCGGTCGGGCAGCGGAATGTCGCGGTTCAAAAAATTGCTTTCCATCGCCTGGCGCAGTGGCGAGCCGCCGGACTGGAACACCCAGTCATAGGCAGCCGTGTCTTCCAGCTTCACCGTCTTGCCGCTAGCCAGAGGGTGCCCGCGGCGTACGATGAGGCAGGCCTTCTCGACGCCGATGACGCGCGATTCGAAGAGCCGCGGGTTAAGGTCGTCGGGAATGCGCGCGATGATGAAGTCGTGGCGCGACGCAATCAGCTCGCGCGCAAGCACGTTGGAAGTCTCGACCTGCATGGTGATCTCGATGCGCGGATAGATGCGGCGGATTTCGCGAATCGCCGGCACGGCCAACTCGATTGCCGGAGCGGTCACCGCGCCGAGGAATACGGAGCCGCCCTTGCCGGCCTTGAGCTCGGAAATCTCGCGATCGGCCTCCCGCATCTCGAGCAGGATCGAGCGGGCGCGCCGGGCGAGCGCCTTGCCGTAAGGGGTCAGCGTCACGCCCCGCGGCAGCCGCTCGCACAACTTGACGTCGAGCACGGCCTCCATCTCGGCGATCATGCGCGAGGCGGCCGGCTGCGAGATGTTCATGACCTGTGCGGCCGCGCTCACTCGTCCGTGATCGTCCAGCGCCGTGATCATGCGCATGTGGCGGAGGCTCAGGCCGCTGCGCAGCAGCGTCTCGCCGTCTCTGGTTGACTTTTCGTAACTATCTGAAATTACAACAGTATTTTGCAATTCAGCCATAGTCCCAAGTCTCTCCAACAGGCTGCCCCCGAACCGTTTAAGTCATATCAGTTTCAATATATCAACCACCAAAGATCGCATTTGACAGTTATGTCAAAGGGCCACACCCTTCGCGCGTTCCGGGGCCAGAAGGTCGACAGCGAGTAAAATCGTATCGATTGAAAAGCGTCCCGGAGCCGATTGGGAGGATACCGGAGATCGATAAAGCCGACAGTGGCGCGCCAGCGCTCCTGCTCGACTGCGCGGCCCGCGAAGCCCCGAGGTGTCGCGTCCATCAACCAGGGAGAGTAATCGTGAAGATCATCAAGACACTGGCCGCCGTCGCGGCCCTCGGCATCGCCGCCATGACCTATTCGGCGCACGCCGCCGACAAGGGCCTCATCGGCGTGCTGATGCCGACCAAGACCTCGCAGCGCTGGATCAACGACGGCGACGCCGTCAAATCCCAGCTCGAGAAGCTCGGCTATACGGTCGACCTGCAATATGCGCAGGACGATATCCCGAACCAGCTCAGCCAGCTGGAGAACGAAATCACCAAGGGCCCGAAGGCGCTGATCATCGCGTCCATCGACGGCACGACCATGGCCGACGCGCTGCAGAAGGCCAATGATGCCGGCGTCGTCACCGTCGCCTACGACCGCCTGATCAAGAAGACCAAGAATGTCGACTACTACACCACCTTCGACAATTTCGGCGTCGGCGTGATCCAGGCGAATTCCCTGGTCAAGGGCCTCAAGGAGCGTTTCCCGAACACCAAGCCGTGGAATGTCGAGCTGTTCGGTGGCTCGCCGGACGACAACAACGCCTTCTTCTTCTACAATGGCGCGATGTCGGTCCTGCAGCCGCTGATCGACAACGGTACGATCAAGATCAAGTCGGGCCAGATGGGCATGGACAAGGTCGGCACGCTGCGCTGGCTCGCCGCCACCGCGCAGGCGCGCATGGACAATCTGCTCTCCGCCAACTACTCGGACGGCAGCCGCGTCGACGGCGTTCTGTCGCCCTATGACGGCCTGTCGCGCGGCATCACCGCCTCGTTGCGCGCCGTCGGATACGGCACCGATGCTCAGCCCTGGCCGATCGTGACCGGTCAGGACGCCGAGACCGCCTCGGTCAAGCTGATCATCTCGGGCGAGCAGTATTCGACGGTGTTCAAGGACACCCGCGAACTGGCCAAGGCCACCGTGCAGCTGGTCGACAAGGTTCTCTCCGGCGGCAAGCCCGAGGGCCTTGACGAAAAGACCTACAACAACGACGTCAAGGTCGTTCCTTCGATCCTTTTGACGCCGCATGAGGTCGACAAGTCGAACTACAAGGAGCAGGTCGTCGACTCCGGCTACATCAAGGCTGAAGACCTGAAGTAATCCGGCCTCATAGGAAGGGGTCCTGCGCGACGCAGGGCCCCTTTTCGTTCAGAAGCGACCCCGGTATTGTTTTTGCCGGCTTCTGCAGCGCAGCGCTCCGTCATGGTGCGAAGGCAGCCGCAGCATTTTGAGTTCGCGCATGGCATTCTCCGATGATGGAAAGCATGCGCCAAGGAGCAGACCCGATGGCCTCGACGATTTTGGAGATGCGCGACATCACCAAGACGTTCCCCGGCGTGAAGGCGTTGTCGAACGTCAATCTCAGCGTCGAGGAAGGTGAGATCCACGCCATCGTGGGCGAGAACGGCGCCGGCAAGTCGACGCTGATGAAGGTGCTGTCGGGCGTCTATCCCTCCGGGACCTATGATGGCCAGATCATCTTCCGCGGCCAGGAATGCCATTTCAAAGGCATCCACGACAGCGAGCATATCGGCATCGTCATCATCCATCAGGAGCTTGCGCTGGTGCCGATGCTGTCGATCGCGGAAAACATCTTCCTCGGCAACGAGCACGCCACCTATGGCGTCATCGACTGGGACGCCAACGAGACACGCACGGCCGCCCTGCTCAAGAAGGTCGGGCTGAAGGAAGATCCCAAGACGCTGATCACCAATATCGGTGTCGGCAAGCAGCAGCTGGTCGAGATCGCCAAGGCGCTGAGCAAGGAAGTGAAGCTCCTGATCCTGGACGAGCCGACCGCGTCGCTCAGCGAGAAGGACAGCCAGGCGCTGCTCGACCTCCTGCTCGAGTTCAAGCGCCAGGGCATGACCTCGATCCTGATCTCGCACAAGCTGAACGAGGTGAACCGCGTCGCCGACAAGGTGACGGTGATCCGCGACGGGCGGACCATCGAGACCCTGCCGAGGAAGGACATCTCGGAAGACCGCATCATCACCTCGATGGTCGGCCGCTCGCTGGACGACCGCTATCCGCCGCGCGAGCCGCAGATCGGCGAGGTGATCTTCGAAGTGAAGGACTGGTCGGTCTACCATCCGATCCATGCCGAGCGGCAGGTGATCAAGAACGTAAGCCTCAATGTGCGCAAGGGCGAGGTGGTTGGAATTGCCGGGCTGATGGGCGCCGGCCGCACCGAATTCGCGATGAGCCTGTTCGGCCGCTCCTATGGCCGGCATATTACCGGCGAGGTCCTGCACCGAGGCAAGCCCGTTGATCTTTCGACGGTGAGCAGGGCGGTGGCAAATGGCATCGCCTATGTCACCGAGGACCGCAAGACCTACGGCCTCAACCTCATCGACCATATCAAGCACAATGTGACGCTGGCCAATTTGGGCGGCGTTTCGAGCCGCGGCGTCATCGACGACATGCGCGAAATGAGCGTGGCCAACGACTACCGCAAGAAGACGAACATCCGCGCCTCCAGCGTCTATCAGCTGACCGGCAATCTCTCAGGCGGCAACCAGCAGAAGGTGGTACTGTCGAAATGGCTGTTCGCCGACCCGGAACTGCTGATCCTCGACGAGCCGACGCGCGGCATTGACGTCGGCGCCAAGTACGAAATCTATACGATCATCGCGCGCCTTGCCGCCGAGGGCAAAGCGATCATCGTCATCTCGTCGGAAATGCCCGAATTGCTCGGCATCACCGACCGCATCTATGTGATGAACGAAGGGCGTATCGTCGGCGAGATGGCGGCAAGCGACGCCAGCCAGGAAAAAATCATGCGCGCCATTGTTCGGGGAGAAGGAAAAAAAGCATCATGAGCACAGAAAGCGCTCCCGCGCCGCAAAGCGGCGTCGCCGAGGACGTCAAGCAGGGCCCGCGCGTCGCTGTCTCGGCGCTGACGACGAACCTGCGCGAATACGGCCTGATCATCGCGCTGATCGTCATCATGCTGTTCTTCCAGTACACGACGTCGGGAACGCTGTTCAAACCGGTCAACCTCTCGAACCTGGTGCAGCAGAACTCCTTCATCATCGTGATGGCGCTGGGCATGCTCCTGGTGATCGTCGCCGGCTATATCGATCTTAGCGTAGGATCGGTGGCAGGCTTCATCGGCGCGCTAGCGGCGATGATGATGGTCATCTGGCCGCTCGGCATATTCTCGAATCCGCTGGTGGTCTCGATCGTCTGCCTGATCGTCGGCGCGCTGATCGGCGCGGCGCAAGGCTACTGGATCGCCTATCACCGGATACCCAGCTTCATCGTAACTCTGGCAGGCATGCTGATCTTCCGCGGCATCTGCCAGGCGCTGCTCGGCGGCGGCTCGTCGGTCGGACCGCTGCCGGACAGCTTCAAGGCGCTGAGCTCGGGCTTCATCCCGGACGTGATCGGCCCGCTGACGCTGATCCCGCCAACGGTCAATGCCGCCGGCAAGACCATCGTCGGCAGCGGCTTGACGCTGCACATGACGACGATCGTGCTCGGCCTGATCGCAGTGCTCGCCTACGCCTATTTCGGCTTCAGGACGCGGCGTAAGCGCGAGCGCCATGGCTATGAGGCTGAGCCCTTCCCGCTGTTCGTGATCAAGACGCTGGTGGGCAGCGCGCTGGCGCTGTTCCTGGTCTTCCAGTTCGCGAGCTACAGAGGCCTGCCGGTCGTGCTGCTGGTAATGGGCGTGCTGATCTCGCTATTCGTCTTCGTCACCAAGCGCATGACCATAGGCCGCCGCATCTATGCCATGGGCGGCAACGCCAAGGCTGCACAGTTGTCGGGCATCAACACCGAAAGGCTGACGCTGCTGGTCTTCATCAACATGGGCGTCCTATCGGCGCTGGGTGGCCTGATCATCGCAGCACGCCTCGGCCAGGCCGTGCCGGCCGCGGGCCTCGGCAGCGAACTCGACGTCATCGCGGCCGTCTTCATCGGCGGCGCCTCTGCAATGGGAGGCGTCGGACAGGTGATCGGAGCCGTGGTCGGCGGCTTCATCATGGGGGTGATGAACAACGGTATGTCGATCATGGGCGTCAATGTGGACTGGCAGCAGGTGGTCAAGGGCCTGGTGCTGCTCGGCGCCGTCATCTTCGACGTCTACAACAAGAACAAGGCTTAAGGGCCGGAACAAGTTCAGGAGGCATACGGGTTTCAGATCGCGACGCTGCCGGCAACCCGTCGGCGCCAAGAAGTCCAGGCAAGGACCGAGCTCGCGAGCGCAATCCGGACGAAAAGTTTCAACCGTGGCGGGGATCGCTCCGCGCCGCGCTGGGTAAGGCTTGCCCGCGGGCGGCCGCTAAATGAGAGAGGATTCGAACATGCTGATCTCCCAGATCCTCGACGACGCCGAAACGATCCGCGTCGTCGCACGCAATGGCGGCGGCAAGACAAGGGTCATCAATGGCGCGCGCAGTGTCTATTCGCTGGCGATGGAGGCCGCGCGCACCGGCGTTGGCCTCGAAGCGCTGATCGAGCGCAAGGGCTATGGCGAGACGGTCGATCTCGATGCCGTCTATAAGAGGGGCCGACTCGTGTCGCCGATCAACCATCCGGACCCCGCGCATCTGCATCTCACCGGCACCGGGCTGACGCATCTCGGCTCCGCGGCGACGCGCGATTCCATGCACAAGAAGCTCAGCGAGGGCGGTGAGGAGGAGCTCACCGACTCCATGAAGATGTTCCGCATGGGTCTCGAAGGCGGCAAGCCCGCCAAGGGGCAGGTCGGCGTGCAACCGGAGTGGTTCTACAAGGGCAACGGCACGATGGCGGTGGCGCCAGGCGCACCGCTGATGTCCCCGGCCTTCGCGCAGGACGGCGGCGAGGAGCCCGAGATCGCCGGCATCTATGTGATCGGCGACGATGGCGCGCCGTTCCGCGTCGGCTTCACGCTGTCGAACGAGTTCTCCGATCACGTCACGGAGCGGGTGAACTATCTGTTCCTCGCCCATTCCAAGCTGCGCAACGCCTCGTTCGGCCCCGAGATCCTGATCGGCGACCTGCCGGCCGACATCCGCGGCGCATCGCGCATCTGGCGCGACGGCAAGCTGCTGTGGGAAAAGCCGTTCCTGTCGGGCGAGGCGAACATGTCGCACACCATCGCCAATCTCGAGCACCACCACTTCAAATATTCCGCCTTCCGCCAGCCGGGCGACGTGCATGTGCATATGTTTGGGACCGCGACGCTTTCCTTCGCCGACGGCATCAGGACCGAAGCCGGCGATATTTTCGAGATCGAGGCGCCCGATTTCGGCCTGCCGCTGCGCAATCCGCTGGAGATCGAAAAGCCGGTGAAGGTGTCGGTGAAGGCGCTGTGAGGTAGCCCGGCCTGGAGGGTAAATGGACCGGAAACGGATTGGCATTGCTTTGATGGGCTTGGTGCTTGCCATCGCCTGCACGCCCTCCATTACCTACGGCGCCGCCAAATGCAGTCCGGTCTCCTACCGTCAGGCCCGATCGGCGATGACGAGCCGGCTTCTCGCGGCCGGTTACTCGAAACCGCAAGTCGGCTTCCTGATGCGCAACACGGATCGCATGACGTCCGCGCTGCGGGCCGACAAGCTGAACGACAAGGCCAAGGCCTGCGGCATCGACTCTGCGCGAGCCTATGTCCTCGGATGCCTCGACAAGCAGTTGTTCCCTTTGGAGGCGAACTCAAGCTCTCCGCTTGATGTCACCAGGCAGCCCCAAGGATTTTGGGGCAGGAAACGCCTGACTGAGCGCGAACTGCTCTACATCGGCCACTTTCACGCCTGTCTGGGCGCCGCCCAAAAGTTTCTGTTTCGCGGCTGACCTGCGACCGAACTCAACGCCGCTCAGCGCGCGGCGCGAAAGTGTTTTGAGAGCTTCAGTCCCTGCGCCTGGTAATTGGAACCGAGGTCGGCCCCGTAGAGCGCCTGCGGACGCCTCAGCATATGCTCGTAGACCAGGCGACCGACGATCTGGCCATGATCGAGGATGAACGGCACTTCGTGGCTGCGCACTTCGAGCACCGCGCGGCTGCCGCTACCGCCGGCGGCGGAGTGTCCGAAACCCGGATCGAAGAAGCCCGCATAATGGACGCGGAACTCGCCGACCAGCGGATCGAAGGGCGTCATCTCGGCGGCATAGAGCGGCGGCACGTGCACCGCTTCGCGACTGACCAGGATGTAGAATTCGTCAGGGTCGAGCACGATCTCGCCGGCGCCGCTCTTGTAGATCGGCTCCCAGAAATCGACCACATCCTGCGCGGCGCGCTTATCGACATCGACCAGGCCGGTATGGTGCTTGCCGCGATAACCTACAAGCCCATCCTTGTCGCCGTCGAGGTCGATGGACAACGCGATGCCACCGCCGGAAATGTTGGGCGGCTCGGTGGCGACCAGCATCTCGGCACGGTGAAGGTCACGCAGCTCGCTTTCCGAAAGCACGGCATTGCCGATGCGGAAACGGATCTGCGACAGCCGCGAGCCGGCGCGCACGACGATCGGGAAGGTGCGCGGGCTGACTTCGAGATAGAGAGGCCCGTGATAGCCGGCGGCGATCTTGTCGAACTCATGGCCCCGATCGGTCATGACCCGCGTGAAAATGTCGAGACGGCCGGTCGAGCTCTTCGGATTGGCAGAGGCCGAAACCTCGGCCGGCAATGCCAGGCTTTCCAACAAAGGCACGATGTAGACGCAGCCGGTTTCCAGCACCGCGCCCCCGGTGAGGTCTATCTCGTGCAGCTTCAGCCGTTCGAGCTTGTCGGCGACTAGATGATCGGGCCCCGGCAGGAAGGAGGCGCGCACGCGATAGGCCTTGTCGCCGAGCCTGAGATCGAGGCTGGCCGGCTGGATCTGGTTGGTGTCCAGCGCGCGCGGCGACTTAAGCGCGTTCGCTTCGAACAGCGCCGCGATGTCCTGATCCGGAAGAATGCCTGTCTGCCGCAAAGGCTGGCTCCGTTCACAAGGCCGGGCGAGGACCTGAGCAGGCTCTTGCCGCGGCTGGTACAAACCTCTTAATGCAGCCGGCAATTGACGCAAGCGCGGCGCTCATTTAAAGGGTCGTTATCCCGTGGTGATTTGGCCGGTCGGCTTGCAGCCACGTTAAACAAGTCGCTAAAGGACCGTCGAGCCGCAAGGCTATATGGACCGGTTGCGACTTTCGCGGCCGGTTTTTTTGTATCTGGAAGCAGGGCTATGAGCACCAAGAAGCGCAACTGGAAACCTCAGACGGCACTCGTGCATGGCGGAACGCTGCGTTCGCAGTTCGGCGAGACGGCCGAGGCGATGTATCTCACGCAGGGCTATGTCTACGAGACGGCGCAGGCGGCGGAAGCCCGTTTCAAGGGAGAGGAGCCGGGCTTCATCTATTCGCGTTACGCCAACCCGACTGTCGACATGTTCGAAAAGCGCATGTGCGCGCTGGAAGGTGCCGAGGATGCCCGCGCCACCGCCTCCGGCATGGCCGCCGTTTCCGCCGCGCTGCTCTGCAGCGTGAAAGCCGGCGACCATATCGTGGCGGCGCGCGCGCTGTTCGGTTCCTGCCGGTGGGTGGTGGAGACGCTGGCGCCGCGCTATGGCATCCAGTCGACGCTGATTGACGGCACCGACATTGCCAACTGGGAAAAGGCGGTCAGGCCGAACACCAAGCTGTTCTTCCTGGAGAGCCCGACCAATCCGACGCTGGAAGTGGTCGACATCGCTGCGGTCGCCAAGCTCGCCAATTCGATCGGCGCGCGCGTGGTCGTCGACAACGTCTTTGCCACGCCGCTGCAGCAGAAGCCGCTGCAGCTTGGCGCCCATGTCGTGGTCTATTCGGCGACCAAGCATATAGACGGCCAAGGCCGCTGCCTCGGCGGCGTCATCCTGTCGGACAAGAAATGGATCGACGAGAACCTGCACGACTATTTCCGCCACACCGGCCCGAGCCTGTCGCCCTTCAACGCCTGGACGCTGCTCAAAGGCCTGGAGACGTTGCCGCTGCGTGTGCGCCAGCAGACCGAGAGCGCCGGCAGGATCGCCGATTTCCTGGCCGGCAGGCCGGAGATTGCGCGCGTCATCTATCCGGGCCGCGCCGACCACCCGCAGGCCGATGTCGTCAAGAAGCAAATGTCGGGCGGCTCGACGCTGATCTGCCTTGACGTCAAGGGCGGCAAGCAGGCGGCCTTCGCCTTCCAGAACGCACTCGACATCGTGCTGATCTCGAACAATCTCGGCGACGCCAAGAGCCTGATCACCCACCCGGCAACGACGACGCACAAGAACCTGAGCGACGAGGCACGCGCCGAACTCGGCATCGGGCCAGGCACGCTCAGACTCTCCGTCGGGCTGGAGGACACCGACGATCTCCTGGAGGACATCGAGCAGGCGCTGAAGGGGGCCAAATAGGCCTGCAATACCGCCGAAGATCGACCAAGACCTTTCAGGCGATCTCCTCGAGCTCCGTCAGCTCGCGGGTGCGTATGGTCATCGCATTGCCACGCCATTCGACGGCACCGCCGAACCAGGCGCGCGCCCAGATGGCCGGCAGCATGACGTCGCGCACGATCATCGCGGTGACGCTGCGCGGCGACAGGTACCAGCCCTTGGCCAAGGCCAGCAGGCATTCCGGCAGGTAGGCGATCGCCAGCATGCACAAAGCCGTGGTGGGAAGGCTGACGCCGGCGCTTGCCGCGGCAATCACCGCCAGCAGCAGCGGCATCGCGGCGCCGGTCAGGATCTCGGGCGCGAAGAACAGCGGGAACGTCACCCGCCGAAGCCGCGCCCAGCGCGTCTGACGTGACCATATCTCGGCGAGCGTACGCTGGCCGAGCGGCTGCTCGAAGGGGCATGCGACGAGATTGACGCGCAGGCCCAAGCTGTTGACCAGCTTGGTGGAGGCCGCGTCCTCGGCGATCTCGGCCGCCAAAGCCTGGATGCCGCCATTGGCGTCCAGCACCAGCTTGTTCCACAGCATGCTCTTGCCTTGGGCGAAGCCGAGGCCCAGTGCCTCGCCGGCATACTGCCAGCGCGCCTGCAGCGTGTTGAGGAAGGCGCATTCGACCTCGGCCCAAAAACCATCCGGACGCGAGCCGATCGGCGTCGAGCAGACGAGGCCCGTATCTGGCCGCCAGGCCGCCATCAGGTGCTGCACATAGTCCTTCGGCATCAACACGTTGGAATCGGCGAGGATCACCCAATCGTGCCGCGCTGCCTGCCAGCCCTTGACGCAGTTGTTGAGCTTGGGATTGGCGCTGATGCGGTCGTCGCCGATCAGGAGCCGCGCCGGAATCTTGGGGTGGCGCGCGATCGCCGCATCGATAAGCCTCACCACCGGGTCCTCGGGATGCGCCACGCAGAAGATCAGCTCATAGCGCGGCCAATCGAGCGAGAAGGCGCGCTGCAAGGTCTCTTCGGTGAACGGCTCGACACCGCGCGACGGCACGATGATCGAGACCGGCCGCCGCGCGACGGCGGGCGGCGCAATGACATACCGCCGCCTCAGCCGCGACGCGGCGAGCAGGATGCTAGCGAGATTGGGGAGAAGAAGGGCTGACGAAGCCAGGCCGGCTGCGATAGTCAGTTCCATCGAGATCTGGTCACTCTATCTCTTTGTTTTCACGCAATTCCAGACGGAAAACCGCTCACACTTTTCCTGGAATTGCTCTTGGCCGCATGCGGCCGTCTCATCAGTCGACAGAGCACCCCGAGTCGCCCGGCACGCTTACGCACACCAACATTGTCATGTGTCACTTAAATGACATTGTTTTTCGGCACCTGCGCTTTGACGCTGACAGGCGGACTTCCGCTTTGCGTAATAACCGCGACGTGTGACAAATGTTTCCCTGCAGCGGCAACCGGAGTGGCCCATGTATCGCGCCGTGACGCGCAACATCGAAGTGCTGGTCAGGCCCTTCTATCTGGAGGACCGGTCCGATCCGTCCGAGAACCGCTATGTCTGGGGCTATCAGGTGACGATCGACAACCGCTCCGATGAATTCGTGCAGCTTTTGTCGCGCTATTGGCACATCACCGACGGCCAGGGCAGGGTCGAGGAGGTGCGCGGCGCAGGCGTCGTCGGCGACCAGCCTGAGCTCAATCCGGGCGACAGCTATCAATACACGTCAGGCTGCCCGCTCTCGACACCGTCAGGCATCATGGTCGGCCATTACACGATGCGCAACGGTCGAGGCGAGACGTTCGATATCGCCATTCCGGCATTTTCGCTCGACATGCCGGGGACAAGACGGACGGTGAATTGAAAAGCTCGAGTCCCTCGCCCCCGGAAAGCGGGGGAGAAGAACCAGACCTTTCTCACTCCGCCGCGAACTCGGCCGGGTCGAAGTCGTATTGCGTCGAGCAGAACTCGCAGGCGACATGGATGCCGCCCTCCTCGGTCGAGTCCTTGATCTCCTCAGCCGAGAAGCCCTGGAGGATGCCGTGGATCTTCTCGCGCGAGCAGGAGCACTGGTCGTCGACCGGCACACCACGGAAGACGCGCACGCCATGCTCGTGGAACAGCCGGTAGAGCAGCCGCTCGGTGCCCACTGTCGGGTCGATCAACTCCGTCGGCTCGATGGTGCCGAGCAGCGCCAGCAATTCCTGCCAGGAATTGTCGGCCGGGTGGTCCGTCAGCTCGCGGTCGTCGCCGTCGCCGCCCGAAATATCGGGAATGCGCATTCGCTCCGGCGCCTGAGGCAGGAACTGCGCCAGAATGCCGCCTGCCCGCCACTGCTCGCGTGCGCCGCCCGGGCCGGGCGTTATCAGCTTGGCGACCGACATCTTGATATCGGTCGGGATCTGCTCCGACTGGCGGAAATAGGTGCGCGCCGCATCCTCCAACGAGGTGCCGTCGAGCTGCACGATGCCCTGATAGCGCTGCGTGTGCGTGCCCTGGTCGATGGTCAAAGCCAGCACGCCGTTGCCGAGCAGCGCCTGCTGCGAGGTCTCACCGGCGGCGATCAGGGCCTGCAGCCGGTCGGCGTCGAAGCGCGCATAGGCGCGCAGCGCATTCGGCGTGGTGAAATCAGCCACCAGCATGTCGACCGGGCCGTCGGTGCGGGTCTGCAGGATGAACTTGCCTTCGAATTTCAACGAGGTGCCGAGCAGCACGGTGAGCACGCAGGCTTCCGCCAGCAGGCGGGCAACGGACTCGGGATAATTGTGGCGGCTTAGAATAGCGTCGAGCATCGGCCCGAGCTGCACGGTGCGGCCGCGCACATCGAGCGGCGCGACCTCGTAAGGTACGACGTGGTCGTCGCCGGCGAAGCCGAATTCACCGAGTTGGGGTTTATGCTCAGCCAAGGTCTGGGTTTCCAACATGACAAAACTCCGGGGCGCAGCCATGCAACCCGATGAGCCGCATGCGTCGAAGCGCGTTCAATTTACGTGATGGCCCGCAAATAGGCATCACATATCCCCAGATCAAGTTGACCCAGATCGGACCGGAAGCGGTCAGGTCCGCTCCTCTCAAGCGCCCAGGCACCAGGCCAGCACCGCCTTCTGAGCGTGCAGCCGGTTCTCGGCCTCGTCGAACACCACCGAATTTGGCCCGTCGATCACATCGTCGGTGACCTCTTCGCCGCGATGCGCCGGCAGGCAGTGCATGAACAACGCATCGGGCTTGGCCTTGGCCATCAGCGCCGCGTTCACCTGATAGGGCAGGAAGACGTTGTGGCCGCGAGCGCGGTGCTCCTGGCCCATCGAGACCCAGCTGTCGGTGACGACGCAATCGGCCTGGTCGACGGCCTCTTCGGCGGACTTGGAAAACCGCACCTTGCCGCCATTGGCTTTCGACCAGTCGACATATTTCTCGAAAGGCTCGCTCCCTTCCGGCACCGCGACATTGAGGTTGAAACGGAACCGGGCCGAGGCTTCGAGCAGCGAGTGCAGCACATTGTTGCCGTCGCCGGTCCAGGCAAATGTCTTGCCGGCCACCGGGCCGCGATGCTCCTCGAAGGTCATGATGTCGGCCATGATCTGGCAAGGATGCGTGTCGTCGGTCAGCCCGTTGATGACGGGAACCGTGGCGTTCTCGGTCAGCTCGATCAGCCGGTCATGCGAAGTGGTGCGGATCATGATGGCGTCGACATAGCGCGACAGCACTTTTGCCGTGTCGGCGATGGTCTCGGAGCGTCCGAGCTGCATCTCGGTGCCGGTCAGCATGATCGTCTCGCCACCGAGCTGGCGCATGCCGACGTCGAAGGACACGCGCGTGCGGGTCGACGGCTTGTCGAAGATCATCGCCAGCACCTTGCCATCGAGCGGTTTGGATCGCTCGCCCGCCTTGAGCCTGGTCTTTCGCGCCATCGCATCGTCCAGCATGACACGCAGGTCGCCCGCGGAAACGGCGGATAGATCGGTAAAGTGGCGGACGCTCATCGGCAGGTTCCAGAAACTATTTCGCGGCTTCGGCCGCTATCGCGTCGGTCAGGCCCTTGGCGCCGCCGCGGATGCGCTTCAGCGCCTCGCCGATCTCCTCGTCGGTGACAGTGAGCGGCGGCAGGAGGCGGATGACGTTGTCGCCCGCCGGCACGGCAAGCAGGTGCTGGTCGCGCAGCGCCATGTTCACCTTGGTGTTGGGCATGGCGCATTTCAGGCCGAGCATCAGGCCGGTTCCCCTGATGCCTTCGATGACTTCGGGAAATTCGTCCGCGACCGAGGCCAGGCCTTGTTTCAATAGCAGCGCCTTGCGCTGCACATCCTCGAGGAAGCCGTCGGCCAGCACCACATCGAGCACGGCATTGCCGACCGCCATCGCCAGCGGATTGCCGCCGAAGGTGGTGCCGTGCACGCCGGCGGTCATGCCGGTCGCCGCCTCATCCGTGGCGAGGCAGGCGCCCATCGGGAAGCCGCCGCCGATGCCCTTGGCGATCGCCATCAGGTCGGGCGTGACGCCGGCCCATTCATGCGCGAACAGCTTGCCGGTGCGGCCGATGCCGCACTGGACCTCGTCGAAGATCAGAAGCAGGCCGTGCTGGTCGCAGAGCTGCCGCAGCCGTTTCAAGGACTGCGTCGGCACCGGGCGTATGCCACCTTCGCCCTGCACGGGCTCGATCAGGATGGCCGCGGTCTCCGCAGTGATCGCCTTTTCCGCGGCATCCATGTCGTCGAATGCAACCTGGTCGAAGCCTTCGACCTTGGGTCCGAAGCCCTCGAGGTATTTGTACTGGCCGCCGGCGGCGATCGTCGCCAGTGTGCGGCCGTGGAAGGCACCTTCGAAGGTGATGATGCGAAAACGCTCGGGAAAGCCCTTGACGAACTGATAGCGCCTGGCCGTCTTGATGGCGCATTCCAGCGCCTCGGCGCCCGAATTGGTGAAGAACACCTTGTCGGCAAAGGTGGCATCGACCAGCCGCTCGCCCAGCCGGCGCTGTTCCGGGATCTCGTAGAGATTGGAAACGTGCCAGAGCTTGGCGGCCTGTTCGGTGAGTGCTGCGACCAGATGCGGATGGCTGTGGCCCAGGGAATTCACCGCGATGCCGCCCGCGAAGTCGAGATATCGCTCGCCCTTGTCGGTGACCAGCCAGGTCCCCTCCCCACGGTCGAAAGCCAGGGGTGCGCGGGCAAAGGTCTCGTAAAGCGCCGAACCGCTCATTATATGCGTCTCCGGAACCGGAAATCAAAAAAGCCGCCAATGCGGCGGCCTTTGCGGCTTATCATGTTTTTCGGCCATGAAGTCAACGAAAACGTCACGCAGAAGCGCGTGGCAATGCCCTGACGCCGCGCCGGCTCATAAGTGCACCGGCAAGTTGGGGAAAACCGTAAAAACCGAATCGGTGTTGCCTCTGGGACTCTTGTCACGGAGTCAGCGCATAAGGTAATTGTAGTCGAGAAATAGCTATATTTCGTGCGGCGGACCTAAATCACCCGGTACATGTGGTGTCGTTTGCCCGGCGAGAGCCGGCTCGGGAAAGGATTCTGGCTGCCGCACGCCTCAGCAGGAGCGCGGCCCCATGAATTGGACTGACGAGCGGGTAGAACTTCTCAGGAAATTGTGGTCGGAGGGCCTGAGCGCCAGCCAGATTGCCGCACAGCTTGGCGGAGTGAGCCGCAACGCCGTCATCGGCAAGGTGCATCGCCTGAAGCTGTCGGGCCGTGGCCGCGCGACGGCCGCCCCGGCGCGCCAGAAGAAGGTGACGCAAGGCGCGTCGATGCAGAAATCGGTGGCTCGCGCGGCGAGCCCGGCGCGCCATGTGACCGCCACCATAGGCGCTACCGCGCTGCAGGTGCAGTTCGACGCCGAGCCGGTCGCTCGGCACTATATCCGCCCGGTTGAGAACGTCGTGGTGCCCATCTCGCGCAACCTGCAGCTCGTCGAGCTGACCGAACGCACCTGCAAGTGGCCGAACGGCGACCCGCTCTCGGAAGATTTCAGCTTCTGCGGCAACGACGCCGCCGAAACGGGGCCGTATTGCAAGTATCATTCCCGGGTTGCGTTCCAGCCGGCGGCGGAACGGCGGCGGGCACGCTGAATAGCGAATAGCGAATAGCGAATAGCGAATAGCGCGGTTTAGCTACTGTGACAGGGAGCAAGCCGTTTTTTCGTTGTTCCCTGTTCGCTACTCCCTATTCGCCCGTCGCTTCCGACGTTGGCTGCGGGCCGGGGTCAGGTTTCGAACTTGTTCCATCGCAAACCTCCCGAGACTGCAACTGACAATTCGCCCTGCCTGGAAGAGCTTAGCCTAGATCAGAAAACCGTCGAGAGGGCCCGAATTCACTTAGCCGGCACCGTGCCGGGCAGCACCACCTTGTCGGTCTTGTCGCCCTTCGGCCGCTCGGCGGGCATTTGATCGCCGGTGACGATGTAATAAATGGTCTCGGCGATGTTGGTCGCATGGTCGCCGATGCGCTCGATATTCTTGGCGCAGAACAGAAGATGCGTGCAGGGCGTGATATTGCGCGGATCTTCCATCATGTAGGTCAAAAGCTCGCGGAACAGCGAGGTGTACATGGCGTCGATCTGGTCGTCACGATCGCGCACGAAACCGATCCTCTCGACCGAGCGCGAGGCGTAGACGTCGAGCACTTCCTTGAGCTGCGTCAGCGCCAGGTTGGCAAGCGCCTCGATACCGCGGAAAAGACTGTTCGGCTGACGGCCGTCGACCGAGGCGACGCGCTTGGCGACGTTCTTGCCAAGATCGCCGACACGCTCGATATCGGCCGAGATGCGGATGGCGCCGACGATCTCACGCAAATCCGTCGCCATCGGTTGGCGCCTGGCGATGATGATGATGGCCTTGTCGTCGATCTCGCGTTGGCCCTCGTCGAGGACGACGTCGTCCTGGATTACCTTCTGGGCAAGGCCATGGTCGACATTGACAAGGGCGGCGACAGCTTGCTCGACCATGCGCTCGGCATGACCGCCCATCGCCGCAATGCGCTTGGACAGGAATTTCAGCTCTTCGTCATAGGCACTGACTGTATGGACGGACTGCATCGATATGCCTTCCCGGTTTGTGCCGGCTGGTGCGTTCCCTCAATCTGTCGCTGATACGCGAACGGCATGACAGAAAGAAGAAAATCTCGGTTGGCAGCCGGTAAACGATCAGCGAGCCGGCAAATGAACCGTGAACGCCGCGCCCTTGCCGACTTCCGACTTGATCGACAATCTTGCGTTATGACGGGTCAATATATGCTTGACGATCGAAAGGCCAAGCCCGGTGCCTTTCTGGGTGCGGCTGTTTTCGACATCGACGCGATAGAAGCGCTCGGTTATGCGCGGGATATGTTCTTCGGCGATGCCCGGGCCGTAGTCTCTTATGGTGACGTCTATGCCTGGGTCCTGACCGTCATCGACGCGTGCCATGGAGACAGTCACGCGTCCGCCTGACTGTCCGTATTTGCAGGCATTCTCCAGGAGATTCTCGAAAACCTGGAAAAGCTCATCGCGGTCGCCGGGGACGGAGATCGGGCCATCGATGAAGTCCCGCTCGATTACGATGCCGTTCTCGCTGGCCAGCGGCCCGAGCGAATCGATGACGCTGTCGATCGTCTGGCGAAGATCGACCGCCGTGCCTGGCCTCAGATAAGGTTTCATCTCCAGCCGCGAGAGCGAGAGCAGATCATCGATCAGGCGGGCCATGCGTCCCGTCTGGTTCTGCATGATCTGCAGGAACTGGTCGCGCGCCGCCGGGTCGTTGCGGGCCGGCCCGCGCAGCGTCTCGATGAAGCCGGCGATGGAGGCGAGCGGCGTGCGCAATTCATGGCTGGCATTGGCGATGAAGTCGGCCCGCATGCGATCGATGCGGCGCGCCTCGCTCTGATCCTTGAACACCAGCACATAAAGGCCTGTGGCATGGCCGACCGTTGACGCGCTGACCCGGTATGTCCGCTCCACCGGCAGCTTTTCGGTGTAGTCGACCACGTCGGCGGCGACCTCGCCCGACAGGATGCCGTCCAACAGCGCCTGCATTTCCGGCGCGCGAAACTTCAATGCCAGAGACATGCCCGGCGCCAGGCCGCCGAATGCGGCGAAAGCAGCGGCGTTGGCGTGAACCATCGCGGCGGAATGGTCGAAAATAATCAGCGGATCGGCGACCGCGGCCGCCAGATACTCGCCGGAGAGCCGCTGCAGTCCGCTGGCCTCGATCGCTGCTCCTGCATCGGTCGACCGACGCTCGGCGTCTGCAGGCAGCATCGCCGTGGCCACCAGCAGCGCCAAAGCCGGCAGCAGCACATAAACTGAAGCGCCGGCGAAAGAATAGACGGCGATGACCGCGACAAAGCCCGCAGCAAGCAGCCAGCGGTTGCGCCGAAGTCGCGCCGCCAAGGCTCGCCCCCTGCTGTCCTGCCCCGCGCCGGTCTCTGCCATAGGCCCGTGCTACCCCGCATCCCGTCGACCGGTCAGCGGCTCGCTGGACCAGCCCGACGCATGGGCTCCTTGAAAATCAAGATCGATTTCCGCGAAGCTTCATGCGCAAAATCAAAATGCTAACGGCGTGCATGCGTCCAGAGGGGCGCCACGCCGCCAAGGCTCCATAGCATGAGTCCACAAACTGGAAAGGTTCGTCCGGATGAAAAAAGCCAACGAAACGGCTGAAGCAATGCCATCCACGGCGCCGATCAAGATCAAGATCGACGGCAAGGAGCGCGAGTTCGACATCGACAATCCAGTGCTCCCTGACTGGATCGAGAATAACAAGCTCACCGCCGGCGGCTATCCTTATGACAAGAAGATGAAGGACGAGGATTACGAAAAGGAGCTCGAAGGGCTGCAGATCGAACTGGTCAAGGCGCAGGCCTGGCTGCAGATGACCGGCAAGCGGGTGATGGCGCTGTTCGAGGGCAGAGACGCGGCCGGCAAGGGCGGCACGATCTTCGTTCTGCGGCAATACATGAACCCGCGCACCGCCCGCAACGTCGCGCTGCCCAAGCCGACGTCGACGGAAGCCGGGCAATGGTATTACCAGCGCTATGTCGACCATTTCCCGACTTCAGGGGAATTCGTCACCTTTGACCGCTCCTGGTACAACCGCGCAGGTGTCGAGCCGGTCATGGGGTTCTGCACGCCGGAGCAGCAGGAGAAATTCCTCGACGAGACGCCGCATTTCGAGCGGATGATCTGCAACGAGGGCATTCATTTCTTCAAATTCTGGCTGAACATCGGCCGCGAAACGCAGCTGGAACGGTTCCATGACCGCCGCTGGTCGCCGCTGAAGAATTGGAAGTTCTCGCCGATGGACATCGCCGGCGTCAGCAGATGGGACGACTACACCAAGGCGCGCGACAAGATGATCAAGCGCACGCACAAGGAGTTCTCACCATGGATCGTGGTGCGCGCCAACGACAAGCGCCGCGGCCGGCTTGCGGTGATCCAGCGTATCCTTCTGTCGCTGCCCTATGACGGCCGCGACCTCGACGCCGTCGGCAAGCCCGACAAGAAGATCATCGGCGAAGGGCCCGCCTTCCTGAAGGACTGACGCATGTCGCCCATGGGCGCGCGGCGGTTCTGGGAAAACGACATGCACGAGATGGACACGAATTGCAGCGCCGCGCGCCTTTCGGCTGCGCGGCGCTGAGTTTGCCTCGCCCGCTCAGGCGGCCAGGCGGGCGATCCGCTGCAGCCGCTTCAGCGTGGTGTCATCCTGAAGCGCCTGCTGGAAGAGCGTGATCTCGTGGTCGATGCGATCGCACAACACCGTCGTATCGCCCTTGAGAAGGCTCCGCGTCTGCAGCAACGCCGCCACCGGCTTTTTGGCAAGCTGCTTCGCCCTCCCCAGCGTTGCTTCCTCGGCGCTGCCTTGCGTCACGATCTCGCCGACAAGGCCGAGGGCCTTGGCATCCTCGACGCCGAGCGTGTCGCCCAGGCAAAAGAAGCGGAAGGCGCCTGCATAGCCGAGCTTCTGGGGCGCCAGGATGCTGGTCGCCGCGTCCGGCACCAAGCCGAAATCGACGAACGGCACCCTGAAGGTGCTGCCCTTCGAAGCGATCACCATATCGCAGTGGAACAGGATGGTGCAGCCGACGCCGACGGCATCGCCGTCGACGCAGGCAAGCACCGGCTTGGGGAAGGTCGCCAGCATACGGAACATGTCGGTGACGGCGGCGATCAGCTCGCGGTGCTTGGTGGCGTCGAGGAATTCCGAGAAATCGCCGCCAAGGCAGAAACAGCCGGCAAGGCCACGCAGCATGACGACACGGACCTCGTCATTGACCGCGGCCTCACGGAAAGTGCTGGCGAGGCTCGCGTAGGCATGCCTGTCGAGCACCGGGCGGCCGTCATGCGAGGATACCGTGACGACCAGCGTGTGGCCGCGCAGTTCCGGTTCGGGATGGAAACTCATGACCACCTCCCCGCTCACGAAGCCTGCTTCAGGCCGAGCAGGCCCGGATAACCGCGGCTCAGCACCGGCAGGAAGTGGTTGCGGCGGGCTCGCACGACCCCGAGCGTATGCTCGGTGAAGGTGAGCAGGGTCGCCACGACCTGTTGGTTGCCATAGGTGCGCTGGTAGCCGAGCGGCTTTGCCAGGAAGTGCAGTTGCAGCGCTCTGAGCACCCACATCGGCTCAAACTCGATGATGACCTGGTTGACGTTGCGCTTCAGGCCCCATTCGACGAAGCCTGCGATCAGTTCGGTGCCGACCGTCGAGACGCCGCGCTTGCCGTCACGGAAACCCGGAGCCACCGCGTAGCGTGTGAGTTCCCACACATTCGGTCCCGAGGGGGACTGCCCCTCGCAGAGATCGGACAGCACATCCGACAGAAGATGCGGCCGCGTCGTCGGCAGCATGCGCTGATAACCGGCCAGCTCGCCGTTGCGGATCACAAGGTGGTGCTCGGCCTCGTCATGGTCGAACTGATCTATCTCGAGCTGGTCGGGACGGTCGAGATCGGTCCATCCCATCTCCTCGACAAAGATCTTGTAGCGTAGGCGATGGACGGCCTCCCAAAGGTCGGGGCGTTCCATCAATTCCTGAGTGGTAAGGGCAAAGAGCATTAGCCGTCTCCTGGGCTTAAGAGGATGATACGGCCGGGCTTTCCCGAAAATATTACGCGAACGCGTAGGCAAGAATTCTAGGCCGGCACGGCCGACCTGGCTAATATAGCCACGCCTAATCGCCTCCGCGACTGCCTGCACACGGTTGGCGGTGGCCAGTTTGATTTGGCGTTAAGAAATCATTAGCCCTCTCCCAAGAGGGAGATTCGGCTGCGCTTTTCTGAAAATATCACGTGATCGCGTAGGCTGAATCTTCCAGGTCGGCACGGCCGGCCTAACTGATATAGCCGCGCCTAATGGCCTCGGCGACTGCCTGCACCCGGTTGGCGGCGCCGAGTTTGCTCTTGGCGTTAAGAAGATGTTTCTCGGAAGTGTGTTCCGAGATGCCTAAAATTTGAGATATCTCCCATTCGGACTTGCCGACAGCGGCCCATTGCAGGCACTCCCGCTCACGCGCCGTCAATTCAATGTGATCGACGAGGCTATCTGCCTTGGTGTGCAATTGCATCGCGCGGCCGATGGCATAGGTCGACGCCAGGGAGACCATTCCGAATTCCTGGTCCGACAGTTCAACGGATTCACCGCCCAGCGAGACCATGACGATCTGTCCGTCGAGCGTCACCAACGGAAACGCAAGACCATCGCGCAACTTGAACTCGCGCGCATCGCCCATGACTTCGTCGCTGCTCTTGTCGATCACGGCGCTCTTGGACGCGTCCCGCCATTGGAATGGCGCCTGAAGCTGTTTCATGTGACTGACGACCGGATCGTGGTCGACATAGTTGCGCGCCACGTAGCGCTCCAGCCATTCGCCGGGCCAATCGCAAAGCATCACATGCTGTTTCTGCCGGCCGCGTGGCGTGCCCGGTTGAGGCACGGTTCCCGCCATAAGGGCGGTCAGGCCGAAATTCGAGGTGACGCCG
The DNA here is from genome assembly GCA_004020875.1 of Mesorhizobium sp. GTDB lineage: Bacteria > Pseudomonadota > Alphaproteobacteria > Rhizobiales > Rhizobiaceae > Mesorhizobium. The sequence goes on from SAPZ01000003.1 coordinate 33,822, forward strand.
AGCAGTCTCTCGCAAACCGCGGCCGCGGTTCCAGCATTCTGCAACTGGTCTATGTATTCCAGAGTTCTATCGAATAGGCCCATCGCAACATCTACCCCATGTTGCTTCTGTTTTTCATTACCGAGGATAGATGCCCGAACACCTCTTCGCCATCAACCCCCGCGTCGCAATCTCCTCAGCAAACTCGGCAGCTTCCCCCTTCCGGCACGCCAGATCACTTGCAGACGCGCTAAACCATACGCCTAATTTGGTGGCTTGAAATCAAAAACCGTTGTGCCTGCCCCATTTTCATACGAAAAGCCTGCAAACAGGGAACTGGGCGGAGCCTTCTCGTGATCTTGCGGTGGATAATTCTGGCCCTGATGTCCGCACTTGCCGGCGTATTGCCCTTTGCCGGGGCGACTCAAGGCGCGGAGCCGCAGGTGCCGGTGCTGTGGGATGCCAAGGAGCGGTTGCCGAAACCCGATCTCTCCGCGCTGCCGCGACTCAGATTCCTCACGACCACCGATTTTCCGCCCTTCAACTTCCTCGACGGCTCGGGTCGCCTGTCCGGTTTCCACATCGACCTGGCGCGGGCGATCTGCGCGGAACTGGGCGTCGTCGAGAAATGCCAGGTCCAGGCTCTGCCGTGGAACGAGTTGGAGGATGCCTTGCAGAAGGGTGAGGGCGAGGCGATCATTGCCGGCATTGCCGCAACGCCGGAGAGCCGCGAGAAATACGCCTTCTCGCGCTCCTATATGCAGTTCCCGGCGCGCTTCATCATGCCCAAGGCGAAGGCTTTCGCCGAGCCGATCCTCGACAAGCTGCGCAGCAAGCGGGTGGGCGTCGTCGCCGGCTCGGCACATGAGAAAATGCTGCGCGATTACTTCCGCACCGTGCAGGTGGTGACCTTCGACACACCGGAAGACCTCTATGCCGATCTCAAGGCCGGCAAGATCGACGCCGCCTTCGGCGACGGCATGCGCTTCGCCTTCTGGCTGGGTGGCACCGACGCAGCCGGCTGCTGCCGCTTTGCCGGCGGTCCCTATCTGGCACCGGAATATTTAGGCTCGGGCATGGCGATCGCCACCAGGGCGGGCGATCCGGCGCTGGCCGCCGCCTTCGATTATGCGCTGCAGGAAATCTCGATCAAGGGCACCTTCGCCGAGTTTTATCTGCGCTATTTCCCGGTGAGCTTTTTTTAGGTCAGCGTGCGCAGACGGGCTTTCGCAGCACGCGCGATCGCGGCCACCGTCAGGGTATCGAGGTCGAGCTTGAGGCGGATGAGCTGCAGCACCCTGACCTCCTCCATGCGCATTTCGAGATCGACGGCGGCGACTTCGAAAGCGGCGGCGTAGGCGGTATCGCGCAGCCGCTCCGGGAGCGCTTCGGCAACGCGGGCCAGCACGCCTTCCAGCCCGCCCTTCTCATGCAGCGCCTTCTGGCAGGCTTGCGCCACCGGAATCAGCCTTTCCTGGTTGAAGTCGACGAAGACCGGCCATGAACGAACGACGTCGCCGATCCGCGCCAGTTCGACATCGGTCATGTCGCGATCGGAAGCCGAGGTGATGACCATCAGGTGGATCAGGGCTTCGTGCGGCGTCAACAAAGGCATTCAAAACTCCTGACAGCGTGCATGTCATTCCCCCCGAACCGCGACTCACTTTTGGGTGACATGTATTTGTAAGCGAGGCTCGAACGTAGGAGCGCAATTGTGGCGCCGCAAGGAAAACCGCCGCAAATCGTTGACGCTCCGGCCTGTCGCGCCTAGAGACCGGTCGACAAATCTTATCCGCCGCAAGACGGCCATGACTGGAACTTCGATATGACGGGATCAAACCTCATCGATCTCAATCCCGAGATGCTTGCCGCGGCGACCGAGAGCAAGGCCTGGCCGTTCGAGGAAGCCAAGAAAATCATCGCCCGGTACAAGGGCAAGGACTTTCCAGAGACCGTGCTGTTCGAGACCGGCTACGGCCCGTCCGGCCTGCCGCATATCGGCACCTTCGGCGAGGTGGCACGCACGACCATGGTGCGGCATGCCTTTCGGGTGCTGACGCAGGACGAGGTCAAGACCAAGCTTCTGTGCTTCTCAGACGATATGGACGGCATGCGCAAGATCCCGGAAAACGTGCCGGACCGCGCCGCGCTCGAGCCCTATCTGCACATGCCGCTGACCTCGGTGCCTAACCCATTCGGCGGCGACTATGCAAGCTTTGCCGACCACAACAACGCGATGCTGTGCCGCTTCCTGGACACGTTCGGCTTCGATTACGAGTTCGCCAGCGCAACCAAATACTACAAGGCCGGCCGTTTCGATGAAGTGCTGCTGCGCGCCGCCGAACGCTATGACGACATCATGGGCGTGATGCTGCCGACGCTCGGGCCGGAACGCCAGGCGACCTACAGCCCGTTCCTGCCGATCTCGCCGAAGAGCGGCCGCGTGCTCTACGTGCCGATGAAGAATGTCGACGCCAAGGCCGGCACCATCACTTTCGACGACGAAGGGACGGTGACGACGCTGCCGGTCACGGGCGGCCATGTGAAGCTGCAGTGGAAGCCGGATTTCGGCATGCGCTGGGCGGCGCTCGGCGTCGATTTCGAGATGTTCGGCAAGGACCACCAGACCAACGCTGCCATCTACGACCGCATTTGCAACATCCTCGGCGGCCGCGCGCCCGAGCATTTCGTCTACGAGCTGTTCCTCGACGAGGAAGGCCAGAAGATCTCGAAGTCGAAGGGCAATGGGCTGACCATCGACGAATGGCTGACCTACGCGCCGACGGAGAGCCTCGGCCTCTATATGTATCAGCGGCCGCGGCAGGCGAAGAAGCTCTATTTCGACGTCATTCCGAAGGCGGTGGACGAATATTACGCCTTTCTCGGCGCCTATCCGCGCCAGGACTGGAAGGAGCGGCTCGGCAATCCGGTCTGGCACATGCATGACGGCAACCCGCCGGCCATCGACCTGCCGGTGCCGTTCGCCCTGCTGCTCAACCTGGTGAGCGCCTCCAACGCGCATGACAAAGAGGTGCTGTGGGGCTTCATCTCGCGCCATGCGCCGGGCGTGACGCCGAAGACGCATCCGGAGCTCGACCGGCTGACCGGCTACGCGATCCGCTATTTCGACGACTTCGTGAAGCCGACCAAGGTTTACCGCGCCGCCGACGAGGTGGAGCGCGAGGCGCTGGCGAGGCTTTCCGAGGCGCTTGGCGCGCTGCCGCAAGCCGCCGACAGCGAAACGATCCAGAATGCCGCGCTCAATGTGGCGCGCAAGATCGAACGCTACCAGGACCATTCCAAGCAAAGCCCGGAAGGCGGACCCGGCGTGTCGGTCGCCTTCTTCCAGATGATCTACCAGGTGCTGATCGGGCAGGAACGCGGACCGCGCTTCGGGTCGTTCGCCGCGCTCTACGGCCTCGCCGAGACGCGCGCGCTTATTGAGCGGGCGCTGTCTGGTCAGTTGGCGGCGTAACGCCGCCGCCATCGGCCGGCAGGATCGAATCCGGCGCGACCGGCGCCGTACCCGACATGACCGGCACCGCCGGCAGGCCGTCAAGCTTCGGCGCCGGGCCGAAAATACCCTTCCTGGCCGTGCGGGCCTTATTCTCGGCCTCGACGTAGGGGCCGCCTTGAGCGGCGCGCGCCCAGCCATTCTCCACCAGCCACTGGCCGATGTCCTGATTGCCGATATGGCATTCGGCGGAAATGGTGTCGCGGCCGCCCTCCGGCGGTACTGCGCAGGCGACCGCACGGCCGCGCAGGAAGGCGCGGAAGGCTGTCCTGGCGCGCGCGCCGCAGGCCCAGGTCTGGCCCTCGTCGCTGCAGGTTTCGTCCGCCTTGACGGCGTCCACGCCGGACACGGCGACCGCATAGCCCTTCGCCTCGATCAGCCCGGCGGCGGTGGCGACCGGCTGAAACAATTTGGTGCCTTTCCAGTCGCCCAGCATCTTCATTTTGGGCTTGGGCGGCCCGGCCAGCGCGAGATCGCTGAGCGGCGCGCGCGGTTCGACCCGTTCGAGTTCCTGGTCCGACAGCTCGGGCGGCGCCACGACGTCGGGATCGATGGCCCTTGAGCGAACAACGGGGTTCGATGGCTGCGGAGCGGCTGGCGCGGGAATGGCCGAGGTCATCGGCTCTTCCGGGGGCGTATCCACGCCGGAAGCGGAGAGCGTATCATCCCCGGCGGCGGGGAGCGCACCGGCGATGGGATCGATCGGATCGACCGTGATGACGCTCTCATGCCCCTTGACCACGCGGCCGCCTGCCACGACGAGGGCGGCCATCACCGGAACCGCCAGAACTGTCAGGATGGTCTGAAGAAGCCGCACCAGCCGGACCTACTGGCTCGCCCAGACGATGCGCGCCACCCATTCGATTTCGCTCGTCGGGATGTCCCGGTCCGGGTGGACGGGGTTGAGCGAAACCAGCACGATTGATTTAACCGTTTGCCGGTCGAGCACCTTGGCCATCACCTCCCCGGCGGTGGTCTTCACGACGACGCGGTCGCCCTTGCGCGTCGGCGCGCCGGGTTCGACGATCAGCACATCGCCGTTGCGGTAGAGCGGCAACATGGAATCGCCCTGCACCTGCAAGGCGTAGGACGTCTCGGTCGCCCGCGCCGGAAGCTCGACCAAATCCCAGCCCTGCCCCGCCGGATAGCCGGCATCGTCAAAGAAGCCTCCCGCGCCGGCCTGGGCGAAGCCGAGCAGCGGAACCGCGCTGCGGTGTTGGGCGACGGAGCCGCCACCGCGCCCTTCAACAAGTCCAGTGAATTCCTCGAGCGACGCGCCGGTGGCCTCGATGATCTTGGCCAGCGACTCGGTCGAGGGCCAGCGCGGCCGGCCGTCGGAAGACAGGCGCTTCGACTTGTTGAAGGCTGTCGAATCGAGGCCCGCGCGCCGGGCAAGGCCGGAAGCCGACAGCGAATAGCGCTCGGCGAGAGCGTCGATTGCGGCCCAGACGCGATCGTGTGAGAGCAAGTCGGCTCTCCTTCAAAACAGGAAAAAATGCCTCGGCGTTGTCTAGCGCGCGACCATCTGATTGTCCACTGGCGAAGGGTCGGATCGCCGACGATCAGACCTGCTTGGCCTGCTCGCGCAGGTTCTTGTGCGAAATCATGAACGCCCGTTCGGATTCGGTCGGCGGACGGGGCCGGGCGGAATAGCCGAGCGCCGCGACGACATCGTCGATGTCGAGGAAGCGCCGACTGCCGCGGTCATAGACGCCGCCGGTGGTCATGATCAGCGCCGCGGTCTCGCCGCCATCGAGGACAAAGCGGTGCCGGCCGATGACGGACGTGCCTTCCCAGGTCTCGATCGACGACACCACTTGGAAGCGGCGCCACAGCTTGATCTCGCGCACATAGGCGACCTGCAGGCCGCCGATCATCGGCGCCCAGCCGTTCTTGCGCGCCAGCGCGATGAGGCCGACGCGCAGGAAGATGTCGATGCGGCCGAGATCGGCCAGCATCATGTAGCGGGCATTGTTCAGATGCAGGTTGAAGTCGATGTCGATCGGCAGGCAACGAAAGGCGAGCCGGCTTCCCTCGCCGACCCGATAGGGGCCACGGCTCGACGCCGTGGCCATGGTGCGTGCCATTCGCCCCCAGACATACATGCTGGTTGGTCAGGCTGCTTCTCTGACCTCACCCTTCTGGTAAGGGTCGAAGCGCTGGTAGAAGGTCTCGCCTTTCTCCGCCATGTCGAGCAGCAGCTTCGGCGCTTTGAACTCGGCGCCGTACTTCTTCTGCAGGCCCTTGGCGATCTTGACGAAACGCTTGGCGCCGATGCCGTCGATATAGGACAGGGCGCCGCCGGTGAACGGCGCAAAGCCGAAGGCGAGGATCGAGCCGACATCCGCCTCGCGCGGATCGGTGACGATGCCTTCTTCCATCACGCGCGCCGCTTCCAGCGCGATGGTCACCAGCAGGCGCTCCTTCAGCTCCTCATAATCGACCTTGTCGGGGTTGAGCTGAGGATAGAGGTCCCTCAGGCCCGGCCACAGCTTCTTCTTCGCGGGCTTGGCCGGATAGTCGTAGAAGCCCTTGCCGTTCTTGCGGCCGAAGCGGCCATGCGTGTCGACCATGGTGTTGATCAGCGCCATCTGCCTGGAGTCGACGGCCTTCTCGCCCAAATCCCGGATGGTCTGCTTCATGATCTTCTGGGCTAGGTCGACGGCCGTCTCGTCGGTCAGTGCCAGCGGGCCGACCGGCATGCCGGCGGCCTTTGCGGCATTCTCGATCATCGGCGCAGGCACGCCTTCGATCAGCATCTTGTAGGCTTCCGACATGTAGCGCAGCACGCAGCGGTTGACGTAGAAGCCGCGCGTGTCGTTGACGACGATCGGCGTCTTCTTGATGGCGCGCACGAAGTCGAAGGCGACGGCCAGGGCCTTATCGCCCGTCTTCTTGCCGAGAATGATCTCGACCAGCATCATCTTGTCGACCGGCGAGAAGAAGTGGATGCCGATAAAGTTCTTCGGTCGCGTCGAGTTCTTCGCCAGCGCGGTGATCGGAATGGTCGACGTGTTGGATGCGAAGATCGCCGATGACTTCAGCACCGCTTCGGCTTTCTCGGTGGCGTCCTTCTTGACGCCCGAATCCTCGAAGACCGCCTCGACGACGAGGTCGCAGCCGGCAAGGTCGGCATAGTCCGCCGTCGGCGTGATCAGCGACAGGAGCTTGTCCTTGTCTGCCGGCTTGGCGCGGCCCTTCTTGACCTGATCGGCCATGAGGCTGTCGGAATGCGCCTTGCCCTTCCCGGCGGACGGCAGATCGCGGTCGAGCAGCACCACCGGAATGCCGGCTTTTGCCGTGACATAGGCGATACCGGCGCCCATGAAGCCGGCGCCGAGAATGCCGATTTTCTTGAACTTGGTGTCCGGCACGCCGGCCGGGCGACGCGCGCCCTTGTTCAATTCCTGCAGTGACAGGAACAGCGAGCGGATCATCGCCGCCGCTTCCTTGGTCTGCATGATCTCGGTGAAATAGCGCTGCTCGATCCTAAGCGCCGTGTCGAAGGGCACCAGCAGGCCTTCATAGACGCATTTCAGGATCGCGGCCGCGGCCGGATAGTTGCCGTAGGTCTCGCGGCGCAGGATGGCGATGGCCGGCGGCCAGAGATTGGCGCCGGCCGCCGAATAGATCGGCCCGCCGGGCAGCTTGAAGCCCTTCTCGTCCCAGGGCGCGACCGGCTTCAGGCCGTTCTTGATCATCGCCTTGGCGGCCTCGATGAGCTCCGAAGGCGGGGCGATCTCGTGGATCAAGCCCATCTGCTTCGCCTTTTGCGGCGACAGGTTCTGCCCGGTGGTCAGCATCTGCAACGCCTGCTGCTGGTCGGTCAGCCGCGGCACGCGCTGGGTGCCGCCGGCGCCCGGGAAAATGCCGATCTTCACTTCGGGAAGCGCCATCTTCACCTTGTCGGAATCGGCGGCGACGCGGCCGTGGCAGGCAAGCGACATCTCGAAAGCGCCGCCCATGCAGGTGCCGTTGATCGCCGACACCCAAGGCTTACCGGAAGTCTCGATCTTGCGGAACAGGCCGGTCATATAGCCGGCATTGTCGAACAGCGCCTTGGTCGCCTTGTCGAGATCCTTCTCTTTATCCGCGGCGAAGGTGGCCAACATCTTCTGCAGCATGGTGATGTCGGCGCCGCCGGAGAATGTATCCTTGCCGGAGGTGATGACCGCGCCCTTGATGGCGGCATCGCCGGCCACCTTATCGACGATGGCGTTCAGCTCGCGCATCACCTCTTCGGTGAAGACGTTCATCGAACGATCCGGCATGTCCCAGGTGATCAAGACAATGCCGTCGGCGTCCACGTCAAGGGTGAAATTGGTGTAGCTCATCTCTTCTCTCCCTCAGACGCGTTCGATGATGGTGGCGGTGCCCATGCCGGCGCCGATGCAGAGCGTGACCAGCGCGGTGTTGAGGTCGCGGCGCTCCAGCTCGTCCAGCACCGTGCCCAGGATAATGGCGCCGGTGGCGCCGAGCGGATGGCCCATGGCGATCGCGCCGCCATTGACGTTGATCTGGTCATGCGGGATGTCGAAGGCCTGCATGTAGCGCAGCACAACCGAGGCGAAGGCCTCGTTGAGCTCGAACAGGTCGATGTCCGACTGCTTCATCTTGGCGCGCTTCAAGAGCTTCTCGGTGACGTCGACCGGACCGGTAAGCATCAGCACCGGCTCCGAGCCGATATTGGCGAAGGCGCGGATGCGGGCCCGGGGCTTCAGGCCCATCGCCTTGCCGGCCTTCTTGGAGCCGAGCAGTACGGCGGCGGCGCCGTCGACGATGCCGGACGAATTGCCGGCGTGGTGGACGTGGTTCACCTCCTCGACCTCCGGATGCTTCTGCACTGCGACCGCGTCGAAGCCGCCCATCTCGCCCGGCATGACGAAGGACGGGTTGAGCGAGGCAAGCGACTGCATGTCGGTCGAAGGCCGCATGTGCTCGTCGCGGTCGAGGATCAAGAGGCCGTTCTGGTCCTTGATCGGGATCACCGAGTTCTTGAAGCGGCCCTCTTCCCACGCCTTGGCGGCGCGCTTCTGGCTCTCGACGGCATAGGCGTCGACGTCGTCGCGGGAAAAACCGTATTTCGTGGCGATCAGGTCGGCCGAGATGCCCTGCGGCACGAACCAGCCGGGCAAGCCGACGGACGGGTCCATGAACCAGGAACCGCCGGACATGCCCATGCCGACGCGCGACATGGACTCAACGCCGCCGGCAATGACGATCTCGTCCGCCCCTTGGGCGATCTTGGCGGCGCCGAAATTGATGGCGTCGAGACCGGAAGCGCAAAAACGCGAGATCTGCATGCCAGGTGCCGTGGTCGCGTAGCCGGCCTCGAAGGCGGCAGCGCGCGGAATGACGGAGCCCGCCTCGCCGACGGGGTCGACGCAGCCAAAGATGATGTCGTCGACAGTGCCTGTGTCGAGCCCGTTGCGGTCGCGCAGCGCCTCCAGCGTCTTCGCCGCAAGCCGCACCGCCGGAACCTCATGCAGCGAGCCATCCTTCTTGCCCCTGCCGCGCGGCGTGCGCACGGCGTCATAGACGTAGGCCTCAGTCATTTTCGTGCTCCTTGGCTTTGCCGGCCGCGGCGCTCAGAGAGAGCACCCGATCAGCAATTTCATGATCTCGTTGGTGCCGCCATAGATGCGCTGGACCCGGGCGTCGCGGTACATGCGGGCGATCGGATATTCATTCATGTAGCCATAGCCGCCATGCAGTTGAAGGCATTCGTCGACGACTTTGCCCTGCAGATCGGAAAGCCAGTATTTGGCCATCGAGGCGGTCACGGGGTCCAAGCCGCCGTCGATGTGGCGGGCGACGCAGTCATTGTAGAAGACGCGGCCGATGGTGGCCTCGGTCTTCAATTCGGCCAGCTTGAACTGGGTGTTCTGGAAATCGATGACCGCCTTGCCGAAGGCTTTGCGCTCCTTGACGTAGTCGATGGTGAGCGCCAGCGCCCGCTCGATCATGGCGATCGCCCCCGTGCCGATCTGCAGACGCTCTTGCGGCAATTGCTGCATCAGCTGAACGAAGCCCTTGCCTTCCTCGTGGCCGAGCAGGTTGGAGGTCGGCACGCGCACATCGTTGAAGAACAGCTCGGAGGTGTCGTTCGACTTCAGCCCTATCTTATCGAGGTTGCGGCCACGCTGAAAACCCTCGACCTCGTCGGTCTCGACGACGATCAGCGAGGTGCCCTTGGCGCCTTTGTCCGGATCGGTCTTGGTGACGACGATGATCAGGTTGGCAAGCTGGCCGTTGGTGATGAAGGTCTTGGAGCCGCTGATCTTGTAATGGTTGCCGTCCTTTTCGGCGCGGGTCTTGACGCCCTGCAGGTCGGAGCCGGCGCCGGGCTCGGTCATGGCGATGGCGCCGATAAGCTCGCCGGTCGCAAGCTTGGGCAGCCATTCCTGTTTCTGCTCCTCGGAGCCGTAGTGGAGGATGTAAGGGGCGACGATCGAATTGTGCAGGCCGATGCCGAAGCCGTCGACGCCGACATGGCCGATCGCCTCGATGATGGCGCTCTCATGCGCGAAAGTGCCGCCGGAGCCGCCGTATTTCTCCGGCATCGACGCGCAGAGCAGGCCCGCCGCTCCAGCCTTCAGCCAGCTCTCGCGGTCGAACATCTCGTTCTTCTCGAACTCGTCGTAGCGCGGCGCGATCTCTTCGGCCATGAAGCGGGACGCCATGTCGTAGAGCATGCCGACCTCATTCGCCGCCCAGGCGGGCTTCGGAAGACCAAGAATTTCGGCTGGATTTGTCGTCACGATTTCCTCCGCGTTCCGACGATTGTGGGCCGGCGGCGCCGGCCCGCCGAACCTAGAACGCTTCCGCCGGCAGCGCCATTAGTGTGTCCGCGCCGCTGGAAATGCGGGCAAGCCGCGTCGCCGTTTCCGGCATGATGCGCTCCATGAAGAAGCGCGCCGTGATCAGCTTGGTGTCGTAGAACGCCGCAGCGCCATTGGCGCCATCCGCCAGCTTGGCCTGCGCGGATTTCGCCATCTGCGCCCACATATAGCCGAGCGCTACCAGGCCGAAGAGATGCATGTAGTCGGTCGAGGCGGCTCCCGCATTGTCGGGCTTGGCCATAGCGTTCTGCACCAGCCACATGGTGGCGGCCTGCAGGTCGTTGAGGCCCTTCTTCAGCGCCTTGGTAAAGGGCGCCATCTTCTCGTCGGCGCGGTTCTCATCGCAGAACTCGCCGACCTCCTTGAAGAAAGCCTGCACAGCGCGGCCGCCGTTCAGCGCGAGCTTGCGGCCGACGAGGTCGAGCGCCTGGATGCCGTTTGCGCCTTCATAGATCATGGCGATGCGCGCATCGCGCACGAACTGGCTCATGCCATGCTCTTCGATGTAGCCGTGGCCGCCGAACACCTGCTGCGCCATCACGGCGTGGTCAAACCCCTTGTCGGTCAGCACGCCCTTGACCACCGGCGTCATCAGGCCGGTGTAGTCGTCAGCCGCCTGGCGGTCCTTGTCGTCACCGGAACGATGCGCGACGTCGGACTTGATGGCGGTCCACAGCGCCAGCGCGCGGCCGGCCTCGTTATAGGCCTTCATCGTCATCAGCGAGCGGCGGATATCCGGGTGGACGATGATCGGGTCTGCCTTCTTGTCCGGCGCCTTGGCGCCCGACAGCGAGCGGCCCTGCAGCCGGTCCTTGGCATAGGAGACGGCGTTTTGATAGGCGATCTCGGAGACCGAAAGCCCCTGCAGGCCGACGCCGAGGCGGGCCTCGTTCATCATCGTGAACATGGCCTTCAGGCCGCCGTTCAATTCGCCGAGCAGCGTGCCCTCGGCCTCGTCATAATTCATGACGCAGGTCGAGTTGCCGTGGATGCCCATCTTCTCCTCGATCGAGCCGCAGGAGAGCGTGTTGCGCTCACCGGGATTGCCCGCGGCATCGAGCTTGAACTTCGGCACGATGAACAGCGAGATGCCCTTGACGCCTTCCGGCGCGCCCTCGACGCGAGCCAGCACCAGATGGACGATGTTGTCCGACATGTCGTGCTCGCCGGCGGAGATGAAGATCTTCTGGCCGGAAATCCTATAGGTGCCGTCACCGTTGGAAACAGCCTTGGTGCGCAGCAGGCCGAGATCGGTGCCGCAATGCGGCTCGGTGAGGTTCATGGTGCCGGTCCAGCCGCCCTCGACCAGCCTGGGCAGCCAGGTGGCCTTCTGTTCCTGCGTGCCATGGGTGACGATGGCCGCGATCGCGCCTTGCGTCAGGCCGGGATACATCATCAGCGCCATGTTGGCCGAGATCATGTATTCGGAGACGGCGGTGTGGACCGCATAGGGCAGGCCCTGGCCGCCGAACTCGGCGGGTGCTGCAAGCCCCATCCAGCCGCCCTCGCGATACTGGTCGTAAGCGTCCTTGAAGCCCTTCGGCGTCGTCACCGAGCCATCGTCATGGCGCACGCAGCCTTCCATGTCGCCGACCCGGTTCAGCGGATGCATGACGTTCTCGGCGAGCCTGGCGCCTTCGGCGAGGATTGCCTCGACCACATCGGGCGTCGCGTCCGAGAAGCCCGGAAGATTGGAATAGCGCTGATAGCCCAGCACGTCGTTGAGCACGAAGAGCGTGTCCTGGATCGGCGCCCTGTAGATCGTCATGCCTTCCTCCACCCTTACAGTCCCGGCCCGGCCGGCAAGTCGCCTGTCCTGGACAGGGAGACCGGGCCAAAATGTCGATGCTCCGATAGCAAATATTGACGTTTGCGTAAACGTCAACTTTGTCGCAGCCAGAAGTTTTTGTGAGCAGTCCGGCATTGTGACGACAAAAAAGCCGCGCGGCCATAGCCACGCAGCTTTCCATTCCCGGGGGTTTTCGCGGTTGAAGGCGAAATGCGGTCAGCCGGCGGCGCTGGCCTGCGCCGGAGCGGTGCGCTCGACGAGCATCTGACGCACGACCGACATCGAGTTGCTAAGCTCGCCGATAGCATCGTCGATCAGCGCGCGCTGCTTCTGCAGGCGGGCGAGCTGCTTCTCCGACTTGTCGAGCGCCAGCCGCAGCTGTTTGGTGTTGGTGCCGGTCGGATCGTAGAGATCCATCATCTGCTTGACGTCGCGCAGCGAGAATCCGACCTTGCGGCCGAGCAGGATCAGCTTCAGCCGAGCCTTGTCGCGGCGCGTATAGAGACGGGCCGAGCCGTCGCGATGTGGATTGAGCAAGCCCTTGTCTTCATAGAAACGCAGCGTGCGCAGCGTCACGCCGTATTTCTTGGCCATCTCGCCGATGCGGACGAATTCCTCGCCTGCTTCGGCTGGAATGTCATTGGTATTGGCCGCGGCTTCGCCGGGCGAAACGAGTTTCATGGTCACTGGCTTTCCCCTGATGGCGTCGCGGTCGCGGACCAAGCGTCGCCAGAATGGAAGCGGGGGCGTGCTTCCAATCGTGGTTGCAACAAATCAATCGCAAGAGGCAAGCTTCGTACCTTTTACGTTTACGTCAATCCTATACCGATAGCAGCAAGCTGACGCAAGGGCGTTGTCGGATCCCGCCTTTATGCCGCACCCAGGCACCAGCTTGGCAGGCAGCTCACGATTTATGCTCGGCTTCTTAAGCTTGGTTAACGCCTTGTTTACCACGTTGGGCGAAATGTGCGCATGTCGGTCACCCGTGGTTATCCTGTAGCGAAGTTTTCACGGTTTTCGAAGCGCGGGTAAACCCGGGAAGCTCGCCTTCCTCCGCAGCAAAACCGCTCGGCTCGCTTCGTTCCCGGCAGGCTACTGGAAACCGGCCTTCGGCCGGCCATTCTGAACACGGGCGCATCGATGAACAGCAAGCGGTCCTATCTCGATACACTCAACGCCGGCAGGCAGCGCCGGCCGCACGCCTCGCTCGAAGAGCTGAACCGCTCGCTCGAAACGCTGGAGCAGCGGCTGGACCGGACGCGCGCCGACATGCCCGACCGTCCCGACCCGCGGCGGCCGACCGCAGAGCCGCGTTATCCCAGCACGCAGCCCTACGGGCAGGCACCGCGCTGGTATGAGGATTCCTCTTCCGCGCAAAGGCCCTTGGACCGGTCGCCGCAAAATCCGGCGCCGCAGAAGCCGCGGCCACAAGATCGCGCCCCGCAAAACCCCGCTCCCGCCTATCAGGCGATCGCGCGCGACATCGACCGGGTGCGCGGCCAGGAAGACAGCGTGGCCATGGTGGGCAAGATCGCCGTCGAACTGCGCGGGCTGCGCGAGGAACTGCGCCACCAGATGACGGCCGGCCTGCAGCGAGAGTTCGAAGCGTTCCGCCAGGATATCGACCGCGCCCTGCAGGCCAACGGCCAGCGCGGCACCAATGGCCTGCCGGACAAGAGCAGCGTCGAGCTCGCCCTCGAATTCGAGCGGCTTTCGGGAGCGATCCAGTCGCTCGCCGAAAAAAGCGACGACCGCAGCGTCAATCTGCTGCGGCTGGAGCTGGAACAGGTAAAGGGCGCGCTGGACACGCTGGCGCGCGAAGAAAGCGTGCAAAAAGTCGACCGCCGCTGGGACGATTTCGACCGTCGCTGGAGCGCCTTCGAGGACCGCGTGGACGCCGACCAGCGCATGCGCGCGGAAGGCCCGAGCCTTTCAATGCTGACCGACCGGCTTGAGCAGATCAGCAGCGCCGTCAACAGCCTTCCGGAATCGCTTTCGCTGCACTCGCTGGAGGAAAAGGTGCGCACGCTTGCCGGTGCGGTCGACCGTTTTGCCGGCCAGCAGAGTGCGCGCGGCGGCGAAACGCTCGCCATGATCGACGAGCGGCTGGACGAAATTTCCCGTGCAATCGTCGCATCGACGGTCGCCGCGCAGACGAATGCCTTCGACCCCGAGACCTTTGGCCGGATCGAGAAGCGCATGGCCTCACTGGCGGTGCAGATCGAAGAGGTCGCGCAGTCGCGACCTGGCGCCGAGGTCATCGACCGCCTCAATCTTCTCACCAGTCGCGTGGACCAGCTGGCCGGCCGCGCCGACTTGCCGGAACAGGCCATGGAGCGGCTGGGCAAGCAGATCGCTTCCATCACCGACAAGATGGACCGCGCGCCGGCCATGCCCGACGCGGACCAGATATTCCAGGGCCTGGAGCAGCGCTTCGACGCGCTGTCGATGCTGCTCGAGCGCCGCCAGGGAGCCGCAATCGAACAAAGCAACGCATTGTTTCACGATCTCGAGCGTCGGCTGGACGAGGTGGCGGACAGGCTAGACCAGCGCATGCGCCAGGACGACAGCGCCGGCATCATGGAAGCGATCGACGCCCGCTTCACCGCTTTGGCCAAGCGCATCGATACTCGCGCGCCCGATCCCGCCAGCGATATGGCGATCCGCGGACTGGAAAGCCGGCTCGAGGATATTTCCAGCCGATTGGAATCGTCGGCGCAGCAGGTCGCCGGCATCGATCCGGCGCTGATCCGCAGCCTGGAAGCGCAGGTCGCCGGCCTGTCGGCGCATCTTTCCAAGCCCGGCACGCCGCTGCCCGAATTCGAGGACATCAGCCCGCGTCTCAACGAGATCGAGAAGTCGCTGGCCGGCACACGCGACTCCATCCTGAGCGTGGCGCGCGAGGCGGCCGAGAGCGCCGTCAAATCGCTTGCCGAGTCGACGTCAAGCACGGCGCAGACCAACGCGACCGCCGTTGCCGGCCTCGCCCAGGACCTAAAGACGCTCGAAGCGCTTACCCGCCGCTCCGATGAACGCAATTCGCGGACTTTCGAGGCGATCCACGACACGCTGCTCAAGATTGTAGACAGGCTGGGTTCACTGGAAGCGACCGAGACCAGCGAAGCGATGAGCGAGCTGGTCGATCCGCAACCGGCCAGCAAGCGCGGCCGCGGCGGCAAGATCGCGGTGCAGGACGCGCCTTCGATGGATGTCGACCAGCCGCTGCCGCTCACCGGAGACATGGCCAGCCTTGAAGGCCGCGCCGCGGCGATCATGCGCGATGAACCGAGCGCGCCGCGCACGCCCGCCGAGGCTGCTGCAGCAGCCGCCATGGCGGCGCTTGGACCCGATGCGATCGGCGAAAAGAGCGAGACTGCCGGCCGCAAGAAATCGATGTTCAGCGGCCTGGCGCGCGCTTTCAAGGGCAAGAAGGATGCGGACACGCAGCCGCTTGCCGGCTCTGCGCCGGCCGCCGACGTGCCAAGCGTCGACATCGACGAACCGCTCGATCCCAAGGCCGCCAACCGGCCGTTGGAGCCCGGTTCCGGCGCGCCGGACCTCAACGCCATCATGAAGCGAGTGCGCGACGAGCGCGGCGCCCAGCCGGTCCGGCGCACCGACAGCGATGCCGCGAAGTCGGATTTTATCGCCGCGGCCCGGCGTGCCGCCCAAGCGGCCGCGGCGGAAGCCGATATGCTGAAGCGGCAATCGACCATGACCGGTCCGGTGAAGGCGCTGAGGATCGGCGACCTGCTCAAGGCGCGGCGCAAGCCGATCCTGATGGCGGCGGCCGCGATCATGATGGCGCTGGCCGGCTTGCAGCTGGGCAAGGCGTTTTTGTCCGATCCCGTCGAGACAGCCAACAACCAGCCCGCCCGGACCCCGCAGACGGTCGACACGGCGTCGCTCAACGCCACCACCGCGCCGCAAGCCGATACGCAGAAGACCAACACGCGGAAGATTGATGCTGCAGCCGCACAGGCCGAAAGCGCGGCTCCCCGACCCGTCAGAGAGGCGGAGCCCGTCCAGGAGACAGCACCAGCCGCGTCTGTCCCCGCAAGCCCCGAAAGTGCGGCTGCCATGCCGGCCGAACCGGCACCCGCACCGGTGGCGCTTGCAGCGCCTATTGCACCTGCGCCGATGGCTTCGGCTGCGCCATCCGAACCCGCCGCTGCGGCTGCTGCCGCAACGGACACGGACGTCGACACGCAGCCGGCGGCCAAGGAGCCCGTGACGGCCAATCCGGCAGCGAACAACGCGCCGGCGACCACTTCAGCCGACACGACAGGTACCGTGCCACCGGCCGTGAGCCAGACGGCCGCCGCCAAATTCGACATTCCGTCCGAAATCGGTCCGGTGGCGCTGCGCGACGCTGCTGCCGGCGGCGACGCCAAGGCGCTGTTCGAGGTCGGCTCGCGCTATGCCGAATCGCGCGGCGTGAAGGAGGACATGAAGGCCGCCGCCGAATGGTACGAGCAGTCGGCCGAACTCGGCTTCGCGCCGGCCGAATACCGCATCGGCAATTTCTACGAAAAAGGCATCGGCGTCGCGCGCGACATCAAGAAGGCCAAGACCTACTACCAGCTCGCCGCCGAGCAGGGAAACGCCAGCGCCATGCACAATCTGGCGGTGCTGTTCGCCATGGCGGCGGACGGCGTGACCGACAATGAATCTGCCACGCACTGGTTCCAGGAAGCCGCCGACCTCGGCGTCAAGGACAGCCAGTTCAATCTCGGCATCCTGGCGGCCAAGGGTGTCGGCATGAAGCAGAACCTGGAGGAGTCCTACAAGTGGTTCGCCCTCGTCGCCAAGACCGGCGACAAGGATGCCGCAGCCAAGCGCGACGAGATCGCCAATGCGCTGAGGCCCGAGCAGCTCGAGCGGGCACGTGCCGCGACGGAACTCTGGAAGGCCAAGCCGCTCAATGCCGCCGCCAACTCGGCCGACATTCCGGAATCCTGGCAGGACAGCGCGCCGCAGACCACCGCCGGCATCGACATGAAGAAGGCGGTGAAGAACATCCAGCTGATCCTCAACAAGAACGGCTATGATGCCGGCGGGGCCGACGGCGTGATGGGCGGCAAGACCAAGAATGCCATCATGGCCTTCCAGACCGACAACAAGATGACGCCGACCGGCGAGATCGATGCGCCGCTCGTCAAGGCGCTGCTTGCGAAGAAATAACAGCGGGCGCGTCGCATACGCGACGCCTTGCCACACATTTGCCTGTTAACTGATTGAGATGGTTTTTGTTTCGGCGCGGCGGCGAGGGTCCGACCCGGCCGCCGCGCCGGCGCAATAAAAAATTGGTTTTTCGGTGCGAAACTGCTGGGGACGGCGGCGTTCGCCAAAAGGCAAACTGATCGAGACAGACGGGTGGGCATCTATCTCCCGATCGCGGAAATTTCCGTCAACGTCTTCGTGCTGCTGGCGATGGGCGCGGCGGTGGGCTTCCTGTCGGGCATGTTCGGGGTCGGTGGCGGCTTCCTCATCACGCCGCTGCTGATCTTCTACAACATCCCGCCGGCGATTGCCGTCGCCACCGGCGCCAACCAGGTCATCGCCTCTTCCTTTTCAGGCGCGCTGTCGCACTTCAAGCGCGGCACGCTCGACTTCAAGCTGGGCGGCGTGCTGCTGGCCGGCGGCATCGTCGGCTCGACGGCCGGCATCTACGTCTTTGCGCTGTTGCGCCGGCTTGGCCAGTTGGACCTTTTCATCTCGCTGCTCTACGTGGTGCTGCTCGGCACGGTCGGCGGGCTGATGCTGGTCGAAAGCCTCAACGCGCTGCGCGCCAGCCGCAGCGGCGCGGCGCCCGTGCTGAAGAAATCCGGGCAGCACAACTGGATCCACCGGCTGCCGTTCAAGATGCGCTTCCGCGCCTCGAAGCTGTTCGTGAGCGTCATCCCGGTGCTCGGGCTCGGCGCCGGGATCGGCTTCCTGTCGTCCATCATGGGCGTCGGCGGCGGCTTCATCATGGTGCCGGCTCTGATCTACCTGCTCAAGGTGCCGACCAATGTCGTTATCGGCACCTCGCTGTTCCAGATCATCTTCACATCGGCCTACACCACGCTGGTGCATGCCACGACCAACCAGACGGTCGACGTGATCCTGGCCTTCCTGCTGATGGCCGGCGGCGTCGCCGGCGCGCAATATGGCGCCAAGGCCGGCCAGAGGCTGCGCGGCGAACAGTTGAGGGCGCTGCTGGCGATGCTGGTGCTGGCCGTTGCCATCCGCCTTGCCGTCGATCTCTTCGTGACGCCGCCCAATCTCTATTCGCTTTCCGCCGCGGGCCTCAACTGATGGCGGGATTGAGAGCGTTTGCAGCCGCCGTTCCGTTGTCGATGCTCTTTGCCCTTTCACCGGCGATGGCGCAGACGCCGCCCACCGAAAGCATCCAGATCGGCCTTTCTACCGATGCCATTTCCATCACAGCGGGCTTCTCTGGCGCCGACCTCACCATCTTCGGGTCGCTGGAAAACCCCGACCCGCTGATCGCGCGCCAAGGGCGCTACGACGTCGTCGTCGTGCTCGAAGGGCCGCCGCGCCCTGTCGTGGTCCGGCGCAAGGACCGTGTGCTCGGCGTCTGGATCAACCTGGACTCGGAGACGTTTGAGAACGTCCCGGTCTCCTATTCCGTCGCGACGACGCGGCCGCTGCAGGACATCGCCGAGCCTGCCAAATACAAGCAGCTCTCGCTCGGGGCACAGAACCTCTACCTGAAGCCCGCCGACGAAACCGGCAGCCCGGCGACCATCGAGGAATTCACCGCGGCACTTCGCGAGCGCAAAGCGGCGACGGGCCTCTACAGCGAGAATGTCGGCGGCGTGCAGTTCCTGTCGCAGAACCTCTTTCGCGCTACCGTGCGGCTCGCGCCCAACGTGCCGGTCGGCACGCACAAGGCACGCGCCTTCCTGTTCAAGAGCGGCATGTTCGTCAAGGAAAGCTCGGCCCAGCTCGAAATCCGCAAGTCCGGTTTCGAGCAGTCGGTCTTTCGAGTCGCGCATGACTATTCCTTCCTCTACGGCGTGTTCGCCATATCGCTTGCCATGCTGACCGGTTGGCTGGGCCGGATCATCTTCCGCAAAGATTGAAGACGAAAAGGGTTTCCCTCCGAGCGGTCATGCGATAAACCGCCGCCTCCCAGCCCAAGGGTGAACAAGCACAATCAATTCGGCAGAGCGGTCCGGTCATCCGGATGACGGCGCGCTTGGCGTCGTCGGCAACCCTGCCACAAGGCAAAGACAGGAGGCTGCGATGCAATCGGCATTCGGCGGCATCGATTTCGGCACGTCCAATTCCACCGTTGGCGTGATCCGCGGCGGCCGGGCGCGACTGGTGGCGTTGGAAGGCGATCAACCCACATTGCCCAGCGCCGTCTTCTTCAATTTCGAGGACGGCTACACCTATTTCGGCCGCCGCGCGATCAGCGACTATACCGACAGCATCGAAGGCCGGCTGATGCGCTCGCTGAAGAGCGTTCTCGGCAGCTCGCTCGCCAACGAGAAGACCCGCATCAAGGCGCGCCAGATCGGCTTCATCGACATTGTCGGCATGTTCGTCGGCCATTTGAAGAAGCGGCTGGAAGAAGACGCCGGCGGTCCGGTCGAAAACGTGGTGCTCGGCCGGCCCGTGCAATTCGTCGATAACGACACGGCCGCCGATGCGAAGGCGCAGGGCGAATTGGAGAAGGCGGCGCGCGCGCAAGGCTTCAAGCATATCGCCTTCCAGTTCGAGCCGATTGCCGCGTCGCTCGACTACGAGCAGAAGGTCACCCGCGAGGAGCTGGCTCTGATTGTCGACATGGGCGGCGGCACATCCGACTTCTCGATTGTGCGGGTCTCGCCGGAGCGCGCGCGCTCGAGCGATCGCAGGGCCGACATCCTCGCCAATCGCGGCATCCATATCGGCGGAACCGATTTCGACCGCCTGCTCAGCATCGCCCATGTCATGCCCGAGCTCGGCTATCTGACGCGGACCAAGGACCACAAGCGCAACCTGCCCGCCGCCTATTTCATCGACCTCGCCACTTGGCAGCGCATCAATCTCGTCTACACCGCCAAGGCTATGAACGACCTGCGACAGATCCGCTACGAGGCCGAGCGCGCCGACCTCGTCGACCGCTTCATCCATGTCGTCGAGCACCGCTACGGCCATGCGCTGGCGGGCCTGGTCGAAAGGGCGAAGATTGCGCTCACAGACCAGTCTTCGGCCGAAGTGAAGGTGTCGCTGCCCGGCGCCTGCTTCGCGGCCAAGATCACGCGCGCGGGACTGGAGGAGACGATCCACGGCGACATTGAACGAGTGACCGCGACGGTCACGCAGACGATCGCCGACGCCGGCGTCGATGCCTCGGCCATCACCGCCGTGTTCCTCACCGGCGGCTCGACCGCGATCCCGCTGGCGAAGCGGGAAATCCTGTCGATGGTGCCGCAGGCAGCCGTCATCGAAGGCGACATGTTCGGCTCGGTCGGCCTCGGCCTCGCGCTCGACGCGCAACGGAAATACGCCTGATTATTCGGCGCTTGCCGGCACCTCCGCCTTGCCGGCGAGATGCGCCTTCAGCGCCATCTGGGCCAGGCTCGGCTGACGGTCGCGGTGCGTGATCATGGCGAAGTCGCGCTTGGGCAGCTCAACCGGCACGGCCCGGAGGCTGCCCTCCGCCAGTGAGCGTGCGACGACGAGTTCCGATATGATCGTGGCTCCCGCGCCCGCCTCCACCGCCTGACGCACGGCCTCATTGCTGGGCAGAACCAGGAATATCTGCAGCTCCACTGGCGGAACCTCCTGGCTGTGCGCGAAATCCTCCAGCGCCTCGCGCGTGCCCGATCCGCCTTCCCTGATGATCCAGCGCAACGCCCTGATGTCGAGGTTGCCCGCCCTCATCATCGGGATTTCAGGATGCGAGCGCGCCACAACCAGCATCATGCGGTCCTCGTCGACCGTGGCGCGGCGCAAGATGTCGGACTCGGTGCGGCCCTCGACCAGGCCGAAATCGGCGCGGCCATCCAGCACATTGGTCTCGACCTGCCTCGTGTTGCCGATGGTGACGCTCAGCTTCACGGCGGGATAGGCCTCATGGAAGGCAGCCAGGCGACGCGGCAGCCAGTAGCTGGCGATGGTCTGGCTGGCCGCGATCGACAGGCTGCCGGCGATGGTTTGCGAGACATCCTCCAGCACGCCCCGAGCGGCCGCGGCGCGATCCAGCACCGCTTTCGCCTCCGGCAGAAAACGATAGCCGGTCTGCGCCAGTTCGATGTTGCGGCCGACCCGGTTGAACAGGCGCACGCCATGCTGGCTTTCGAGCGCGCGGATAGCGGCCGACGCCGCCGACTGCGAGATGCCCAGCCGCTCGGCGGCCTTGGTCATATGGCCGTGCTCGGCGACGGCGACGAAGATGCGCAATTGGTCGAGGGTCATGAGGAAATAAGAAGCAAAATCGATTGGAATTACAAGAGCCACTTGTTAGACCCATCAATGGCTTTGTTCTAAGTTTTCGCCTGAAGTTGGAAAAAATTGGCCGTCAACGCCCAAGAGTTGGAAATGATGGGGCGCTTCAAATCCCTATTCGCGCATTGGAGCCGCCGGCTGAAGCGGCAGCTCGCCGGCGAGCGCTATCATCCTGAGCTTCATTATATGCGCGGCCCTGGACCCAAGACGAAGGCCAAGATGGCGAACGGCAAGAGCGTTCGCGGATCATGAGCAAAGCCGCGCCGCGCGGCGCCAACTCCGCACCCTCGCAACGTCCGCTTGCCGATACTCACGCACCGAATGAGGGCGACGGCGTCGAGACCTCGCCCAGTGTCTCCGACCGCATCGCCAAGACCACCTGTTACATGTGCGCCTGCCGTTGCGGCATCGACGTCCACCTCAAGGACGGCAAGATACGCTACATCAACGGCAACAAGGACCATCCGGTGAACCGCGGCGTGATCTGCGGCAAGGGCAGCGCCGGCATCATGCAGCATTACAGCCCGGCGCGGCTGAGGAAGCCGCTGCTGAGGACAGGCCCGCGAGGCTCGGGCGAGTTCCGCGAGATCGAGTGGGACGAAGCGCTGGCCATCGCCACCGAACGGTTGTCGGCCATCCGCCGCACCGATCCGAAAAAACTCGCCTTCTTCACCGGCCGCGACCAGTCGCAATCGCTGACCGGCTGGTGGGCGGCGAAATTCGGCACGCCCAATTTCGCCGCGCATGGCGGATTCTGCTCCGTCAACATGGCGGCGGGCGGGCTCTATACGATCGGCGGCTCGTTCTGGGAGTTCGGCGAACCCGACTGGGACAACACGAAATACTTCATGCTGTTCGGCGTTGCCGAAGACCATGATTCCAACCCGATCAAGATCGGCCTCGGCAAGCTCAAGACGCGCGGCGCCAAGGTGGTTTCGATCAACCCCTGCCGCACCGGCTACAACGCCATCGCCGACGACTGGATCGGCATCAGGCCGGGCACCGACGGTCTGTTCGTGCTGGCGCTGGTCCATGAATTGCTCAAGGCCGGCCGCGTCGACCTCGACTATCTGCTGCGCTACACCAACGCGCCGGTGCTGGTCGTGCAGGAGCCGGGCGCGGTCGATGACGGGCTGTTCGTCCGCGATAGCGACGGCAATCCGCTTGCCTGGGACAGGGTGGCGAAGCGGCCGGTCAATGCGGCCGACCCCGAAGCAAAGCCAGCGCTAACCGGCAGCCATGAGGTCGGCGGGCGGCGCTGCGTGCCTGTCTTCCAGCTCATCGCCGAACGCTATCTCGACGAGACCTATTCGCCGGACGCCGTGGCGGAGCGCTGTGGCGTAAGCGCCGAAGCGATCCGGCGCATCGCGGCCGAATTGGCGCATGTCGCGTTCGAGCAGGCGATCGAACTGCCGATCGCCTGGACCGACTGGGCGGGACGTCGGCACGAGACGATCAAGGGGCGTCCGGTCTCGATGCATGCCATGCGCGGCATCTCCGCCCATTCCAACGGCTTTCATACCTGCCGTGCCATCCATCTCTTGCAAGTGCTGCTCGGCGCGATCGACGTTCCCGGAGGCTTCCGTTTCAAGCCGCCCTATCCGCGCTGCGCGCCGCCGGGGCCGAAGCCATGCGGAAAAGACGCCCAGCCGATGATGCCGCTCGACGGCATGCCGCTCGGCTTCGTCTGCGGCCCGGACGATCTTCTGGTCGACGAAGCCGGCCGGCCCACCCGCATCGACAAGGCCTATTCCTGGGAAGCGCCTCTGGCCGCGCATGGCTTGATGCACACGGTGATCCGCAACGCCTGGGCCGGCGATCCTTATCCGATCGACACGCTGATGATGTACATGTCGAACATGGCGTGGAACTCGTCGATGAACACGGTCGAGACGATTGCCATGCTGACCGAGAAGGACGAGGCGAGCGCGTACAAGATTCCCTTCATCATCTATTCCGACGCCTATTACTCGGAGACCGTACCGTTCGCGGACCTGGTGCTGCCGGACACCACCTATCTTGAGCGACACGACTGCATCAGCCTTCTCGACCGGCCGATCAGCCATGCCGACGGGGCCGCCGACGCCATCCGCCATCCGGTGGTGGAGCCGGACCGCGACGTGCGGCCGTTCCAGTCGGTGCTAATCGAGCTCGGCGCGCGGCTTGGCCTGCCTAGCTTCGTCGAGGAGGACGGCTCTGCGAAATACCGCGACTATGCCGATTACATCGTCAGCCACGAGCGCACGCCCGGCATCGGTCCGTTGGCCGGCTGGCGCGGCAAGAATGGCGGCTCGGTCGGCAGGGGCGACGTCAATCCGGACCAGTTGCAGCGCTACATCGACAATGGCGGTTTCTGGCATCACGAGTTCGCCGACGACCAGCGCTATTACAAGATGGGCAACCGCGCCTATCTCGAGTTCGCCGTCGAGATGGGTTTCATCGCCAAGGCCGAGCCGATCGTCTTCCAGCTTTATTCCGAGCCGATCCAACGGTTCAGGCTGGCAGCGCGCGGCCATGGCAAGGTGCAGCCACCCGACACCGAACGCGGACGCATCGAAGCCTATATGGACCCGCTCCCCTTCTGGTACGCGCCCTTCGAGGACGACGCCGTCGATCTCGAAAAATATCCGCTGCATGCGCTGACGCAGCGACCGATGCATATGTACCATTCCTGGGGCTCGCAGAATGCGTGGCTGCGGCAGATCACCAGCCAGAACCGGCTGTTCGTGCATCACCAGACGGCCAGCAAGCTCGGCCTCGCCGACGACGACTGGGTGTGGATCGAAAGCGTAAACGGCCGGGTGAAGGGACAGATCAAGCTGATCGATGGCGTGAACCCGGACACGGTGTGGACCTGGAACGCGATCGGGAAGCGACGCGGCAGCTGGGGGCTGAAGGACGATGCGGCGGAGAGCAATCGCGGCTTCCTGCTCAACCACATCATCGGCGACCAGACGTCGGCTGATGCCGACGGCAAGCGCTATTCGAATTCCGATCCGATCACCGGACAGGCGGCGTGGTTCGACGTGCGCGTGCGCATCGCAAAATGCGCGGCGGACGAAGCCGGCTTCACCGAGCCGCAATTCGAGCGTTTTGCACAGCCGCCACATTTCGAACCTGCGCCCGAAGTGCTTCGCTTCGGCGCGGAATTCCGCACGAAGGGGGAAGCCGCCGAATGACCTGCCTTCCCGCCCACACCGAGAAAAAGCTCGGCCTCGTCATCGATCTCGACACCTGCGTCGGCTGCCAGGCCTGCGTCACCGCCTGCAAAGAGTGGAACACGGGCGGGCATATGGCGCCGCTGACCGATGTCGATCCGTATGGCGGGCATGTCGACGGCGTCTGGTTCAACCGCGTGCACAGTTACGAACATACGACAGAAAGCGGCGGCCGCACGGTGAACTTCCCGCGTTCCTGCCTGCATTGCGAGACGCCGGTCTGTGTCACCGTCTGCCCGACCGGCGCCTCCTACAAGCGCGCCTCGGACGGCATCGTGCTGGTCGACGAGGACAAGTGCATCGGCTGCAAGCTGTGCAGCTGGGCCTGCCCCTATGGCGCGCGCGAGTTCGACGCGGAAGTCGGCGTGATGAAGAAATGCACGCTCTGCGTCGACCGCATCTACAACGACAACCTGGCCGAGGAAGATCGCGTGCCGGCCTGCGTCGCCGCCTGCCCGACCAGCGCCCGGCATTTCGGCGACCTCGGCGATCCGGCTTCTGCCATCTCGCAGCTCGTCGAGGAGCGAGGCGGCGTCGCGCTGATGCCGGAGCTCGGCTACAAGCCGACCAACCGGTATCTGCCGCCGCGTCCCCGCGGCGAGCGGGCGGCGAAGGTCGACGCGCCGGCGCTGGAGCCGATCAAGACGGAGGGTGGGTTCCTCGGCTGGATCGACCGCATGCTTTCGAACTAGCTTCCCGCACCATGCATCCCGCTTTCTCGGTCGTCTTCTTCACCACCGCCACCGGCGCCGGCTACGGCCTGCTGGCGATGCTCGGTGTGCTTGGCGGGCTTGGATTCATTCCCGCCGATTTCTGGCTTGGCTTTGTCGGCATGGCGCTTGCTCTCGGCCTGATCGCGGCAGGTCTCTTGTCCTCCACCGGCCATCTCGGCAGGCCGGAACGCGCATGGCGGGCCTTCTCGCAATGGCGCAGTTCGTGGCTGTCGCGCGAGGGCGTGGCGTCTGTCGCGACTTTCATCCCCGCCGGGCTGTTCGGCATCGGCTGGGTGTTTTTCGGCAAGAGCGGCGGCTGGGTGGCTGCCGCCGGCCTGCTGACGGCGGCAGGTGCTGTCGCGACGACCTGCACCACCGGCATGATCTACGCCTCGCTGAAGCCCATTGCTCAATGGCGCAGCCGCTATACCCTGCCGGCCTATCTGATTTTCGCAGTCATGACTGGAAGCGTTCTCGCCAACGCTTTGCTTCAGGGGTTCAAGTTGGGTTCAACAGCGGTGCTGATCTGCGCCCTGGTCGCCACGCTTTTCGGCTGGGGCTGGAAACTTGCCACCTGGCGATACAATGATCGCCTCGATATTCCGACCACCGCCAACACGGCAACCGGCCTGGCCGGAGGCACGGTGCGGTCGATCGAATGGCCGCATACCGAAGAAAACTACCTGCTGAAGGAAATGGGCTTCCGCATCGCGCGCAAGCACAGCGCGCGGCTGAGGCGGATCGCACAGGCGTTGGCCTTCGCTGTGCCTGCCACCCTGCTGGCGATCATATGCTTCCTCCCATGGCCCTTGGGCGCGATCGCATCCCTGCTTGCAGCCGCCGCGCAGTTGACCGGCATGCTTGTCGAGCGGTGGCTGTTCTTCGCCGACGCGAAGCATACGGTCACGCTCTACTATGGAAGGTGAGGCTATTTCAGCCAGGCCTTAGCATCGAGCCGGAAATCGCAAAAATGCGCTCGGCGCCGAGCATATAGGCGACCAGCGTTTCCAGGCGGAACAGGCCTGCATAGGCCCGGTCGAGCACGTTGAGCGAGCCGGTATAGGCACCGAAGGCCGGCATGACCATTCGGCCGCCGTCGCCGGCAAAGCAGCGCCGCCTGACGGAGCGGCCGCGCTGGACTATGCGCGCGCAGGGGTGGAGATGGCCAGATATCTCACCCTCGACGCGTAGCTTCGAAGGCTCGTGCCGGAAGACGAGCGAGCCGATGGCTAGTTCGTTGACCGTTTCGCCGGGCAGGTCGGCGGGCGCTTCCGGGTCGTGGTTGCCAGCGACCCAGAACCAGTCGCGCCCTGCCATCATCGCTTCCAGGCGCTCGCGGAAGCTTTGGTGCATGCGCTCCGCGCCGCCGCGGTCGTGGAAGGAGTCGCCCAGGCTGACGACGATCCGCGGCTGATAGTCGGCAATCACCGCCTGCAGTCTGAGCAAGGTCGCGCCGGTGTCATAAGGCGGGATCAGCGCGCCCCGCCTGGCGAAGGAAGAGCCTTTTTCGAGATGCAGGTCGGAGACGGCGAGCAGCCGCAGATCGGGGAAATAGAGCACGCCACGTCGGTCGCAGACCGCGCGCTCGCCAGCGATGCCGACAAGGTCGGCCTCGGCGATCAGCGTTGCGCGCGACAGCGAAAAATTCATCCCCTCTTCGTCCTATCTTCAGTCAGTCATCTCGGGCCCCCATGGCCTCTTCGACAAGGGTGGCGGCATCCATCAATAGCGTCTCGTCCGCCTCGCCATTCACCGGCATCTTGCCGATTTCGAGCATGATCGGCACGGCCAGTGGCGATATCTGCTCGAGATTCTTATGCATGATTCGACCGCGGATGCGCGAGAGCATCTCGGCAAGTCTGCTGACATCGAGCAACCCTGTCGCAGCATCCGTGCGGGTTGCCTGCAGCAGAATATGGTCGGGTTCGTGGCTGCGCAGCACGTCATAGATCAGGTCGGTCGAAACGGTCACCTGGCGGCCGCTTTTCTCCTTGCCCGGATGGCGCTTTTCGATCAGTCCGGAAATCAGCGCGCAGTTGCGGAAGGTGCGCTTCAACAGCCAGCTATCGGCAAACCAGGCCTCGAGATCATCGCCCAGCATGTCCTGATCGAACAGGGTGGCCAGCGACGGTTTTCTGTTCTTGAACATCCAGCCCATGTCGGCCAGCGACCAGATGGCCAGCGCATAGTCGGTCGCCACGAAGCCGACCGGCTTTGCACCCGCGCGATCGAGCCGGCGGGTGAGCAGCATGCCGAGCGTCTGGTGCGCAAGCCTGCCCTCGAACGGATAGGCCACGAGGTAATAGCGGTTGCCGCGCGGGAAGGTTTCGATCAACAGGTCGTCGCGTTTCGGGAGGATGGACTTGTCCGCCTGGAACCGCAGCCAATCCGCGACCTGCTCGGGCAGTTTCTTCCAGCGTTGCGGGT
The DNA here is from genome assembly GCA_004020875.1 of Mesorhizobium sp. Taxonomy (GTDB): domain Bacteria; phylum Pseudomonadota; class Alphaproteobacteria; order Rhizobiales; family Rhizobiaceae; genus Mesorhizobium. The sequence goes on from SAPZ01000003.1 coordinate 61,751, forward strand.
CGTCGAGCATGGCCCGCACCTGCTCGGCGAGGTAGGTCGAAAGCGGGAATTTGCCGCCGCCATAATAGGGCACCTTCGCGTCGCTGCCCGGCGCGTTCGAGACGAAGCACTCGTTCTCGCGGATGCCCTCGAAGCGCAGGATCTTGCCCGCGAACATGAAGGTGTCGCCATGGGTCAAAGTCTCCAGGAACGCTTCCTCGATCTTTCCCAACACCCTGCCGCCGCGCGATGCTGCCCCCCTGCTGCCGGCCCGGACGTAGCGCACATTGAGCGCGGGTACTTCGATGATGGTGCCGACATTGAGCCTGTATTGCTGGGCGACGGCCGGATTTGAAACCCGCCACAAGCCTTCCTTGGTCTGCCGGATGCGGGCATAGCGCTCGTAATTTCTGAGCGCGTAGCCACCCGTGGCGACGAAGTCGATGACCCGGTCGAATGTCGGCCTGTCCAGGCTGACGTAAGGTGCGGCCGTCCTTACTTCATCGAATAACGTATCGGCATGGAAGGGCGCTCCGCAGGCGCAGCCCAGCACGTGTTGCGCCAAGACGTCCAGGCCGCCGTTGACCAGCGGCGGCGTATCCTGAGCGCCGAGATAATTGGCATCGAGCGCGGCCCGGCATTCCAGAACCTCGAAACGATTTGCCGGGATCAGGATCGCCTTCGACGGCTCGTCCATGCGATGGTTGGCGCGGCCGATGCGCTGCGCCAACCGGCTGGCCCCTTTCGGTGCGCCGACATGCACGACAAGGTCAACGTCGCCCCAGTCGATGCCGAGATCCAGCGTCGAGGTGGCGACGATGGCGCGCAGCGCGTTCTCGCCCATCGCCTTCTCGACGCGGCGGCGCTGGGCGACGTCCAGCGATCCGTGATGAAGGGCGATCGGCAAGGTGTCTTCATTGACGCGCCATAACTCCTGGAACAGCAGCTCAGCCTGGCTGCGCGTGTTGACGAACAGCAGCGTGGTCTTGTGCCGCTTGATCTCGCGATAGATTTCCGGAGTGGCGTAGCGCGCCGAGTGCCCGGCCCAGGGAACGCGTTCTTCGGAATCGAGAATCGAGATGTCGGGCTTGGCGCCGCCCGTGACGACGATGAGTTCGGACATGGCGCCAGGTGAGGCCTGACTGACCAGCCAACGCCGCAATTCGTCCGGCTCGGCCACGGTGGCCGACAGGCCTATGGTCTGCAGTCCGGGAACGAAGGCCCGCAACCGCGCCAAGCCGAGCGCCAGCAGATGCCCGCGCTTGGATGTGACCAACGAATGCAGTTCGTCGAGCACGACGTAGCGCAAATCCTCGAAGAAGCGTCTCGCGTCGTTCGAGGCGATCAGCAACGCAAGCTGCTCGGGCGTGGTGAGCAGGATGTCGGGCGGCGCCAGTTTCTGCCGCTGGCGCTTGTGTGAAGGCGTGTCGCCGGTGCGGGTCTCGATGGTGACGGGCAGTCCGATCTCCTCGACCGGCTTGCCAAGATTCCGCTCGATGTCGACGGCCAACGCCTTGAGCGGCGAAATGTAGAGCGTGTGGATGCCGCGGCGGCCTTCGCCCGGCTTCCTCTTGGGACGGTTGGCGAGCGCCGTGAGCGACGGCAGGAAACCGGCCAGGGTCTTGCCAGCGCCGGTCGGCGCGATCATCAGCACCGATTGGCCGCTTTGCGCCTTCGCCAGCAGCTCGAGCTGGTGGGCACGCGGCGACCAGCCCTTTTGACCGAACCATTTGACGAATGGCTCGGGCAGGAGAACGGCGGCATTCTGTTCGGCAAGGCGCGGCTGCTCGGTCACGCGCAACAGGTAACGCGGCGGCACGCGATCGCCAAGGAAAATCGGAACAAAAGGGGATCGGAGTTTCTCGCCCCGTTCGCGAGGAGAGTATGCCCGCAGGCAAGCCAAGGCAGCTACAGCCAATGGGAACATTCAAGGGCTGTAGCGGTTCCTTCTGACCAGGAGGAGCAACTATGGCAGACGACAAAACCAAGCGCGATTTCCGCGACCGGGATCGAGTCTCAGCAGACGAGGATTACGAGGTCCGCTACTTCGCCAAACAGCATCGGATCACGCCCGAGCAGGTTCGTGAACTGATCCGCAAGCACGGCAACGAGCGCAAGACGCTGGAACGCGAAGCAAGGAAGCTGCGGGGGTGAAGATTCCCCAACTGGGCCCCATTGGGGGACGGCGGCATGGCGGCGAGGTGATCAAGGAGTCCAATCAATTCCTGCTATGCCCCGTCTGCCGTCAGCCATCGACTTGCGCGATTTGCGGCAGGTGATCTGGCACCAGCGGCCAGACCATGACCCGCTCGAACTCGATGCGTAGCAGAACCGTCAACCGTGGCTGTCGGACGCGACGCGGCGATACGGAAAGCAATTGCGAATGTGCTTATTGAAAAAGCGCCCTTTGACGAACGCCGAACGGAAGGCCGCATAGGTCTCCGGGGGCACGCCCTCAAACTCATAGCGCTTGCCACTGGATACAAACCACACGGAGAGAATCCTGCGGGACGGATCGTATTCGGTTTTCCTGATCGAGGTGGATGGCATTTGCGGCCAGCCCCATTTGCCTGGATGATCCTGATCAGTGGAATAGGACAGCCGAGAACACCGCTATGCCGATCGACACTGGAACGGCCACGAGCAAGCACGTTTCGACAATCAGAGTTTCTTTGTCATTGAACATGGAAAGGCAATGCTTTTCCAAGCCTTAGGTTCCGACCAGGAAAAAGGTCGACCGGCGAGGGCTGGCGCGCGGAGTAAGATCATGGCCTCCGAAACCCCGTCGGGCCGCCATAGAGATAGCCGATCCGCTCGACCGCTTGTTTCAGCCCCTCGCGTGAGACCAGCATGGTGTGGCCGTTGGCGTGGATCATGTCCCTTTCGTCGGTCATGGTGGCGACATGGCCCTTCCAGAAGACGAGGTCGCCGCGCCGGAGACCTGAATAGTTCGGACCCGGCTCGAACGGCGTGCCGATCGACGCCGCCTGCATGTCGGAATCGCGCAGGACGTCCTTGCCCGTCATGCGCATCGCCAACTGCACGAGGCCGGAGCAGTCGATGCCGAAGCCGGAGACGCCGCCCCAGAGATAGGGCGTGCCCAGGAAACTCTCGGCGACGGTGACATAGTCGTCGGCCAGCTTGGCGATCGGCTGCAGATGGCGAGCGATAATCGCCTGGCCGGAGGGCAGCAGCGCATAATGCGTGCCGCGGGTTTCCGCCGAGCCGCTCACCGTCACGGTCGAGCCCATCGATAGCTGCCTATCTATCGGAAATCGCAGATCCGGGCCGGGATAGAGGAAGGTGCGCGGCACGCAGACGATGTGGGTCAACGCATGGTCGCGCGCGGCAAGAAGATTGTCCGCCACATAGCCGACATAGCCGTCGCGCTCGGCCTGCACCCAGGCCCATCCTTGCGCGTCCTCGAAGACGAGCACGTCATCGCCGAACAGCGCCTGCGTGTTCACGCCGGAATCGGGGCGCGGCGCCTTGCGCAGGTCGGCCACCGACGCCGTGATCCGCGCTGGGCGGCCGGTGACGAAGCGGTCGGCGGCAACCTCGCCTTTCAGCCTTGCGTCGGCAAGATCGGAGCGGAAGGCGTGAAGGCGGGCGTCCCTTGCGGTCAAATCGATAATCCAATCGTCAGCGATGAGGTCAGATGGGCAGTTCCTGGGCCCTGGCGACGATACCATCGCCGAAGCGCTCGACAAAGAGCGCGCCTTCCACCGTGCGCCGGATGAGCACGTTGCGCTTGTCGAGCTCGTCGCGGTGGCGCGAGACGAGCTTCAGCGCGCCCATCGTGTCCAGCGCCCGGGTGATGACCGGCTTGGTGACGTTGAGCCTGGCGGCCAACCCGCGCACCGTGTGCGGCGGCGGATCCAGATAAATGGTGAACAGGATCGCCGTCTGGCGCATAGTGAGATCGGGCTCGCCATCGCGCACCTGGGCCAGCATCACCTGCTGCCACAGTCGCAAGGCCTGGCTCGGGCGCATCGAGATCGACATCGCCCAAGCATGCCGGCAAATTGTTTCGGTTCCGTTTCAGTGGCGGGCGCCCACCAATTGCTCAGGTAAATCGCTGCGCAATTATCCGTTCCAGCGCACGGATGCCTTGCGCCTCGCCGCCGGTCAGGCCGTGGGGACGGTCGGCCGGGTTCCAGGCGAAGATGTCGAAATGCGCCCAGCTGTGGGTCTTCTCGACGAAGCGCTGGAGGAAAAGCGCCGCTGTGATCGATCCGGCAAAGCCGTCGGTGGTGACGTTGTTGATGTCGGCGATCTTCGAGGAAAGCTTTGCATCGTAAGGACGCCACAAAGGCATCCGCCACAGTGGATCCTCGACCGCCACGGAGGCAGCGGCCAGATCGGCGGCCAGCGTCTCGTCGACGGTGTAGAAAGGCGGCAGATCGGGGCCAAGGGCTACTCGGGCTGCGCCGGTCAGCGTCGCCATGTCGACCAGAAAGGCGGGGCGTTCCTCATCGGCCAGCGCTAGCGCGTCGGCCAGGATCAGTCTGCCTTCTGCGTCGGTATTGCCGATCTCAACCGTGATGCCTTTGCGGCTCCTCAGCACGTCGCCCGGCCGGAAGGCATTGCCGGCGATCGAATTCTCGACGGCAGGGATCAGCACGCGCAACCGGACATTCAATTTCGCCGCCATGATCATGGAGGCCAGGCCCAGCACATTGGCAGCGCCACCCATGTCCTTCTTCATCAAAAGCATGCCCGACGAAGGCTTGATGTCCAGGCCGCCTGTGTCGAAGCAGACGCCTTTGCCGACCAACGTCACCTTCGGCGCAGCGCTCGGTCCCCAGGTCATGTCGATCAGCCGCGGCGCGTCGGCGGAAGCTCGGCCGACAGCGTGGATCATCGGGAAATTCCACGCCAGAAGATCGTCGCCGTGGATTGCGGAAATATCTGCGGCATGGGCGGCCGCCAGTTGCCGGGCGGCTTCTTCCAGTTCGACCGGACCGAGGTCGCTGGTCGGCGTGTTGACGAGATCGCGTGTCAGGAACACGCTATCGGCGACGCGGCGCACATGCGGGCCGTCCGCGCCTTCCGGGAGCGCGAAGCGCAAGGCCTTGCCGGGTTTCTTGCCGTAGCGTGTAAAGACATAGCCGCCCAGGACAAGCGCGAGCGCGGCGAGTTCGGGTTGCGCCAGGTCTGACGCAAAATACCAGTCTCCGTCCGGCAGCGCCCTTGCGAGCGCGCCCAGAGCAAGCGCGCTTTCGCCGTCGCCGGTGCCGAACAGAGCGCCGGCAAGGCCGCCTCCGTCGCGAGGCAGGATCAGCGTGCGCCCTGCCTCGCCGGAAAAACCGTTGGCCCTTGCCCAGGCGATGGCGGCCGGCGGCAATGCCGCGGCTTCGACGGCGTCCTTTGCCACCAGATGGACAGGCAAGGCGGCTTCCGGCTTTTGTTCGACGAGTTCGACAGGCATGCGATGATCTCCGGCCGAACAGGATGAGTCGGCTTCTTAACGGTCCGTTAGGGTTAACAGAATATTTCTGCGGGAGGGAAGACGGCCAGCCTATGGCCGCACAGGAATGGAGACCGGGCGCCGATGCCGATCAAAGCGTTGAACCATAGAGCCAGGCGTCTGATCAGCACGGCCTTCATCGCGGCTCTGGCAGCCAGTGTGGCAGGTTGCGGCAGCACCAGCCAAATGACCACGGGCTCCATCTCGCGCTCCGACAGAAGGCCGCTGGAAACGATGTCGGCCGGGGAACTGCACACCGCCACGTCCAGACTTGGCGAATCCTACGCCCGCAATCCCAATGACAAGCGCATGGCGATGAATTTCGCGGCGGCGCTGCAGATGGACGGCGATGCCGATCAGTCGCTCGCCGTGATGCGCAAGCTGGCGATCGCCTATCCCAAGGATCGCGAGGTGCTTGCCGCCTATGGCAAGGCGCTCGCCGCCAACGGCCAGTTCGAGCCGGCGCTCGACGCCGTGCGTCGCGCGCAGACGCCCGAATATCCGGACTGGAAGCTGGTGTCGGCGGAAGCCGCGATCCTCGACCAGATGGGCCAGAAGGACGAGGCGCGTCAGGACTACCGCAAGGCGCTGGAACTCAAGCCGAACGAGCCTTCGGTGCTGTCCAATCTCGGCATGTCCTATGTGCTCGAAGGCGACCTGCGCACGGCCGAGACCTATATGCGCTCGGCCGCGCAGCAGCCCGGCGCCGACAGCCGGGTGCGGCAGAACCTCGCGCTCGTGGTGGGCCTGCAGGGTCGCTTCGACGAGGCCGAGAAGATCGCCTCGCATGAATTGTCGCCCGAACAGGCGCAGGCCAACGTCGCCTATCTGCGCCAGATGCTTGCCCAGCAGAATGCCTGGAGCCAGCTGAAGGATCAGGACAAGAACAAGGCGAAAGTCGCCACGAACTGACGGACGCCGCCAGGCGGTGCCCGCTCCGACAATCAAAAAGCCGCGCGGACGCCGCGCGGCTTTTTGCTTGATATGAAAGGCTCTATCCCTTTGTTTTTACGCAATTCCGGACGGAAAACCGCCCAACACCTTTCCTGAAGTTGCTTTACCGGCTCGAGGAGCTGTGCTGGTCGCCGAAGATGCCGCGCTGGCTGACCTGGATGCCGGCCGGGCCCAGGATGATGGCAAACAGAACCGGCAGGAAGAACAGGATCATCGGCACGGTGAGCTTCGGCGGCAGTGCCGCGGCCTTCTTCTCGGCCGCGTTCATGCGCATGTCGCGGCTTTCCGAAGCGAGCACGCGCAGCGCATGCGCCACCGGCGTGCCGTAGCGTTCGGCCTGGACCAGGGCCTGCGACACCGACTTCACCGATTCCAGGCCGGTGCGGCTTGCCAGGTTCTCATAGGCGATCTTGCGATCCTGCAGATAAGACAGCTCGGCATTGGTGAGCACGAATTCCTCGGCAAGCGCGACCGACTGCGCGCCGATTTCGTCCGCGACCCTGCGCAAGGCCGCTTCCACCGACATGCCGGATTCCACGCAGATCAGCATCAGGTCGAGCGCGTCCGGCCACGCCAGCTGGATTGACTGCTTGCGCTTGGTCGCCCGGTTGTTGACGTAGAGGATGGGCGCGTAGAAGCCGCCATAGGCGACGACGACACAGACGAACAGCTTGATGACAGCCGGCTGCTGCGGCAGGCCGCCGAGCACGAACAGATAGACGGCCGCCAGCGCAAAACCCACGAATGGCAGGACGAGGCGGAAGAAGAGGAAGCGCGTCAGCGGGTTCTGGCCGCGGAAGCCCGCGACCTTGAGCTTCTGGATCGTGCTTTCGTCGGCAAGCGCGCGCTTCAGGTCCAGGCGGTCGACGATGTTGCGCATGCCAACGGACTGTTCCTCGCGTAGGCCCTTGCGGCGCCGGTCGGCCTCGCTGGCCAGCCGCGCGCGCTGCTCGGCGCGCAATCTGTCGCGTTCGAGCGCCACGGACTTCATGCGCGATTTGAGCGACGTGCCGCCGAACGCCGGCATGAGGGTGAACACGGTTGCGAACACCGCGATGCCGACCAGCATCGCGATCAGGAAGGAAGGGTCGGTGAGTGTTTTGACGACCTGTTCTGTCACCGGATCCGCGCCCTACACTTCGAAGTTCATCATCTTACGCATCACCAGGATGCCGATCGACATCCAGACACCCGAGCAGCCGAGGATCAGGTTGCCGACACTGGTGGTGAACAGCGGCATGATATAGGTCGGGCTCGACAGATAAACGAGGAAGGCGACGACGAAAGGCAGGGCGCCGATGATCACTGCAGATGCCTTGGCTTCCATAGACAGGGCCTGGACCTTGGCCTTCATCTTCTTACGGTCGCGCAGCACGCGCGAAAGGTTGCCCAGCGCCTCCGACAGGTTGCCGCCGGCCTGCGATTGGATCTGGATGACGATGCCGAAGAAGCCGGCTTCGCTGCACGGCATGGTCTCGGACATGCGCATGGCGGCGTCGGGGACCGACATGCCCATCTGCTGGGAATCGACGATGCGGCGGAACTCCGACCGGACCGGCTCGGGCGATTCGTTGGCGATCAGGCGGATCGCGTCGTTGAGCGGCAGACCGGACTTGACCGCGCGCACGATGATGTCCAGCGCGTTCGGAAACTCTTCCAGGAAGGCCTTGACGCGACGTGCGCGGCGAAACGAAACGAACCAGCGAGGCAGGCCGAGCCCGCCCACCAGCAGGGCGCCGGGCAGAGCCCACAGAGGAGCACCGACGAAAAAGAGAAGGGCCGTCAGGATGATGCCGCAGGCGGCGGAATACAGGTAGAAGCGCTCGATCGGGACCTGCATGCCGGCCTGGCGGATCTGGACCTTCAGCGGCGGTTTCTTGACGTTGCGATCGTTGGTCTTCTGTTTCTCCTCGAGCTGCTTGAGCGAGTCCTGAAGACTTTTGCGCCGCTTGACCGCCTCCGCCGTCCGATCGCGCGTGGCTTTCACCACCGACCGGTCGGTTTCGGCCGTCTTGATGGTCTGAAGCCGCTTGCCGGCCTGCTTCTCATTGTCGATGCGTGTGAACAGGAAAGCATAGGCCACCGCGCCGGCGCTGAAGCCGGCAAGCACGATGAACGCCAATACGGTGGTGTCAATTCCGAACATCGACCGGTATCTCCAGGGCATTTCGCTGTTTCAAAGAAACGGCGAACCGCCCCACTTCCTTGTTTAGACGCAATGCCAGACGGAAAGCCGCTTCACACTTTTCCTGGAATTGCTTCGATCTCCAGATGCCTCAGTCAGTGCGTTTCTCCATCGCCTCGAGCGCATTGGCGAGGCGCTGCTCCTCGCCATAATAGCGGGCGCGGTCCCAGAAATGCGGGCGGCCGATGCCCGTCGACACATGCTCGCCGACCAGCCGGCCGCTCGAGTCTTCGCCTTTGATGTTATAAAGGACGAGATCCTGGGTGATGATGACGTCGCCCTCCATGCCGATCACCTCGGTGATGTGGGTGATGCGGCGCGAACCGTCGCGCAGGCGGGCGGCCTGGATGATCACGTCGATGGAACCGACGACGATCTCGCGCACCGTGCGCTGTGGCAGCGAATAGCCGCCCATGGCGATCATCGATTCGATACGATTGAGGCATTCGCGCGGGCTGTTCGAGTGGATCGTTCCCATCGAGCCGTCGTGACCGGTGTTCATCGCTTGCAGAAGGTCGAACACTTCCGGTCCGCGCACTTCGCCGACGATGATGCGCTCGGGCCGCATGCGCAGGCAGTTCTTGACGAGGTCGCGCATGGTCACCTCGCCCTCGCCCTCGAGATTGGGCGGCCGGGTTTCGAGACGGACCACATGCGGCTGCTGCAGCTGCAGTTCGGCCGAGTCCTCGCAGGTGATGACCCGCTCCTCGCGGTCGATATAGTTGGTCAGGCAGTTGAGCAGCGTCGTCTTGCCGGAGCCGGTGCCGCCCGAGATGACGACATTGCAGCGAACACGGCCTATGATCTTGAGGATTTCCGCGCCTTGCGGCGAGATGGCGCCGAACTTGACCAGTTGGTCCAGCGTCAGCTTGTCCTTCTTGAATTTGCGGATGGTGAGCGCGGTGCCGTCGATGGAGAGCGGCGGCGCGATGACGTTGACGCGCGAGCCGTCGGGCAGGCGCGCGTCGCAGATCGGGCTGGATTCATCGACGCGGCGGCCGACCTGGCTGACGATTCGCTGGCAGATGTTGAGCAGCTGCTGGTTGTCGCGGAAGCGGACGCCGGTCTGTTCGACCCTGCCGTTGACTTCGATGTAGACGTTCTTGGAGCCGTTGACCATGATGTCGGCTATGTCGTCGCGGGCAAGCAACGGCTCCAGCGGTCCATAGCCAAGCACGTCGTTGCAGATGTCTTCGAGCAGCTCCTCCTGCTCGGAGATCGACATCGCGAAGTTCTTGATCGCGATGATGTCGTTGACGATGTCGCGGATTTCCTCGCGGGCGCTCTCGGGATCAAGCTTGGCGAGCTGCGACAGGTCGATCGTGTCGATGAGAGCTGAGAAAACCTGGCTCTTGGTGTCGTAATAGGTCTCTGAGCGCTCGCGCTGGACCCTTCGTGGCGGCTCGGGCGCCATCGGCGGCGCCTCGACGGGACGGCGAGCCGGCGGCGCGGCCGGCGCGCTGGACGCCGGCGCAGCCGGCCGCTCGGCCGTCATCATTCCCGTCGAAGCGGGAGCGGCGGGAGCCGACGCCGGCGGACGGAATTCGGGCGTCACCCGGTTGCCGTCGTCTTTGCCTCGCTTACCAAACATGATCGACTACCCGATGCCGCTCAAACGGCGTCACTTCTTGTTGCGCGAGAGCTTGCCGAGGATCGAACCCAGGCCGGCCTTCTTCTTTGTCTTGATTTCGCTACGTCCGGTCAGAACATGCGCTATCTCATTGATGGTGGCGACGACCGGGTTCTTGGCGTCCATCTCGGAGAGCATCCGGCCGTTGTTGGCGGCATTGCCGAACAGCAGCGGTTCGAAATTGATTACCGCCATAGGGGTGATGCCGAGCGGCTCGGCGAAATCGGAAGGTGCGATCTCCGGCCGTTTCGGCACACCTGCCTGGTTGATGATCAGCTTCGGCGGCGGATCGTTCGGGCGCAGCCGCTTCAGCATGTCAACCATGTTCTTGGTGTTGCGAAGATTTGCGAGCTCGGGCGTGGCCGTGATGACGATCTCGTCGGCCTTGACCAGCGTGCTTTTCGTCCACCCGCTCCAGATGTGAGGGACATCGAGAACCAGCAGGGGCGCGCTGCGCTGCGCCGTCTCGATGATCTGCGAGAACGCCTCGGCGTCGAAATCATAGACGCGCTCGAGCGTGGAGGGGGCCGCAAGCAGCGACAGATGCTCGGCGCATTGCGCGAGCAGGCGGTCGAGATAGACCTCATCGACCCGCTCAGGCGAGAATACGGCCTCTGCGATGCCCTGAGCCGGATCCTGGTCGAAGTTGATGTTGGCGGTACCGAAGGCGAGGTCGAGATCAGCGATGACGACTTCGGATTTGAACAGCGACGACATCGCCCAGGCGGCATTGTGGGCAATGGTCGATGAGCCGACGCCGCCCTTGGCGCCGATGAAAGCAATCGAGCGGCCGATCGGCTCCGATTCCGGATCGACGAAGATCGAGGACACGACGCTGACGATGTCGGACATCGAGACCGGCGCGATGACATATTCGGAAATGCCGGAACGGATAAGCTCGCGGTAGAGCCCGACATCGTTGTAGTGGCCGATGACGACGACCTTGGACGACGGATCGCAATACTCCGCGAGCTGGCCGAGCTGCTCGAGCAGTTGCTTCGGCTCGCTGCGCGATTCCAGCAGGATCAGGTTCGGTGTCGGCGCGGACTGGTAGAACTCGATCGCGGTGGCAACCCCGCCCATATGGACCTTGAGATGGGCCTTGGCCATCCGGCGATCCTCGCCGGCGCGCTCCACGGGGCTGGCGACGCCTTCCGTCTCGCAGAAAGCCTGGATCGAAATGCGCGGCACGGGGCGCAGCGCCTGCATGGCGGCGATGTCCTGCTGCGAAAGGTCGCCGGTTTCCGCGGGCGTGTCGTAGGCAAGATTGCTCATCGTCATGCTCTTTCCGTGACTGCTCTCTTCGTCGTCCGGCGGCCTAGTAAGTCACTTCCGAGCTGCCGAGGAACTCATCCGAGATTCCCCTTGCGCGATATTTGTCGATCACCGCGCCACGGTTTTCGGCGTCGATCTCGGACTGCTTGCGCGGCCCGAGCAGATCGTTGGGATTGGCTATCTGGGCCGCGAGATTGTTCTGATAGGAGCAGCCGAAGTCGGCATAGTGCTTGTTCTCCGAAGTCGCGGTCAGGTCGTCGGGCCAACGCCCGCATTTGTCGGTCTGGGCCCGCACCGCGACGAAGGCGACGCGCACCGGCGCGGATGCCTCCGGCACAGCCGACTGATAGGATGTCATGACGATGCGGTTGCGCTTGACCCCCGCCCTCATGGCGAGCCTGGCGAAATCGCGGCCTGCCGCCTGAGCGGCGACCTCGTTGGCGGATCCGGCCGGCATCGCGATCGTCAGCGCCGGCGCGGCGCTCTTGTCGTAACCGTCGAGAAAACCGAGCAGCGCGTCGCGTTGCGCGCCCGTCATGCCGCGATCGCCGGCGCCGACCGGCAGATCGATCTTCTGGTTCTTCTCGGCGATGACGATGGGATGCGTCGTGCGGTAGTCGTCGGGTATCGATCCGACCGTAACGCTGTCGCGATTGGCGCATCCGGCGAGCGACGTCGCAAGGGCGATTGCCAGTGCCGGGACCACCTGCCGGCGTATCCTTGCGATGCCGGATGCTGCCCGGACCGTCATGACCTTCGATGCTGACTTGGACATATCCGCATTCCCACTCATTTGTAGATGAAACCGACGACGCCGTGATAACGGCCGGCTGGCCTGTCGGTCTGCATGGTGCCGTAGACGCGGTTGACGCGGCCGAGGAACATGCCGGCGCCGTCGCTCGGCGGATTGAAATTGTCGTCCGGCTTTGCCAGATCGTTGCGTGCCACCGGCCGCGCCAGATAGGGCGTGATTATGATGACCAGTTCGCTTTCGTTGCGGACGAAATCGCGGCTGCGGAAGAGCGTGCCGAGGACAGGGATCTTGGAGAGACCAGGCAATCCGGCGACCGCTTGCCGCACGTCGTCGCGAACCAGGCCAGCGATCATCATGGAGCCGCCAGAGGGCAATTCGACCGTCGTATCCGCAAGGCGCTTGCGCAACGACAGGATATTGGTGCCGGGGCTCGTCACGCCGGAGGAAAGCGCCACGGATCCTTCGGTGGTCGGCTCGGAGACGGCTGTCCTGACTTTCAGGCTGATGCGACCCGGCGATAGAACTACCGGCTGGAATTCCAGACCGATACCGTACTCGATCTTGTCCATCGTATAGTTCTTTAGGCCGGTCTGATTGTCGGTGGACACATTGGCCGTGACACCGCTCACCATATTGTATTCGCCGCCAACCTTAAATGTGGCCTTCTCGCCTGAGACGGCGGTCAAGGTCGGTTCGGCCAATGTCTTCATGACACCCGACTGCTCCATGGCATTGATGTAAGCTGTCAGTGACGAGCTGCCGATGGTCGCGCCCGAATTCGACAGCTGTTTACCCAAGCCCATGAAATTGTCGCTGATCGCGCCGTAACTGATCCCGTTGCTTCCCCCGTTGCCAACCATATTGACGCCGAGCTGCTTCATCACCGAGCGGCTTACTTCCGCGACGGTCACCTTGAGCGTCACCTGGTCGTCACCGATGATCTGCAACAGGTTGACGATCTTGGAGGTCCGGCGTTGCTGGTCAGGGTTGTTGATGTCGACGCCGCCATTGACCGAGCCGCCGGCGGCAGTCTGCGAGTATTGGCCGGTCGTCGCTTCACCGCCGGACACGAAGATGGTCGCGAGATCGACGGCGCGCTTGGCATCGAGAGGCGTGTCGACCGTGCCCGTCAGCACAACGTTGTCGTTGAGCAGCTCGACCTTTATCTGCGAGGACGGGATGAAGCGCTTCAGATAGTCCTCCAGCCCGGCGACATCTCGCTCGACGGCCAGGTCGAGGCTGACGATCTGCTCGCCATTGGGCCCAAAGACAAAGATGTTGGTTTCGCCGACCGCCTTGCCGAACAGGTAGATGCGCCGCGCCGTGCGCGTCACCGCGTCGGCAACCGCCGGATTGGCGACGAGGATATCATAGGCATCGTTCGGCAGGTCGATGACTACCGATTTATTGAGACCGAGCTTGACGCGCTGGGTGGCGACCGAGGCCGTCACGCCCGCCTTGCCCGCGGCCCTGGCCTCGACAAGGCCGGGCGCATTGGTGCCGAGCAGGAACAGGCCGATTGCCGCCGCCGCAATGACGGGCAGTTTACCGTTTAGCCTCATTTCCTTGCTCCCACCTCGGAAACTTCGCCCGACTTGATCAGACGCACCGTTCCGCGCCGGCCACTGCCGTTGACCAGATAGTCGGCTTCGTCCGTGCTCTTTTCGTGGATGTCGGTGATCGGGCGCAGCGCGAGCGTCAGGCGGTCCGCCATCTGCTGTGCCACGGTGATGATCTCGGCCTGCTGCGGCGTCAGCTCCAGCGTCGCGGTCTGGCCGACCCTGGTCTTCTTGCCTTCCTCGTCCTCCTGGATGGTCTGGTCGATGGCCAGCACACGGATGTTCTTGAGGATGGTCGAGGTGTTGAAGCCGGTGCCGCCATTGCCGGTGTCGGCGCGGCGGGTCATGATGACGTCGACGAAGTCGTTGGGCAGGATGAAGCCGCCGGCGGAGGTGTCGGCCGATATCGCTGTGGCGACAGCGCGCATGCCTGAAGGCAGGATCGACGACATGAAGCTCTGCCCCTCGCCGACCAGCTTGGAGCGGCGCAGCGGCTCACCCGTATACATGGCGACCCGGGCGACCGAGCCCTTGAGCTTTTCGACCGCGTCAGGTTCGGCGGCGCGCGTGATGAAATTGGCATTGACGCCGTCGGACGGCCATTTTTCCCAACTGATGTTGTTGCCGAGCTGGCTGCCCATCGGCACGTCGCCGGAAAGCACCAGCACGTCCTGCAATGCGACCGCCGGCTGAGCGGGCGCATTGACAACGACCTGCGCTGGCGGCGCCACGACCATGTTCTTGGCGACATAGCCCGCGCCACCCGCCGCCACCGCAGCCACGCCCAGAATAATCAATCGGGATGCTGGCATTCGTCCGAAACCCTTCGCCTCGTGGCAAACCACCCACGCCTGGCCGGACTTTGCAGCGGCAATCGTCAAAACAAGGTTAATGCAATGCTTACGATCGTGATTAATTTAAGGTTTACTCAAATTCGATCGAACAGCCTCACCGTTAACAAAAAAGGCGGCTCGGCCGCCTTCGGTCGCCGGCATCGATGTCACCAAACCTATGCCGTAAGCCTCTGCAGCGCCCAGACCATCAGCGGCGAGTCCGGGAACGTGATCAGTCCTCCGGCGCCAAGCGCGATGCCATAGGGAATGCCCACTTTCTCGTCGGCAAAGTAACGCAGGAATCGGCTATGGCCGGTATAAGCGGCCAGCGGCGATTTCCGGTAGGCGAGGATTGCGATGGTCAGCAGGCCCCCGATGAAAGCCGACGTCACCAGATAGCCGATCAAGTTGATATTGAGGCCCATCCATAGAGCGGTCGCGGCCAGAAGCTTGGCGTCGCCGCCGCCCATGCCGCCGAGCGCAAAGAGGCCGAATGTCGTGGCAAGCACGAGAGCGCAGGCGGCGAAGTGCCAGCCATAGGTCGCCCAGTCCATCCCGGTGAGCGGCGCGACAAGCGCGAACGTCGCCACCAACAGGACGGGAACGCGGTTGGCGATGGTCATCGACAACGTGTCGGAGATGCCAGCAAACAGCATGCAGAATGGGAAGACGACGAAGATAACGGCTTCAAGCATTGAAGCGGCACCCGTGGAAGCTCGGTTTGGACCTTAAGCACATCCCGTTAACAATCGATGAGACGGGACACTCCTGATGCGCGCCGCAACGAAGTGGGTCCGGGCGATGTGCGTCAAGCGTTTGGCGGATGCATGGCATCGCACCGAAGATTGCCGTTCGCATCCGAACGACAGTATTGGTTGCTATCACGAAAAAGGGCCGCGAAACGGCGGCCCTTCCACTAGACGAGAATATTTCCGTTTATCACGGAGCGGTGCCGGTGTTGACCGCGCCTGCAATGGCGGTGAACTTGGCGTTCAGCGCGCCGCCGAGCTGCGAAGCGCCGACCATGATGGCAAGCGCGATGAGGGCGGCGATCAGACCGTATTCGATGGCGGTCGCGCCGGATTCGTCCTTCACGAAGCGTGCAATGAGATTAGACATTCGAGAGCTCCTACTCCACGTGTTACAGCACTTCCGTCAACTTCTCTTGCGGTTGATCGGATGCTGCAAATCTAGGGAGAAGCCGTTTCGATCGGCTTAATAAACAGCCTTACCGATTCCTTTCCGGGGGCGAACGCGCTGCGTGGTTAACCGCGACCTAAACGCCATCAGCCAACGTGCGCCCCCCGCAAAACAGCGGAAACCAGCGGCTCCCGCAACCTTGCTAAAACAGCAGCCACAATGGATGTGTGAGGGCTGGGCAAGCCGATCCGCCATCGCGACCCGGCATGGTTTAACCGTTGGTTCACCAATCTCGTTCATGTTCCGTTGAAGAATCTGCCCGCCGGGAGCGCTTCAATGACCCTGTCCAAATCGCTGTTTCCAGTCGCCGCGCTGCTGGCGGCTGCCGCCTCGGTCCTCCCGGCCAGGGCCGGCGCGGGTGTCGAAGTGACCATGAACCAGGCAAAGATCGTTAAATTGTCCCGCGCGGCCGACACGGTCGTCATCGGCAACCCGGCCATCGCCGATGCCTCGGTGCAGGACGCCTCGACCATCGTTCTCACCGGCAAAGGTTTTGGCGTCACCAATCTGGTCGTGCTCGACTCGGACGGCAGCCCGATCATCGACGAACAGGTGACCGTCGTGCGACAGGCCGCTTCCTCGGTACGCATTTACAGGCGTGCCGAAGTCCAGACCATGTCTTGCACGCCCTATTGCGAGAGCGCCTACAAGACCGAGGCCGAGAAGGCTTCCGAGACCGAAATGAGCGCCACGCACTAAGCCCGAAGAGAGCGTTGGAGCGGGCGTTAAGGACAGCTTAAAGCCTGCCCGGCGAATTTAACGATCATCCAAACCGGAGCTCAATGGGTTTTCGCTACCTTGCCGCCGGTACCGCAAGGGGATCGGCAGGAACACAAATGAGCAGAGATGCCACATCCGGCAACGGCATGGACAGCACGGCGCGCGCCAAATTCCCCGGCTTCTTCAGCGACAGACGCGGCAGCACGGCGATGGAATTTGCGATGCTTGCCATCCCGTTCGCGCTTCTCGTCTTCGCTATCCTCGAGAGCTGCATCTCCTTCGCCGGTCAGGAGGTGATGGCCAACATCACCGATGATGTCGCCCGCCAGTTGCGGACCGGGCAGCTGCAGAAGTCGAACGTCACCGAATCCTCGATCAAGCAGCTGATCTGCAGCAGGCTGGAGATCATGGTGGCCAAGGACTGCCCGGGATTGCTGGTGGACCTGCGTGAATATCCGAGCTTCGCCGACGCCGCCACGGCGAGCTTCAAGATCGTCAACGGAGATATCGTGCTGACGCAAGGCACCAACTCGATGAGCTTCACGGTCTCGCCGGGGTTGGCCGAGTCCATCAACATGTTGCGGGTGTTCTACAAATGGCCGGTGATGACCGATTTCCTGGCCAAGTCGATGGCCAATCTGAAGGATGGCAACACGCTGCATTTCGCATCGGTGACCTGGCAGAACGAACCATTCAACGACAATTGAGACTGCTCGACAGCCAAGACCGTCGGAGTGGAGGCGAATATGCATAGTGCGGGGGCACTGCGGCGGGTTTCGGCGAAGGTGGAGCGGTTTTGTCGCGACCGTCGCGGTGTCGCGGCAATCGAGTTCGCGTTCATCGTGCCGGTGCTGCTCATCATGTATTTCATCACGATGGAGGCCTCTCAGGCCATCGAGACCAGCAAGAAAGTCAGCCGCATCGGCAGCATGGTGGCGGACCTCGTGACGCAGCAGCAGACGGTCGTGAAGGCCGACCTCGATGCGATGATGCAGATCGGCACTTCGACGCTGCAGCCTTACAACCGCTCACTGCCGACGATCATCATCACAGGCATACAGATCACGGACGAGGCGTCGCCGAAGGTGCAGGTTGCGTGGTCGCGCAAGCTTGTCGGCACCACCTACAGCGCCGATGCGGCAAAGGGCTCCATCACCACGGTTCCCTCGACGCTGAATATCCGCAACACTTTCCTTGTGCGGGTGGAAAGCGACCTCGGCTACAAACCGATCATAACCTGGTCCGCCAGCAATTCGCAGACGCTCGGGCTGACCTCGGCCTTCAACAACATCTCGATGAGCGAGACCTATTACCTGCGGCCTCGCCGGAGTCCGACAATCCCCTGCAGCGACTGCTGACAGGCTATTCCTGTCCTGCCGTTTCCCGGCGCACGATCGCCACGGCCATCGCATAATCCTTCTGTGAGACCGGCGAAAAGCCGCCGGTATGCGCCCTCTCGAGGAGGTCGTACACATCGGGCGTCTGCGACTGGAGATTGGTCAGGAAGACAGTCAGCCGGCGCTTTGCCTCGGGATCGAGATCGCTGCGGACTGCATGCGGCCCGTAGCGCAACAGGTCGGAGGTCCATAGCACCCTAAGCGACGCCCCGGGGATGCCGGCAGCCTCCAGCCGCGCGACCGTGCCACCGGAGTGGGCGGATTGGCCGTCGGCGTCGGCCGGCTCCCATCCGAACAGGCCATCCGCATCGCCGCCGCTCAACATCGTCTCGGCGGCCGTGGCCGACGCGGCACGTGCCAGGAACGGCGAATCCTGCGCAATCTTGACCCCTGCGGCGGAAAGGGCCGCCAGCGGCAACAGCGCGCCTCCGGCATAATCGGCCGGCGCAATCGCGACCCGATGCGAAGCCATGCCGGCAAGATCCTGAAGCCTGCCGTCACGCGTCACCAGGACGGAGCGGATGCCGACGGCGCCATCGGCGTCGACCGGTGCCACCAGCGGTTCGACACAGCCGCAGCGCTCCGAGGCTGTGGCATAGGCAAGTGCCGAATAGACCGCGTATTGCACGCGCCCGCTCGCTTGCGCCTCGATCAGCGCCGCATAGTCACGCGCAATGACGAACTCGACCTTCATGCCGAGCGCATTGGCATAGGTTTCCGACAGGCGCGCAAGCCCAGGGACGGTGTTGCCGCCGTCCGGTTCGGCAACGATGCCGATGCGGAACGTGCCGATGTCGTCACGCCAGTCGGCGTGTGCCGGCCGTGCGGCGACGCCGCAGGCCAAGAGAGCGGCCGCGCACATTTTCAGCGACTGCCTTGCCGCGGTTTTGCCGCCCATCGCCATGCCTGCTTTGCTCCCGCCCTATCCGCGCCATCGTCGCGACTATCGCGCGAAGCGGTTGCGGTTTGGTTTCCGATTTGCCAACGCCGCCGGGGAACCTTATGTCTGGCGACCAGGACTGACAATAAAGATACCCATGGCGCGCGCGTTCCTGTTCGTTCTCGATTCTTTCGGCATCGGTGGCGCGGCCGACGCCGAACGCTATGGCGATGCCGGCGCCGACACGTTCGGGCACATCTTCAAGGCTTGCGCCGAAGGCCGCGCCGATCGGGAGGGTCTGCGCAAGGGACCGCTCGCCGTGCCCAACATGATGTCGCTCGGGATTGCCCGCGCGGCACGGGCGGCAAGCGGGTTGCAGGTCGACTCCGCCGCGCTGTTGATCGCCTCGGCCTTCCATGGCGCCGCCCAGGAGGTGTCGAGCGGCAAGGACACGCCGTCCGGCCATTGGGAGATCGCAGGCCTGCCCGTACGCTTCGACTGGGGTTACTTTCCCGACACCGTACCGGCCTTCCCGCCCGAGCTGACCGAGGCGATCATCCGCGAAGGCAAGGTGCCGGGCATCCTCGGCAATTGCCATGCGCCCGGAACCGAGATCATCGAGCGCTTCGGCGAGGAGCATATCCGGACCGGCAGCCCGATCTGCTACACGTCGGTGGACTCCGTATTGCAGATCGCTGCGCATGAAACGCATTTCGGTCTGGAGCGGCTCTATGACCTTTGCCTCACGGTGCGCCGGCTCGTCGATCCGCTCAAGATCGGGCGCGTGATCGCGCGGCCATTCGTGGGCGAGAGGTCTGCTACGTTCCAGCGCACCCACAATCGCCGCGACTATGCGGTGCCGCCGCCTGAACCTACCTTGCTCGACCGGCTGACGGAGCGCGGCAGCAACGTCATCGCGGTTGGCAAGATCGGCGACATCTTTGCCCATCGCGGGATCTCGCAGGTGCGCAAGGCCGGCGGCAACATGGCGATGTTCGACAAGGCGCTCGGCGCCATGGACGATGCCGGCGAAGGCGACCTGGTCTTCGCCAATTTCGTCGACTTCGACACGGAGTTCGGCCATCGGCGCGATGTCGCCGGCTATGCGGCCGCGCTCGAAGCCTTCGACCGCCGGCTGCCCGAGGCGGTGTCGCGCACCGGGCCGGGCGATCTTCTCATCCTCACAGCCGATCACGGCAACGACCCGACCTGGCGCGGCACCGACCACACGCGTGAGCGCGTTCCGGTGATCGGCATCGGGCCGGGGCTGAAGGGCGGCGACATCGGGCTGAGGCCGACCTTCGCCGACATCGGCGAAACCGTCGCTGACCACCTTGGCCTGGCAGCCGGCCGCCACGGAACGTCCTTCCTCGCAACGATAGGCGGCCATGCCTGAACTGCCTGAAGTCGAAACCGTCCGGCGCGGACTGCAGCCGGTGCTGGAGGGGGCGCGACTGGTCAAGGTCGAAGCGCGCAGGCCCGACCTTCGCTTTCCTTTTCCCGATTGCTTTTCGGAGCGGCTTACCGGCAAGATCGTGACGGCGCTTGGCAGGCGCGCCAAATACCTGACGATGCATGTCGAAGACGGCCCGGTGCTGATCTGCCACCTCGGCATGTCGGGGTCGTTCCGGGTCGAAACCGCCGGGAGCAGCGACATCCCCGGCTCCTTCCATCACGAGCGCTCGAAGAGCGCCGCGCACGACCATGTCGTGTTCGACGTCATCTTGCCAAAGGGCGGGCGGTCCAGCGTCATCTTCAACGACCCGCGCCGCTTCGGCTTCATGCTGTTCGCGGAAGGCGCGCCGGACACGCATCCGATGCTTGCCGGACTGGGCGTCGAGCCGACCGGCAACGCGCTCGACGGTCCCCTGCTCGCTTCGCTCTTGAAGGATCGCAGATCGCCGCTCAAGGCGGCGCTGCTCGATCAGCGGCTGATCGCCGGGCTTGGCAATATATACGTGGCGGAGGCCTTGTGGCGCGCCGGCCTCTCGCCGCTCCGCGAAGCTGGCACCATTGCCGGGCCCGCCAAGAAGGCGAAAGAGCAAAGCGGGCGCCTCGCGGAGGCGATCCGCTCGGTGATTGCCGATGCCATCGCCGCCGGGGGTTCCTCGCTTCGCGACTATGTCAAGGCCGACGGATCGCTTGGCTATTTCCAGCATTCCTTCGCGGTCTATGGTCGAGAGGGGGAGCCATGCCCGAAGCCGGGCTGCCGCGGCCACATCGAACGCATCGTGCAAAGCGGCCGCTCGACCTTCTATTGCCCGACCTGTCAGCGGTAAGCTAGGAACGATATCGATCGTCCCACTGCCGCGGAGGAAGCGAACCATGACGTACGAAACCATTCTCGTGGAAACACGCGGCAAGGTCGGGCTGATCACGTTGAACCGGCCCAAGGCGCTCAATGCGCTGAATTCGCAGGTCCTGGCGGAGGTGGTTGCGGCGGCGGGCGCGTTCAACGCCGATGCGGGGATCGGTGCGATGGTGCTCACCGGCTCGGAAAAGGCATTCGCCGCCGGCGCCGACATCAAGGAAATGCAGGCGATGTCCTTCGCGGATGCCTACACGCAGGATTTCTTCGTCGGCTGGGAGGAATTCACGCGAACGCGCAAGCCCATCGTCGCGGCGGTCGCGGGCTATGCGCTCGGCGGCGGTTGCGAGCTGGCCATGATGTGCGACTTCATCATCGCCGGCGACAACGCCAAATTCGGCCAGCCCGAAATCACGCTCGGCGTCATGCCGGGCATGGGCGGCTCGCAGCGGCTGACCCGATTCGTCGGCAAGTCCAAGGCGATGGACATGTGCCTGACCGGCCGCATGATGGACTCGGCCGAGGCCGAGCGCTGCGGGCTGGTGTCGCGGGTGGTCCCGGTCGCCGAGCTGCTCGACGAGGCGCTGAAGGCGGCGGCGAAGATCGCCGAATTCTCACTGCCGTCGGTCATGATGACCAAGGAATCCGTCAACCGAGCCTACGAAACGACACTGGCCGAAGGGCTGCGCTTCGAGCGCCGGCTGTTCCATTCGCTGTTTGCACTCGACGACCAGAAAGAAGGCATGGCCGCCTTCGTCGAAAAGCGGAAGCCCAACTTCACCAACCGCTAAGCGCGTCGGCCAGTGGTCGCGATTTTGCGGGACGCGACATCGAGCCCCAAAAAGACCGCGAAGCGGCGTTGACGAGCCGGAAAAGCTGAACTATAAGCCGCACCAACCGAGGCGGCCCGTGGCTGCCCGTTTGTTTTTTGCGCCCTGCGACATCGCTGGCGTTTACCAGATCAGAAGAGAGGCATCATGGCCAATACTTCCTCGGCCAAAAAGGCTACGCGCAAGATCGCCCGCCGCGCTGCGGTCAACAAGAACCGCCGCTCGCGAGTCCGCAGCTATGTCCGCAAGGTCGAAGAGGCGCTGGCCGCCGGCGACAAGGCCGCTGCGGTGGAAGCCTTCAAGGCTGCGGAACCGGAATTGATGCGCGCCGCCACCAAGGGCGTCGTCCACAAGAACACGGCCTCCCGCAAGGTTTCGCGACTCGCCCAGCGGGTCAAGACGCTGTCGGCCTGACCGACTACCTCTTTCACTCCATCGATACTGAACCCGGTCGTACAGGCCGGGTTTTTTCGTTTGCCGGCAAGTACTTAAAAAGTTTGCCCGCAAGATGCACTTTGTGAGGCGATTCCAACGCCGGTAATGTTTTGCCGGCATATACAGCGCCGCTTATATCTGCGCGCCTCCGCCGCGACAGCTGCCCAGATTCCCCTGTCAGAAATTCCGGCTTTTTTTCAAAGGTTTACAGGCGGTCATCCACAGCTTGTTCAATGCACGGTCGGACGCCGGGGGAGAAGTAGCTGTCAAGAGAATTATTTCAGAATATTTCGTTTCAGGCGGTCTTTTTCATATTCGCCGGAAAAGGGTTTGAATCACAATGGCTTTGTCAAAAGGTGCCGTGGCGGCACCCGATTTCAAGCCCCTTCCGGTAGCCAGATTCGTTAAAAAACCGTTAGATGTGGCCTTGCCCTATCCACAGCGATTTCGGTAATGTCCATCCATCGAAGGGACGGGCTCTAGCCCCTGACCCAGCCTGAATCGGCCAGCACAAAATGGCAGAATTCATGACGTGGAGCAATTCCGCGCGTGGCTTGGTTTGTCTCTTCGGTGCGGTAGGGGACTGGCGTAATTGTACATGGCGGTCGATGTCTCGCCGGCGTTTTCGCCGGAGGGTAGCGTTTTGCCTTGTCTTTGTCGGAAGCCGGCGTGCGGAGCCGGCGGCTGGTCCCTTGCGCGAGTTGCGATGACCGTTTGCCGGCGGCGGCAGCGGCAGCGCGGCGAATGAGGTCGCCGGACCAAGGATGCAGGAGGCGCATCCCCGGCGGAAAAGGGTACGAGAAGACAAGGAACTTTGATCATGCAAGGCGGCATCGAGAGGGAGATTGCGGGCGAACTCCCATTTTCAGCAACTTTTGTCGGGGGGGACGACGTGGCGGCATCCAGCGACGCGGAGCAGAAGTTCGAGCGGGTCAAGGCCCAGCTGAAGGCGCGTCTCGGGGCCGAGGTCTATTCGAGCTGGTTTGGTCGCATGAAGGTCGCCGAGACCTCCCGCGGCATTGTCCGCATCTCGGTGCCGACCGCCTTCCTGCGGTCATGGATCAACGGCCACTACCTCGAGCTTATCGCGGAGCTGTGGCGGCATGAGGATCCCGACGTGCTCAAGATCGAGATCGTCGTGCGCACCGCGACGCGCCAGGGGCGCAACCATGTCGAGCCGGAAATCGCGCCGGCCCGCAAGATGACAAGGCAGACGCACACCGCGCTCGCCAACGGCACCGCGAGCGCCGGACGCGCGGAACAACGGGCGCCGGCGCCCCGCCAGGGTCCGTCCGCGGAACCGGAGTTCCGCCACAATGTTCTTGGGTCGCCGCTTGACCCGCGCTACACATTCGCCTCGTTCATCGAGGGGCCGTCCAACAGGGTGGCCTTCGCGGCGGCGAGAGCCGTGGCTGAATCGCAGTCCAGCGCGGTGCGTTTCAACCCGCTTTTCCTGCATGCCACCGTCGGGCTCGGCAAGACGCATCTCTTGCAGGCGATCGCGGCGGAATCGCTGCGGCACAACCCGAAGTCGCGCGTCGTCTATCTGACGGCGGAGTATTTCATGTGGCGCTTTGCCACCGCGATCCGCGACAACAATGCGCTGACGCTGAAAGAGCAGCTGCGCGACATCGATCTCCTGATCATCGACGACATGCAGTTCCTGCAGGGCAAGTCGATCCAGCACGAATTCTGCCACCTCATCAACATGCTGCTCGACAGCGCCAAGCAGGTGGTGGTGGCGGCCGACCGGCCGCCGTCGGAGCTGGAATCCCTGGAGCCGCGCGTGCGTTCGCGCCTCAATGGCGGCGTGGCGCTGGAAATGTCGGCGCCGGATTTCGCCATGCGGCTGGGCATGCTGAAGCTGCGCCGCGCAACCGCCAAGAGCGATGACACCTCGCTCGACATCTCGGACGAAATCCTGGAGCATGTCGCGCGTACCGTTACCGGCAGCGGGCGCGAGCTTGAAGGCGCCTTCAACCAGCTTCTGTTTCGCCAATCCTTCGAGCCGCAGATCACGATCGACCGCATCGACGAGATCCTCGGCCACATCTACCGCTCGGGCGAGCCGAAGCGGGTGCGCATCGAGGACATCCAGCGCATCGTGGCGCGCCATTACAACGTGTCGAAGACGGAGCTTCTGTC
Organism: Mesorhizobium sp.; assembly: GCA_004020875.1. GTDB lineage: Bacteria > Pseudomonadota > Alphaproteobacteria > Rhizobiales > Rhizobiaceae > Mesorhizobium. The sequence goes on from SAPZ01000003.1 coordinate 86,305, forward strand.
CAACCGGCGCACTCGCACCATCGTCAAGCCGCGGCAGGTGGCCATGTATCTGTCGAAAGTGATGACGCCCCGCTCGTTGCCGGAGATCGGGCGGCGTTTCGGCGGCCGCGACCATACGACCGTGCTGCATGCCGTGCGCAAGATCGAAGACCTTTCAGGCGGCGACAACACGCTGGCGCAAGAGCTCGAACTGCTCAGAAGGCTGATCAACGACCAGGCCTGAGGCAATGCGAAAATGGCCGGCGACCCGCCTCGCCGGCTTTATCCCCAGAAAGCCCGCGCAACCGGCCGGAACCGGTGCCGCGGGCTTGCGTTCGCAGGCTTTTTACTGTCAGCTTACAGAGATTCTGGAAGCCTTTCAGGGCTTTCGCGGGATGCCGCCTGACGGTGACCCGTTCATTCATTGAAGCGAGCCTGTTCGTCATGCGTGTTATCCTGGAACGGTCAAATCTCCTGAAGTCCCTCAACCACGTCCACCGCGTGGTCGAGCGGCGCAACACCATCCCGATCCTCTCCAACGTGCTGCTCAGCGCCGAGGGCGCGAGCCTCGAGATGAAGGCGACCGACCTCGACCTCGAAGTGACGGAGGCGACACCCGCCAAGGTCGAGCGCGGCGGCGCGACGACGGTGCCGGCGCATCTGCTCTACGACATCGTGCGCAAGCTTTCCGATGGCGCAGAGGTGATGCTGAAGACGGACGAGGACGGCAACGCGATGACCGTCACCTCCGGCCGTTCGAGCTTCCGCCTCCAGTGCCTGCCGCAATCCGACTTCCCTGAGCTTTCGGCCGGCTCGTTCTCGCATATCTTCCGGCTGGAATCGGCGGCGCTGAAGGGGCTGATCGACAAGACCCAGTTCGCCATCTCGACGGAGGAAACGCGCTACTACCTCAACGGCATCTACCTGCACACCGTTGAAGTCGGCGGCAAGCTGAAGCTGCGCTCGGTCGCCACCGACGGACATCGTCTGGCACGCGCCGAAATCGACGCGCCGGCAGGTTCGGAAGGCATGCCGGGCATCATCATTCCGCGCAAGACAGTGAGCGAGTTGCAGAAGCTGGTGGACGACCCCGACGTCGCGGTGACGACTGAACTGTCCGATACCAAGATCCGCTTCACCATCGGCAGTGTGGTTTTGACCTCGAAGCTGATCGACGGCACCTTCCCCGACTATCAGCGCGTGATCCCGACCGGCAACGACAAGAAGCTGATCATCGATCGCCAGAGCTTCGCCGCCGCGGTGGACCGCGTCTCGACCATTTCGTCCGAACGCGGCCGGGCCGTCAAATTGTCGATCAATGACGGCCAGCTCACGCTCGCGGTCAACAATCCGGATTCGGGCAGCGCCACGGAGGAACTGGCGGCCGACTATTCGTCGGACCCGATCGAGATCGGCTTCAATGCCAAATACCTGCTCGACGTGGCGGCCCAGCTCACCGGTTCGGAGGCCAAGTTCATGCTGGCCGATGCCGGCTCGCCGACGCTGATCCATGACATGGCCGACGAAACCGCGCTCTACGTGCTGATGCCGATGCGGGTCTAGGTCCGGGACGGACCTGATGTGTTACCTTGACCTCAGACGCCAGACAGCTTCGGCAGCAAAGCTACATAAGTAAGTTAACGCTTACGAATTTCCGCAACTATGCGGCGCTTTCGCTCGAACTTGCCCCTGGCGCGGTGGTGCTGTCGGGCGACAATGGCGCCGGCAAAACCAATCTCCTGGAGGCGATCTCGTTCCTGACGCCGGGCCGGGGCTTGCGCCGCGCGCCCTATGCGGATGTAGCGCGCGAAGGCGGCGATGGCGGCTTCGCCTTGCATGCGCGCATCGAGGGACCGGAAGGACAGGTCGAGATCGGTACCGGCATTCCAGGTGGCGACGCCGCCGGCGAAGGCGGCAGGAAGGTGCGGATCAACGGCGCGCCGGCGCGATCGGCCGAGGACATGCTGGAATGGCTGCGGGTCATCTGGCTGACACCGGCGATGGACGGGTTGTTTCCCGGGCCGGCGGCGGACCGCCGCCGCTTCCTCGACCGGCTGGTGCTGGCGATCGACCCCGGCCATGGCCAGCGCGCGCTCGACTATGAGAAAGCCATGCGCGGCCGTAACCGCTTGCTTACAGAAGGATCCCGCGACGGCGCCTGGTTCGACGCGATCGAGACGCAGATGGCCGAAACCGGCGTGGCGATCGCCGCGGCGCGAGCCGAACTGGTGCGGCTGCTTGCCGCTATGATCGACAAATTGCCCGGTAGCGGACCGTTTCCGCAGGCCGATATCAGCCTTGCCGGCGATCTTGAAAGCGCGCTCGGCGATGCACCGGCGGTCGACGTCGAGGAAGGCTATCGTGCCGCTCTTGCCAATGGTCGTGAGCGCGACCGTGCCGCCGGGCGTACGCTGGACGGCCCGCACCGCTCCGATCTCGTTGTGCGGCACCGGCCGAAGTCGATGCCGGCGGAGCTGTGCTCGACCGGCGAGCAGAAGGCGCTGCTGGTCGGCATCGTGCTGTCGCATGCCAGATTGACCGGCGAGATGTCGGGCCTGACACCGATCCTGCTGCTGGACGAGATCGCCGCGCATCTCGACGCCGGCCGGCGCGCAGCGCTGTTCGCGATCCTCGAGGAGCTCAACTGCCAGGCCTTCATGACAGGCACGGATGCCGCCCTGTTCTCAAGCCTTGCCGGCCGGGCGCAATTCCTAACGGTCGATCATGGCAGCGTCGAGCCGACCAACTAGCCCGTGAAGCTATTACGGCACTGCGCCACAAGGCTTTGCCTTGCCTCATGCCAAACTTTTGCTTCGTGTGTGGACCACAAGGCTTTGCCTTGCGCTTGCTGACAAGGCTCTACGCCAGCGATAAGCTCCGGCCATGACCGATACCGCCCTCACCGACGAAGAGCTCGAACGCTATGCCCGCCACATCGTGCTGCCCGAGATCGGCGGACCGGGCCAGCAGAGGCTGAAGCGGGCGCGGGTGCTGGTGATCGGCGCCGGCGGGCTCGGCGCGCCGGTGCTCGAATATCTTGCCGCGGCCGGCGTCGGCACGCTCGGCATCGTCGATGACGACACGGTTTCCCTGTCCAACCTGCAGCGGCAGGTGATCCATGGCAGCGACACGATCGGCTTGGCCAAGACCGACAGCGCCGCAGCAGCGATCATGCGCATCAACCCCAACGTCAGGGTCGAAGCGCACAGCCTGAGGCTGACGGACGAGAACGCCCCTGCCCTCGTCGGCCGCTACGATGTCGTTGTCGACGGTTCCGACAATTTCGAGACGCGCTACGCCGCCGCCGATGCCTGCGAAAGCGAGAAGAAGCCCCTCGTCACCGCCGCCGTCGGCCGCTTCGACGGCTCGGTCACTGTGCTGAAACCGTTCGAGTCAGGCGCCGACGGCAAGCGCAACCCGAGCTATCGCGACCTGTTCCCGGAAGCGCCGCCCGAAGGGCTGGTGCCGTCCTGCGCCGTTGCCGGCATCGTCGGCGCGCTGACGGGCGTCATCGGCGCGCTGGAGGCGATGGAGGCGATCAAGCTGATCACGGGCATAGGCGAGCCACTCATCGGCCGGCTGCTGCTCTATGACGGGCTCACGGCCCGCTTCGACACCATCCGCTACAAGGCCGTCTGAGCGCATGGACCAGACCGTCGGCATCTCCATAATCGGCCTTCCCGCGGATTTCGACCAATGGGGCGACTTGCTCGCGCTGATCCGCCGCGCCTTTGCCTATATGGACTGCGTCATCGACCCGCCATCCTCAGCGCATCTGTTGACCGCCGATAGCCTTGCCGAGAAGGCGAAAAAGGAGACAGGGTTTCTGGCCGTCGAGAGCGGCCGCATCGTCGGCTGCGTCTTCGCGCTGGAGCGGGCGCGGGATGTCTATGTCGGCAAGCTCGCGGTCGAGCCGGAGTTCCGGGGTCAAGGCGTCGGAGCCCGGCTGATGCAGGCGGTGGAGGATCTTGCCCGCGAACGGGGCAAGGATGCGATCGAGCTCCAGGCCCGTATCGAGCTGACCGCAAACCACGCGGCCTTCGCCCGGCTCGGCTTTCGCGAGAGCGAACGCACGGCGCACGCGGGCTATGACAGGCCGACCTCCATCACCATGCGCAAGGTGCTGTCTTGAGCCTTTCGCTCAGCCCGGAAGAACAGGCGATCGCCGCCCGCCAGGACGGCGCCGGCATGGCGATGCGCATCGTCGCCGAAAGCGCCAGGCTGCTCGGCGCGCCGCGGCTCATCCCGATCGCGTCCGCGCATATCGACGGGGCGCTCTATCACGGCGATTCCGGCACGCTGTTTGCCGAGAAACTAGTCGAAGGCGGCGCGAAAGTCGCGGTGCGCTCAACGCTCAATGTCGGAGCGCTGGACCTGATGGGCTGCTCGCGCATCCGCTTGGAAGAGCCGCAGCGCGGCATGGCGCGGCGAATGATGGAAGCCTATCGCAAGCTCGGCTGCGAGCAGAGCTGGACCTGCGCGCCCTATCAGGCCGGACACAGGCCGGCACTCGGCAGCGATGTGGCCTGGGGCGAGTCCAACGCGGTCGTCTTCTGCAACTCTGTGCTGGGCGGGCGCACCAATCGCTATGGCGATTTTCTCGATATTGCCTGCGCCATCACCGGCCGCGCGCCGGACTACGGCCTGCACCGGCCCGATAACCGCCGGGCGCGGCTTGTATTCGATGTCTCGGGCTTGTCGCCTTCCTTCCTTGCCTCCGAGATCGCCTGGCCTGTTCTGGGTAGCCTCTATGGCCGTCAGGTCGGCAACGCGATCGGCGTCGTCACTGGCGTGGCCGGTCATCCCGGCGAGGACGCGCTGAAAGCCTTCGGCGCTGCGGCCGCGTCGTCCGGTGCGGTCGGCCTGTTCCACATCGCCGGTGTGACGCCCGAGGCTCCCGACGCCCCAACCATTCTGGCGGGACCGGAACCGGAAGCAGTGATCCGCGTGACGCCTGAGATGGTTGGCAAGGCCCGCGCGGGCTTGTCGACCGCGGCGGCAGTCAAGACGATCGATGCGGTGGCGATCGGCAGCCCGCATCTATCGAACGCCGAGTTCGACAGTCTGGAGCGGTTCATCGCCGGACGGCGGCTTGCCGTGCCGATCTATGCCTGCACCGGCCGCCACGCGCTCGCTCTGCTGGAGCAGGATGGCCGGCGAAAGAGGCTCGAGGCGAGCGGCGTGGTCATCGTTGCCGATACCTGCGTGGTGGTGACCCCGATCATGCCGGAACTCGGCAATGGCGTGCTGATGACCAATTCGGGCAAGTTCGCGCACTACGCCCCGGGCAACACCGGCTATGCGGTGCTCTACGCATCGCTCGCCGACTGCGTCGAAAGCGCGGTCCTCGGCAGGCCGGTCTTCACGGATGTCGCCGCATGAGCGCCGCCGCCGAGATCCTGGTGCCGGGCAAGGCGGGTGAAGGCGAGGCGCTGGTGCTGACGGCGCCGATCAGCTTCTGGGGCGGCGTCGATCCGAGGACCGGCCGCATCGCCGATGTCCGTCACCCGCAACATGGCGAAGTCATTGCCGGTCGGGTGCTGTTCCTGCCCGGCACGATCGGCTCGTCATCGGCTTCGGCGGTTCTGATGGAACTCGTCCATAACGGCCGCGCGCCGGCAGCCCTGGTGCTGCACGAGCCGGACGCCATCCTGCTGCTTGGCCTGATCGTCGCCCGGGAAATGGGCTGGGAAACGCCGATCGCGGTGCGGCTTGGCCGCGGCGCGTTCGAGGCCTACCGCGGGGGCGCGGTAAGCGTCGGCGCGGACGGCGCGGTTACCGTGGCCGTTTAGGCCTTCAGGCCCTCAGCGGCAGAACACGGTCCGGTGGGCGGTGGCCGTCGAAGAAGGCGCGGATGTTGATGATCACCTTCTCGCCCATGTCGATGCGGCCTTCGAGCGTGGCCGATCCCATATGTGGCAACAGCACCACCTTGCCCTTGGAGGCAAGCTTCAGGAGCTTGGTGTTCAGCGCCGGCTCGTGCTCATAGACATCGAGGCCGGCGCCGGCGATCTTGCCGTCATGGATCAGCTTGATCAGTGCTTCCTCGTCGATGATGTCGCCGCGCGCCGTGTTGACGAGGTAAGCCGAAGGCTGCATCAGCGCCAGCCGACGGCCGGACAAAAGGTGGAACGTCGCCGGCGTCGAAGGACAATTGACCGAGATGATGTCCATGCGGGCCAGCATCTGATCGAGGCTTTCCCAGTAGGTTGCCTCCAGCTCCTCCTCCACCGCCGGCAGCACGCGGTGCCGATTGTGGTAATGGATCGACAGGCCGAAAGCCTTGGCCCGCCTGGCGACGGCCGTGCCGATGCGGCCCATGCCGACGATGCCGAGCCGTTTGCCCCAGATGCGCCGGCCGAGCATCCAGGTCGGCGACCAGCCGGCCCATTTCTTCTCGCCCGTCAGCACATTGGCGCCTTCGGCCAGCCGCCGGGGGACGGCGAGCATCAGCGCCATGGTCATGTCGGCGGTGTCTTCGGTCAGTACGTTCGGCGTGTTGGTGACAGTGATGCCTTTCTTGGCGGCCGCCGCGACGTCGATCTTGTCGACGCCGTTGCCGAAATTGGCGATCAGCTTCAGGTTTTCACCGGCCTGGGCGATCAGCGCGGCGTCGATGTGATCGGTGATGGTGGGAACCAGCACGTCGGCTTCCTTGACCGCCGCCACCAGTTCCGGCTGGGTCATCGGCCGGTCCTCGACATTCAGCCTTGCGTCGAACAGCTCGCGCATGCGGGTCTCGACAGGGTCGGGCAGCTTGCGCGTGATGACGACGAGGGGCCGTTTTTTGCCTGCCATTTTATCCCCGAAGTTTCCTAGATCAGAATGACGTTTCGCTGAATCGTCGTCCTGATTCTACTCTTTTTTGGAGCATGATCTTTTCCGAAAACCGGTTCCCACTTTTCAGGATCATGCTCTCGAAACCGATCTCGTTGAGACCTCTTTAACCAAGACCGGCGAAACTTGTAGCCAGTCGCGGCATCAGCCCACTCTGTAACAAGCGGTGCCGCCGAAGACAAAGAAAAAGGGGCGCTCATCCGACGGACCGGCGCCGAAAGGAACGAAAGTGTCTGGTTTCGCGTCGCTTCGCCTGGCCTTCAGCGCAGCCATCCTTGGCGCCCTGCTTTGCGCGCCGCAGGCCTTCGCGCAAAGCGCGGCCGCGCCGGCGCAAACCATAACGCTTGGTCCGAGCGGCCTGCCGCTGCCGCGCTTCGTCAGCCTGAAACCGGCCCGCGTGAATTCGCGCGTCGGCCCAGGCGCCAATTATTCCGTCAACTGGATGTATCTGAAGGCTGGCCTGCCGATGGAAGTCATCCAGGAATTCGACACCTGGCGCCGCGTGCGCGATGCCGATGGTTCGGAGGGCTGGATCAACCAGTCGCTGCTCTCCGGCCGTCGCACCGCCATAGTCGCGCCTTGGCAGCGCGGCAAGGGCGGGCAGGTCAACCTGCTCAACGAGCCCGACAAGGATGCCGGCGTCCTCGCCATCATCGAGCCGGGCGTGATCGGCTCGATCAAGAAATGCGACGGCCAATGGTGCGAGATGACCTTTGACGGCCACACCGGCTGGATGGCCCAGTCGCAGGTGTGGGGTGCCTACCCGGGCGAGAAGTTCAAGAACTGAGGCGTATCGATATTCAGGTGAGGTCGGCCTACGAATGACGGCTTCCTGCGCTTCCGGTCACCCCATCATTCTCGATTCGGCCTGACCCGAATGTCGATACGCCTCAGCCGGGCGCGCCGCTGCGGTCACGGCCAATGCGGCCGAGATGCGTATCCTGAAAAGCGGTGGGCAGCTTGAGGCCGTAGCCGAGGGCACGGTCGATGGCGATGTGCGCTATCCAGATAAGTGCCACCGCGGTCGTGAGCGGACCGGCGAGCAACGCGCCCGCGAGCAGAAGGACGAGCGGGGCAATCAGGATATGCAAGGCATTATAGGTGACGGCGCCGAGGCGCGGCCCGGCGAGGTAGCCCAGCATCGACAGGTCCGGCGCCAGGATAAGCAGCGCAAACCGCCACCAGGAAAAGCCGGACAGCGCGTAGCAAACGATGGCCAAGGCGGCGACGGTGACCCACTCAAACCGGACGATCAGGTCGACGGGCCGCGTCGCCACGGGATCAGTCGCCGCGCTTCCGGCGAAGCCTCACGACGATGTCGACATTGGCGATCTCCATGCCCTCCGGCGGTGCCGGCAGGTTGGAGACGGTGACCGGCCCGCTTTCGATGTCGAAAATCCGGTTCTCGCCCTCGACGTAGAAGTGATGATGGTCTGAGGTGTTGGTGTCGAAATAGGTTTTCGAGCCTTCGACCGCCAGGATGCGCAGCAGGCCGGCCTCTGTGAACTGATGGAGCGCGTTATAGACCGTCGCCAACGAAACGGGCACGCCGGCGGCGATCGCCTCTTCATGCAGTTCCTCGGCCGAAAGGTGGCGGTCGCCCTTGGCGAAAAGCAGATCGGCCAGCGCGATGCGCTGGCGCGTCGGCCTCAGGCCGGCTTCGCGAACCCGCTTGTCCACAGCGACATTGTCCTTCCGGTAGCCCAAATCCATCTTCGCGTCGAAGCTTTGTTGCCCAGCCCACCAACAGGTCCAGAATGGCAAAAAGACGTCAAAAGCCAAAACCAGACACCAATCGACATATATTCTGTAGTCCGAATGCGATCAATAGCGCGCATTGACCCGGGAAGGCGCACGGGTTAAGCGCAAACGCCGGTTTCCGGCCGCAAACAGAGTGTGTTAGGAAACCAACAAGAAGGGCGCCCTGCCGCCCGCGAAGACACGGGGACGGAAGTTTGATGGCGGATCAAAAGTCCAGCTACGATTACGAGGAACTGCTTGCCTGCGCTCGCGGCGACCTGTTCGGACCGGGCAACGCCCAGCTGCCCTACCCACCTATGCTGATGTTCGACCGCATCACTGAGATCAGCGAGACCGGCGGCGCTTTTGACAAGGGCTTCATCCGCGCCGAATTCGACATCAAGCCGGACTTGTGGTTTTTCGCCTGCCACTTCATCGGCAATCCGATCATGCCGGGCTGCCTCGGCCTCGACGCCATGTGGCAGTTGACCGGCTTTTATCTCGGCTGGCTGGGCGAACCCGGCAAGGGCATGGCGCTCTCGACCGGCGAGGTGAAGTTCAAGGGCATGGTGACGCCGTCGGTGAAGAAGGTCGAGTACGGCGTCGATTTCAAGCGTGTGATGCGCGGCCGGCTGGTGCTCGGCATCGCCGACGGCTGGCTTAAGGCGGATGGCGAACCCATATACGCCGCTACGGATCTGAAGGTCGGCTTGTCCAAGCAGTCGGCCGCCTGACCGTTTTTCGCCACGGCGCCCGCGTACCCAATGGGCGCCACGTCAGTTTATTTGCGTATGATCACAGGCGAAAACCGGCTAGGTTTTCCGCCCGGATACGCCGGAAGGAGTTGCGAATGAGACGGGTCGTAGTGACAGGGCTCGGCATTGTGTCGTCGATCGGCAACAATGCCAACGAGGTGCAGAGCTCGCTTTACGATGCCAAATCCGGCATCAGTTTTTCCAATTCCTTCGCCGAACACGGCTTCCGCTGCCAGGTCTGGGGCGCGCCGACGCTTGATCCCACGCCGATGATCGACCGCCGCGCCATGCGCTTCCTGAGCCAGGGCGCGGCCTGGAACCACGTCGCCATGGACCAGGCGATTGCCGATGCCGGGCTTGGCGAAAGCGATATCACCAATGAGCGGACGGGCATCGTGATGGGGTCCGGCGGCCCTTCGACCCGGACCATCGTCGAAGCGGCGGAAATCACGATCAAGAACAGCAGCCCCAAGCGCATCGGTCCATTCGCCGTGCCGAAGGCAATGTCCTCGACGGCGTCGGCCACCTTGGCCACATGGTTCAAGATCCACGGCGTCAACTACTCGATCTCATCGGCCTGCTCGACCTCGGCGCATTGTATCGGCAATGCCTATGAGCTGATCCAGTGGGGCAAGCAGGACGTGATGTTTGCCGGCGGCCACGAAGACCTGGACTGGACAATGTCGGACCTGTTCGACGCCATGGGCGCCATGTCGTCGAAATTTAACGACAAGGCATCGGCTGCTTCGCGCGCCTATGACGTCAACCGCGACGGTTTCGTCATCGCCGGCGGCGCCGGTGTGTTGATCCTGGAGGAGCTGGAACACGCCAGGGCGCGCGGCGCCAAGATCTATGCCGAGATCGTCGGCTATGGCGCGACGTCCGACGGCTACGACATGGTCGCTCCTTCGGGGGAAGGCGCCATCCGCTGCATGCGGCAGGCGCTTGCCACCGTCTCGACCCCTGTCGACTACATCAACACCCATGGCACCTCGACGCCGGTCGGCGATTCCAGGGAAATGGGCGCCATCCGCGAGGTGTTCGGCGACAAGATGCCCTACATCACCTCGACCAAGTCGCTTACCGGCCATTCGCTGGGCGCGGCTGGCGTGCAGGAATCGATCTATTCGATCCTGATGATGCAGGGCGGCTTCATCGGCGAGAGCGCCCATATCGAGGAGCTCGATCCGGAATTCGAGGGCATGCCGATCGTGCGCAAACGCATCGACAACGCCAAGATCGACACCGTCCTGTCCAATTCCTTCGGTTTCGGTGGCACCAACGCAACGCTGATTTTCCAGCGCTATTCCGCATAAGGATCTGCCGGACATGGAAGGGTTGATGAAGGGCAAGCGCGGGCTTGTCATGGGCGTCGCCAACGATCATTCGATCGCCTGGGGCATCGCCAAGAAATTGTCCGAGCATGGGGCGGAGCTGGCCTTCACCTACCAGGGCGACGCCTTCGGGCGGCGGGTCAAGCCGCTTGCCGAGAAGGTGGGAGCCTCCTTGATCGTGCCATGCGATGTCGAGGACAGCGCCTCGGTCACCGAGACCTTCGAAACCCTCGGCAAGGCCTGGGGCGGGCTGGATTTCGTGGTGCACGCCATCGGCTTTTCCGACAAGAACGAGTTGAAGGGCCTCTACGCGGATACCAGCCGCGAGAATTTCGTACGCACCATGGTGATCTCCTGTTATTCCTTCACCGAGGTCGCCCGCAATGCTGCCGCGCTGATGGGCAATGGCGGCTCGATGATCACGCTCACCTATGCCGGGTCGGTGCGGGTGATGCCGAACTACAATGTCATGGGCGTCGCCAAGGCCGGGCTCGAGGCCAGCGTGCGCTACCTTGCCAATGACTACGGGCCGCGCGGCATCAGGGTGAACGGCATCTCGGCCGGACCGGTGCGGACGCTGGCCGGCTCGGGCGTTTCCGACGCCCGCCATATGTTCTCCTACCAGCAGCGCAATTCGCCTCTGCGGCGCACCGTGACCCTCGACGAAGTCGGCGGCTCGGCGCTTTACCTGCTCTCCGATCTTTCGTCGGGTGTCACCGGCGAGATCCATTATGTGGATTCCGGTTATCACATCGTTTCGATGCCGTCGCTAGAGGAACTGAAGCAGAACGACGGTCCCCGCGAATAGTTTGCGGGCGCGACAGTAGCCTTCAAGTAAAATTGGATGCACCGGCGGAAACTCATTTTAAGGAGATTCCGCTATAAGGCCCCTTAATCCAGGGACCTTGCATGTCTTCAGTCAGTAACCCGAAGCGAACACCGCTGTTCCGGCTGATCACCATCGCCAGCTCCGGCATGGGCGGTTTCGTCCTCGGATTGTGGGGGCTGCGGTTCGGCTTCGGCGACGGCATGGCCGGCATGCCGGCCCAGGCGATGATAGGCGCCATCGCCGCGCTGTGCGCCCTTGCCGCCGGCGGTGCGGCGATGTCGTTCTTCGCCGGCGTCGATGAATCGGTGGCCTATGTCGTCAAGGAAACTCATTTCGACAAGCTGACCGGGCTTTTGTCGCGCCAAGCCATGGTCGGCAAGATTGCCGATGCCGCCGCCGATACGATCCGAACCGGCGAGCCGGTGTTCCTGATCGACATCGATATCGACCGCTTCAAGCAGATCAACGACGCCATCGGCTACAGCCATGGCGACGAACTTGTCTGCGCCTTCACCAGCAGGCTGAAGGGTAGCATGCCGAAGGATGCGGTGATTGGGCGCATCGGTGCCGGCGAGTTCGGCGTGCTGCTGCCGGACCGAGATGTCCGTGGTTCGATCGAGCGGCTGATCGAAAAGCTCATCAACGAGATGATGGAACCTTATCAGCTGCAGACCCACCTGCAGTCGGTCAGCCTGTCGGTAGGCATCGTGGCGATGCCGAAGGACGGCGTCGACCCGGTCCTGGTCTTGCGCCGTTCGAATCTTGCGTTGCAGAACGCGCGGGCCAGCGGCGTCGGCAACTGGTCTGTGTTCCATGCGGACATGGGCCGCGTGGCCGACTATCGGCAATGGATCGAGTCGGAGCTGAAGACCGCGTTCGACCGCGGTGACTTCAGTCTCCACTACCAGCCGCAGCTCAATCTGCCGAGCGGCCGCGTCGTCGGCTACGAGGCGTTGATCCGCTGGAAGCATCCGGAGCGCGGCATGATCCCGCCGATGGAGTTCATTCCGATCGCCGAGGAAACCGGCATGATCAACCCGATCGGCGAATGGGTGCTGCGCAAGGCCTGCAGCGACGCCGCGCACCTGCCGCAGGACTGTTTCGTCGCCGTCAACATCTCGCCGGTCCAGTTCATGACCAGGGATTTCGTCGGCATCGTTCGCGAGGTGATGGAATCGACCGGCATCAAGCCGTCGCGGCTGGAGCTCGAGGTCACCGAGACGGCGATGATGCAGGATCGCGACCGCGCCGCCGCGATCCTGGAGCAGCTTGCCGAGATGGGGATCTCTGTGGCCGTAGACGATTTCGGCACCGGCTATTCCAATTTGAGCTACCTGATCGACTTCTCCTTCGGCAAGCTGAAGATCGACCGTTCCTTCGTCAGCCGCATCGATACCGACTCCAGTTCCGGCGCGATCGTCTCGACCATTGTCGGCCTGTCGCGGGCGCTGGGCGTCGGCATCATCGCCGAAGGTGTGGAGACCGAGAACCAGGCCACGCTGCTGAGGGCCGCGGGCTGCGAGGTGGTCCAGGGTTATCTGTTCGGCCGGCCGGCCCCGCTCAAGGCCGAGCTCGGCGAGGCGCGGCCTGCTTTCGGCACCCGCGAGCCCGCACGGATCGTCAGCCTGCAGTAAACCACCACGCAAACACGCTTTTCAGCGGCGCGCGGACAACACCTTGAACATGCCGTCGCGTGCGATCTCGGCATGGCTGGCAAAGGCTGCGGAGAGCACCTGTTCGTAAGGAAGCTGGCGGTTGGCGACCATGAACAGCCGGCCGCCCGGTTTCAGCGCCTTCGACGCCGCGCGGATCATGCCGGCGCCGATCTCCGGGTCGGCGGCGCGGCCGCTGTGGAAAGGGGGGTTCATGACAATTGCGTCGTAGCGCCTCTCGGCCGCCTCGGTGAGCAGATCGGCCCAGAAGAAGCGCGGCTCGACGGCGCCATGGACATTCAGCCTGGCTGCCTCCAGGGCCTCGAAATCCGCTTCGTAGAGATCGAGCGCGGTGAGGCTCTGCGAGCGCTGCAGGACCTCGGCCGCCAGATAACCCCAGCCCGCGCAGAAATCGGCGACATTGCCTGCGAGATCATAAGGCAGGCTCGCAACGAGCAGTTTCGAACCGGCATCGACCCGATCGAAAGAGAACATGCCAGGCGCGGTTTTGAAACCGCCGTCAACAACAAGGTCGGGGTTGCCGGCGCGTAGCGGCGCGGCTGCTTCCGGACCGGCCGGCCGGAACCAGAAGGCAACGCCGTGATGCTTCGGTAGGTGGCCTTCGAGCGACGCCAGCGCGTTGATCCGCTTGCGCAGGCTGTCGATGCCGTCCTCCTTGCCACCCGCGACAACGATCAGCCCGCCCGGCGCGACACGCTCGAGTGCTTCGGCGATGCGCAACTCATTCTGGCCCCGATGGCGGCCCGCAAGCACGAGAGCCATGTCGTAGCCCTGGCCTTCCACGTGCGGCGTGACCGTGTAACCGGCCGCCTGCAGGGCGCGGAAATGTGGGCGGAAGCCCTGCACGAGATGCAGCGCCGCATCGAAACCTTCGGGCAAGCGGAAGCCGGGCTCGGCGCCCAGAAAAAGAACGCGGGCATCCTTTCGCGGCAGAGGCAGCGCCTCGGCCTCGAACGGGTGGAACAGCGTCTTCAGCGGCTCCGCGGCCATTCGCATAGTCCTTCAAACAAAACGGGCGCGACCTCGCGGCGCGCCCGTCTTAAACTGTTCAGCCAAACCGATCAGGCGGCGTCTTCCTCGCCTTCAGCCTTCTTCTTCTCCTGGACGATTTCCTTGCCGGTCGCCTGGTCGACGACCTTCATCGACAGGCGAACCTTGCCGCGCTCGTCGAAGCCCATCAGCTTGACCCAGACCTTGTCGCCTTCCTTGACGACATCGGAGGTCTTGGCGACGCGCTCATTGGCGAGCTGCGAGATGTGGACGAGACCGTCGCGCGGGCCGAAGAAGTTGACGAACGCGCCGAAGTCCGCCGTCTTTACGACGGTGCCTTCGTAGATCTCGCCGACTTCCGGCTCGGCGACGATGGTGTGTATCCACTTCTTCGCCGCCTCGATCTCCTTGGCATTCGAGGAAGCGATCTTGACCGTGCCGTCGTCCTCGATGTTGATCTTGGCGCCGGTCTTCTCGACGATCTCACGGATCACCTTGCCGCCGGAACCAATGACATCGCGGATCTTGTCGGTCGGAATGTGCATGACCTCGATGCGCGGTGCGAACTCGCCGAGCTCGGGGCGGGCGCCGGTCAGGGCATGGGCCATTTCGCCGAGGATATGCTGGCGGCCGTCCTTGGCCTGATCCAGCGCGATCTTCATGATCTCCTCGGTGATGCCCTCGATCTTGATGTCCATCTGCAGCGAGGTTACGCCATTGGCAGTGCCCGCAACCTTGAAGTCCATGTCGCCGAGATGGTCCTCGTCGCCCAGGATGTCGGAGAGCACCGCGAAGCGCTCGCCTTCCTTGATCAGGCCCATGGCGATACCGGCAACGGGTTTGGCCAGCGGCACGCCGGCATCCATCAGCGCCAGCGAGGTGCCGCAGACAGTTGCCATAGACGACGAGCCATTGGATTCGGTGATCTCCGAGACGACGCGCAGCGTGTACGGGAACTGGTCGGAGGTCGGCAGCATCGGGCGGATGGCGCGCCATGCGAGCTTGCCATGGCCGATTTCACGGCGGCCCGGCGAACCCATGCGGCCGGTCTCACCGACGGAGTAGGGAGGGAAGTTGTAGTGGAGAAGGAACTTCTCCTTGTACATGCCGGTCAGCGAGTCGACGAACTGCTCGTCCTCGCCGGTGCCGAGCGTGGCAACCACCAGCGCCTGGGTCTCGCCGCGGGTGAACAGCGCCGAACCATGGGTGCGCGGCAGGACGCCAACCTCCGAGACGATCTTGCGCACGGTCTTGAGATCGCGGCCGTCGATGCGGGAGCCGGTATCAAGGATATTCCAGCGCACGACCTTGGCTTGAAGCTCCTTGAAGACGGTGCCGATCTGCTCGGAAGTGTACTTGGCTTCCTCGCCCTCTGCCGGAGCGAAGGCAGCCTTGACCTTGGCCTTGACGGCATCGACCGCGGCATAGCGCGACTGCTTGTCGGTGATCTTGTAGGCTGCGCGAAGCTCGTCGCCGACGACCTTCAGCATCTCGCCTTCGAGCGCGGAATAGTCCGGCGCGGTGAAGTCGCGCGGCTCCTTGGCGGCGACCTCGGCCAGCTTGATGATTGCCTCGATCACCGGCTGGAAGCTCTTGTGGCCGAACATGACGGCGCCGAGCATCAGGTCCTCGGAAAGTTCCTTGGCCTCGGATTCGACCATCAGCACGGCGTCGGCGGTACCGGCGACGACGAGGTCGAGCTTGGATTCCTGCATCTCGTCGATATGCGGGTTGAGTACATATTCGCCGTTGATGTAGCCGACACGGGCGCCGCCGATCGGGCCCATGAAGGGCACGCCCGAAAGGGTGAGCGCCGCGGAGGTGGCGACGATCGACAGGATATCCGGATCGTTCTCGAGATCATGCTGGACGACGGTGACGACGATCTGGGTGTCGTTCTTGTAGCCGTCGGCGAAAAGCGGGCGGATCGGGCGGTCGATCAGGCGGGAAACCAGCGTTTCCTTCTCGCTCGGACGACCCTCGCGCTTGAAATAGCCGCCCGGGATCTTGCCGGCGGCGTAGGTCTTTTCCTGGTAGTTGACGGTGAGCGGGAAGAAATCGAGGCCGGGCTTCGGCTCCTTCATGGAGACGACGGTGGCCAGAACCACGGTCTCGCCATAGGTGGCGAGCACCGCGCCATCAGCCTGGCGGGCGATCTTGCCGGTCTCCAGAATGAGCGGGCGGCCGCCCCATTCGATTTCCACTTTGTGATGATTGAACATGTCTTGTCCTTCATATGCGGAAAGGGCCGCACCGTCCTAACGGTCGCGGGTTCTCCCTTTCCTGGCTTCCTTCGGGCAGCCACGGGCAAGACAACGGGAAGCTCGATAGATCCGGCTCAAAAGCCGAGCGAGCATCCTGCAATCCTGCCCCATGACCGTCCATGGGCGGTTCCGGATAGCCCTCTGCGGTCCGGAACCGGGTTGGCCGATTGGTCCGGCCGACCCTGCGCACGACGCCGGAAATGCTGTTTCCGGAACGCGCCACGCGCGGAGGGGAATTTCCTAATCGCAGCATCGGAGCAGCGGATTATCCGATGCGCCAATGCGCGACCGGCGGGCCCCTTTAGAGAGCCCGCCGGTCAATTCGTCAGCGACGGAGACCTAGCTTGTCGATCAGCGTCTGGTAGCGCGCGTCATCCTTACGCTTGAGATAGTCAAGCAGGCTGCGCCGCTGGGAAACCAGAGCAAGGAGGCCGCGGCGGGAATGGTTATCCTTCTTGTGGTCCTTGAAGTGCTCGGTCAGGTTCTTGATGCGCTCGGAAAGAATGGCAACCTGGACTTCCGGAGATCCGGTATCGCCTTTCGCGGTCGCGAATTCGGTCATCAGTTCTTTCTTGCGCTCGGCAGTAATCGACATCGTGCTTTTCCTTATCTGTTGGAGGAAACGGGACGCCCACAGCCGGGATGTCGTCCAGCAGGGGCCAGTGCAAGCGACGCGTCAGGGCACGAAGCTGCGGCGCATATAGTGCAATTCCGGAAAAAACACCAGCCCAATTGTCAAGCCGGCTTGTCGCAGGTTCCAGCGGCGAAAACCGGAGAACTCAAAGGCTATAGCCACTTCTTCCATTTGAAGAACGCCACCAGACCGGCAGCGATCAGCGCCATGAACACCAGCGACATCGGATAGCCGTAGTAGGCTTTCAGCTCCGGCATGTTCCAAGGCGAGCTTGCCGGGTCGAAGTTCATCCCCCAGACGCCGACCAGGAAGGTCAGTGGCATGAAGATCACGGAGACGATCGTCAGATAGGAAATGACGTCGTTGGTGCGAGCCTGGGTCAGCGAGAGATGCATCTCGATCAGGCCCGTGAGCATGTCGCGCTGGTTCTCGACCAGTTCGATCAGCCGCAGAGAATGGTCGAGCGTGTCGTTGAAAAAGATCTTGGTCTCGGCCGTCACGAAGGGCACGTCGTTTCGGATCAGCGTCGCCAGCGCGTCGCGCATCGGCCACAGCACGCCCTTGAGCACGTTCGCGTCCCGCCTGAGTTCATGCAGCTGCCGCATCTGATGCTTGTGCGGCGTGTTAAGCATCTCGTCCTCAATGCCGTCAACCAATTCGCTCGCCGCCTCGATCGGCGGGAAATAGCTGTCGACGATGGCGTCGATCAGCGCATAGGCGAGATAGTCGGCGCCGCGCGAGCGCAGGCGGTTCGGCAGCGCGGCCGCGATGCGCTTGCGCACCGGATCGAACGGATCACCTTCGCGTTCCTGGAATGTGACGACGAACTTGCCGCCAAAGAAAAGCGAAATCTGCTCGTAGCGGTGCGAGGCGACATCGTCGATCATGCGCATGACGACGAAGGCATGATCCTCGTAGAAATCCACCTTGGGCCGCTGTCCAGTGTTGACAACGTCCTCCAGCGCCAGCGGGTGGAGGTTGAAGATACGGCCGATCTCCTCGATCAGCGGAATGTTGGCAAGTCCCGTGCAGTCCAGCCAGACGACAGGCCATTTCTCGCAATGGGTCTTCAGGTCGTCGATCGAGGCATTGTCGATGGTTTCGTATTTCTGTGGCGAGATCAATGTCAGCCGAAGCTCGCTGCGGCGTGCCGCCGGATCGGCGATCAACGTGCCGGGCGACGCCCCGACCGGCGGCCGGCGGGTTCTCAGCGGCGCCCTCTTGTTGCCTGTATCAGCCATGTTCTTCCTGGGGCCATGAGCTTCCCGGGCTTCCGCGCCCGGCCGAGATTAGAGCACTCCAGGACAAACGTGCAGCGGTTTTCCGTTCGGAATTGGATAAATAACAGACACTTGCACCGGATTCATCCGACAAAGACCCGCTTGGGCTTGAACATGCCCTGCTCGATGGCGCCGATGGCGACGAGCCTGCCGCGCGCGGTGGCACATGCCTCCTCCGCCTCGACCGGCGCATCGCGGCCGCGAATGATGACGGGATTGCCGAGGCGGATCTTCGTCGCCGCGTCATCGCTGACCGCGACCTGCGGCAGGCAATCGAGCGCCGCCGCCGTTTCGACCAGCAGCGCGTCGATGGCACTGAAATCGACCGGGACCTCGGCTTCGTCCGGAACAGCTTCGGCCTTGCCGCCAAAACGGGCTGCTTCCAGTTCGGCTACCGTGACAAAATCATCCGGCGTGAACGGCTCGACCTCAACGCGGCGCAATTCAGCGATATGGCCGAAGCAGCCGAGATCGCGGCCCATGTCGCGCGCCAGTGAGCGCACATAGGTGCCCTTGCCGCATTCGACCTCGAAGACGGTCTTGTCGGCATTATGCTCGATAATATCCAAACGGCCGATTTCAATTTCCCGCGCGGGTATCTCGACAGTCTCGCCGTCGCGGGCGAGATCATAGGCGCGCTCGCCGGCGATCTTGATGGCCGAGAATTGCGGCGGCGTCTGCATGATAACACCGGTGTATTTCGGCAGCAGCGCCCTCACGTCGGCCTCGACCGGGCGGCGGTCGGAGCTTTTGGTCACGGGACCTTCAAGGTCGTCGGTCGACCGTTCCTCACCCCAGGCAACGGTGAAGCGGTAGACCTTGGCGCCATCCTGCACGTAGGGGACGGTCTTGGTAGCCTCGCCGAGCGCGATCGGCAGCATGCCGGAGGCCAGCGGATCGAGCGTGCCGGCATGCCCGGCCTTCTCGGCCTGGAACAGCCATTTGATCTTGGAGACCGCTTCGGTCGAGCCCATGCCGACCGGCTTGTCCAGCACCACCCAGCCGGAGACCGGCCGACCCTTCTTCTTGCCGCGGCGCGCCACTATTCCTCGTCCTTGTCGTTGTTCTTGCCGTCGCCGAGATCGCGCGCCACTTCGGGCGATTTCAGCAATTCATTGATCTTCGCGAAATTGTCGAAGGAGGTATCGAGCCGGAAGCGGAACTCCGGCATGTACTTCATCTGCCTCAGAGCGCCCGACGCACGGCCGCGGATGAACTTCGCATGCCTGTTGAGCGCCTCGACCACGGCGTTGTCGTCACCCGCGCCAAGCGGCGAGACGAAAGCGGTGGCGATCTTGAGATCGGGCGACATGCGCACCTCGGAGACCGAGACGACGCTGTTTTCGATCACCGGATCGATGATCTCGCCGCGCTGCAGCGTTTCGGAAAGGGCATGGCGCACCTGCTCGCCGACGCGCAGCATGCGCTGGGAGGGGCCTGACGTTGTCGAACGGGACATTTTCCTGGTCCTGAAATCGTGTAGCGCGGGATGGGACCACGCCGCATGGCTCAAATGCATGAGCGGTCTGGGCGGCAGCCTTGCGGCCGCCGCCCGCTTCATTTCGGCAAGTATACCCGAATTAGAGCGTCCTGCTCACCATCTCGACGCGGAAGCACTCGATGACGTCGCCGACGCGCATGTCCTCGTAGTTCTGGAAAGCCATGCCGCATTCCTGGCCGCCCGGCACTTCCGAAACCTCGTCCTTGAAGCGCTTGAGCGTCTTCAACGTGCCTTCGTGGACGACGACGTTGTCGCGGATCAGGCGCACGCCGGCACCACGCTCGACCTTGCCTTCGGTGACGCGGCAGCCGGCGATCTTGCCGACCTTGGAGATGTCGAAGATCTCGAGGATCTCGGCATTGCCGATGAAGGTCTCGCGCCGCTCCGGCGAAAGCATGCCGGAAAGGGCGGCCTTCACGTCGTCGACGAGGTTGTAGATGATCGAGTAATAGCGGATCTCGATGCCCGCGGCGGCGGCCGCGGTGCGCGCCTGCGCGTTGGCGCGGACGTTGAAGCCGATGATCGCCGCTCCGGACGTCTCTGCCAGCGACACGTCGCTCTCGGTGATGCCGCCGGCGCCCGAGTGGACGATCCGTACCCTGACCTCGTCGTTGCCGAGCTTCTCCAGAGCGGCGTTGATCGCCTCGATGGAACCCTGCACGTCGCCCTTGATGACCAGCGGGAATTCCTTCAGCCCGCTCGTCTGCAACTGCGACATCATCTGTTCGAGCGAGCCGCGCTGGCCGGCATGCTTGGCCACTGCCTTGTCGCGCGCCAGGCGCTGACGGTATTCGGTGATCTCGCGGGCGCGGGCCTCGTTGTTGACGACGGCGAAGCGGTCGCCGGCCTGCGGTGTGCCCTGAAGGCCAAGCACCTCGACCGGCATCGCCGGCGGCGCTTCCGGCACGTGCTCGCCGCGGTCGTCGACCAGCGCGCGCACACGGCCCCACTCGTTGCCGGCGACAATGATGTCGCCCGGCATCAGCGTGCCGGTCTGCACCAGAACGGTGGCGACCGGACCGCGGCCCTTGTCAAGCTTGGCTTCGATCACCGCGCCTTCGGCGGTGCGGTCAGGATTGGCCTTGAGGTCGAGAACTTCGGCCTGCAGCAAGATCGCTTCGAGCAGCTTGTCGAGATTGGTGCCCTTGGTCGCCGAAACCTCGACGTCCAGCACCTCGCCGCCCATCGATTCCACGAACACCTCGTGGCGCAGCAGTTCGGTCCGCACCTTCTGCGGGTCAGCATCGCGCTTGTCGATCTTGTTGATCGCCACGATGATCGGCACGCCGGCCGCCTTGGCGTGGTTGATCGATTCGATCGTCTGCGGCATCACGCTGTCGTCTGCCGCCACCACCAGCACGGCGATGTCGGTGACCTGGGCGCCACGGGCGCGCATGGCGGTGAAGGCAGCGTGGCCGGGCGTGTCGATGAAGGTGATCTTCTGACCGTTCTTCTCGATCTGGTAGGCGCCGATATGCTGGGTGATGCCGCCGGCCTCGCCGGATACGACATTGGCGTTGCGGATGGCGTCGAGCAGCGAGGTCTTGCCGTGGTCGACATGGCCCATGATGGTCACGACCGGCGGACGCGACACGAGGTCCTCGGGACGGTCGGCGATGTTGAACAAGCCTTCCTCGATGTCGGACTCCGCAACGCGGCGGACCGTATGGCCGAATTCGGAAGCGACCAGCTCGGCCGTGTCAGCATCGATGACGTCGCCCGGCTTCAGGATCTGGCCCTGCTTCATGAAGAACTTGACTACATCCACGGCGCGCTCGGACATGCGTTGCGCCAGTTCCTGGATGGTGATGGTTTCGGGCAGGATCACTTCGCGCATGACTTTCTCGCGCGGCTCATTGTGGAGCGCGCGTTTGAATTTTTCCTGGCGGCGGCGCATCGACGACAGCGAACGGCCGCGAGCGTCGTCATCCGACAGCGCCGAATTCAGCGTCAGCTTGCCACGGCGGCGATCTTCCTCGCCCTTGGTCGGCTTGGCCGGACGGGCTACTTCCGGGGTCGCGAGACGGCGGGGTGGCGCGCTGGCTCCGCCACCGGCACCGATGCGCCTCGGCTTGGCCTCTTCCTCGTCATCGGCCGTGGCGACATCCGCTGCCTGCGGCGCGCGACGGCGAGCCTCTTCCTCGGCACGACGCCGCGACTCGGCCTCGGCCTGCAGGCGCGCTTCTTCCTCGGCCTGACGGCGCGCGGATTCGTCGCGCTCGCGCTTGCGGCGTTCCTCTTCCTCGGCGCGGCGCTTGGCATCTTCCTGAGCGCGCAGGCGATCCTCGGCCTCGCGAGCCTTGGAGCCTTCCAGCGCCCTGCGACGCGCTTCCATCTCGCCGCGCGACAGCTCGTTCAGGACCATGCCCGAACGTTCCGGCGGCGGAGGCGGCGCCTTCGGCGCTTCCTGCACGACAGGCGCGGCGGCGACAGGAGCGGCCGCGGCGGGCTTCGGCGTGAACACGGAGGGCGCCACCGGCTCCGGCTTGTCGCCAGGCAGCGAGAACTTGCGCTTCTTGGTCTCGACAACGACCGACTTGGTGCGGCCGTGCGAGAAATTCTGGCGCACGGTGCCCTGCTCGAGGCCGGGGCGCTTCAGCGTCAAGGTCTTCTTCGGCGTAACGCTCAACGTCTTGTCGTCGCCCGATTTCGTATCGTTCATTCCATATCCTCTGCGGCATCATCTTCGTCGGCAACGGCCGCAAGCATTGCCAGATCGTTCGGGGTACCGCCCCGATATCGGTCGAGCGCAACAACGCGCCTCTCAACCGCCAGTCCCGCATCCTGCGCGAGGACGGCAGCATGTATCACATTTGTACCCCCCAATGCCAAGCTCAACTCGGCCTCGGAGAAAAGTTTGTAGGCAAGGATGGCGGGGCCGCCGAGATGGACGGTCGCCCGCCGCGCCTGACTGATCTTGCGGACACCGTCGTCCGAGGCCTCTGCCGCATGCAGGACGAGCAGCGCCTGCCCGTCGCGCACCGCACCTTCGACCTTGGCGGCGCCAAGAACGACGGCGCCGGCCTTGCGGGCAAGCCCAAGCATACCCAGAGCGGACCTGGAAAGCAGCCCCTCGACCATGCCGCCGAGATCAGACGGAACGGTCACCTGCGCCTTGAATGCGCGGGCAAACAGGTTCTTCGCCGCTGCCTTCTCGATATGTAGGCGATCAGCGGTGACCCAGCAACCGCGGCCGGGCAGATTTCTCTTGATGTCCGGAACGACGGCCGAATCCGGGCCGACGACGAAGCGGATCAGTTCATCCGCTTCGGCCTGCCTGCGCGTAACGATGCAAGTGCGATCGTTCATCTCGTCCACGGGCTTTGCGATTGGTGGTCACCTCACGCACCGACGGTTTCGCCGGTTGCTGCCTCTTCGGCGGCGATTTCTTCCTCGGTGATCCAGCCGGCCTGCTTGCGAGCGGCAAGCACCATCTGTTCGGCTTCGGCGCGCGAGACACCGTGGCTGGCGAGCACGCCCGGGTAGACTTTGGTCTCGCCGTCCTTGCGCTCTTTCCAGCCGATCAGGTCGTCGGCGGCATAGCCGGCGAAGTCCTCGATGGTCTTCACACCGTCCTCGCCAAGCGTCACCATCATGGCGGTGGTGACGCCGGGGATCTCGCGAAGCTCGTCCTTGACGCCTAGCGCCTTGCGCTTTTCGTCATGCTCGGCCTCGATCTTTTCCAGATATTCGCGGGCGCGGGTCTGGATTTCCGAGGCCGTGTCCTCGTCGAAGCCGTCGATCGAGGAGATTTCGCCGGAATCGACATAGGCGACTTCCTCGACGCTGGTGAAGCCTTCGGAGGCAAGCACCTGGCCGACCATCTCGTCGACGTCGAGGGCTTCCATGAACAGCGCAGAACGCTCGACGAATTCCTTCTGGCGGCGCTCGCTCTCTTCTTGCTCGGTCAGGATGTCGATATCCCAGCCCGTGAGCTGCGAGGCCAGGCGCACGTTCTGGCCGCGGCGGCCGATGGCCAGCGACAGCTGGTCGTCCGGCACCACCACCTCGATGCGCTCGGCGTCCTCGTCGAGCACCACCTTGGCGACCTCGGCCGGCTGCAGCGCGTTGACGATGAAGGAAGCGGCCGAAGGCGACCACGGAATGATGTCAATCTTCTCGCCCTGCAATTCGCCGACCACCGCCTGGACGCGGCTGCCGCGCATACCGACGCAGGCGCCGACCGGATCGATCGAGGAATCGCGCGAGATGACGGCGATCTTGGCGCGCGAGCCGGGGTCGCGGGCGACCGACTTGATCTCGATGATGCCGTCGTAGATTTCCGGCACTTCCATGGTGAAGAGCTTGGCCATGAACTGCGGATGGGTGCGCGACAGGAATATCTGCGGGCCGCGCTGCTCGCGGCGCACGTCGTAGACATAGGCGCGGACGCGGTCGCCATACTTATAGTTCTCGCGCGGGATCAGCTCGTCGCGGCGGATGATCGCCTCGCCGCGGCCGAGATCGACGATGACATTGCCGTATTCGACGCGCTTCACGGTGCCGTTGACGATCTCGCCGATGCGATCCTTGTATTCGTCATACTGGCGATCGCGTTCGGCCTCGCGAACCTTCTGCACGATGACCTGCTTGGCCGACTGGGCGGCGATACGGCCGAAATCCATCGGCGGCAGCTGCTCGGCGATGAAGTCGCCGAGCTGGGCGTCGGGATTGCGCTCGCGCGCGGTGGAAAGCGCGATCTGCGTCGCGTAGTCCTCGACCTTCTCGACCACTTCCATCAGCCGCTGCAGCTTCATCTCTCCGGTGTTCGGGTTGATGTCGGCACGGATGTTGGTCTCCTGGCCATAGCGGGAGCGCGCCGCCTTTTGGATCGCATCGGCCATGGCGGCGATGACAATCTGCTTGTCGATCGACTTTTCACGCGCGACCGCGTCGGCGATCTGCAGCAGTTCAAGCCTGTTGGCGCTTACAACCATTGTCTTTCTCCAGATTTCGTCTCGGACACGCGGCCCGGCGGCGCTATCAACTTTCCTGTTCGGTTTCGTTTTCCTCGGCGACGTCTTCTGCTTCGCCGCGGCGTTTCCTGGCTTCCTTGCGCGCTCGATTGTCCTTCGATAGGGCATCGCGGATGAGATCGTCGGTTAGCACCAGCCGGGCCTCGGCGATCGCGTCATACGGCACACGCACCGTCGGCTCCTCGCCATAGGCCGCCTTGTCACGCTCGACCAGGATGCCATCGGCGTCGGCCTCGGCGATCTTGCCCTTGAAGCGCTTGCGGTCGCCGACGAGGACCGACGTCTCCAGCTTGACCAGATGGCCGGTCCAGGTGGTGAAATCCGACTTGCGCACCAGCGGCCGGTCGATGCCGGGCGAGGACACTTCGAGATGATACGCCTTTTCGATCGGATCCTCGACATCGAGCGCCGGTGACACCGCGCGACTGACTTCTTCGCAATCCTCGACGGTCATGGTGCCGTCTTCGCGCTCGGCCATGATCTGCAGCGTCAGCCCGTTCTGGCCAGTCAACTGAACCCGAACGAGCCGGAAGCCGATCGCCTTGAGCACCGGCTGCACGATCAGCGCAATGCGCGCATCGATGCCGCTTTCGCGGATGATGCGGTCGTCGGCCTCGCTTGCCGCTGCAGTCATCGAATCCCTGTCGCTTTTTGGCTTCCGGCCGGCAGGTAATAAAAAAGAGCGGGACCGGGTGGACCCACTCTTCGTCATACCGACCAAGAATTTGAGGCTGATATAGACGATTGGCGCCGGTGTTTCAAGCCTGCCGGCAAAAGGCGGTGCTCCGCCTTACCTTTGGGCCTCCACGAGCGACGCGGCGATTGCCGCGATCGAACGAAACAGGACAAGCGAATCGTCCTTCGTCGGGAGAAATCCCCGCCGTTGCCAGAACTGCGCCGCTTCCGCATCGACTGCATTGACCATAAGGGCGCGCCCGCCGATCAGGTCCGCTGCTTGAACACACCGCTGAAGTGCATGTTTCACCAAGCCCGTACCGATGCCGCGCCCGGCCCATCCGATATCGGTCGCAAGCTGGCCGAGAAGGAGGCAGGGTACCGGATCGGGCGGTTGTCCTGTGCGGATAGACCGGGGCAAGACAGATGGCACGACAGCCGTCGGCGCCAAACCATAGTATCCGACCACCCGGCCTGCTTCGTGGACAACCAGAACGGCCGTAAAGCCCTTTTCCTGATTGGAAAGCGCGCGGGTTTTCAGCCAGTGATCAAGCGCAGGCTTCCCACAGGAAAATCCAGACACGTCGTGAATTGCGGTAAGCGACTCGGGAGCCGATAAGGCCACGGGTCAGCGCTTCGTCGTGTAACCAGCTTCCCACGGAGCGGGCCGCTTTGCCATTTCCACCATATCGGGAACCGGAGCAGCCGGAGCTGACAGGATCTCCATGAACTCCGCGAATCCGTCCGGGCTCATGCGGACAAGACGGTTGTCCATGAGCACATCCTCGGCCGCGCGCACGGCGGCATCGCGCACGAAATCCGTGCGGGACCGGCCCCGCAGACTGGCGGCGCGATCGATCATCGCCACATCCGCTTCCGGCAGGCGCATCGAGATCGGATATTCCTTGCGCTCGATCGTGGCGGCCATAGCTGTCTCCTTATCGACAATATAGCGACTTGTAGCGCTAAATGCAATACAGAGTCTCGGCTACCTATCTCCGTATAAAGGTCAGATAAGCCGGCCGCCGCCCCTCGCGTATCGCCTTGGCCTCGTAACGCGTGCCGGGCCAACCTTCATAGGGCTGGTGCCAATCCGTAGCCTCTCCAGCCTGCCACTCCAAGGCGCCGTGAGCGCGGCAGGCAAGCAGCGTCCAATTGACATAGCTGTCAATGTCGGAGGCGAAGCGGAACCTGCCGCCCGGCTTCAGGACACGGGCGAAGCGACCGAGATTGGCGGCGCCGACGAAGCGGCGCTTCCAGTGCTTCTTCTTCGGCCAAGGATCGGGATAGAGCAGGTCGATGCCGTCGAGCGAGGCTTGCGGCAGCCAGTCAAGGAGGCGCGTGGCGTCGTCGTCATAGACCCTCAGATTGCCAAGCGGGACCTTGGCAAGCGCCGTCATCATCTTGGCCATGCCGTTGACGAAGGGCTCGACGCCGATGAAGCCGGTCACTGGTGCCTCCTTGGCACGATGCAGGAGATGCTCGCCGCCGCCAAAGCCGATCTCCAGCTGAAGCGCCGAAACCTCGGCCTTGAACAAGGTCGTGAGGTCCGCCGGCGCTTGCGCCATCAGGTCGAGCCGGTATTCGCGCAGGCCGCTTTCGAGGGCGGCCGCCTGCTGCGGGCGTATGGTTTTGCCGTGCCGGCGCCCGAAGAATCCTTCGGTCGCCCGGCTCGGCCTGTCCTTTGCGTTCGCTGGCGTCAGGCGGCAACGGCGTCCTTGAGCGCCTTCGCGAGATCTGTCTTCTCCCAGGAGAAGGATCCGTCGCGACCTGCCTTGCGGCCGAAATGGCCGTAGGACGAGGTTTTTGCGTAGATCGGCTTGTTGAGGTCGAGATGACGGCGGATACCCGACGGCGACAGGTCCATCACCTTGCGCAGCGCCTCTTCGAGCTTCGATTCCTCGACCTTACCGGTGCCGTGCAGGTCCACATAGACCGACAGCGGCTGGGCGACGCCGATGGCGTAGGAGAGCTGGATGGTGCAGCGGTCGGCGAGCTTGGCCGCCACCACGTTCTTGGCGAGGTAGCGCGCCGCATAGGCCGCCGAACGGTCGACCTTGGTGGTGTCCTTGCCCGAGAAGGCGCCGCCGCCGTGCGGTGCCGCGCCGCCATAGGTGTCGACGATGATCTTGCGGCCGGTGAGGCCGGCATCGCCGTCAGGTCCGCCGATGACGAACTTGCCGGTCGGGTTGATGTACCAGTTGCAGTCCTCGGCGATCTTCAGATCGCCAAGCGCCTCGCGGATATAAGGCTCGACGACCTTACGGACCTTCTTGGAGTCCCAGCTGGCATCGAGATGCTGGGTGGACAGCACGATCTGCGTGACTTCCGCCGCCTTGCCATCGGCATAGCGCACGGTGACCTGGCTCTTGGCGTCCGGGCCGAGCTTGCCGGCCTCGCCGTTGCCCTCATGGCGGGCGGCCGCCAGCAATTCGAGAATCTTGTGGCTGTAATAGATCGGCGCCGGCATCAGGTCGGGCGTCTCGCGGCAGGCGTAGCCGAACATGATGCCCTGGTCGCCGGCACCTTCCTCGCCCTGGCGGTCGGCGGCGTTGTCGACGCCCTGACCGATGTCGGGCGACTGGCCGTGCAGCAGCACGTCGATCTTGGCGGTCTTCCAGTGAAAGCCGGACTGCTCGTAGCCGATCTCGCGGATCGCCTTGCGGGCGACCGACTTGAACTTGGTCGGGTTTACCACGGGGTGGCCGGACGCATCCTTGAGGACGTTGCCCGCCTTGTCCTTCTTCAAGAGCGTGTCGGGGACGCGGACCTCGCCGGCGATGACAACGCGGTTGGTGGTGGCCAGCGTTTCACAGGCGACGCGAACCTTCCACGGATCCATGCCTGTCTTCTTGGCTTCGCGATAGACCAGATCGACGATTTCGTCGGAGATGCGGTCACAAACTTTGTCGGGATGACCCTCGGAGACGGATTCCGAGGTGAAGAGATAATTCTGCCGCGTCACGGGTGTCCCCTCTTGAAAAAAAATCGGCAGGTTGCCGATTTTTGGCGGGCCACGTGTTAGCGGTGCCGGGCGCTGCTCGTCAAGCGGCGCGACGGATCTGGCATGAATGTAGGCAAGGCCGGCTATGCCACCGGCGGCAGGGCGCCGCCGGCGGCATAGGTAAAAATCAATCGGCGTCGTCGGCGGAGAGCGCCTTCACCAGATCGATGATGCGGCGGCGCACCTTCACGTCGCCGATCTTGACGAAAGCCCGGTTGAGCTGAAGCCCTTCGGGACTGCCGCAAAATTCGATGGCGAAGGCCATCGAGGAGTCTTCGGCAAATCCCCGGTTGCCGCTGCCGGTCTCCTCGCCGGGGGCATCCTCGAAAAAGAAGGCGACAGGAACGCTCAGGATGGAGGCGATCGCCTGCAGACGGCTGGCGCCAACCCTGTTCGTGCCCTTTTCATACTTCTGGATCTGCTGAAAGGTGATGCCTAGATTTTCACCCAGCTTTTCCTGGCTCATTCCAAGCATATTGCGACGCAGCCGGATGCGACTCCCGACATGAATGTCGATCGGATTCGGCTTCTTCTTGTTCTCTTCTGTCATTTTTTCCTCGCCGAATTGTTCCGGCTTTTTCTATTTTGTTCCGCCCATATGAAGCCGGAGCCACCTGCCCCAACAGAAACCCTCCAACCGACTTCGAGAAAATTTTAGGCGTTACAGTATGAGTTTCTAATGTGCCGACTGTCAATTCACCCGTAGCCGCTGCCTTACATTCAATGTGAAGGCCCCAAGCGCAAACAGCAACATGATCAGCAATCCGTTAATGCGCCGCTGGTCGGGAGACAGAGGGGCGCGCCCAGAAACCGGCACATGCGCATCGACGGCGCCGCGCGCGTTGACGGCAAGCGCATCGATGATGCGCCCGCGCGAATCGACAACTGCGGAGATGCCGTTGTTGGCCGCGCGCAGCAGCGGCAATCCATTCTCCACCGCGCGAATCTGGGCCTGCCTGAAATGCTGATACGGGCCTGGCGTGTCGCCAAACCAGGCATCGTTGGTGACGTTCACGATGACATCGGACGACGCGGCATCAACGGCCACGAGATCGGGAAAGATCACCTCGTAGCAGATGAACGGCGCGGCACGCAGGCCGCCCGGCAAGCTGATCGGATGTCGCTCGTTGCCGGCGGCGAAATTCATCGGTCCGGCAATGAGCTGCTCAATGCCAAAGCGTTGGAAAAGGTCGGCGAAGGGCAGATACTCGCCAAAGGGCACCAGATGCACCTTGTCGACGGCATCGACGATCTCGCCCTTGTCGTTGATCGCCACCACGGAATTGTAATAACGGCTGCCAGCGCTCGCCGATCCGCCCTCCTCGCGCACGACGCCGGCAATCAGCATCTGACCGTCGGCCAGCATGTCGCCCAACGCCGTCAGCGCGTCCGGACGCTCGGTGAACAGGAAGGGCACCGATGTTTCCGGCCACAAGATGAGCTGCGGCTTGGCATGGCCCTCTTCCGGCGCTTTCCCCGATATCCCGAGCAAAGTCGCGAAGATGCGGTCGCGCACCGAGGCGTCCCATTTTTCGCTGAGATCGACCGACGGCTGGACGACGCGAACGTCGATCGAGCGGGCCGGCTTGACCGGGGCCGCGAGCCTGACATAGCCGAAGCCGACATGGGCGGCGACGAGCATGACGAACAGGGCAAGGCCCAGCCTCAGATGGCGGCGCGCCGCCACCAGCGCTGGAAGCGAAAACAGGAAGACGGCGAGCGCGTTCATGCCGACCATGCCGGTCACCGAAACGCTCTGCATCAGAAGCGGCACCGGCATCGCCGCGTAGCCGACGGCGTTCCAGGGAAAACCGGTAAAGAGAAAATCGCGCAGCCATTCGGCAAGGCCGAAGCCGAAGGCCAGGGCGGCTATGCGGCCGATATCGCTGCTCCAGAACAGCCGAGCTACGACCGTCGCAAAGCCATAGAAAAAGGCAAGCGCAAAGGGGATGCCGACGACGGCGAAGGGCAAGGCCCAGGCGAAATTGTCGGCCTCGACCAGCAATGCCTGGCCGATCCACCAGAGACCGGCGAGGAAGTAGCCGAAGCCGAACCACCAGCCGGTGGCGAAAGCCGGCCTCAGACGCCTGAGCCAACCATCGGATGCCTCACCCGTGGCGCCGTCGAGCAGCCAGACCAGGACTGGAAACGAGACGAAGCAGACCGCGAAGAAATCGTAAGGCGCCTGGGCAAGCACCGCCAGCGCTCCGGCGGCGAAGGCCACCAGCGCCCGCCGCCACCCCCACAGCAGAATTATTCGGCCGGCAAAGCGCTGCATCAAGCTTCCCAAGTCGCGCGAATCAGGGAGCTAGAGATTTAACAGGCTGCGGTGCCCGATCCAAACCTGGATAAGCGCGGCCTGAGCGCAGGACCGCGTGCTTGAACTGATCGTCGATCGGCATGCCGCTCCAAGTCTTTTTACGCAATTCCGGACGGAAAACCGCTACGCATTTTTCCTGGATTGCTCCAGGCGATCAGGCCTGTTCGGTGCGGGCGGCGCGGCGGCGCTGACGCTCGCCCTTCGGGCTCTGCACGATGCGCACGCGCTTGACGCGGCGCGGATCTGCGTCGAGCACATGAAACTCGAAGCCGGGAATGGCCTGCACGACCTCGCCCCTGGCCGGCACCCGGCCGAGCGTGTTGAAGATCATGCCGCCGATGGTGTCGACATATTCGCCATGCTCGCCGGCAGCGAAATCCTCGCCGATCATCTTGGCGACCTCGTCGATCTCGGCCTTGCCGTCGACCACGAAGACGCCGTCGCCGGTCTGCGTGATCATCGGCTCGTCGTCGTCATGCTCGTCCTCGATGTCGCCGACCACCATCTCGACAATGTCCTCCAGCGAGGCGAGGCCGTCGGTGCCACCATATTCGTCGATGACCAGCGCCATCTGCGTGCGTGTCGTCTGCATGCGGCCCATCAGGTCGGAGGCCAGCATCGAGGGCGGCACGAACAGCACCTGGCGGATCAGGTTGAGATCGCCGATGGTGCGCGCGAGATCGACCTGCGCGAGGTCGAGCGCCGTCGTCACCGGCGCCTTCGCCCTGGCGCGGCCCTTCTTGACGCGGGCGACCTTGGTGATGTGGGCGAGCACATCGCGAATGTGGACCATGCCGCGCGGATCGTCCAACGTCTCGGAATAGACCGGCATGCGCGAATGGCCGGACTGCTCGAAAAGGCCGAGCAGGTCGCCAAGCGTGGTGTTGATCTCGACCGCCTCGATATCGGCGCGCGGCACCATGACGTCCTCGACCCGTACTTCGCGCAGGCGCAGGATGTTGTTGAGCATGGCGCGTTCGCCGGGCGAGAAGGCGCCGGCATCGGTCGCCGTTTCGGCAAGCGCACCGGCAATCTCCTCGCGCAAGCTGGTGCCGTTGCGGTGCCGGAACAGGCCGAGCACACGGTCGAAGAGGGAAGGACCGGCATGCGTCGGCTCCGCGGCCGCGCTGCCGGTGGGAATACTCGGACTTGAGCCCTCTTCCGTCTTTTCGGAAGGCTTGGCAGCACTGCCGGCGTCCGGGCGGGCGGCAGTTTCTGGTGTGTCGTTCATCGCCATCAGGTCAATTGAGCTTTTTTGTTACGCGTAGGGATCGGGAATGGCAAGCCTCGCAAGCGCGGCGCGCTCGATCGCTTCCATCTCCTCGGCCTCGTCGTCGGTCTCGTGATCATGGCCCAAAAGATGCAGCAGACCATGGATAACGAGATGGGTGATATGGTTCTCAAGCGGCTTGTCTTCCAGTGCGGCCTCGCGCGCCACCGTCTCGGAAGCCAGCACGATGTCGCCCAGCATCGGCGGCAGCTTGCCGCCTTTCGGAAACGGAAAAGTCGGAAAAGACAAGACGTTGGTGGGCTTGTCCTTGCCGCGCCATTCCGCGTTGAGCGTCTGGATATGAGCGTCGTCGGAAAAAACGACGCTGAGCTCGGAGGCGCCCCTCGCTCCGGTCTCGGCAAAGGCGGCTGCAACGGCGCGATCGACGAGCCGCGCCAGCTCGGCCTCCGTCGGCCAATCGCCGGCCTCAACGAAAATATCGATATCGACCGGCGTCTCGCCGCTGGATGCTGGATTGTCAGCCATATAGCCTTTTGATCAGCTTTCGGCGCCCAGGCCCCGCGCCAGCTTGCCGTCGCGGTCATAGGCCTTGACGATCTCGGCGACCAGCGGGTGGCGCACCACGTCGCCCTCGTTGAAGCGGACGGTGACGATGCCGGGCACGCCGTCGAGGATGCGCAGCGCCTCGACCAGCCCCGACTTGGTGTTGGGCGGCAGGTCGATCTGGGTCGGGTCGCCGGTGACGATCATGCGCGAGTTCTCGCCGAGACGGGTCAAGAACATCTTCATCTGCATCTGCGTGGTGTTCTGCGCCTCGTCCAGGATCACCGCCGCATGGGCCAGCGTGCGGCCACGCATGAAGGCCAGCGGCGCGATCTCGATCACTTCGGCCGCGATCGCCCGCTCCACCTTGTCGGCCGGCATCATGTCGTAGAGCGCGTCGTAGAGCGGCCGCAGATACGGGTCCACCTTCTCCTTCATGTCGCCGGGCAGGAAGCCCAGCCGCTCGCCGGCCTCGACGGCTGGGCGCGACAGCACGATGCGCTCGACCATGCCGCGCTCCAAGAGCATCGCCGCATGCGCGACCGCCAGATAGGTCTTGCCGGTTCCTGCCGGGCCGATGCCGAAGACCATTTCAGAACGCTCCAGGGCCCGCATATAGGCGTCCTGCGTCAGCGAACGGGCGTAGATCGTCTTCTTTCGCGTCGAAATCTGGGCGGCCGAAACCTTGCCCTTGCGCTCCATGGTGGGCAGCGTCAGCTGATCGTCGGCGGCAATCGCCATGCGCACGGCGCCGTCGACGTCCGACTGGCCGATGTCGACACCCTTCTGCAGGATGCCGTAGAGCGTATCCAGCGCGCGGCGCGCCTGTTCGGCGGCTGAGGCCGAACCCTTGATCGCAAGCTGGTTGCCGCGCGAGCGGATATCCACGCCGAGCTTCTGCTCGAGCCGCGCCAGGTTCTCGTCGAACTGACCATAAAGTGCGCTGGCAAGCTTGTTGTTGTCGAAGGTCAGTACGATGTGCGCCATATCGGAAGCCCCGGTCGCCTGGTTCTGGGGCAGATTCTTCAGTTCGGCAGCGCTCAACCGTCTCTCCTCATCTGCCGAGGCCCGTCAGGCCAATTCGGCGAACAGGCTGTTGGGGCCTGTCTTCGTGATTCGCACGTCAATAATGTCACCGATTCCACCGGCCTTGTCGTCAACAATCACCGGGTTCAGCCATGGCGAGCGGCCAAGAATCTGACCGGGGCGGCGACCTGGCTTCTCGATCAGCGTGCTGACGGTTCTGCCGACCAGGCTGGCTATGAAATTCTGCTGCTGATCGTTGATCAGCGCCTGCAGGCGCTGCAGCCGTTCGTCCTTCATAGTTTCGGAAAGATGACCGTCCATCTCGGCGCCCGGCGTGCCAGGACGTGTGGAATATTTGAAGGTGAAGGCGGAGGCATAGCCTACCTCGCGCACCAGTTTCAGAGTCGCTTCAAAATCCTCTTCCGTCTCGCCGGGGAAGCCGACGATGAAATCGCCCGACATGGCGATGTCGGGACGGGCGGCGCGGATACGCTCGATGAGCGCCAGATAGTAGCGTGCCGTGTGCCTGCGGTTCATCGCCTTCAAAATCCGATCGGAGCCCGACTGCACCGGCAAATGCAGATAGGGCATCAAGGCGGGCAGGTCACGATGCGCGGCGATCAATTCGTCGTCCATGTCGCGCGGGTGGCTGGTGGTGTAGCGCAGCCGCGCCAGTCCGGGGATTTCCGCAAGCCGGAACAGCAGGCGGCCGAGACCCCATTCCTGACCGTTTTCACCGGCGCCGTGCCAAGCGTTGACGTTCTGGCCGAGCAGGGTCACCTCGCGCACGCCGGCCTCGGCCA
The DNA here is from genome assembly GCA_004020875.1 of Mesorhizobium sp. Lineage (GTDB taxonomy): Bacteria > Pseudomonadota > Alphaproteobacteria > Rhizobiales > Rhizobiaceae > Mesorhizobium. Next base: position 120,699 of record SAPZ01000003.1, read on the forward strand.
AGCGCTCCGCCTCGGCGACGATCTGCGCCACCGGGCGCGAGACCTCGGAGCCGCGCGTATAAGGCACCACGCAAAAGGTGCAGAACTTGTCGCAGCCTTCCTGCACCGTGAGGAAAGCGGTGACGCCTCGCTTGGCAAGCTCGGTCCGCTTCGGCTGCGGCAGATGTTCGAACTTGTCCTCGATGGCGTATTCGGTCTCGACGATCTTCTCGCCGCCGCGAACCCGCGCCAGCACGTCGGGCAGCCGGTGATAGGTCTGCGGGCCGATGACCAGATCGACCGCCGGAGCGCGGCGGATGATCTCGGCACCTTCGGCCTGCGCCACGCAGCCGGCGACACCGATCAGCAATTCACGGCCGGCCTCGGCGCGCTCGGCCTTCATGTCGCGGATGCGGCCAAGCTCGGAATAGACCTTCTCAGCCGCCTTCTCGCGGATATGGCAGGTGTTGAGCAGCACCAGATCGGCGTCCTCGACGGCGTCGGTGGCGACATAGCCGTCGGCGGCCAGCGCGTCGGTCATGCGCTGGGAATCGTAGACATTCATCTGGCAGCCATAGGTCTTGACGAAGACCTTTTTTGCCGTGCTGGCCGAGTGCTCGGCGGCAGCGCCGATGCCGTGGCTTTCAATCGTGTTCAGTTCCATCGGGCGGCTTCTACCGCCTTTCCGTGACAAAAAACAGACGATTTTGCCCGAAGCGCGCCGCGCAGCCCGGACTCACCGGCTTTTGGCCGGATCGGCGAGGATGCCTTGCATCATCTCGCGCACCTTGGCTTCCATCAGCCTTGCCGTTTCCTTGCGGCTCGAACCCTTGGAGAACGGCACCGGCTCGCCGAAATGCACCTCGGCATCGATCGCGCCTTCGGCGAGCAGGGTTTTGAGGTGCGGCATCAGATCCTGGTCGCCGATCCAGGCGGTGATCGGCCGATGGCGGCGGCCCATCGGCATGCCGTGCAGCCGCGTATAGGCAATCGCCACGGGCTGGATGAAGACCTGTTCCGCCGCGCCTTCCGAAATCGCTATGGAGGCCGCGCCGAACAGCGTGCTCTTGAACGGCAGCACCAGGTTGCCGTCGCCGGTCGAGCCTTCGGCGAACAGCACCATGGCGTCGCCTTTCGCCATCCTTTTGGCGATTTCGCTTGCCTGGTCGCCGGAGGTGCGCTTGCGCTCGCGCTCGATGAAGACGGTGCGCTGCAGCTTGGAGAGCATGCCGATGAGCGGCCAGCCCTCCATGTCGGCCCTGGCTATGAACTTCACATCGGCGAAGGAACCGAGCACCATGATGTCGGTCCAGGAAATGTGGTTGGCAGCCACCAGCAGAGGGCGGTCTTTGGCCAAGCTGCCCGTCACATGCACCCGCATGCCCAGCGCTCGCAGGACCATGCTGTGCCAGATCTTCAGGATGACAGTTTCGGGCCACAGCCCCGTCCTCATCGACAGGATCTGCAGCGGCACCAGCACCAGGGAACACACGACGACATAGAAGAGCGCCAGGAAGATCCGCAGTTTCTCGATCATTCGCTCCGGCCCCAACGTTACAGCGCCGTGCACCTTGGGGCGCGCAAACGACGCTGTAACACTCCCACTTGGCGCATGATCCTTTCCGAAAATCGGTGCCGATTTTCGGGGTCATGCGCGACTGTGGCTAGCGAAGATCGCGGCGCATGACAAGCGCTCCGGTCGGGCCGTGCTCGGTCGAGCGGTAATAGTTCGGGCGGTGACCGACCTGGATGAAGCCGAGCCTGCGGTAAAGCCCGATCGCGGGCGCATTGGTCTCATCGACCTCGAGGAAGAGCGCTTCGGCGCGCTGCGCATGAAGCTCGCGCAGCACGGCGTCCATCAATTGCCAGCCAAGTCCCTGGCGGCGATGGCTACGGGCAACGGCCACGGTCAGGATCTCGCCCTCACCGGCCGCGAGCCGCGCCAGCACGAAGCCGACGGGCGGCTTGGAGCCCTGTCCCGTCTCACGCGCGGCATAGCCGAAGACCGTGTCCTGTTCGAGGAGTGCCGCAAACTCGCCGTCGGTCCAGGGCCGCACGAAATCCTCGCGGTGCAGCACAGAGACAGCGGCACTGTCGGCGACCGTCAGCGGCTCCAGCGCATAATCCCTGCGGCGCGGCTGAAAGAACGGAATGCGCATCAGAGTTCGTTTCCCTTGTCCTGTCTTGGCAGAATGAAACCCGCCTGAGGCTTGGCGTCGGCGCCGCGCAGATAGAGCGGCTTCGGTTTCTCGCCCGGCTTCTTGGCCGAGGCCAGCCTGGCATAGGTCGCAATATCGGCGGTGGCGGCAATCGGACCGGTGTCGAAAGGACGCCCAGCCGCAGCGGCAATCCGCGGCGCGGCGGTGCCCACCAGGACCGCTTCAGCAGCGATGGCCATGGCCACTAACTCGGAAAGAGTGGCTACCGAAGGTCCGTAAGTCTTGGCTAACATTTTATCATAGAGCGCCGCGTGGAATTCCTCGCGGCCGGCGTCGAGCGCGGCAAGGACCGGGCGCCCGGGAAAGGCACTCGCTCCCTCGGCTGCCAAGGCTTCCAACGTCGTCACGCCGATCGCCGGGATTTTCAGAGCCAGGGCCAGGCCGCGCGCGGTCGAGACGCCGACACGCAGGCCGGTGAAAGAGCCGGGTCCGATCGAGACGGCAACAGCGTCGAGATCGCGATAGCCGATGCCACTGCCTCGCAAGGCCGTCTCGATGACGTCCATCAGATGCTCCGCATGCCCCTTGCCGAGATCGCGCACCTCTCGGGCAAGCTCCTTCCCCGCGTCTGCGTCATAAACACAGGCGGCGCAGAGACTGGCGGCGCAGTCGATGGCAAGCAGTCTCATGCAAGCAGCTTCATAGGGGCAGCTTCATACGGCCGGTTAACGAACTGGATCGAAACACAATTTCCTCTGCCCGGCATGGGCCGCCGCCGCAAGGGCCAGCGCGGAGAAATGTTAAGCGGCTTTGCTTCTAGAGCGTTTCACCGTTTCACGGAAACGGCGAGCCGCTCTATCTCTTTGTTTTGACGCAACTCCGGACGGAAAACCGCTCACACTTTTCCTGGAATTGCTCTAGGGGCGACGGTCACGCCGTCGCGCCAATGCGCAACATGTGGTTGTCCCAGACATAATCCGGCTCGGAACGGGTGCCGCCAGCGCCACCGACGATCTCGCCGGCGCCGGTCGTCGCCATGAAGCCGGCGCCGTCGGGTGCAAGGCCGCAGACCTCGACCAGCGATCTGGTCGCGACCACGCGGCCACTGGCGGCATCGAGCACTGCCAGCGAATTGCCTTCCGGCGAGGTGACGGCGACAGTACCCATCGCGGCATTGGCGGCGACCGAGCCGATATAGTTGCGGAAGCCGGCGAGCACATCTTGCGGCATCTCCAGGAGTTCGAGCTCCTTGCCGCGCATGGCCCGGCCGACCAGAGCCGGGCGGTCGGTCGCCGGCCCGCGGTATTGGCAGCCGAACCAGACGGTGCCCGCCTGGTCGCGGTCCATATGGCGGATCGAAAGCTGACGCAGCGCCGGCGGCAATTCGTGCTTTTCGATCAAGTCGCCGGTTAGACGGTCGACCAGCGTGTAGGAGGGCTTCATCGTCGCGATGTTGAGTTCGGCCCTGCCATAGTCGGGATGGGTTTCGATGCCGCCATTGGCGATAGCCAGCGTTCGGCCATCGCCGAGCAGGAGGAGTTCGTGCGGCCCCACGCCATAGGTCGGGAACTCGCCGATGCGGTTGAACTTTGCCTTCGCGTCATAGACGCCGACGACACCGGCCGCGTTGTCGAAATCGTTCTCGGTCGCATAGAGCAAGGCGCCGTCGGATGAGAACACGCCATGGCCGAAGAAATGCCGGCCGGCGATGCTGGCAATGGTCGAAGGCTTGTCGCGACCTGCATGGTCGAAGACAACGGCGAAGGTGCCGGGCTGGCGGGCAAAGACCACCGAGCGCTTCGACACCGGATCGAAAGTGACGTCATGGCCGCGATCCGTCAGATCGACCGTGTGCAGGATTTTTCCCGCCTCGGAGAGCACGGCAGCACCAAAACTGCCGTCGCGCTTGACGAAGGCCGTCGCAAACACCGCATCCGCGGCTAGCGTATCGGCCCAGGCGTGCGGCGCCATCGCGGCTGCGAAGCCCGCGCCCGCGGCGCGCAGGAAATCGCGGCGGTCTATGAGGGCGGTTCTCACGGCATCAATCCCCGTCCAGCGAGGAGAAGCCGGCGGTCAGGCCGAATTCGGCGGTCATCCTGGTGCCGATCAAGGTCGACAGGCTCGAGGTGATTAGCGCGAAATGCTCGATCTTGCCGCGTAGCGCAGGGTCCGTGAGCGCTTTGTCGATGGGACCGGCGACCGATTTCGCTGTTGTCACTCCGTTGATGAGCTGGATCTGGATGGATTCGGCCATCCACTGCGCGTCGGCCGGCAACGCATCGCCGAGCTTCGAGGCCTGGAACAATTGACCGATGCCGGACAGGTTCCCGGCCAGCGAAGCAGCCGTATTCCGCGAGCGCCAGTAGATCGCCTGCTTCGGCTTGTCGGCGTCCGGCTTGGCGCCAAGAAAGCCCTTGAGCCGCACGTCGCGGATCATGTCCAGCTCATTGATGAAGACGCCGACCAGTTCCGTCACCGCTTCGTTGCCGTCGCGGTAGAGCGGGTTCTTCGGTCCGGGATTGGCCCAGAGCGAAGCGAAGCCGTCGGGCTTTTGCCAGGCGTCAACCACCTCGCCCGCCATCGTCTTGATGTTGCCGGCAACCGCCTCGCCATAGGCGCAGCGGTAAGGATCGTCTTTCCCGGCAAGCGTTTCGGCGCCGTCGCCGAAGAGCACATATTCCAACGCGCCGAGGCCCTGCATGGCGACGCTCTTTTGCGCCAGTTGCGCCGGATCGGTGGCTGACAGATCCTTCGATGCGAGCGTGGCCTGCACTTGCCTCAGGCCGATGCTCTTGCGGTCCGGCCAATAGAGCATACGCTCCAGCCGGTTGTTTTCCTTGATCGGCCCGAAGGCAATGATCTCGGCCACAGACCAGGCCTCGACCGTGCCGGAAAACGCCGAACGCGCCGCTTCGAGATTCATTTCGGACGGCGCCTCGCATAGCTGGTGCATCGCCTTGGTCAAGCCCGCCGCATGCTCGTCGAGACCAGCATAGGCGGGGCGAACGAACCCATCGATCGCGCGCCCGATCACGTCGGAAGCCTTGACCGCGGCCGACGCCGGCAAGGCGGTGGCCAGGAGCAGTGGAAGAGCAAGGGCGGCAGCCAGACGTTTCGACATCAGAGCGACGCGTTTTACCATCAGAGGGACTCCAGGAATTTGATCAGCGCCTCACGATCGGCCGCGGCGGCGCCGGCAAAGCGATCGCGCGCCTTCTGGCCCTCGCCGCCATGCCATAGGATCGCCTCGGCAAGCGTCCGGGCGCGGCCGTCATGCAGATAGAAGGCATTGCCGTTGACTGTCGCGGTGAGCCCGATACCCCAGAGCGGCGGGGTGCGCCACTCGCTCCCCGTGGCTTCTCCAACCCGTTGTCCGTCCGCAAGGCCCTCGCCCATGTCGTGCAGCAGGAAGTCGGAATAGGGCCAGATCAGTTGGAAGGCCTGCGCCTTGTTGGGCGTGCCGCGCATGGTGACGAATTTCGGCGTGTGGCAGACAATGCAGCCTATTTCGTAGAACTGCTTCTTGCCAGCAAGGACGTCGGGCTTGTCGATGTCGCGACGCGCCGGCACCGCGAGATTCCGCGAATAGAAGGTGACCAGGTCCATGACGGGCGGAGGCGCTTCCACCGCGCCCAGTCGTTCCTGGACACCGTTCGGCAGCGCAAGGCAAGTCTTCTGCGCCTCGGTGCAATCGCCCCAATGCTTCGGCATTTCCGGGGTCGAGATGCCGATGTCGCCTGCAAAAGCATCGGCCGCCTGCTGGCGGATCGAGGCGGTCTGCGCCTTCCAGCCGAAGCGGCCCAGGATCACCGCACCGCTCAACTCGTCGCGCACGATGTTCGGCCGGCCCGAGATGCCGTCGCCGTCGCGATCGTCCGGATCGGCATGAGCGAGGATATCGGCCGGCGCGATCTGCTCGATCAGGCCGAGCCCGATCATCGGCGGAGTCAGGCGCGGCGACAGCGTGGTGCGCGCATCGAGCGGGCCATAGCCGAGATTTTCGACGGAATAGTTCGGCTTGCGCAGCGCAACGACAGCGCCGTCGCCGAGCGTCACCTTTTGCTCCTGGTAATCGACGCGCACACGGCCTTCGCCCTTGAGGCCCGGAACTGCCAAATCCTGCAATTGCGCGCCATAGACCGGATCAGGAAAGTTCAGCACCTTGTGGCCGGCAAGCGCGGCCTTTTCCTCGGCGTTGCTTGCGTCGCGCGCGAGCCTGAGGAACATCGACGTCGATCCGGCATCACCTTCCGGCGGGCGGCCGCGGCCATCCTTCAGATGGCAGTTCTGGCAGGCGCGCTCGTTGAAAAGCGGGCCAAGACCGTCGGAAGCCTGCGTCGACGAGGGCGACGACACCCAGTTCTTGCGGAAAAGCGCGTTGCCGAGCTTGAAATTGCCCTCTTCCTCGAAGGTGATGTTGGCTGAGGGCTGCGAGAAGGCATCGCGGTTGATGTCCTTGAGCGACGTGCCGGCGCCGCCCTGCATCAGCTCGAACGGCTCGGGTCTGATGAAGTCGGTCGTTGGCCTGGTGACGGCCAGAACCCGCGCCTGGTCTTTCGGCGTCAGGTCGGTGCGGCTCGTCGGCAGAGCGGCCGGTTCGCCGGCCATCGCGGGGACGGAAAGCGCGATCACCAGCAAAAGCGAAGCCCCGCTGCCGATCCGGCATCGAGGGGTCTTCCGAAGCGGCGGGCCGTCAATTGCGGCCCACCGCGCGCGGCGCGAAAGATCTAGGGGGCGCCGCATTCTCGCATGTCCTTACTCCGCCTCGTTGACCGGGTCGGCGTTGAGCAGGCCGTATTTTTCCTCGCCGATGGAGGCCAGCAGGTCGAGCTGCGTCTCCAAGAAGCCGATATGGCCTTCCTCGTCGGTCAAAAGTTCCTCGAACAGCTTCATCGAAACGAAATCGCCGGCTTCGTGGCAGAGCTCGCGCGAGCGCTTGTAAGCGCTGCACGCGTCATATTCGCCGGCCAGATCGGATTCGAGCACTTCCTTAAGGTTCTGGCCGATGCGCAGCGGCGCAACGGACTGCAGGTTGGGATGCCCCTCGAGGAAGATGATGCGCGCGATCAGCCGGTCGGCGTGATGCATTTCCTCGATCGATTCCGCCCGCTCCTTTTTTGCCAGCTTCGTATAGCCCCAATCCTCGAGCAGACGATAGTGCACCCAGTACTGATTGACGGCTCCAAGCTCAAGGAACAGAGCTTCGTTAAGCCGCTCGATGATCTGAGGTTCGCCTTTCATGTGTTCTGCTCCCGTATTGGCCGCGTAAGCCTCGCACGCGATCCAGGTGTGAAACGATATCCACGTCTCCAACCTGTGAGCGGGCGTGATAGTTCTCGGTGACCCTGATGATGGTTTCCACCACGTTTGGGAAACAGCCGCAACAGCGGCCGCGCTTGCCCATCGCGTGATAGACCTTCGCGGGCACGATCAGCTGCCAGGGATCCTGATCCAGCAGGTCGACGATCGTCTGCTCGATCTCCTTTTCGGTGATGATGTTGCAATGGCATATCAGCATTTCACTTGCTCTGGCTGACGGCGCCGGTCCGACGCCGCTTGGCTTGGACTTACTTCGACGTGTTACTTGAACACCTTGTCGGGAGCGTCCAGGCTGTCGGAGCCCTCGAAGGCGATTTCCTTCAGTTTCAGGGTACCTACAGCCCGCTCGATCGACTTGGTCTGGTCGATCAGCGCGTCGATGGCCGCTTGCACGGTGGCGTTGCCTGCCGTGTTGCCTTCAGCAATCTGCTGGTCATAGGCCTCGCCGGCGAGCGCGCGCGCCTGGATGGCCTCCATCTTGGCGACGGTTGTATCCAGCTTTGCCGACAACTCCCTGTCGATCGCCGGATCGGCGGCTTTCACCATGTCGGAGACCGACGGGCCAGAAACCATGGAGCCGTCCAGCCGCTTGTAGCTGGCACGGTAGGCGTCGCGGATGCCCACGGCATCATAGAGATGCGAGACGTGGGTGTTGTCGGAGAAACAGTCCTGCTCCTCTTCAGGATCGTGCAGCAAGAGGCCGAGCTTCATGCGCTCGCCCGCCAGTTCCCCATAGGAGAGCGAGCCCATGCCCGTGAATATGGTGGAGATGCCGGTATTCGCGTCACCGTCGGTGAGGTTGTTACGCGCGGCGCCGTCCTGCTTCCAGTCGTCGACCATCTCCCGCAGATCGGACACCAGAAGGTCGCTGGCCGATTTCAGATATTCGGCGCGGCGATCGCAATTGCCGCCCGTGCAGTTCTTGACGTCGTAATCCGTATAGGGCCGCGCGCCGGCGCCCGGGCCGGTGCCGTGCAGGTCCTGTCCCCAGAGCAGGAATTCGATGGCATGATAGCCGGTCGCGACATTGGCTTCGACCCCGCCGGCCTCCTGCAGCGTGCCCGAAAGGAACTCGGGCGTCAGCTTCGAGGCGTCGACCTTCTTGCCGTTGATCTCGATTTCCTTGTGGGCGATGACGTTGGCCGTGTAGAGCGCGTTCTCGTCCGACTCGGTGCCGTAGCTCTTGGCGACATAGTCGATCAGGCCCTCATCCAGCGGCCAGGAATTCACGCGCCCTTCCCAGTCGTCGACGATCTTGTTGCCGAAGCGATAGACCTCTGTCTGCTGGTAAGGGATGCGCGCCGCCTTCCACGCTTCGCGCGCGGCGTTCAGCGTGTCGGCGGAGGGGCTGGCGATAAGCGCATCGACAGCCTTGTCCAGCGTCTGCGCCGTGGTCAGCGAATCCTCGTATTTGGCCAGAGCGATGTCGGCATAGGTCTTGATCACCGCCTTGGCGTCGGTCTCGGCTTTCGCCGGCAACACGAACACCGCCGCCGTCAGCGCAGCCGTGGCGCAGATTGCCGCCAGCCTGCCGCCATTACGTGCCGTCATTATCCTTCTCCAGTTCCTTGGAAATTCAACAAAATGCGCCCACCCGCGCCGAGGCATGAGCATGCCGGTAAAAATGGTGGCCGCGCCGATGCGCGGTTCGCGATAAAAAAACACCCACTTGCCTCCAATCGAACGGGTTCAAGGCCCAGACATCAAAGGAATGCGCTTATGCGCGCGTCTCCCATAAAGCGGCGGCGAGGCAAAAAGTCAATTGGACAACGCAAAAAATGCAATTGAAACAACAGTTTAGAATTATTCTAAACTGGAACTGTCAACTTTAAGGTCCGAAGTTTGCCGCAACGACGTTGACAGGGAGCCGTTCTGGGTGCGACCCGGACGACCGGTCTTGCGGCGGCGCCAGACAATCGCCACCTGCCGCAAGAGCCTAGATTCACAGAGAAAAAGGATAGCGATGACGAACGGGGTTGTGATTGTCGGTGCGGGCCATGCCGGCGTGCAGGCCGCCGCCAGCCTGCGCGAAGAGGGTTATGAAGGGACCGTCGTCCTGATCGGCGACGAGCAGGAACTGCCTTATCATAAGCCGCCGCTGTCCAAGACCTTCATCAAGGATCCCGAAGCCAAGCCGCAGCCGCTGCGCGGCGAAGCCTTTTACTCGGGCAACACCATCGACTACCGGCCGGGCGTGCGCATCGAGAGCATCGATACCGGCACGGGCCGGTTGAATGTCGAAGGCGGCGGCACCCTCGCCTTCGACCGGCTAATCCTGGCGACCGGATCGCGGCCGCGCCTGCTGAAGCTCGACGGCGCCGGCCTCGCCGGCGTGGTCTCGCTGCGCTCGCTGGCCGATGCGCGCCTGATCCGCGAGCTCAGCGCGCAAAGCGAGGACGTGGCTATTCTCGGCGGCGGCTTCATCGGGCTGGAGATTGCGGCGACGCTAAGAGCCGCCGGCCGCAACGTCACCGTCGTCGAGGCGGTCGACCGGCTGCTCGGCCGCGCCGTGGCGCCAGTCATCGCCACGCATGTGCGCCAGCGCATGGAAGCGATCGGCGTGCGCATCCTGACCGGCACCACCGTCGCCCGCCTGGAGGGCGACAACGGCCGCGTCTCGGCCGCGATCACCTCAAGTGGCGAGCGCCTGTCGGCGCAGATGGTGATCATTGGCATCGGCGTCGTGCCCAATGTCGAACTGGCCGAAGCCGCCGGCCTGGCCATCGGGAACGGCATCCGTGTCGATCAGCATATGCAGAGTTCGATTCCGGAAATCCTTTCCGTGGGCGACGCGGCCTCCTACCGGCACTGGTTCACCGGTGGCGACGTGCGGCTGGAATCGGTGCAGAACGCCACCGACCAGGCCAGGCTCGCCGCGCGGACTATCCTGGGCCATGCCGAGCCCTTCACGGCGGTGCCGTGGTTCTGGTCGGATATCGGCGACATGAAACTGCAGATGGTGGGACTGACGCAAGGCGGGGACAGCCACGTGGTGCTCGGCGATCCCGCCGAGAACAAGTTCTCGATCTACCACTATGCCGGCAACCGGCTGCTCGGCATCGAATCCGTCAACCGCCCGGCCGACCACATGCTTGGCCGCAAGATGCTTGGCGCCGGCTTCTCGCCGACGCCGCAGATGGTCGCGGGTGGGCCGGATGCGCTGAAGGCGGCGCTTGCGGCCTTCAGCCAGGACGAACCGGCCAGGGCGACGGGCTGACTGTTTAATCCCATCTGCTGGTAACAGCGCTTGGGAGCGCGAAAGACACCAAACCTTGGCAAACGGGCGCCGCCGACTTATCATAAATTGATAATTTCGGATAATGAAAGATTGTTCCATGCCTGCAAGCTACAGCATTGGCTCCCGCTACGAGGCGTTCGTGCGGGAGCTTGTGGAGAGTGGTCGCTACGCCAGCGCAAGCGAAGTCGTGCGCGATAGCCTGCGCCTGCTGGAGGAACGTGAAGAGCACCGGCAGGCGAAGCTTGCCGCACTGCGTGAAGACATCCGCAAGGGTGTAGAGAGCGGACCAGCTATGACCGCCGACGACGTTTTCGATCGGCTGGAGAAAAGATACGCGGCTGAAAGCCGTAAATAATGGCTCTCAGTTTCGCGCCTGCCGCCGTGCAGGACATTGAAGAGGTTGACGATTACATCCAGGCTGAAAATTCGCCGGCCGCCACCGCTTGATAGCGGCACTTCGAGTGCGATGCGACACTATCTTGGATGTACCACGTGGTGGCGCTCCCCGTTCCGAGCTCTGGCCCGGGCTGCGCTCCGTCGCGTTCCAGAGATATGTTATCTTTTATAGCCTCGAGGGCGACGACGTGCGGGTTGAGCGCATCCTCCACGGCTCACGCGATATCCAGGGTATTTTCGATGAAAGGAAAATGCCCAAGGATAGTTGAAGCCGCCCTCTGACTATTTCAGGCCGCGCGCGCGTCGCGGATCGAGCTTTCCAGAATATCCAGCGCCTCGGTCATGACGCCGTCCTGGATGGTGATCGGCGACAGGAAGCGGATGACGTTGCCATAGACGCCGCAGGTGAGCAGGATCAGGCCCTTGTCCAGCGCCTTCAGCCTGACCGCATTGGCGAACTCGGCCGACGGCAGGCCTTTCTTCACGTCGTTGAACTCGACAGCGTTCATGAAGCCAGGGCCGCGGATGTCGACGATCTCGGGCACGTCGTCGCGGATCGATTCCAGCCGCTGCTTCAGCCTGGCGCCAAGCGCATTGGCGCGGTCGCAGAGCTTTTCCTCGTCGATCACGTCGAGCACGGCGTGGGCGGCGGCGACGCCGATCGGGCTGCCGCCGTAGGTGCCGCCGAGGCCACCGGGGCCGGGCGCGTCCATGATCTCGGCGCGACCGGTGACGGCCGAAAGCGGGAAGCCGCCGGCGAGGCTCTTGGCCATGGTGGTGAGATCGGGCGCCACATCGTGATGCTCCATGGCGAACATCTTGCCGGTGCGGGCAAAGCCGGTCTGCACCTCGTCGGCGACGAGCAGGATGCCATGCTGGTCGCAGATCTTGCGCAGCGCTGTCATGAAATCGCGGGGCGCCTCGTAGAAGCCGCCCTCGCCCTGCACCGGCTCGACGATGATGGCGGCGACGCGGTTCGGGTCGACATCGGCCTTGAACAGCTTGTCGAGCGCGGCGAGCGAATCCGCGACCGAGACGCCGTGCAGCGCCACCGGGAAGGGCGCGTGGAAGACATCGGCCGGCATGGCACCGAAGCCGACCTTGTAGGGCACGACCTTGCCGGTCAGCGCCATGCCCATGAAGGTGCGGCCGTGGAAGCCGCCGGAAAAGGCGATGACGGCCTGACGGCCGGTGGCGTTGCGGGCAATCTTGATCGCGTTCTCGACCGCCTCGGCACCGGTGGTGACGAAGATCGTCTTCTTGTCGAACTTGCCCGGCAGCATTCCGTTCAGGCGCTCGGCGAGATGAACGTAGCTCTCATAGGGCACGACCTGGTGGCAGGTGTGGGTGAAGCGGTCGAGCTGCGCCTTGACCGCCTCGATCACTTTCGGGTGACGGTGGCCGGTGTTGACCACGGCGATGCCGGAAGAGAAGTCGATATACCGGCGGCCCTCGACATCCCAGATTTCCGAATTCTCGGCGCGATCGGCGTAGATCTGCGTCGTCATGCCGACGCCGCGCGAGATCGACTGGTTCTTGCGTTCGGAAATAGCTGAATTCTTCATGTCGTCCCTCAATCGGGCATCCCTGTTCGGGATTGGACCCGTTCCGTTGATCGAAACCGTTCTGACCTTATTTCACGTTTTCCTCAAGTTGGCACGTTGGCCCAGTCGATTGGGCCTGCCTGGAGGGTGGGGAACGAACGCTCTTAACCAGCCCGGCGATACACGCCTCGGGGATGGTTTCCTTTTCCCACCGATCGATTAATCTCATTTCATCCGCGACGTGCCGCCGTCAGCGGCGGCCCCCGCGGCTTGAGGGGAACCATGAGCAGGAAAGCGACATCGTCCGCCTTGCCGTCTTCGCCACACCGCCTTCCTTTTCGTCCAAAAACGTTGTTGCTGCTCGCCTGCGCCGGCGCGGCGATTTCGATGTCCGGCTGCCAGAAGCAGCAGGCGGCGGAAAAGAAATTGCCGGTGGTGGTGACGACGCAAACGGTCGCCCTCGCCGACTACGCGCCGCTAACCTCGCTGACCGGGGTGATCGCTGCCCGCACGCTCAACAATCTGTCGTTCCGCGTCGGCGGCCGGGTCGCGGAGCGGCTGGTCGATGTCGGCCAGCATGTCGATCAGGGCGAGGTGCTTGCCCGCATCGATCCACAGGAACAGGAATCGGATCTGCGCTCGGCGCAGGCCGACCTCGACGCCGCGCAGGCGCAGCTCACCCAGGCCGCGGCCACCTACCAGCGGCAAAAGACGCTGCTTTCCCAGGGTTTCACGACAAGGCGGGATTTCGACACCGCCGACCAGACGCTGAAAGTGGCGCAAGGCAGCGTCGATGCCGCGCAGAGTGCCTTGGCCAACGCCAAGGAGAACCTGTCCTACACCGAGCTCAAGGCGGGGGCAGCCGGCGTCATCACGGCGCGCCAGGTCGAGGCCGGGCAGGTGGTGCAGGCGGCGCAGACCGTGTTCACCATTGCCGAGGACGGCGACCGCGACGCCGTCTTCAACGTGCACGAGACGCTGGTTGCCCAGACGCCGCCCTCGCCTGCGGTGACGATCACTCTGCTGTCGGATCCGCAGGTGCGCGCGGTCGGCAAGGTGCGCGAAATCTCGCCGGCGGTCGATACCGCGTCGGGATCGATCCGGGTCAAGGTCGGCATCCCCGACACACCTGCCGGCATGCCTTTGGGCGCGGCCGTCATCGGCACAGTCAGCGCCAAGTCTGTGAGAGCGATCCTGTTACCCTGGCAGGCACTGACATCGGCTGCCGGCAAGCCCGCCGTCTGGATCGTCGATCCGGCGACCAAGACTGTGACGACGGCTCCGGTCGAGGTGCTCGCCTTCGATTCCGGCGGCGTCGTCGTCGACAAGGGCTTGCAGGAAGGCCAGAGCGTCGTCACCGCCGGCGGGCAATTGCTCAGCCCAGGACAGACGATCGAGATGGCGGGGGCGACCCAATGAACCGGTCGCCGCGCATCGCTTCGCTGCTGGTCCTTGCAGCGCTCGCCGCCTGCTCGCGCTCGGAGGAGAAGCCGCCTGAGGTCATCCGGCCGGTCCTGTCGATGGTGGTCGAGCCGAAGACCATCGAGACCTTCGGCTTTGCCGGTTCGGTCGAGCCGCAATACAGCGCCGACCTCGCCTTCCGGCTGCTTGGCCGCGTCGTCTCGCGCGACGTCAGGGTCGGCGACCTCGTCACCAAGGGCACGACAATCGCGGCGCTCGATCCGACAGCGCTGGACCTTGCCGTCCAGGCCTCGAAAGCGGATCTGTCGAACGCGCAGGCGCAGTTCATCAACGCTGCCGCCAGCGAGGATCGCCAGCGTCAGCTGCTTGCCTCGGCCAACACATCGCAAGCCACATTCGATGCCGCGAAACAGGCGCGGCAGGCGGCGGAAGCCGGCGTCGAGCGCGCCAACGCCGCTCTGGCCAAATCGCAGGAGCAGCTTGGCTATGCGCGGCTGTTCTCCGATTTCGACGGCGTCGTCACCGCGGTCGGCGCCGAGGTCGGCCAGACCGTTTCGCCGGGACAGATGATCGTCACCGTGGCGCGTACCGTTCCGCGCGAGGCGGTCATCGACATCCCCGATCAGCTGACCGGCGACCTCACCGTCGGCATGCCCTTCGAGATCGTCCTGCAATCGCTGCCGACGATCAAGACACAGGCCAAGCTGCGCGAGATCGCGCCGCAGTCGGAAGGCGCCACCCGCACACGGCGCGTGAAGCTGACGCTCATCGATCCGCCGACGGCATTCCGGCTGGGCTCGACGATCACGGCGACGCGCGTGGCCAAGGTCGCGCCGACGATCGAACTGCCGATATCGGCGCTGCTCGAAAAAGACGGCTCGGAGAAAGTCTGGATCGTCGATCCGCAATCCTCCAGCGTGAGCACGCGCGAGATCAAGGTCGCGTCGAAGAACGGCGGCAGCTTCACGGTGGCCGGAGGGCTCGAGGCCGGCATGCGCGTCGTCACCGCCGGCGTCCACAGCCTGAGCGAAGGCCAGAAGGTCAAAGCGCCGGAGGGCGGCGTCTGATGAAGGGCTTCAACCTCTCCGACTGGGCGCTCAGTCACCGCTCCATGGTCTGGTATTTCATGCTGGTCTTCGTGGTGGCCGGCATCTTCTCCTATCTCAATCTTGGCCGCGAGGAAGACCCCGCCTTCACCATCAAGACCATGATCATCCAGGCCAACTGGCCAGGCGCATCGGTCAAGGAGACGGTGCAGCAGGTGACCGACCGCATCGAGAAGAAGCTCGAGGAGCTCGACAGCCTCGACTACACCAAATCGGTCACCACTGCCGGCCAAACGGTCGTCTTCGTCAACCTGAAGGACACCACCAAGGCGCGCGACGTCGTGCCGAACTGGCTTCAGGTGCGCAACATGGTCAACGACATCAAGGCGCAGCTTCCGCAGGGCGTGCAGGGACCGTTCTTCAACGACCGCTT
Source organism: Mesorhizobium sp. (assembly GCA_004020875.1). Taxonomy (GTDB): domain Bacteria; phylum Pseudomonadota; class Alphaproteobacteria; order Rhizobiales; family Rhizobiaceae; genus Mesorhizobium. The sequence continues at coordinate 136,235 of SAPZ01000003.1, forward strand.
CGGCGACGTCTACGGCAACATCTATGCCTTCACCGCCGACGGGCTGACGCCGCGCCAGCTGCGCGACTATGTCGAAGATGTCCGCACCAAGATCCTGACCGTGCCGAATGCCGGCAAGGTCGATCTGGTCGGCGCGCAGGACGAGGCCATCTATCTCGAGTTCTCGACGCGCCAGATCGCGGCGCTCGGCCTCAACCAGCAGCAAATCGTGGCCAGCCTGCAGGCACAGAACGCGATCACGCCGTCCGGCGTCATCCAGTCCGGCCCGGAGCGGATCAGCGTGCGCGTCGGCGGCCAGTTCACCTCCGAGGAAAGCCTGCGGGCCATCAATTTGCGCGTCAACGATCGCTTCTTCCGGCTGAGCGACGTGGCGACGATCCGGCGGGGCTATGTCGACCCGCCGACGGCCCTGTTCCGCTTCAACGGGCAGGACGCGATCGGGCTTGCCATCGGCATGAAGCCCAACGCCAATCTGCTGAAATTCGGCGAGGCGCTGCACGAGGAGATGCAGAAGGTGCTGGCCGACCTGCCGGTTGGCGTCGGCGTCCATCTGGTCGCCGACCAGCCTGTGATCGTCGAGGAGGCGGTCTCGGGCTTCACGCGGGCGCTGTTCGAGGCCGTCGCGATCGTGCTCGCCGTCTCCTTCGTCAGCCTCGGCATGCGCGCCGGCTTCGTCGTGGCGCTGTCGATCCCGCTGGTGCTGGCCATCACCTTCACGGTGATGGCCTATCTCGGCATCTCGCTGCAGCGCATCTCGCTCGGCGCCTTGATCATCGCGCTCGGGCTATTGGTCGACGATGCGATGATCGCGGTCGAGATGATGGTGGCGCGGCTGGAGGTCGGCGACACTCTGCGCAAGGCGGCGACCTATGTCTATACGTCGACCGCCTTCCCGATGCTGACGGGAACGCTGGTGACGGTCGCCGGCTTTATCCCGATCGGCCTCAATTCGAGCGCGGCCGGCGAATACACTTTCACGTTGTTCGTCGTCATCGCGGTGTCGCTGCTTGTGTCATGGATCGTGGCGGTGCTGTTCGCGCCGCTGCTCGGCGTCACCATCCTGCCGGCGACGATGAAGGAGAAGCACCACGACCAGCCCGGGCGCCTCACCTCGCTGTTCCGGCGCGTGCTTGTCTTGTCCGTTCGCCGCCATTGGCCGACCATCATCGTGACAGTGCTTCTGTTCGCCGGCTCGGTCGCCGGCTTCGGCCTCGTGCAGCAGCAGTTCTTCCCGCCATCCGACCGGCCGGAGCTGATCGTCGACTGGAACCTGCCGCAGAACTCCTCGATCACCGAGACGCGCGACCAGATGGAACGCTTCGAGCAGCGGGCGCTGGTCGGCAATCCCGACATCGATCACTTCAGTTCCTATATCGGCCAGGGCGCCGTGCGTTTCGTGCTCGCCTATGACGTGCAACCGGCCAATCCCTATTTCGGCCAGACCGTCATCGTCACCAAGAGCATCGAGGCCCGCAACCGGGTGAAACCAGCGCTGGAGAAGCTGCTGCGCGAGGAGTTCGTCGGCACCGACGCCTTCGTCAAATTGCTGGAGCTTGGCCCGCCGGTCGGAAGGCCGGTGCAATACCGCGTCGGCGGTCCCGACATCCAGACGGTGCGGGACCTGGCGCAGCAATTCGCCGGCGTGATCTCGGCCAATCCGAAGCTGGCCGCCCCCACCTTCGACTGGAACGAGCCGCAGCGTGTGCTGAGGGTCGACGTGCTGCAGGACAAGGCGCGGCAGCTTGGCATCACGTCGTCCGACATCGCCAGCGCTCTGAACAGCACGGTGGGCGGCTCGACCATCACACAGGTGCGGGACGCAACCTATCTGATCGACGTCGTGGCGCGCTCGCGCGAGGCGGACCGCAGCTCGATCTCGACGCTGCAGAACTTGCAATTGCCGACCGGTACCGGCGAGTCGATCCCGTTGGCGGCAATCGCCAGCTTTCGCTACGACCTCGAACAGCCGACGGTCTGGCGCCGCAACCGCACGCCGACGATCACCGTGCGCGCCGGCCTGGTCGGCGACGTGCTGCCGGCGACCGTCGTCAACGAGCTGAAGCCTTCGGTCGACGCCTTCATCGCCAAGCTGCCGCCTGGCTATTCGGTCGAGACCGCGGGCTCGGTCGAGGAAAGCGCCAAGAGCCAGGGGCCGATCGCGGCCGTCGTGCCGTTGATGCTGTTCATCATGGCGACCATCCTGATGGTGCAGCTGCAGAGCTTCCAGCGCCTGTTCCTGGTGGTGGCGGTGGCGCCGCTCGGCCTGATCGGCGTGGTGGCGGCCCTGGTGCCCAGCGGCGCGCCGCTCGGCTTCGTCGCCATCCTCGGCGTGCTGGCGCTGATCGGCATCCTGATCCGCAACTCGGTCATCCTGATCGTGCAGATCGAGGACCTCGTCGCCGAAGGCAAGGACCGCTGGGCGGCGGTCATCGAAGCGACCGAGCACCGCATGCGGCCGATCGCGCTGACGGCGGCCGCCGCCAGCCTGGCGCTGATCCCGATCGCGCGCGAAGTGTTCTGGGGACCGATGGCCTATGCCATGATGGGCGGCATCATCGCCGGCACGGCGATCACGCTGCTGTTCCTGCCGGCGCTCTACGTGACGTGGTTCAGGATCAGGGAGCCGAAGGAGGAGCAAGGCAACGATGCGGACACCGTCGCTGTCCCCGAAACTCAAGGCGCAGAACGCTAGACCCGCACGAACCCCTCGCTCGCCCTGAGCAGATTGCGCGTATAATCCTCGCTGACACGGTGCCCGATCAGCTGGCTCGCGCTCAACGTCTCCACCGCCTCGCCGTTCTGCATGACCATCAGCCGCTCGCACATATGGGTGATGATGGCGAGGTCGTGGCTCACCATCAGAAAGGTGAGCTTGCGGCGCCGGCGCACCTCTTCCAGAAGGTTCAGCACTTCCGCCTGGACGGAGGCATCGAGCGCCGAGGTCGGCTCGTCGAGGAGAAGCAGCGAGGGTTCCAGGATCAGGGCACGCGCAATCGCGACGCGCTGGCGCTGGCCGCCGGAGAGCTGGTGCGCATAGCGGAAGCGGAAGCCCTTGCCGAGGCCGACCTCGTCCAGCGCGCGCTCGATGCGCCTCTCGCCGTCGGCGATGCCATGGACCGCGAGCGGCTCCTGCAGCAAGCGGTCGACCGTCTGGCGCGGATGCAGCGATCCGTAGGGATCCTGGAACACCATCTGCACATCGCGGTAGAAGGCCTTGTCGCGGGTCTTGCCCAAGGTCTTGCCGTTGACGGTGACGGTGCCGGAAGCGACAGGCGCAAGACCGGTGATCGCCCTCAGCAGCGTCGACTTGCCGGAACCGCTCTCGCCGACGAGGCCGTAGGATTCGCCTTCCCTTACTTCGAGACTCACGCCCTTCAGCGCGCGAAAGCGGTCGAAAACCACTTCCAGCCCTTCGACGATGATGGAAGCCGTCATGCCGCCCACTCCGGCTTGCGGTCGAGCACCGGCAGTGGGTGGCGCTCGAAGCCGATCCTCGGCATGCAGTTCAGCAGGCCGCGCGTGTACGGGTGCTGGGCATCACGCAGTTCGGAAGCCTTGATCTGCTCGACGACCTTGCCGGCATACATGACGACGACACGGTCGCAGAAGGAAGAGACCAGCCGCAGGTCGTGCGAGATGAAGATCAGGCCCATGCCGCGCTCGGCGACGAGCTTGTCGAGGATCTTGAGCACGTCGAGCTGCACGGTAACGTCGAGCGCCGAGGTCGGCTCGTCGGCGATCATCAGTTCGGGTCCGGTGACCAGCATCATGGCGATCATGGCGCGCTGGCCCATGCCGCCGGAGACCTCATGCGGATAAAGGTCGAAGACGCGGGCCGGATCGCGGATCTGCACCGCCTGCAGCATGGCTAAAGCCCGCTCGCGCGCCTCGGCCTTGGATACTTTTTCATGCGTGCGCAGCGTTTCGACGATCTGACGGCCGATGGTCATCACAGGGTCGAGCGAATATTTCGGGTCTTGCAGGATCATGGCGATGCGGTTTCCCCGCAGTGACCGGCGCTGGCGTGGCGATACCGACAAAAGATCGATGCCGTCGAAGGCGAGCTTCTTCGCCGATACCTCGGCCTGCGGCGGGGTGAGGCCCATGATGGCGCGGCCGGTCTGCGATTTGCCGGAGCCGCTTTCGCCGACGATGCCGAGACGCTCGCGGCCAAGCGAGAAGGAAACGCCGCGCACAGCCTGCACGAGACCAGTGCGGGTCGGAAAGGTGACCCGCAGGTCGTCGACTTCGAGGAGCATGTCGCTCATTGGTCGCCGCTCCGGGGATCGAGCGCGTCGCGCAGGCCGTCGCCGAGCAGGTTGAAGCCGAGGCTGACGATCAGAATGGCGGCACCGGGGGCCGCCGCCACCCACCACTGGTCGAGGATAAAACGGCGGCCGGACGCGATCATAGCGCCCCATTCGGGCAGCGGCGGCTGCGCGCCGAGGCCGAGGAAGCCGAGGCCGGCGGCGGTGAGAATGATGCCGGCCATGTCCAGCGTCACGCGGATGATCAACGAGGAGATGCAGAGCGGCATGATGTGGCGCAGCACGATGCGGAAAGGCGAAGCGCCCATCAGTTGCACCGCCTTGATGTAGTCGGAGTTGCGCACCGTCAGCGTTTCGGCGCGAGCGATGCGCGCATAGGGCGGCCAGGAGGTGATGGCGATCGCCAGCACCGCGTTCTCGATGCCGGGGCCTAAAGCTGCGACGAAGGCGAGCGCCAGCACCAGCTTGGGAAAGGCGAGGAAGATGTCGGTGATGCGCATCAGGATCGTGTCGGTCCAGCCGCCGGCGTAACCGGCGACCGTACCGACCAAAAGGCCGATGGGCGCGGCGATGATGGCGACGAGGATGACCACATAAAGCGTCCAGCGCGCGCCATAGACGATGCGCGAATAGATGTCGCGGCCAAGGTCGTCGGTGCCGAACCAATGCTCGGCGCTCGGTGCCAGCAGGCGGGCGTTCTTCAGGTCGCCCACGGTCGCGGAATAGGGCGCCAGCACGTCGGCAAAAGCTGCGACCACCACCAGCGCGATGATGATCAGCATGCCGACCAGCGCCAGCCGGTTGGCCGAGAAGCGGCGCCAGGACACATAGGCGCGGCCGAGCCTTGCCTGCAGGCGCGAGGCCGGCCGGTCACTGAGCAGCCACGCGCGCCTGGACTGGATCGTTTCAGCGCTCATCCGGCTTTCGTCCTTGGATCGAGGAGCCGGTAGAGCAGATCTGACAGGAGGTTGATGGCGATGAAAACCGAGCCGATGGCGATGGTGCCTCCCAGCACCGCGTTCATGTCGGCATTCTGCAGCGAATTGGTGATGTAAAGGCCGATGCCCGGCCAGGAGAAGACGGTCTCCGTCAGCACAGAGCCTTCGAGCAAGTTGGCGTATGAGAGCGCGATCACAGTCACCATGGGCACCGCCGCGTTGCGCAGCGCGTGGCCCCAGATGATGCGCGTTTCCGACAAGCCCTTGGCCCGCGCCGCGACGATATATTCCTGCGCCAACTCGTTCAGCATGAAGGAGCGGGTCATGCGGCTGATATAGGCTAGCGACAGATAGCCGAGCAGCGCGGCCGGCAGGACGATATGACGCCAGGCATCGTGGAAGACGTCCCACTGCCCCTGGATCGCCGAATCGAGCAGGTAGAACCCGGTGATCGGCGTGAAGGTGTATTCGTAGACGACGTCGAGCCGCGCCGGGAAAGCGATCCACTGCAGCTTGGCGTAGAATAGCACCAACCCGAGCAGCCCCAGCCAGAAGATCGGCACCGAATAGCCGATCAGGCCGACGATTCGGGCAATCTGATCGATCAGGCTGCCGCGCTTGACGGCCGCCAGCACGCCTAGCGGCACGCCGATGATCGCGCCGATCAGCGTGCCCAGCGTCGCAAGCTCGATCGTGGCCGGAAAGACGCGGCGGATATCGGACATCACCGGATTGGTGGTCAGCACCGAAGTGCCGAAGTCGCCCCTCAACGCGCTTTTCACATAGATGTAGAACTGCTCGATCCATGGCAGGTCGAGCCCCATCTCACGGCGCGTGCGCTCGACGACTGCGGTGGGAGCCCTGTCTCCGAGCACGGCCAAAACCGGATCGATCGGGATGACGCGGCCGATGAAGAAGGTCACCGCGAGAAGACCCAGATAGGTCGTCACCGCGATGACCAGGAAGCGGCCGATAGACGACGCAAATGCGACGGCACGGTCACTGCCGCGGCCTGCCGTCGCCGGCTGATTGTCGGCTACGCTCACGCGTGTCGTCCGCCGGGATTACTGCTTCGAGACCGGCCAGACGAAATTGGTATCGAAGCTCGGCCCGAGCTTGAAATCCTTGAGGTTCTTGCGCAGCCCGGCCACTTCCAGTTGCTGGTGGATGATGACGAATGGGCTGGTGTCGAGGATCTTCTGCTGCAGGTCCTTGTACATATCGGCGCGCTTGCCCGAATCCTTCTCCAAAAGCGCCGCCTCGGTCTCCTTGGTCAGGTCCGGGATGTCCCAGGCGTTGCGCCATGCCAACGTCTTGATTTTGGCGGCGTCGGAATTGTCCGGATTGGAGGCGAAGGTCTGGGCGTTGGAGTTCGGATCGAAATAGTCCTGGCCCCAGTTGCCGATATAGATGTCATGGTTGCGGGCGCGATACTTCGTCAGCGTCTGCTTGCCGTCGCCTGGGATGATCTCCAGCTGGATACCGGCCTGGCCGAGCGTCTGCTGGATCGATTCCGCCATGCCGGTGGTCGGCTGGCCGGTGCGAACGTCCATGGTCACCTTGAAACCGTTCGGCAGGCCGGCCTTGGCGAGCAGTTCCTTGGCCTTGGCGACATCGAGCTTGAAAGGATTGTCGTCGATCGCGCCGAGGTCGCCCTTGGGCAGGAAGGACTGGTGGATCTCACCTATGCCCTTGAGAATGGTGGTGCTCAACGCATCGTAGTCGACCAGATACTTGAAGGCCTGCCGGACCTCGGGCTTGGCGAGGTTCGGGTTCTTCTGGTTGAGGCTGATATAGTAGACCGTGCCCTTCGGCGCGCTGGTCGTGGTGAGATCGGCGTTTTTGGCTATGGCGTCGAGATCGTTCGGCTCGAGATTGCGGGCCACGTCGATGTCGCCGGCCTCAAGCGCCAGACGCTGCGCGGAGCTTTCCTTCATGTTCCGGTAGATGACGCGGGCGAGCTTGGCCTTCTCGCCATTGTAATTGTCGTTGCGCTCCAGAACGACGGCTTCATTCGCGCGCCATTCGCGCAGCTTGTACGGCCCGGAGCCGGCATAGCCCGTTTTCAGCCAGGCATTGCCGAAGTCGTTGTCCCATTTGTAATCGGCGCTCGGCGTGACGGCGGCGACATGCTCCTTGACCAGCTTCGAGTCGACGACGGAGGCCACGGTGGCGGACAAGCAGTTGAGCACGAAGCTCGGCGCATAGGCCTTGTCGACGACGAATTGGAAGGTGGTGTCGTCGACGGCCTTGGCCTTCTCGGTGACGTTGTCGCCGCTGATACCGAACTGGTTGATGATGAAGGCCGGGCTCTTGTCGAGCTTGATGGCGCGTTCGAAGGAATAAGCGACATCGGCGGCGGTGATCGGATTGCCGGAAGCGAACTTCATGCCGGGCTTGAGCTTGAAGGTGTAGGTCAGGCCGTCATCGGAAACTGTCCAGCTCTCGGCGAGGTCCCCCTTGACCTTGGAAGTATCGCTGAGGTCGAGGCGGACCAGGAGATCGTAGGTATTGCCGGTAACTTCGGCCGTCGACAGCTCGAACGCCTCGCCCGGATCCATCGAGATGATGTCGTCGATGGCAAAGCCCTCGACCAGCGTATCGGCCGGCGTAACCGCGAGGGCGGGCGTCGCTAGCAGCGCAGTCATGGCTACACCCGCAAGCAAGCTACGGACAGCAAACTTTTCCAGCATCATGGTGATCGTTCCCTGTTTTGTTGACCTGAGTTCCCGGCTCAGGGCTTCATTATTCTTCTCGAAGCCGGCCGCGGCTTGGACCACTTACCGTCGTGGTTTTTGTCCAGTTGGTCAACTCCCAATTCGACGGCGTCCGCTCTGCCGCATGGATTTTTGCCAGATGGCATATCGGACCAAATGAGCGACGATCCGTCGACCCATGCGCCAGCTAATTGCAGCCGCCGATCGAGAAAAATCTGCCTCTGTTTGAGACCTGGAAGTCGCCGCTATTTCAACTGCGCGACCAAGCCTGCATCGGGGAAACAGGTGGCGGGCTTGCCGTTCTTGGCCTGCCAGACGCCGATCGAGCGGCGCGTCTTGAAGCCGGGCAGCCCGTCGGCGCTGCCGACATCGTAGCCCTTAGCCTCGAGCGCCCGCTGCAAAGCGGCGATATCGGACCGGTGCAGGTCGCCGACCGCGCCCCAGGTGCCGACAAAGGTAGCGTCCCCCTTAGCGATGCGATCGGCTGCATGGCCTATGAACAGGCCGTAGAGATCGCTGTTGTTGTACTGCTTGATCACATAGAAGTTCGGCGTGACGACAAAGGCGGGGCCGCTGCGCCCCGCCGGCATCAGCAGGAAACCTTCGGCCTTCAATTCGCTTGCTGCAAATGCCTTGCCGTCAACGCGCCGGATGCCCATCGCCACCCAATCGGAGATCTTCTTGCCCTGGTCGGGGCCTTCAAGCGAGCAGGAGACATTTGCCGGCACCGTCACCTCGACACCCCAGCCGCGCCCCCTCACCCAGCCATAATGCACGAGGTAGTTGGCGATCGAGGCGAGCACGTCGGGCGTCGAATTCCACATGTCGGGCCGACCGTCGCCATCAAAGTCGACGGCGTGGTTGAGGAACGATGTCGGCATGAATTGCGGCTGGCCGAGCGCGCCGGCCCAGGACGATTTCATCGCGTTGACCGGCGCCAGGCCGCGCTCGACGATGTCGAGCGCCGCCAGCACCTCGGTCCGGAAGAAGTCTTTCTTGGTCGACATGAACGCCCTGGTGCCCAGCACCTCGAAGGCATCATATGGCATGTTGGCCGCGCCGAAGGCGGTCTCGCGGCCCCAGATCGCCAGAACGATCTCGCCCGGAACGCCATAGCGTTTCTCGATCAGCCCGAGCACTCTTGAATTGGCGCTCTCCCGCGCACGCCCGCCCGTGGTAACGGCGCGGATGATCTTTTCGGCGAAGTAGTTGGCTGGTGGGCCGAACTCGGCCTGATGCTGCTTCTCAGGCGTCTTGGGCTTTTCGCCGGGCAGGACGAGATCTGGCAGCTTGAGGTTCGGCTTCACGCCGAGAAAGGCGGCGTCGAAGGTCTTTTTCGAGATGCCTTTGGATTTTGCCTCGGGCCAGAGGTCGGTCTGCAGCCAGGCCTGGAACTGGTCGTCGATAGGGGCGGCGTGGGTCGGGGAGGAAGAAAGCGCGATCAAGGCAACCAGCAGGAATGCGAGAGCAGTCATGCAAAAGCCGCGTTCCGTCATTTCCAAGCCCCTCCCCGCCAGCTTCAAAACGCCGTCCTCGACCGCAGCGCCGCGGCCAGCGTGCCTTCATCGAGGTAATCGAGCTCGCCGCCGACGGGCACCCCATGCGCCAGCCGCGTCACCTTCACATCGAACCCCGACAACTGATCGGTCAAATAATGCGCGGTCGTCTGCCCCTCGACTGTGGCGTTGACCGCAAGGATGACTTCCTTCACCTCGCCGCCGGCGACACGGTCGACGAGCGAGCGGATGTTGAGCTGATCCGGCCCGATGCCGTCGAGCGGCGACAGCGTGCCGCCGAGCACGTGGTAACGCACATTCATGGCGGCGGCGCGCTCCAGCGCCCAGAGATCGGAGACGTCCTCGACCACGATCAGCGTGCCGGCGTCGCGGCGCGGATCGGTGCAGATCATGCAAGGGTCGGAGGTGTCGACATTGCCGCAGGTCGAGCAGATGCGCACCTTGTCGACCGCCTCGCCCATGGCTGCGGCCAAAGGCTCGAGCAGCTGTTCCTTCTTTTTGATGAGATGAAGTGCCGCGCGCCGCGCCGAACGCGGCCCAAGCCCCGGCACCTTGGCCAGGAGCTGGATCAGGCGTTCGATTTCCGGACCGGCGATTCTCTTTGACATCGCCTTGATCTAGGATTTTTCCGAGCGGTTTGGAACAGCCGCAACGACACAGGGCCCGCCATGCTGCCATGACGGGCCCTGCGCTGGATGCAATCGGGTTCAGTTGGTCTCGAGCGGCCGATCCTGGCTGGCGATCATCGCGCCGATGGCGTCGGTGTTCTCAGGCGTCGACTGGAAGCCCATCGACGCTTCCGGCTGCGCGTTGGGCACCGAGGTGATGTAGCGGCCCTTGAGCGTGCCGCCGAAACGCGAGGCGTCCGGTTCGGCCATCGGCTCCTGCATCGCTACGACCGTCGGCTTCTGCGCCACCCGGCCGGATTTCTGCGATGGTGCAGCAGCGGCCGTCACATAGGTCTCTTCTGCCGGAATGATTGCCGCCTTGGCAGGGAGCGTCGGTTCGTTCATTGCGACCTGCTTGGTGGGATCCGGTCGCACGATGGTCTTGACCACCGGCTCGGCGGAAGCCACCAGAACGGGAGCTGCGGGGTCGATCTTCTGCTGTTTGTCGGAGGCCATGGCCACCATCGGCTCGTCCGGCAGCGGCTGCCAGTTGCGGCCGCGTTTCTCATAGAAGGCGTTGCCGCCGGCCACCATGGTGTAATGCATGTTCTTGTAGGGGAAACGCAGGCCGGCGGTGTGGAAATACATCGTGTTCTTCAGCTTAGCCTTGCGCTCGCCTCTGAGCACCGCGTCGGCGGCCTCCTCGACATCGGGCAGCGCCCTGGAATTCATCGGCCGCGTCAGCACGCCCGGCGCGAACTGACCCTTCTCGCCGACGACCTCGCAGATGGTGTTGCCGTGCTGGCCCGAGCGCAGACGGTTCATCACGACCGTGCCGACGGCGATCATGCCGTCCCGGCTCGACCGGTTGGATTCGAAGAACATCGCCCTTTGCAGGCATTCCTTATCCTTCAGCGAATGGCTGGAGGAACGCGCGAGGAAGCTCGGCGTGAGCGCGTCGGTCAGTCCCGACACCGACATACCATGGGAGGAAGTGGTCTGGCTGCAGCCGGCCAGGAGCAAGGGGGAAGTGACGATGCCGATAAGCAGCAGCGGCGTCTTCCATCGCGTCGCGATCACCAAAAAAGCCTCATGTCCAAGATGCCAGCCCGCCCCGAGATGTGGCAAGAATGAGACTCTTTCGGGCAAAAAGATGGCTAGAGAGTTATCAACTTCTGGACTTGGGTAAAACTTTATGAAAGCCGCGAAACGAGCCCGTGAGCATTGCCGGCAAAATAGTTAATATCGCGGCCCGGGCTCGATTTCCGTTCATAATCAATTAACTGGCGGACGCCGCCTCAGAACGGCAATTTCATTCCGGGGGGAATCGGCAGGCCTGCAGTCAACGCCTTGGTCTTCTCCTGCATGACCTGCTCGACCTTACTTTTGGCGTCATTGTGGGCGGCCAGGATGAGGTCCTCGAGGATTTCAGCTTCGTCGGCTTTGATCAGCGACGGATCGATCTTCAACGCCTTCATCTCGAACTTGCCGGTCAGCGTGATGCTGACCAGGCCGCCGCCGGCCTGGCCGGTGGCTTCAAGCGTGGCGATCTCGTCCTGCATGGCCTGAAATTTGGCCTGCATTTCCTTCGCTTTGCCCATCAGGCCGAGAAGATCTTTCATCGGGTGGTCCTCTACGATTGTCTCAGATGTCGTCGTCGTCGGCCGCAGGCTCGATCGGCACTTCCGCCTCGACCTCTTCCACGTCCGGCACATCCGGAATGCGCACGTCGATGATCTTGGCGCCGGGAAAGCGAGCAAGGATGGCCGCGACAGTCGGATCCGCCTTGGCGTCGGAGAAGGCGTTCTCGCGCTTCGTCGTCTCCATCTCTGCCAGTGTCTGGCCGCCCTCCTCCTTCGACAGCGACACCAGCCAGTTGCGGCCGGTCCAGGCGCGCAGCTTGGAGGTCAGGTCGTTGAGCAGCATCTTCGGAGCGTCGTCGGTCAGGGTGACGTCGAGGCGACCGGGCTCGATGCGCACCGGCCGCACGCAGCGTTTCAGCAGCACCTTGAAAGCGATGTCGCGATTGGCGTCGGCGAGCGCGACGATGTCGGCCAGCGATTTCACCGGAACGACAGGCGCTTCGGTGACCGGCGCCGATTGCGGAACATAGGCCTCCGGCACGGGCTGCGCCTCGACCAGCCGCATCGTCTGCGCGCCGCCATTTGAACTGGGCATCCGCGCCTGCGCCACGGCGCTGGCGCCGCCGCCATTGCCCGGATTTGCCGATGCGCCATTGGCGCGCGGCGCGCCGTTCGGCAGCGGGCCCGCGCCTTCCAGCGATTTCAGCGCCTCGTCCAGCGTCGGCAGATCGGCGGCATGCGCCAGCCTGATCAGCACCATCTCGCCGGCACTGACCGGGCGGTTGGAGGACTGCACCTCGGGAATGCCTTTAAGCAGCATCTGCCAGGTCCGCGACAGCACGCGCACCGAGAGCGCGCCGGCGAACTCGGCGCCGCGCCGGCGCTCATCCTCGGAAAGCGAGGCATCGTCGGCGGCCGCCGGCACGAAGCGCAGGCGGGTGACGAGGTGGTTGAACTCGGCAAGGTCGGTGAGCACGGCGGCCGGATCGGCGCCGGTATCGTATTGCGCGCGGAATTCCGCCAAGGCCGCCGCGACGTCGCCTTTCATAACATGCTCGAACAGATCGATGATGCGGGCGCGGTCGGCGAGGCCGAGCATGGCGCGCACCGCATCGGCGCTGACGGTGCCGCTGCCATGGGCGATCGCCTGGTCGAGGATGGAGAGCGAATCACGCGCCGAGCCCTCGGCGGCCCGCGCGATCATCGCCAGGGCCTCATCGTCGACGGAAATGCCTTCCTTGGCGGCGATCGAGGACAGATGCGCGACCAGCGCGCCGGCATCGATGCGCCTCAAATCGAAGCGCTGGCAGCGCGACAAAACCGTGATCGGCACCTTGCGGATCTCGGTCGTGGCGAAGATGAATTTGACGTGCGGCGGCGGCTCTTCAAGCGTCTTCAACAGGCCATTGAAGGCCTGGGTGGAGAGCATGTGCACTTCGTCGATGATGTAGACCTTGTAGCGGGCCGAGACCGGCGCGTAGCGCACGCGGTCGATGATGTCCCTGATGTCGTCGATGCCGGTGTGGGAGGCGGCGTCCATCTCGATGACGTCGACGTGACGGCCCTCCATGATCGCCTGGCAGTGCTCGCCGGGGATCGAAAGGTCGACGGAGGGCTGGTCGACCGTCGCGGTCTTGTAGTTGAGCGCGCGCGCGAGGATGCGCGCTGTGGTCGTCTTGCCGACGCCGCGCACGCCCGTCAGCATCCAGGCCTGGGCGATGCGGCCGGTGGCAAAGGCATTGGTCAGCGTGCGGACCATCGGCTCCTGGCCGATCAGCTCGGTGAAATTCGAAGGGCGATATTTGCGCGCCAGGACGCGATAGGCGCCGGCCTTACCGGTCTCCAGGCTTTCCGTCCCCAAGTTTCCGGCTTCGCTCATTCGCCGTCAAAAGCTCCCAGGACCGCGACGGAAGGCGGCCGATTCCTGCGCATAGTCTCGCCCGCGCGGCTTGGCGCCGTCAATGTCGCGGGAGAAAGGCGAAGAGGTGGGAGGCTGGAACAATGACCCGTTCCGGGCTCGTTAGGGCTGCTTCCTTCCGGACCTGACCCGGTTGGCGAGTGGATCGTCCACCACCAACCTCCCGCGCTCCATATCGGCAATTCAGCGGCGAAATGCAAGGGCAGAGCCGGAGCCTGCGGCCATATGGAGACCGGAAAGTCCTTCAAATCGCCAGGAGCGGTCAATGAATCGCTTGCAGCCACCTTGCCGCCGCTCTAGCGTTCGTTGGTTTGAAGAATGATACAAGAAACGAAGGAAACGCCCATGCTGCCTGGCCTCAAGGCCGGTTTCACGCTGGACGCCCGTCTGGAGGCGGACAGCGAGCAGCTTATGTGGCTTGGCCTTTGCGAACTCAGATTGATGAACGATCGCCGCTGGCCGTGGCTGGTGCTGGTGCCGCAGCGTCCGGGCGTGGAGGAAATCCATGAGATGACGCCGCTCGACCAGGCGATGCTGACCTTCGAGACCAATATGGTGGCGCAGGCGCTGAAGCGGGTCACCGGTTGCACCAAGATCAACACCGGCGCTCTGGGCAACATCGTGCGCCAGCTGCATGTCCATGTCATCGCCCGGTCAGAGGGCGATCCCGGCTGGCCCGGCCCTGTCTGGGGGCACGGCATACGCGAGCCCTATCAGCGCTCCGATATGAGGCGGTTTGCCGAAACGATCAAGGCGGCGCTATAAGCTGACCAGTGTCCACCAGCGCATTCCGAGTCCCCATGAGCTTCCGCCTGTTTGACGCGCCCTTGCGCGAGCCGAGCCAGTTCGTCGGCTTCGCCGGCAACCGGATCGACCGGCAATCCGAGAACCGCGCCGACGACGCGGTCGAAAAGGCGCTGGCCGACCGGACCACACGGCTGATGCTAATGCATGCCGGCCGGCTTTACCTCAAACTCGACGGCGACAAATTCGACCCATGGTTCAACGTGGCCGAGAGCGAGGCCTTCGATGTCTCGCTCGATCGCGGCGTGCTGCTCGGCTTCTCCGACGCCGGCCCGGTGCTGGCCGTGCCGGCGGGTGTCGAGCCGGAAAATCTCCCCGAGACGATCAAGGCGATCGACTATCGTTCCGTCTACATGCAGGGGCTGATCGACGAGGCGGCGGCCGGCGCGCTGGCGCAAGGGGCGGCGCTGCTTGCCTGGCATGCCAGCCACGCCTTCTGCTCGAAATGCGGCAACCGCTCGGAGATGCGCGCCGGCGGCTACCGGCGCCACTGTCCGGCCTGCGGCACCGACCATTTCCCGCGCACCGACCCGGTGGCGATCATGCTGACGGCAACGCGCGAGAAGTGCCTGCTGGGGCGCGGCCGGCATTTCGCGCCGGGCATGTATTCAGCGCTTGCCGGCTTCATCGAGCCGGGCGAGACGATCGAGGCGGCGGTGCGGCGCGAGACGCTGGAGGAGGCCGGTATCCGG
This sequence comes from Mesorhizobium sp., assembly GCA_004020875.1. Lineage (GTDB taxonomy): Bacteria > Pseudomonadota > Alphaproteobacteria > Rhizobiales > Rhizobiaceae > Mesorhizobium. The sequence continues at coordinate 151,280 of SAPZ01000003.1, forward strand.
CTCGGCCGCGTCGTCTACCACGCCAGCCAGCCCTGGCCGTTCCCGTATTCGCTGATGATCGGCTGCTTCGGCGAGCCGCTCAACGAGGATATCCAGGCCGACCTCAACGAGCTGGAGGACTGCCGCTGGTTCTTTCGCGACGAGGTGCGCACGATGCTGGATAGGCAGCATGCCGGCGGCTTGATCACGCCGCCGAAAGGGGCGATCGCCCACCACCTCATCCGCGCCTGGGTCGACAGCAAATAGGAGCAGAAGAATGATCCGTCATACGGTCGTCTTCACTTTGAAGCATCCGCCGCATTCGCTGGAGACAAAGCGCTTCCTCCACGACGCCAAGAAAATCCTGACCGGGATCAAGGGCGTCACTCATTTCGAGCAACTGCGACAGGTGAGCCCCAAGAACGACTACCAATTCGGCTTCTCGATGGAGTTCGCCGACCAGGCGGCCTACACGCGCTACAACGAGCACCCCGACCACGTCGCCTTCGTTCGCGACCGCTGGGTACCGGAGGTGGAGAAATTCTTGGAGATTGACTACGTGCCGCTGGGCGCGGTGATCTAAGCGCAAGTCGTTGTGAAACAGGGTGAGCCGCCAGGCACACTCCTACACGTGGCACACCAATCACCTGCGATGGGTGGTTGCTATCTATCCGCTCAACCTTGCAATTTCTGCTCAAATGCATTAGATGTGGTTACGTAACTACATTTGCGAAATCGATATGATCACCACGCTTTCGGGTCGCGAACTCAATCAGGATCTTGGCCGCGCAAAACGCGCTGCCAAGGACGGTCCTGTGATCATCACCGACAGGGGGCGGCCAGCGCATGTCCTCATGTCGTTCGATGAATATAAACGGCTCACCGGCAAAACGCGGTCGCTCGGTGACATGCTGGCTGCGCCGGAGGCGGGTGACCTCGATTTGCCGCTCCCGCCCCGCACGGAACGTGCCGAGCCAGTAGACCTGTCCTGATGCTGTTGCTCGATACCAATGTCGTGTCCGAATTGCGAAAGGTATCGAGCGGTAGGGCACATCCTAACGTCGTGCTCTGGAACGAGACCGTCGATCCTGCCGAAACCTTTATTTCGGCCGTGGTGCTGCACGAGCTGGAGATCGGCGTAAGACAGGTGGAACGCCATGATGCCGTTGCTGGCAAAGTATTGCGCAACTGGTTGGAAAATGCGGTCATCGTAACATTCTCCGGTCGAATCGTGCCGCTGGACGACGCGGCAGCTGTTCAGGCGGCACGATGGCATGTGCCCAATCCCAAACCGATCAATGACGCGTATATCGCCGCCACGGCCCTCACCCGGCGAATGACGCTGGTAACGCGCAACATCGGCGATTTCGAGGGAATGGGAGTAACGCTGGTAAATCCGTGGGACATCCAAGCGTAGGCCTAAGTCACCGTTTCACGCATGTGCCTTGTATTGACATGCCCTAATCAGCCACCTTCCACTGCTCGCGCGAGGCGCTTGCCGGGTAGACGCCAAGGATGCGCATTTCGCGCGAGAAGAAGCGCAGCTCGTCCAGCGCCAGCTTGACCAGCGGATCGTCCGGGTGCCCTTCAATGTCGGCGTAGAACAGCGTCGCGGTGAAGGCGCCGAGCTGGTAGCTCTCGAGCTTGGTCATGTTGATGCCGTTGGTGGCGAAGCCGCCCATGGCCTTATAGAGCGCGGCCGGCACGTTGCGGACGCGAAAGATGAAGGTGGTCATCATCTTGGCGTCGGGCGTGGGCCGCTCCACCCATTGCTTGTTCTTGGTCAGCACGACGAAGCGGGTGACGTTGGAGTCGGTGTCCTCGACATTCCTCTCGATGATGTCTAGCCCATAGAGTTCCGCGGCCAAAGCCGGCGCCAGCGAGGCCATCGTGCGGTCCTTGACCTCCGACACCATCTTGGCCGAACCCGCCGTGTCGCCGGCGATCACCGGCTTCCAGCCGTTCTTGCGGATATATTTGCGGCACTGTCCCAGCGCATGGATGTGGCTGTGCACGGTCTTGATCTCTTCGCGCTTCACTCCGGGCAGCACCATCAGCTGGAAGTGGATCGGCAGGAAATACTCGCCGACGATGTGCAGCTTCGATTCCGGCAACAGGTGATGGATGTCGGCGACGCGGCCGGCGATCGTGTTCTCGATCGGGATCATGGCGAGCTCGGCCTTGCCGGTCTCGACCGCATTGAACGCGTCCTCGAAGGTCGGGCAGGGCAAGGGGTCCATCGTGGGGAACATGTTGCGGCAGGCCGTGTCGGAATTGGCCCCGGGTTCGCCCTGGAAGGAGATTCTGTTGTTCTTTGCAGTCATGCGGATGGTCTCAGCTTGAAAGTATCTGTCTGGCGCGCTCAAGATCGTCGGGCGTGTCGACGCCAAGCGGCAGCGATTTGATGATCTCGGCGTCGATGCGCATGCCGGCTTCCAGCGCGCGCAATTGCTCCAGCCGCTCTCGACGCTCCAGCGGCGAGGGCTTGAGCGCGACGAAGCGTTCCAGCGCGTCGCGGCGATAAGCATAGAGGCCGATATGATGGTAGAGCGGCCCCTCGCCCCATGGCGCGGTGGCGCGGGTGAAATAGAGCGCTTGCAGCCGTGTCGCGGAACGTGGAGAGCCGACGATCTTGACCACATTCGGGTTGGTCTTTTCCTCGTCGCGCACGATCTCGACGCCGAGCGTCGCGATATCGACCGATCTGTCCTCAAACGGACGTAGCGACGCGCCGATGATCTCGGGATCGATGGTCGGCAGGTCTCCCTGGACGTTGACGATCGTTTCCACCTGCTTTTTGGGATCGAGGGCCTTCAGCGCCTCGAAGATGCGGTCAGAGCCCGATTCGTGATCCATGCGGGTCATGACAGCCTCGAAGCCGTGCGCCCGCACGGCCTCCGCGACGGCTTGCGTGTCGGTCGCCACCACGACGCGGCCAAGTCCAGCCTCGGCGGCGCGGCGGGCGACATGGACGATCATCGGCGCGCCCGCAATGTCAGCCAGCGGCTTGCCCGGCAGGCGCGTCGAGGCCATGCGGGCGGGGATCAGGATCAAGGTCGGCATCGGATTTCAGGGCGGTCGAAAAACGGGGATGGAAAAGTGGCAAAAGGTCTCACTGGAAGCGCCCTTATAGGTGTTGCAACGCCAGAGCAAAAGACCTAGTTTCCGCCCGATTTGACTGGCCTTTCAGGGCAGTTCGCGATACCGACGGACGGAGTGGACGGGACGGTCCGCCGGAAAAGGGAGCAAGGGGCGTATGGATTCCAACGAAGTCAACAAGCTGCTCGGCGGATTTCTGGGAACCTGCTTCATTATCTTTTCGATAGGCCTCGTCTCGGACGGGCTGTTCGCCTCGCCCGCCCCCGAAAAGCCCGGCTTCGCCATCGAGGCCCAGGAGCCGACCGAAGGCGGCGCAGCCGCGCCTGCCGCGGCCGAAAAGCCGATCGCCGACTTGCTCGCCAGTGCCAATGCCGAGGCGGGCGCATCCATCTTCAAGAAATGTCAGGCCTGCCATTCCGGTGAAAAGGGCGGCCCGAACAAGGTCGGTCCGGATCTCTGGGACGTCGTCGACCGTCCCGTCGCCGAGCATGCGGGCTTCGCCTATTCGGCCGGCATGAAGGACTTCTCGAAGGGCGGCCAGGAGCACTGGACCTACGAGAACCTCAATCACTTCATCACCTCGCCGAAGAAATTCGTGAAGGGTACGGCAATGGGCTTCGCAGGCCTGCCGAAGGAAGAAGACCGCGCCAATGTGATCGCCTATCTGCGCACGCTGTCGGACAATCCGAAGCCGCTGCCGCAACCGGGTGCCGCCGCCGATGCTTCGGCAAAGCCGGCCGAAGCCGCGAAGCCGGCGGAAGGTGCGGCGCCAGCCAAGCCCGCCGAAAGCGCCGCTCCGGCGAAGCCGGCGGCGCCCGCTCAATAAACATTTTGTCAGAGACGTCCTTGGAAAAGCCGGGTTCGTCCCGGCTTTTCTGTTAGGAAAGCTGCATGGACAGCGACAAAGGCAGTCCCTTGCGGTTTCCACCGCCGTTAAATGATCTAGATTGCGGGTGGTTGGAACTAGCGACGAGGAGAACGCATGAAGGTTGGCCGCTTCCGCACGCTTTTCGCATCGGCATTCGCGCTCGCCTTCGCCGCCAGCCTCCACGCCGGCTTCGCCGACGAATGGCGCACGACATCGTCGCTGATCGGACCTTCAAAATACGGCGAGAATTTCCAGCATTACGATTATGTCAATCCGGATGCGCCGAAGGGCGGCACCTACAATGCCGTCGCTATAGGGACCTTCGACAGCTTCAACCCCTATATCGTGCAAGGGTCGCCCGCCGCCGGCTTCGCCGATTTTGGTGGCGGCCTGCTTTACGACACGCTGATGGAACAGGCTACCGACGAAGGCAGTGTCAGCCACCCGCTGATCGCAGACGCCTTTAAGTACCCTGCCGATTTTTCCTCGGCCACCTACCGGCTCGATCCGCGGGCAAAATGGCATGACGGCCAGCCGATCACCGTCGACGACGTGGTCTGGTCATTCCAGGTGCTGAAGGCCAACAGCCCCAGATACAACCGTTATTTCGAGAACGTGACCGAGGCGGTCGCGATCTCGGATCGCGAGGTCGAGTTCCATTTCAACCAGAAGGGCAATCGTGAGCTGCCCAAGATCCTCGGCGATCTCGTCGTTTTGCCGAAGCATTGGTGGGAAGGCACCGATGCAAGGGGCAAGAAGCGCGACATCACCAGGCCGACGCTGGAGCCGCCGCTGGGCTCCGCCGCCTATAAGATCGCCAGCTTCAAGCCCGGTTCGGAGATCATCTGGCAGCGGGTGCCTGACTATTGGGGGGCCAAGCTGCCGGTGAAGATAGGCCGCGACAATTTCGACACGCAGCACTTCACCTACATCCTCGACGACAACGCCGCATGGCAGGCCTTCACCAAAGGTGGACTTGACGACACTCATCGCGAGATGAGTTCGCGCAGATGGGCAACGTTCTACAACTTCCCGGCCTTCAAGGCTGGGGACGTGATCAAGAAAACCTTCGAGAGCGAGCATGCGCAGCCCATGCAGGGCTTCGTATTCAACCAGCGGCGACCGCTTTTCCAGGACCGCAGGGTGCGTGAGGCGCTGACCCTGCCCTTCGACTTCGAGACGATGAACAGGACGTTGTTTTTCGGTTTCAACACCAGAACATCGAGCTATTTCCAGGGCACCGAACTGGCGTCAAGCGGGCTGCCGAAAGGCAAGGAGCTGGATATCCTGGAGAAGTATCGCGATAAGCTGCCCCCCGAATTGTTTACGCAGGAGTTCAAGCTGCCTGTCTATGACTCGCCTCAGGCTGAGCGGAAATACCTCAAACAGGCAGTTGATCTTCTTGCTCAGGCCGGCTGGCAGATCAAAGGCGGCAAGATGGTCAACCCGAAGACCGGCGCGCCGCTTAAGTTCGAGATACTGGGTTCGAACGATACCGACCAGATCATCTCCAGCCCTTACATCGCCAACCTGCGCAAGATTGGAGTTGACGCCACCCTACGCATCATCGACCAGACCCAATATATCAACCGTATCAATCACTTCGACTTCGACGTGGTGACGACGGTGCTTCAGCAATCTGAATCGCCCGGCAACGAGCAGCGGGAATTCTGGAGTTCGAAGGCAGCAGAGACCCCGGGATCGCGTAACCTTATGGGCATTAAGGACCCGGTCGTCGACGCCCTGATCGATCGGATCATTTTCGCCACCGATCGCGCCGACCTGGTCGCCGCCACCCATGCCCTTGACCGAGTGCTTTTGTGGAACTTCTACGTTCTGCCGCAGTACTATCGCTCGGCTGTCTGGTATGCCTATTGGAACAAGTTCGGTATACCGGAAAAGCAGCCGGCATATCTCGGCGCCGATATCGATTCCTGGTGGATCGACCCCGAGAAGGAAAAGGCGCTGGCCGCCAGATACAAGGGCCTCAATTGATGGGGCGGCAGGCTTTGCTTCGTCGCCGCGATGTCCTGGGGCTCGGCGCCGCAGCCACTGCCGCCGCGCTGCTGCGGGGCCGGGCCTTTGCCGACACTCCGTCGGGCGTCAAGCTGCACGGCCTGTCGGCCTTCGGCGACCTGAAATACAAGCCCGATTTCACACATTTCGACTATGTCAAAGTCGATGCGCCGCAAGGCGGCACGTTCAATTTCTCGCCGCCCAACTGGGGCGCGAACCAGAGCCCGCAGACCTTCAACACGCTGAATTCATTCGTCCCCAAGGGCGATTCCCCGCAGCGCATGGAAATGTGCTTCGATACGCTGATGGCCAGAGCGCTCGACGAGCCTGACGCGGTCTACGGGCTGATCGCCGAGAGCGTGACGATTTCGGACGACCGCAATAGTTTCACCTTCTCGCTGCGCCCGCAGGCGCGGTTCCATGACGGTTCCCCGCTAACGGCAGACGACGTCGCCTTCACCTTCAAGCTGCTGAAAGACAAAGGGCATCCGGACTACGCGCTGCCGCTGACGCATCTGGAAGCTGTGGCGAAGGACATTCACACCGTCGAACTTACATTCGATGGCAAGCAGTCTGCCCGAACCATCCTCAACATCGTCGGGTTTCCTATCCTTTCGAAGGCCTTTTTCACGGCCAACCCGTTCGATTCCTCGCAGCTCAATCCGCCGCTCGGCTCAAGCGCCTACAAGGTCGGACGCTGGTCAGCGGGCACCTGGATCGAATATGAGCGCGTGGCCGACTATTGGGGGAACGACCTGCCGGTCAATAGCGGCCAGAACAATTTCGGGCGGATCCGCATCGAATTCTACCAGGATCGCACTGCCGCGTTCGAGGCCTTCAAGAAGGGCGAGATCCTCTATCGGGAAGAGGCCACGTCGCGAGTCTGGGCGACAGCCTACGACTTTCCTGCCTTCACCGCCGGCAACGTGATCAAGCATGAATTTCCTGCCGAGACGACGCCGTCCATGCAGGCCACCGCCATCAACCAGCGACGTGAGCAATTCAAGGATCCGCATGTGCGGCAGGCGATCGCGCTCTGCTTCGATTTCGAATGGACCCGGCGCAATTTTTTCTATGGGTCCTACGAGCGTTCGCAATCCTGCTTCGAGAAATCCGACTTTCGGGCCGAGGGCATGCCAACGCCGCAGGAACTGGCGCTGCTGGAACCCTTGCGCGACCAGCTGCCGGCGGAAGCCTTCGGCGAAGCAGTGAAGCAACCGCCGTCGGATGGGTCCGGGCGAGACCGCAAACAACTGAGCGCCGCACTGAAGCTGCTCGCACAGGCAGGCTGGAAACGCTCCGGCGATTTCGTGGTCAACGACAAAGGCGGACGGCTGAAGGCCGAATTCCTGGTCGATGACGAGACCTTTGTGCAGGTCTATTCGCCCTGGGTCGCCAACATGAAGGCAATCGGCATCGACGCCTCGATCCGTCTGGTGGATTCGGCGCAGTACCAGCTCAGGCAATCGACATTCGACTTCGACCTGCTGTCGGCCGCATTCAGTTTCAGCGCCACGCCGACCCGCGACGATCTGGAGATTTTCTTCCACTCGCGCACCGCCGCCGTGTCCGGCTCGCGCAACCTGTCGGGCATTGCAAGCCCGGCAATCGACGCGCTGATCGATGCCGTCGGCGCCGCCAAGGACCGCGAAAGCCTGACCACCGCCATGCGCGCACTGGACCGGGCCTTGCGCGCGCGGCGCGATTGGATTCCAAGTTGGTATCTGGCGAATCACCGAAGCGCCTACTGGGACATGTTCGGCTTTCCCGAGCAGAAACCCGATTTCGGCTTTCCGGTCGAGGCGCTGTGGTGGGTCGACAAGGGCAAGGCAGCAAAGATTGGCAAAGCCTGACATGAACGTTTGCGCGGAGTCGGACGCCTGATGGGCGCCTATATCCTGCGCCGCATTCTTCTCATGATCCCGACGCTGTTCGGCATCATGGCGATCTCCTTCGCGGTCATCCAGTTCGCGCCAGGCGGCCCGGTCGAGCAGGTGATCGCCAAGTTGACCAACCAAGGTGGCAACGATCGCCTGGGCAGTGGAGGCGGCGACGCCGGCGGCGGTGGCGGCAATTTCGACGTTGCCGGCGATGTCGGCTCGAAATATCGCGGCGCGCAGGGGCTCGATCCAGAATTCATCAAGAAGCTGGAAAAGCAGTTCGGCTTCGACAAGCCGCCGCTCGAACGCTTCGGCATGATGCTGTGGAACTATATCCGCTTCGATTTCGGCGACAGCTATTTCCGCGATATCTCGGTGCTGAACCTGATCCTGGAGAAGATGCCCGTCTCGATCTCAATCGGCCTGTGGATCACGCTGTTATCCTATCTGATCTCGATCCCGCTCGGCATCCGCAAGGCGGTGAAGGACGGCTCGACCTTCGACGTGTGGACCAGCGGCGTCGTCATCGTCGGCTATGCCATTCCCGGCTTCCTGTTCGGCATCCTTTTGATGGTGCTGTTCGCCGGCGGCTCGTTCTGGGACTGGTTCCCGCTGCGCGGCATCGTTTCGGACAATTGGGACCAGCTGTCCTGGCCCGCCAAGATCGCCGACTATTTCTGGCACATGACGCTGCCGCTGACGGCGCTAGTGCTGTCGGCCTTCGCAACGACCACCCTGCTCACCAAGAACTCCTTCCTCGAAGAAATCCGCAAGCAATATGTCGTGACGGCGCGCGCCAAGGGCCTGTCCGAGCGCAAGGTGCTCTATGGCCACGTCTTCCGCAACGCCATGCTGATCGTGATCGCCGGCTTTCCCGGCGCCTTCATCTCGGCCTTCTTCACCGGCTCGCTGCTGATCGAGAACATCTTCTCGCTCGACGGCCTCGGCCTGCTCGGCTTCAAGTCGGTGATCGATCGCGACTATCCGGTGGTGTTCGCCACGCTTTACATCTTCTCGCTGCTTGGCCTGTTCGTCGGCCTCTTGTCCGACCTGATCTACACCTGGGTCGATCCGCGCATCGACTTCGAGCGGAGAGACATCTGATGGCCGAGGCTGCGATCGAAAGCGCGCCGGCCAGGCCCCGCAGGCCATTTCTGTCGCCGCTCAACCAAAGGCGGTTGCAGAACTTCAAGGCCAACCGGCGCGGCTACTGGTCGCTCTGGATCTTTCTGTTCCTGTTCGTGCTGTCGCTGTTCTCCGAGCTGATCGCCAACGACAAGCCGATCATCGCCTCATACAAGGGCGAGATCCTGTTTCCGGTTCTGGTCGCCTATCCGGAGGAGAAGTTCGGCGGCTTCTATGCGGTCACCGACTATCGCGATCCAGTCATCCAAGACGAAATCAACGCCAATGGCTGGATGATCTGGCCGCCGGTCCGCTACTCCTATCAGACCGTCAACAACGCCATTCCGGAACCGGCTCCGGCAAAGCCGTCCTGGCTTTACGACAAGAAGACGCGCTGCAGCCAGTATCCGAAAGGCGAGGCCGACGCCAATTGCGTGGTCGGCAACTGGAACTGGCTGGGCACCGACGACCAAGCCCGCGATGTGCTTGCGCGCGTGCTTTACGGCTTCCGCATCTCGGTTCTGTTCGGCCTGATCCTGACGCTCGGGTCATCGCTGATCGGCGTCGCGGCCGGCGCGTTGCAAGGCTATTTCGGCGGCTGGACCGACCTCCTCTTCCAGCGTTTCATCGAGATCTGGTCGGCGATCCCAGTGCTGTACCTGCTGCTTATCGTCTCGGCCATCCTTCCGCCCGGCTTCTTCATCCTGCTCGGCTTGATGCTGCTGTTCTCGTGGGTCGCCCTGGTCGGCGTTGTGCGGGCCGAATTCCTGCGCGCCCGCAACTTCGAATATGTCAACGCGGCCCGCGCGCTCGGCGTGCCAAACCTCACCATCATGTTCCGGCACCTGTTGCCGAACGCCATGGTAGCGACACTGACCTTCCTGCCCTTCCTGCTCTCAGGCTCGATCTCGACGCTGACCTCGCTCGACTATCTCGGCTTCGGCCTGCCGCCCGGCTCGGCCTCGCTCGGCGAATTGCTGAAACAGGCGCAACGCAATCTCAACGCGCCCTGGCTCGGCATTTCCGGCTTCATCGTCATTTCGCTGATGCTGTCCCTGCTGGTCTTCATCGGCGAGGCGACGCGCGACGCCTTCGATCCGCGCAAGACGTTCAAATGAGCGAAGCCCTTTTGTCCGTCCAAGATCTGAGTGTCGCCTTCGCGCAGGGCGGCAAGCAGTCCGTCGCCGTCGACCATATCTCGTTCGACATAGGCAAGGGCGAGACCGTTGCCCTGGTCGGCGAATCCGGCTCGGGCAAATCGGTATCGGCGCTGTCGGTGCTGAAGCTTCTGCCCTATCCCGCCGCCAGTCATCCCTCAGGCAAAATCCTGTTCAGTGGCGCCGACCTGCTCGCCATGAACGAGAAGGCGTTGCGCGGCGTGCGCGGCAACAAGATCACCATGATCTTCCAAGAGCCGATGACCTCGCTCAACCCGCTGCACACGGTCGAGCAACAGATCGTCGAGGTGCTGAAGCTGCATCAGGGCCTCGGCGACCGCCAGGCCAGGGCGCGCGTGCTGGAACTGCTCAACGAGGTCGGCATCCGCGAACCGGAAAAACGTCTCGACGCCTACCCGCATCAACTCTCCGGCGGCCAGCGCCAGCGCGTCATGATCGCAATGGCGCTGGCCAACGAGCCGGAGCTTTTGATCGCCGACGAGCCGACGACGGCGCTCGACGTGACCGTGCAGGCGCAGATCCTTCAACTGCTCGCGGAGTTGAAAAGCCGCAAGGGCATGTCGATGCTGTTCATCACCCACGACCTCGGCATCGTCAGGAAGATCGCCGACCGTGTCTGCGTGATGACCAAGGGCAAGATCGTCGAGACCGGGCCGACCAAGGGGATATTCGCCAACCCGCAACATCCTTACACGAAGCATCTGCTGGCCGCCGAGCCGAAGGGGAAGCCGCCTGCGGCAGACCCGGCCGCCAAGGCCGTCATGACCGGCAAGGACATGAAGGTCTGGTTCCCGATCAAGAGGGGCTTCTTCCGCAAGACTGTCGATCATGTGAAGGCCGTGGACGGCATCGACGTCACCGTGCGCGCCGGCCAGACGCTCGGCGTGGTCGGCGAATCCGGTTCCGGCAAGACGACGCTCGGGCTGGCGCTCGCGCGGATGATCTCTTCGACCGGGGCGATCAATTTCAATGGACGCCACATCAACCAGCTTTCCTTCAGCGCCATGCGGCCGCTCAGGCGCGAATTGCAGATCGTTTTCCAGGACCCGTTCGGGTCGCTCAGCCCACGCCTGTCGGTTTCGGAGATCATCGAGGAAGGCTTGAAGATCCACGAGCCGAAACTCTCGCCCGACGAGCGCGACGACAAGGTGGTCGCCGTGCTGAAGGAGGTTGGCCTCGATCCCGAAACGCGCCATCGCTACCCGCATGAATTTTCCGGCGGTCAGCGCCAGCGCGTGGCCATTGCCCGCGCCATGGTGCTCAATCCGCGCTTCGTCATGCTCGACGAGCCGACCTCGGCGCTCGACATGAGCGTGCAGGCGCAAGTGGTCGATCTTTTGCGCAACCTGCAAGCCAAGCACAATCTCGCCTATCTTTTCATCAGCCATGACCTCAAGGTCGTCCGCGCCCTTGCCAATGACGTCATCGTCATGCGCAATGGCAAGGTCGTCGAAGCGGGACCTTCCGAACAGATTTTTGGCAGCCCGCAGACCGACTATACGCGGGCGCTGATGGCGGCGGCCTTCAAGATCGAGACGGCGCCGACCGGCGTGGTCAGCGAATAAGCTCGGCTGGATCGACGTAACAAGGACTGAATCCGCAAATGGAAAAAGGCAAAATCCTGCTTGCCGTCACGGCCTTTCATCCACAGCGCTGGCATCAGTTGCTGGCGGCTGAGCGCGAGGTGGTGCTAGAGCCTGCAGGCCCCAGCGATCCCTCGATTGCCTACGCGGTCGTGTGGAAGCACAAGCCGAACCTGCTCTCCGGGCTGCCCAATCTGCGAGCCATCTTTTCGGTCGGCGCCGGGGTCGACCATATCTTCGCTGATCCCGGCCTGCCCGACGTGCCGATCGTCAGGGTCGTCGCCGACAATCTCACCCAATACATGACCGAATATGTCGTGTGGCGGGTGCTCGATCATCACCGGCACGGCATGCTCTATCGGGCACAGCAGCCAAAGAAGATCTGGCACGAGCCGCCGCAGCGCCCGGCCGGCGACATTTCCGTCGGCATCATGGGCCTCGGCCATCTCGGCCGCGCGGCGGCATCGGTGCTTTTGTCGCTCGGCTTTGCCGTGAACGGCTGGTCGCGCACCGACCGGCCGATGAAGGGCGTTTCGAGCTATTCCGGCGAAGCCGGGCTGATCCCCTTCCTCAACGCCACCGATATCCTCGTGGTGCTGTTGCCGCTGACGCCGCAAACGCAAGGGATCATCAACTATGGCCTGCTGAAGGAACTGCGCCGGCGCAACGGGCTTGGCGGCGCGGTGCTGATCAATGCCGGTCGCGGACGCCTGCAGAAGGACGCCGACATCGTGCGCGCGCTGGACGACGGGACGCTGAAGGAGACGAGCCTCGACGTGTTCGAGGTCGAGCCGCTGCCGAAGACCAGCCCGCTGTGGAGCCATCCGAAAGTCTTTATCACGCCGCACGCGGCGGCGACCTCGGACCCGGCCCATCTGGCGCCGATCATGCTTCGCCAGATGGCAGCCTTCGAGCGCGGCGAAAAGCTTGAAAACCTGGTGGACCGCGAGGCCGGGTATTAGTCCAGGGGCCCGAAATCGCTGCTTGATCGCCTGCCGCGAACGCTCAGGAAGGCTGCGAGCCGGACAACCCGAACGTCTCTTTCTTCTTCGGCTTGCCGCAGTCGCGGCGCTCGATCGAGCGGCTCATGGCGTCGATCTCGCCGCTCGCCTTGTTGCTGGCGCGCTGCGCCTTGGAGCGCATGTCCGGCGTGAACGGGCCGAAGCCCATCGCCGGATTGGAGAAGCTCGGCTTGGCCGTGATCGGCAGATTGTTCTGCTGCGCCAGCTGATTGCGCTGCGCCAGCAGTTGATCGCAAGGCACATCGTCATATTGCAACGAGGATTGGACGTCCTCGTCCTGGCGCTCGGCCATCGACGTGCCGCCGACACAGCCGGCGACCGTCAGGCAGGACGCCAACACAACCATGGTCCAGCGCATGGATTTCTCCTCGTGATGTCTGCCCCGCGCCACCCCGACCATGCCATTCAGGCTTTTTCGCAGCAAGCACCGGCTCATGCCTGAGTGCTCACCCGGCAGAAGCGGCGGGGAAGCCGGCCACGACGGCCAGGCCCATGACGGGATCATGCCGGTCGTGCCGGATAACCATGCTTTCCAGAGACAGGACCGCCAGCCCGCTGGCGGAGAGCACGCGCCGCGCATAGGCCTCGGAATGAGCGTAGCGCCGTGACTGCAAAAGGGCGAAATCACTGCTGCCGGCAAGCGTCTCGAGCGAAAAGGCGAACAGGCCGTCCTCGGCAAGCGTGCCAGCCACCGCGCCGACGATGCGTTCGAGGGCGCCCAGATAGATGAATACATCGGCCGCGACCACAAGGTCGGCCCCCGCTCCGGGATGAGAAAAACGCTGAAGGTCGGCCTTGGCCAGCAGGTCATAGATGCCCTTGGCTTTCGCTTTCCTCAGCATGGCGGCCGAGATGTCGTAGCCCTCCAGACGGTCGACGAACGGGCGCAGCCTTTCGCCCATCAGGCCGGTGCCGCAGCCGAGGTCGATGGCCAGGCGGAACCGGCCGGGCCTTGCCTCGCGGATGGCCTGGCCGAGGAAGTCCGGCAGCCGATAGCCCAGCTTCCAGACAAGCGACTCTTCGAAGCTGTCGGCGTAGTGATCGAACAAGGTCTCGACAAAGGCGCTGGGAGGCGCCGGGGCCGCGGGCGCCTTGCCGATTAGTTGAAGCTTGAGCACGGCGCCGAGGCGATCCCCGGGGTCCAGCTTCAGCGCCATGATCCAGGCTTCTGCGGCTTGGTCGAGCAGGCCAGCCGCTTCCTGCATCTCGCCGAGGCGAAACCAGCCCGCGTCCCATCGCGGCGTCAGCTCCAGCGCGCCGAGCAGAAGCTCCGCCGCCTGCGCGGGCTCGCCCGAGGCGAGCAGCATCTCGGCGAAATCGGCGCGACGATCGGCAGTCAAATCGCCCGACGAGGCCTGGAGCGGTTTCATTCCTGAAGAATCCCACCGGCAATACGGAGCCGACGGCTGGCTTTAAGATGAGTCAGCAGTCTCTTGCAACGGGCTTCCCGCGGCAAATTTAGCCACTATGTTCAAGACAATGCGCGCCCACGACCTGCTCAAACCCCGGCCGGAAGGCCTCTACTGCCCGCCCGGCGATTTCTTCATCGATCCGGTGCGGCCCGTCGGGCGGGCGCTGATCACGCATGGCCATTCGGATCACGCGCGCTCCGGCCACCGCTCGGTGCTCGCCACGCAAGAAACGCTCGACATCATGGGGCTACGCTATGGCGAGGATTTCGCCGGATCGACGCAGGCAGCGGTCCCTGGCGAAACACTCGACATAAACGGCGTCTCCGTCACCTTCCACCCGGCCGGGCATGTGCTGGGCTCGGCGCAGATCTGCGTCGAGCATGGGGGCATGCGCATCGTCGCTTCCGGCGACTACAAGCGCCAGGAAGACGCCACCTGCCTGCCGTTCGAGCCCATCCGGTGCGATGTCTTCATCACCGAGGCGACCTTTGGCCTGCCGGTGTTCCGGCATCCGCCGGACCATGAGGAGATCGCGCGCGTGCTGAAATCGGCGACGCAGTTTCCCGAACGTTCGCACCTGGTCGGCGCCTATGCTCTCGGCAAGGCGCAGCGTGTGATGCGGCTGTTGCGCGACGCCGGCTACGACAAGCCGATCTATATCCACGGCGCACTGGCCAAGCTCAGCGAATACTATCAGAGCCAGGGGATCGATCTCGGCCAGCTTGAGCCGGCGACGGTGGAAAGCGGCGGCAAGGCCGATTTCGCCGGGGCCATCGTCGTCGGCCCGCCCTCGGCCTTCGCCGACCGCTGGGCGCGGCGTTTTCCCGACCCCATCTCGTGCTTCGCCTCGGGCTGGATGCGCATCCGCCAGCGGGCAAAGCAGGGCGGCGTCGAGCTGCCGCTGATCATTTCCGACCACGCCGACTGGGACGAGCTGATCATCACGATCAAGGAAACGGGCGCGGAGGAAATCTGGGTCACGCATGGCCGCGAGGAGGCGCTGGTGCGCTGGTGCGAGCTGGAGGGCATCGCGGCAAGGCCGTTGCATCTCGTCGGCTATGAGGACGAGGGCGATTGATGATGCAGGGTTCACCAATCGTCACCGCCGCGCTCTACGGCCCCCCGATCTGCCCTGCAGGGCATCTCCCCCTCAAGGGGGGAGATCAGACGTGGCGCCGGCTTTCGCTGATCTCCGACGTAACGGGAGATGCGCCGGCTCTGAAGCTGCCAATCTCCCCCCTTGCGGGGGAGATGGCCGGCAGGCCAGAGAGGCGGGCCTCGCGCCGGCTTTCGTCACTGGCGTGGCGCGCATGAACCGCTTCGCCGAGCTCCTCGACCGTCTGGTGCTGACGCCGTCGCGCAACGGCAAGCTGACGCTGCTCAGAGACTATTTCCACAGCGTCGAGGATCCCGATCGCGGGCTGGCGCTGGCGGCGATCACGGGCGATCTCAACATCGCGGCGGTGAAGCCGGCGATGCTGCGTGCGCTGGTCGTCGAGCGCATGGATCCGGTGCTGTTCGGCTATTCCTATGACTATGTCGGCGACCTTGCCGAGACTGTGTCTCTGGTCTGGCCGCAGCCGCAAGGGCACATCCCCAATCACATGCCGACGCTGGCCGAGGTGGTCAGCAGACTGCAGGCGGCAAGCCGTTCCGACGGGCCCAAGGTGCTGGCGCGACTGCTCGACGACGCCAGCATCTCGGCGCGCTTCGCCATCATCAAGCTGGTGACCGGGGGCTTGCGCATCGGTGTGTCGGCGCGGCTCGCCAAACAGGCTCTGGCCGATCTCGGCAAGGTCGATGTCAGCGAGATCGAGGAGCTCTGGCACGGGCTGACGCCACCTTACACCGAGCTGTTCGCCTGGCTGGAAGGCCGGGCGGAAAAGCCGAGGAGCGCGGCACTTGCGCTGTTCCGGCCGGTGATGCTCTCCAACGCCGTCGACGATGGCGACCTCGAAAAGCTCGACCACAGCGCCTATGCGGCGGAATGGAAGTGGGACGGCATCCGTGTGCAGGCGGTGTGCGAGGGCGGCGTGCGCAGGCTCTATTCACGCACCGGCGACGACGTGTCCGGCTCCTTCCCAGACCTTGCCGCAGCGATGACTTTCGAAGCGGCGCTCGACGGCGAGCTTTTGGTCGGCGATCCGCGCGAGGCGACCGGAACATTCTCCGACCTGCAGCAGCGGCTCAACCGCAAGAGTGTCTCGCCAAAGATCCAGCAGCGCTATCCGGCTTTCATGCGCTGCTACGACGCGCTGCAGATCGACGGCGAGGATTTGCGCGCACTTGCCTTCACGGAGCGCCGCAGGCGTCTCGAAGCATTTGTGCAAACCCTCGATCCCAGCCGCTTCGATCTCTCGCCGCTGGTCGAGTTCCCCGATTGGGAGACGCTGGAACGGCTGCGCCAGGCGCCGCCGCATCCTATCATCGAAGGGGTGATGCTGAAGCGCTGGGATTCGGCCTATCTCGCCGGCCGGCCGAAAGGGCCCTGGTTCAAGTGGAAGCGCGACCCGCACACCATCGACGCGGTGCTGATGTATGCGCAGCGTGGCCACGGCAAGCGCTCGAGCTTTTATTCAGACTACACATTCGGCGTGTGGTCCGGCCCCGAGGGCTCGGAAGAGCTGGTGCCGGTCGGCAAGGCCTATTTCGGCTTCACCGACGAGGAGCTGAAAGAGATCGACAAATATGTACGCGACAACACGATCGAGCGTTTCGGCCCGGTGCGCTCGGTGCGCGCCGACCGCAGGAACGGCCTGGTGCTGGAGGTGGCGTTCGAAGGTCTGAACCGCTCAACCCGCCACAAATCCGGCGTCGCGATGCGCTTTCCCCGCATCTCGCGGCTGCGCTGGGACAAGCCGTCGGTCGAAGCCGACCGCATCGAGACGCTGCAGGCCCTGCTGGATTAATCAACAACCCGCCTGCTTGGACACGGTGCGACGCGATCACTGCGCGATCGAAACGCGTATCTCGTAGATATCGACCGACTTGCCCTTCTGGTCGATGTCGGAGTTGACGGCGATGGTGCCGGCGGCGCCCGGATGCTTGTCCGGGAACTGCACGTCGAACAGATATTCGTTGCGTTCGTGTCCGACGGCGTATCGCTTGCGGCCGCAATCGCCGAGATCGCCGAAATTGCAGTCGACCGATATCTGCGTCTCCTTGCCCTCTTCCGAGCGGGCGACGATGTCGAACATGGCGTGCTTGCCGACAAGCTTCTCCAGCACGCCCTGGCCTACATCGAAGGCAATGGCCGAACCGGAAGCGCCGGAGCGGATGCGCAGGAACTGACCGGTGTCGTCCTTCATCACCTCGGCGCCGGCGTCGGAAGGCGCGCTGACATGGGTCGGGTCGGCGGGCGAGAAGACGTTGATCCAGTTCTTCGACTGGTCCGCCTCGCCCGGCTTCTGCGGCGAGCCGGTGTTGCCCGGCTGCGAGGAGTCCTCGCTGTCGAGGGTCGGCGTCGGTTCCGGCGGGCCGGTGTCGAGCTCGGCCGCCGTCTTGAAGACACCGGTTTGCTTGGCGAAGTAGAGACCGATGCCGGCGGCGGCGAGCAATGTCGCGACGACGAAGATCGCGGTCAGCGGCAGGCGCCGGCCCCTGATCCGCCGCTCGTCGCGATCGGGCGCGACCTGCGCGCCGTTGCCGACCGGAGCGCCTGGCGAATCATCGAGCGAGGGCGCATCCGGAAGCGCCGTCTCGTCCGGCATGATGTCGGGCACGCGCGGCAGCACGCGCGAACGGGGCTGGTCCGAGGCATCGGGTTGCACCGGTCCGTCGACGGTGATCGAGGGCGAGCGTGCTGACTGCGACGGCGGCAGCGGCGCGTCGACCGAAGGCGCGGCCGAAACGGCCGGCGCGTCGACGCGGGGCGACGGCAGCGCGCCATTGCTGGCCGGCACGACGTTTTCCGGCGGCAGCGTCACATCAGGGACGGCCGGCAGGAATTCGGATTCGATCTCGGTGATCTTGGCCTGCACCGCCTTGCGGCGGCCGATGGCGGCCTCGACCGTGATGTTCGGGTTGGCCTGCAGGACGCGGTCCAGCGCGGCAAAGGCCGATCGATAGACCTTCTCTCGGAACGCCCGGTCCTCGGCATTGCCTTTCTCGAAGGCGTTGCGGATAGCTTTCTCGATGGGGTCCAAGCGAGCTCCCTCTGCGCGTTCGCTCACAGTTCCCTGATCGTTAGCCGCAGGCGGCCAATCGATCAACGGGCAAGCGGCCGCCTTGCCGGCGTATCCAACGCCATTTCGGCGTTTTTTGCTGGAGAATCAACATTTTTCGTCACGAACACTCCGGGCGATGCAGGTGCGGAGCAGCCGGCTTGGACGCCGCCGCGCGCCACGGCCGCACCTGTTGCGCGGTAACCGTAGATGGGAATTGCCGGCAACGAGGCCGGAATTCGCCACTGCCCATCTTGAATTAGCGAGCGGTTGAGTCTATCACGCAGCGCATTCTGGAAGCTTGGTGCTTCCCGGGCCGCTTTAGCTCAGTTGGTAGAGCACATCATTCGTAATGATGGGGTCGCGTGTTCGAGTCACGCAAGCGGCACCAAGACTTCCCGGGTAGATCAAGGGGCGATACCCAACCGTCCGGACTGCGAGTTGGGGACATCACTTTTCGCCAAAGCCTTTGTCTCCACGTCGTCTCCAAAAAAAATGCTGGCTGCCGAATACGGATGGCGAGTTGCGGCGGCGTTCTTGGCCCCGACGCTCCGCCCATCCAGATTCGTCGTCGGCAAAGCGAACGATTGGTGGACGAATTGGCCGAACACCGCGACGCCGGCTAGCACCATCCTTCAGACTACGAATCTGGGCGTCAGGAGTTCGTATCTCTTCGGGTGCGTCATTTTTCTTTCCCAGCGCCGCTATATCGCCACCAGTTTCACAGGAAGCGGCTAATGAGGGGGCGAGAGCCAACGTCGGCCACAAGCGCCCAGGTGATAAAACATCACCGGCGCTAGCAACCTGCCCTAGCGGAATAAGGGGCTATATCTTTGGTTCCTTCGGACCAATGCGCCCGGCAGGATGGACCTCGGTCGATTGTGGACCAGCGGGCAAATCAGACAGTCTCGCCATCGCGCCGGCTGATAACCCCAAGCCCCCCGCCCATCGGTTGGCGCATGCCCGGCTCGCGGACCTCAAAATCCCAACCACAAAAGCGAGCCGGGCACCTATCCGCGTGCCCACGCCGAGACGCAAATTGCCGGAAATGCAATGAGGAGCTGGACTGTCTATCACGTCGATTTCGCAGCAGGGGGCAACAGCCCGCTTCTAACCGAGATCGGAAGCGTTGAAGCAGACAATCTCCTGGCAGCGGTTATGAAGGCTCAGGCATTGTGGCCCGATGAAAGGTCCATGACCGTCCGGCCGGCCGGACAAGACAGCCGATCGGCGCAACCGCCGGATCCACAGCGCGACACCGATTGAAGGCATGGAGCGATCAGGCCGCTCGCTTGGCACGCGACGCCCCGACGATCCAGCCAAACATGGAGCGCTGCCGGCGCAGTTTCTCGACACCTTCCCAACCTGTACCACGTCATCGGCGCGTCTCGGCCATTGTCGGGAGTCGCTGTTGGTGGGAAACTCGGCCTGTCAGCATGGGAGGTCGAAATGCCCAATAGTTTCAAGACCGGAGACGTCGTCAGGCTGAAATCCGGAGGCCCGGAAATGACCGTCAGCGACGGCGCGGCTTCCGGCACATATCTGTGCCACTGGTTCAACCGCGAGGGCGACGTTTGGACCCCGCAGCACGCCGGCTTCAAGCCGGACCAACTTGTGGTGGTCGACAACCAAAGATAGTCGCCGCTTCAGTTCGTGAACGTTCCTGTTCGGCGGAGCAGGCCCGATGGATTCATTTGTTCGGTCGAAAAAGGATCGACGGATTTTGCTCGTCGCCGCGTTCAACGGCTGAAGCGTGGCCGTCAATGGCCGCGCGCAACCGGAGACGAGAGCATGATCCGCCCCACCCTATTCGTCGTTGCCCTTGGCCTGCAGACCGCTGTCGCGGCCGCCCAGACGACGGCGCCTGCCGCCGCGCCCGCCCAGTCGACGCCGGACACTGCGGCTGCCGCCAAGTCCGACCAGACCAAGTCCGACCTGACGCTGGAAAAATTCGAGGCGCGCCGCGGAAAGGCGTTCATGGGGGCGGATACGGACAATGACGGCAAGGTCAGCCTCGCCGAATGGACTGCTTTCCAGACCGAGCGCAAGGCCAAGGGCGATCCGGCCAAATCCTTCGCGCGCATGGACTCCAACAAGGACGGCTTCGTCGACAAGGGAGAACTCGACGCCTTCCTGGCCAAGCGCTTCGCCAAGCTGGACAAGAACGGCGACGGGGTGCTCAGCGCCGACGAGCGGCCAGGCCACAAAACCGCTCCCAAGCAGGAGCAATGACCAAGAGGTTATGCCGCGCAATGACACATGCGAGCGCTCCTGTTGATGGGCGCCGATCCGGACGAGGAGCTGGTACGGCGCATCGGCGCCGGCGACCCCGCCGCCGTGCAGGCGATGGTGGCGCGCAAGCTGCCGCGCATCCTGGCTCTGGCCGCACGGATGCTCGGCGACGCAGCGGAGGCCGAGGACGTCGCCCAGGAGACCTTCGTGCGCATCTGGCGCCACGCCTCGAGCTGGCGCCGGGGGCACGCACGCTTCGACACCTGGATCCATCGCGTCGCGCTCAACCTCTGCTACGACCGGCTGCGGCGCCGGCGCGAGTGGACGACCGACGAGTTGCCGGAGGTGGCCGATGACGCACCGCTTCCCGATGCCATGCCGGGCGATGAAGAGCGCAGGGTCGGCCAGGCGTTGCAACGCCTCGCGCCGCGCCAGCGCGAGGCGATCGTGCTGGTCTATTATCAGGAGCTGTCCAACATCGAAGCCGCCGGCGCCATGCAGGTCAGCGTCGATGCGCTGGAAAGTCTGCTCGCGCGGGGTCGGCGCGCGTTGCAGGCCATGCTCGCAGGAGATTGCGATGAATGAGACCTTGAAGGGACGGCGAATTCAGCCGACCGCGGGGTGGGGGGCCACGTCAAAATGGTGGAAGGGGGAAAAAGATGGCTGAGAAAGTTTCGGGAGGGCCGATGGATGCCGGGCGCTTCGCCGCGCTGGCGGATGCCTATGGCAGCGCCTTGCACCGCTGGCCGCCGGCCGAGCAGGCCGCCGCCATGCTGTTTGCCGAGACCGAGCGAGGCCGCGCCATCCTGGCGCGCGCCGGCAGGCTCGACGCCATGCTCGACCGGCATCGGGTCGAAGCAGCCAGCCCGGGACTCCATCGCGCCATAGTCGCCCGCGCCGCGACCGAGGTCAGCCAGAAGCGCCGCCGGCGGTTCTGGTGGCTGGGCTTCGGGCTTGCAGGCGTCGGGGTCGCCGGCGCCGTGGCCGGGCTGGCGCTGGTGACCGTCGTCAGCCCGGATATCCAGGCCGATCATTATGTGATGGACGCCAATACGACGTCGTTCGGCGACGCCGGACCCGATGCCGACCAGGCGGAGGAGGATCTATGAACCCGCGTCTTGTCGCGGCATCTCTGATGCTCAACGTTTTTCTGATCGGCGCTGTCGCGGGCGGGGCGGGCTGGCTGATCGGCAAGTCCAATCCCGGCTATTCGCTGGAATCGGCTGGCGGGCGGCTGCCCGCCGCCGACCGCAAGATCTTCCGCCAGGCGCTGCGCGAGGTGCGCCGGGAATCGCGGGACGTGATCCTCGATGGACAGGCCGCGCGGCGCGAGGCGGCGAACCTGCTGCAGCAGCCGACCCTCGACAGCAACGCGCTTGCCGCCGCCCTGGAGCGAGTGCGCAACGCCGATGTCACCGTCCGCACCCGGCTCGAGCAACGCATCATTGAGTTCGCCGCATCGGGCTCGCAGGAAGACCGCCAGTTGCTGGCCGACGCCTTGCTTCGGCGTGCGGGCCGGCAGCCGCCGCCTGCAAAAAATTCGCCATAGGCAGCGACGGAAAGAGCGGACACGCCCCGTTCAAGAAAAAGAGGGACAGGCCTGTGACCGCCTTGGGCGGCGGGCAGGTTCTCTTCAACTTCGGAACTTCGGGAGCATCCCATGAACAGTCTGACGAAATATTCGCTCGCGGCAGCGCTCGCCATCGGTGGCGCGGTCGCGGCAAGTGCCGCCTCGGCCATGCCTATCGCACCGGTTGCGCCCGCCGCGCCGGCAATGATCGAGCATGTCGCCTGGGGCTGCGGTCCGGGCTGGCATCCCAACTACTGGGGTCGCTGCGTCCCCAACCGCCGCGTGATCTATCCGGGCTATTATTACTGGGGCGGACCGCGCGTCTATATCGGCCCGGTTTGGCATCCCTACCATCACTGGCACCACTGGCGCCGCTGGTAACGGCCCGCTCCCGGCGCCGGTGCTGCGTCCGGCGTTGTGAGCGCCTTCCCGATCCATGGAACATACTGACCGAGGCATCGGCTTCGGACGGAGGCTTCGATGGCCGCACCGGTTTCACAGTCCCTGTCGCCTGATCCAGCGCTGGTGGCGCTCCACCGCTTCGGCCTCGGCGCAAGACCGGGCGACGAGCTCGGCAAGATCGCCGCCGATCCGCGCGGCTGCCTCAAGGCCGAGCTCAAGCAGCAGGACATCGCGCTGATTTCCCCCGACGACCCACGGAATGCCGGGCTGCTGGACAGCACAGCGGCGATCCAGACCAGCATGGCGGCAGCCATGGAGCGCAAGGCGGCGCGGGATGAAAAAGCGGCGGCCGCCATGCAGCTGATGGCAGCGGATGAACCAGCGG
Source organism: Mesorhizobium sp. (assembly GCA_004020875.1). Lineage (GTDB taxonomy): Bacteria > Pseudomonadota > Alphaproteobacteria > Rhizobiales > Rhizobiaceae > Mesorhizobium. The sequence continues at coordinate 174,194 of SAPZ01000003.1, forward strand.
GTCCGGCTGTGACAAAAGCCAAACCCACGGTGCCACGTGTCGAGGCCGATATCTATCGGGACGAGGCGCAGGCCCGGTTCGACAAGGCACTCCCCGCGGCGCCTGGCTTCGTGGAGCGGCTGGTCGGCTTCTGGTCAAACCATTTCTGCGTTTCCGTCGCCAAGGCGCCGGTCGTGCGGGCCTGCGCCGGCGCCTTCGAACGCGAGGCGATCCGCCCCTTCGTGCTCGGCCGCTTCGCCGACATGCTGCTTGCGGTCGAGCATCATCCGGCCATGCTGTTCTATCTCGACAACCAGCAGTCCATCGGGCCGGATTCGCGCGCCGGTAAAAGGCGCGGCCGTGGGCTGAACGAGAACCTGGCCCGCGAAATTCTCGAATTGCACACGCTGGGAGTCGGTAGCGGTTATAGCCAAGCCGACGTCACCAGCTTCGCCGGCATGCTGACCGGCTGGACCATGGCCGGCCGCGAGGGGCGGCTGGGAGAGCCGGGAAGCTTCGTCTTCAACGCCAATGCGCATCAGCCGGGCCAAGCGGTGCTGCTCGGCAAGACCTATCCCGATGGCGGCATGGGCCAAGCGGAGGCCGCTCTCAACGACATCGCCCGCCATCCGGCCACCGCGCGGCACATCGCCACCAAGCTTGCGCGCCATTTCATCGCCGATGATCCGCCCCTAGCGGCCGTCGCCCGGCTGGCCACGGTCTTCACCAAGACCGATGGCGACCTGCGCTCGATCGCCTTGACGCTGATCGACATGCCCGAAGCCTGGTCGGCGCCGCTCACGAAGCTGCGCTCGCCCTTGGATTACGTCGTCGCGTTGCGCCGCGCGGTCGGCGCGACCGCCGGCAACGAACCGCAACGGTCGCTCCGCTGGCTGAGCGTGCTCGGCGAGCCGCTGTGGCAGCCGCCTGGACCGAACGGCTTTTCCGACAGCACAGACGCCTGGGCTTCGGCGGAGGGGCTGAAGACGCGTCTCGACATCGCCTGGCAGGCCGCGAAGCAGGCGAACGACATCGGCGATCCCGACGAAATGCTTTCCGTTCTTCTCGGCACCTCGGTCTCGTCGCAGACGCGAGAGGCGATCGCTCGCGCTGAATCCAAGCAGCAGGGCCTGGCGCTGTTGCTGATGGCTCCGGAATTTCAACGACGGTGATCCAACACGGAGATATGGCTATGAGCCTTCTTTGCGAAACCCCAAGCCTGTCCCGCCGCGCGATGCTGATGAGCGGTGGCGCGCTGTTCGCCTGGGCCTATCTGCCGCCCTTTGCGCGCGCCGCCGACAAACGCGACCCGCGCCTGATCGTCATCGTGCTGCGCGGCGCGCTGGACGGGCTGTCGACGGTCGGGCCGGTCGGCGATCCGGACTATGCCGGCCTGCATGGCGACATCGCGCTTTCGCTCTCAGGCGCCAACCCCGCATTGCCGCTCGACGGTTTCTTTGCCGTGAACCCGGCAATGCCGGTGTTTGCGCGCCTGTTCAAGGCCGGGCAGGCGGCGGTGGTGCATGCTGCGGCGACGGCCTATCGCGACCGCTCGCATTTCGACGGCCAGGACGTGCTGGAAAGCGGCCTGCCCGGCCCCGGCAACGCAACCAGCGGCTGGCTCAACCGGGCTTTGGCCTGCCTGCCGACGGGGGACCGCGTGGCGAAGCTCGGCGGCCTGGCGGTCGGGCCGTCGACGCCGCTGGTGATCCGCGGTGGCGCCCCCGTGCTCGGGTGGGCGCCGCAGGCGCTGCCGACCCCTGGCGACGCCTTGGCCGAGCGCGTGCTCGACCTCTACAATCATCGTGACCCGGTGCTGGCTGGAGCCCTGCAGAAAGGTCTCGCCGCCGAGCGCATGGCGATGGGCGACCAGCTCGACGGCAAGATAATGAAGCCGAAGGGCGGCCTCGACAATGCCGCCGGCATGCGGCAGTCTGCGCAGGGTGCGGCTAGGCTGATGGCGGCCGATGACGGGCCGCGCATCGCGGCTTTAGCTTTCGACGGTTGGGACACGCATGTCAATGAAGGCGGCGCCACCGGCCGGCTCGCCAATCTGCTCGGCGGCCTCGACGGCGCCTTCGAGGAATTCGAGAAAGGGCTCGGCGCGCGTTGGCAGGACACGGCGGTCGTGGCCATCACCGAGTTCGGCCGCACGGCCCGCATCAACGGCACCGTTGGCACCGACCACGGCACCGGCACGGTGGTGCTTTTGGCGGGCGGCGCGATCAACGGCGGCCGCGTCATTGCCGACTGGCCGGGCCTGAAGCCGGCGCAGCTTTATGAACAGCGCGACCTTGCGCCGACCAGCGATGTACGCGCTGTGCTGAAGGGCTTGCTGGCGGATCAGTTCGGGCTGTCGGCGGCGGCGCTTGGCGACAAGGTGTTTCCGGAGTCGGCCGGTGTGAAGCCGATGCGGGACTTGGTGGGGTGAGCCTAAAGCGCGTCGCGATCTTTCAGATTCGCTCCATGCACTTTAGGGTTTTGACTTTACGCATGTCCCGAAACCGGTTCCCACTTTCGGGAGACATGCTTTAGACTTTGCCGGTCAGTGATGAGCTTCGGCGCCTGTCAGTTCGTCCACGGGCGGAGGGGCCTCGGCCAATCAAGAACGCTGGCGCGTAGGTTTCGAACGCCGTGCGTGGGGACCTTAGCCAAAACGCCCGCGCCAATTCCGGCACGGGCGTCGATCCCCTCGACGGATCATCAGCTCCAAAAACCGTGATGCCAGCGGCCGTGATACCAGAAGCCGGGGTGCCAGTGGCGCACATGCATCGGGCGGATGATCACCCGGCCGTTCGGCACGCATCTGCCCCAGCGGTTCATGTGCCAGCCGGGGCCGCAACGCCAGCCGACGGTCTCGATCGGCAGCGAAGATGCGCTTGGCTTGACAAGCGGCATGGCCTCGGAGCCTACGGCGGAAAGCGTCAATGTGCCGGCGGCCAGGGCGATAGGCAGCAAGTATCTTGTGAACATGCGTTGTCTCCGTAATTTGTCCCTACCCTCGTGAAACGGAGGACAAGGTCGAATTCCGTCGGAGCGGTGCGGATCACATCTTCGTTAACCCCCATTCAACGGTGCCGCCCCGCGGCGGTTCGGCACGCGGCGCCTCGCGGTTGCGCCGTTGAAATTGGCATTGCCGCGGCCGTCGCCCGGCATCAAATTGATCCACATCAATGAGCCAGGACGTGCCCCGCTCTAGGCTTTAGATTGATAAAGGCCAATCGGCGGGACCGGTCGAAGGCTAGTTGAAGATGGGAGTTCATAGCGATGATGATCCGCACGCTCTCCACTTTGGAATGCACGAAATTGCTGGCGGCAAACCGCGTTGGCCATCTGGCATGCGTGAAGGATGGGCAACCTTACGTCGTATGCTTCAACTATGCCTACGCCGACAGCCATCTCTATGCATTCTCCTTGGAGGGTAAAAAGATCGACTGGATGCGGGCCAATCCCCTAGTGTGCGCCCAGGTGCAGGAACACACGCAAGGACGCGGATGGAGAAGCGTTGTTGTCGACGGTCGCTATGAGGAACTGCCGGACCGGGTCGGCCATAAGGTTGAGCGCGACCATGCCTGGTCGGTCTTGAGCAAGCACACCGATTGGTGGGAACCCGGCGCGCTCAGACCTGTCACGCCTCCCGTCTCGGATAGTTTGCCGCATATCTTTTTCCGGATCCTTGTCGAGCAGGTCTCAGGACGGGAAGCCGCCGAATAGGCTGTTTCGGCCGTTGTCCCGGCGCCGCGCCCATCGCTTCAGCGAGAGCGGTTATTGAGCCGGCTCTTCGTCAAGCGTCGCCACCGTCTTCAGCGCGCCGTCCAGCATGTCGCCCTTCTCGTCCTTCAGCGCCGCCTCGCGCAGGCGGCGGATCCAGTCGGCGGCGTCTTCGCGACCCTTGAGCACGGGCAGCGCCGAGAGCACGCGGTCGAATTTCGACTGGGCGCGGGCATGGGTGTCGCTGTAGCCCTTGATCAGCCGGCGGCAGTTCAGGATTTCGGTGGCTAAAGCGTAGTCCTGGCGAGCATGGCTCAGCGCCAGGCTATACCAACGCTCGAGATGCTCGACTTCGACCTTATGGCGCAGCAGGCGGCGGCGCCAGCGGCGCAGGCCCCCGATGAACCAGAGCATGGCGAAGCCCGTAAGGCTGTCGGTGCGTATGTGGCGGCCGCGATTTATGCGGCGGTCGAGGAAGGCGGCGAGCTTCGGCCGGCTCTCGATGTAGCTGCCAAGGCTTGCCGGCAGAGTGCCGCAGAACTCCTCGATGCGCGGATGGAAATATTCGGTGACCTGCAGCACTGAGCCTTCCTCGACGCCGACCTCCTTGCGCACGCGCCGGTCGCGAGTCGAACGCGTCTTCAGATCGGCGACGCGGATCATGTCGTCGTAGCACATGGCGTTGGCGAGATGCTTTGCCGCCGCGATCGACAGCGCATAGTTGCGCTCCACATTGTCCAGTGCCACCGCTGTGTCCAGCCGGTCGAGATATTCGGCGCCATAGGCGATGTCCTGGAAGTCTACGACTTTCTTCAAGCCGCGTTCGGCCATGTCGCGCATGGGCTCCGGGAGCGACGCGACGCGGGCGGCAAGCTGCTGCCAGCCCTTAAGCAGGGTTTCCGGGCCCCTGACCTTCGCCGTTGACTTGGCCTCGGCAGCAGCAGGCTTGGCTGCATTATCCCCAGACGGTGCAGCCGCGATGCCGCGTGCGCGGTCGCATGCCGCGCCAAAGGCGGCGAGGCTGGCTTTCACACCGCGGCCGCCGGCTCCGATTGCCTGCTCATAGCTTTCGCGGGTGAAGGGAAGCGCATCCGAGCCGGCCAGCGCGCCGAGCAGGCTGGCCGAGATCATCGTGCCGTTGTCGGCTGCGATTTTTTCCATATCGAAGGCGATGAAGCGCTTCGCCGCCGCTTGCGCCGTCGCGTGCACCTTTTCCGACGAGGCGCGTCCGTCGCCCGGCTCGATCTTTTCCGAGACGGCGGCGATGCGATGCGAGGAGGTGATCAGCGTCGTGCGCTCGGGCGTGACGAAACCGCGGATGATGGCGCGGCCGGCTTCCATCAATTCAGCAGCGATCAAGATATCGACGTCGCCCTGCGAGGGCGACAGCGCGAAGACCGGCAGCCGACCGGTGTCGCGGGCCATCTCTATGTAATAAATCGTGGCGCCGGTGCGCTGGGCGACGCCGGCCACGGAGGTCGATTGCGCGATGTAGCCGTTGCGCTCGGCGGCGTCGGTGATCCAATCGGCCAGCACACCGCCGCCTTGACCGCCAACGGCGAGCACGGCGAGCTTTATCACTTGCTCGTCATCCAAAGCGCCCGTCTTCGGGCGCAGCGCTGCGCTGGGATCAAGCATCGGCGAACATCAGGCGGCGGCCCTCGCGGCGGCGCTGCAACAGGCCGATCACGGCGCGGCGCGCGCTTCCGAGGAAACGGTCCAAGCGGCCGGGATTGTGGACGACATCGGCGCGGTAAAAGGAGGGGCAGAGCACGGCGGCATCCGCCACCTCGCCGCAATTGCCGCAGCCGACGCAATTCTGGTCGATCGAGGCGACCGGATCGTCACGCAGCGGATCGTCGAGCGACTTCACCGACAGCGACGGACAGCCGGAGAGCCGCATGCAGGCATGGTCGCCGGTGCAGATGTCCTCATCGACGCCGAATTTCGGCTTAACCACGCGCTCGCCGCCCTTGATCGCCTTGTCGACCAGCGGCTTCTCGCGGCGCTGGCGGTTCAGCATGCATTCCGACGAGGCGACGATGACCTTCGGCCCCTTCTCCTCGGTCGTCAGCGCGTCGCGCAGCGCGGCGCGCATCTTGCCGACATCATAGGTGCGGTCGATGTGGCGCAGCCATTTGACGCCCATGCCCTTCACCGCCTCGTCGATCGGGTGTTTGGTCGACTTGGTGCGGTTGTTGGCGCGCGAGGACAGGATGTCCTGGCCGCCGGTGGCGGCCGAGTAGAAATTGTCGACGATAACGATGACGCCATCATTCCGGTTGAAGACGGCGTTGCCAATCGAGGAAGTGAGGCCATTGTGCCAGAAACCGCCGTCGCCGACGAAGGAGATTGAGCGGCGTTTGGCGTCCGGCGAATTGAACGCCGAAGCTGAGGCCGGCCCAAGCCCGTAGCCCATGGTGGTGGCGCCGAGCTCGAAGGGCGGCATGATCGAGAACAGATGGCAGCCGATGTCGGAAGCGATGTGATGCTTGCCGAGCTCCTGCTCGACCAGCTTGGTCGCGGCGAAGATCGGCCGCTCCGGGCAGCCGACGCAGAAGCCGGGCGGACGTCCAGGCACGACGTTGATGAGGTCGGCGGTGTCGACGCCTTCGCCCAGCTTGTTTGGCGCGCGCACCTCACCTGGCAAGAGATGCGGAGCGTTGGCGCGCAGGAAGGAGCCGATGCCGTCAAGCATGACCTGCCCGGTGTATTCGCCGGCCATTGGCAGGTGCTCCTTTCCGACCAGCTTGGTGCCGCGCCCGGCCTTGTGCAGCATGGCCGCGAAAGCCTGCTCGATATAGTTGGGCTGCCCCTCCTCGACGACGAGCACCGCCTGCTTGCCTTCGCAGAAGGTGACGAACTCGTCGTCCACCAGCGGGTAGACGGCGTTCAGCACATAAAGCGGCACGTCGGTATCGCCATAGGTGTCGGCCAGGCCGAGCCGCTGTAGGGCGCGGATGACGGAATTGTACATGCCGCCCTGCATGACGATGCCGACCGAGCCATGGTCCGGCCCGAACATCTCGTTGATCTTGCGGCTCTTGATGAAATCGACCGCGGCCGGCCAGCGCTTGGCGACCTTCTCCTTCTCATGCAGGAAGGAGGCGGGCGGCAGCACGATGCGGCCGGTATCGCGGCGCGGCGCGGCAAGCGCGTCGGCGACCGACATTGGCGGGCGCTTGTTGTCCTTGGCAATGAAGTGGCCATGGACATGGCAGCAGCGGATGCGCACCTGCAGCATCACTGGGGTGTTGGAGACCTCCGACAGTTCGAAGCCGTCCTCGACCGCCTTGACGATCGAAGGCAGGTTCGGGCGCGGGTCGAGCAGCCAGACCTGGCTCTTCATGGCGAAGGCATGGCTGCGCTCCTGCATGATGGAGGAGCCCTCGCCGTAATCCTCGCCGACGATGATCAGCGCGCCGCCGGTGACGCCGCCGGACGCCAGATTGGCGAGCGCATCGGAAGCGACATTGGTGCCGACGGTCGACTTAAAGGTGGCTGCACCACGGATCGGATAATGCACGGAGGCTGCCAGCATGGCGGTGGCGGTCGCTTCGGAAGCGCTCGCCTCGAAATGCACGCCGAGCTCGCCCAGGATGTCCTGCGCGTCGGCCAGCACATCCATCAGGTGACTGATCGGCGCGCCCTGGTAGCCGCCGACATAACCGACGCCGCATTGCAAGAGCGCCTTGGTGATGGCGAGGATGCCCTCGCCGGCGAACTCCTCGCCGGCGCCCAGCCTCAGCTTTTCGACTTCCTTGGCAAAAGACCGTTCGGCCATCTCTGCCTCCTTCCGTTCCCGCAATCAGGCGGCGCGTACGTCAATTCAGATGTCGTGCTTGCGGATGTTCTTCAGCATCTTCTGCAGGATCGCGATCAGCGCGGCATATTCGGCATCGTCGACATCCTCGAACATCGCTTCGAAGGCGTCGTGCATGGCCGGCCACGCGCGGGTGAACAGCGCGCGGCCGCCGTCGGTCAGGAACACGTGGCGGATGCGGCTGTCGGTAACGCCCTGCTCGCGCCGCACCAGGCCCTGGCCTTCCAGCGTGTCGAGCGTGCGGCTCAAGGTCGATTGCTCGATCACCGTGTAGACCGAGAGGTCGTTGACGGTGACGCCATCGGTGACCGAGAGCACGGCGAGCGTCCTCACCTGCGGAATGGTCAGACCCTGCTTGCGGAAATCCTCGCGCAAAGTAGCGTTGTAGCGGCCCATGATGCGGTTCATCAGATAGGGCGCGAACTGCTGCAGGCCGATCTGTCCGAGGGTCGAGATGCGCTGGCGTTTTTCGGCGAGCTTCTGTTCCATCACAGCCTCCCCGCCAGAAGGAAGCCGGAGCCGCCGCCAAGCCCCGCCCCCGGATGGGTCGAGGCGCCGATGTGATAGAGGTCCTTGACGCCGGTCTCATGATTGCGGCTCGTCTTGAACGGTCGCCACAGGAAGGACTGGTCGATGGTGGACGATCCGCCATACGGGTCGCCGCCGACCAGGTTGATGTTCATGGCTTCGAGATCGGCCGGCGAATAGGCGCGGCGCGCGATGACCGTCTCTCCAAAACCGTCGATGTGGCTGGCGACGATCGCCTCGGCGCGGTCGGCATAGGCCTCGCGCAACGCTTCGGTCCAGCGCCCGTCAGCCGGGGCATTCAGCTTGCTGGCGGCATCGCCCTTGATGTAGCGCGGCGCTTCCGGAAGCTGCAGCCAGAGGATCGCCTTCCCCCCCGGACAGCGCGACGGGTCGAGCGCGTGCGGCTGACCAACGCAAATGGTCGGCACTTCCGGCAGGAGGCCGCGCACCGCCTCATTGCAAGCTTTCGAGACGCCGTCGAGGCCCGGCGTCAGATGAAGCAGCGCCACCTTATCGAGGCCCCCGCCGCGCCATGCCGGCGGTTTGTCGAGCGCATAGTGGATTTGGAAGTTGCCCTTGCCGTAGCGATAGGACTGCGTGGCTTTTGCTGCAACCTCCGGCGCATCCTTGCCGAGCAGGCGGCCGTAGAGCTGGGTCGGCGTGACCGAGCAGATGACGCTTTTCGCAGCGCTCAGCGTTTCGCCGGACGCGAGCCGCACGCCAGTGGCGCGGCCGCCGCTCTGCACGACCGAGGCAACATCGGCACTGACGCGGATCTCGCCGCCGCGTTCCCTGATCAGCGCCTCGAAGGCGGCGAGCAGGTTTTTCGCGCCGCCCTTGACGATCGGCGCGCCGGCCGCTTCGAGCGCGAAGGCGATGACCTTGGCGATCTGGCCGGAGAACGCGTCTTCCGGGCCGAGCCCGGCATGCAGCACCCAAGGCGCCCAGAGCGCGCGGACAACATCGGAGCAGTAAGTCGTTTCCAGCCAGCCGCGCGCGGGCACCAGCGCCTCCCCCATGAAGGCGGCGAGATTGCGCGGGCCGCGCCGCCAGGCCTCGCCGGCGATGAGCTTGGTCGTCGGATAAGACCAGAGCGCGCCGCCGAGCAGGCCGAACAGCAGCCCGGCATCGCGCTCGATGCCGCCGACATCGCCGCCATGGCGGTCGCCGTCGCCGGCGGCGATCCGGTTGAGCGCCGCAATGTTGGCGGCGCGATCGGTGGTGAGCACGGCATGGCTGCCGTCGGGCGTGAGCACACCTGTGGGCGTCGCCGTGTGGCAGAACTCCAGCCCATGCCGCGCAAGGTCCTTGCCAAGCGCGGCGAAGGCCGGCGAGGTGATGAACAGGACGAAGGTCGTGGCCATCACGTCGTGAACGAAGCCGGGCGCAGTGATTTCCTCGGTGCGCATGCAGCCGCCGATGCGGTCGTTGCGCTCGAGCACGAGCACCTTGGCGCCCTTTGCGCCAAGCATGGCCGCGCAGACCAGGGCGTTGATGCCGCTGCCGACGAGGATGTGATCGGGGGCGGTCATCGTCGTGGCCTTGGCTTTAACCCCGCGGCACCAGCGCCAGCGCGCGGATCGGGCTGCCGGTGCCGCGCTCGATCTTGAGCGGCGCCGCGATCAGGATCGCGCCCTTCGGCGGCAGCTGGTCAAGATTGCAGAGGCTCGCTAGCCCATAGCGGTTGGCCTTGTGCATCAGCGTGTGTGCCGGGAACGGCGGCTCCATGCCGCCAGCCTTGCCGGCATCGGTGCCGATCGTCTCCGAGCCCCAGCCCTTGATGTCCTTGGCTATCAGGAACTGGATGGCTTCCGCCGTCGGGCCGGGCGTGTGCGGGCCGGTCTCGTTGGCGTTGAGGAATTCAGCTTCCGAGCCGTTGCGCTTGTACCAGTCGGTGCGCATCACCACCCATTCGCCGGGGTTGATGGCGCCATGCTTGGCTTCCCAGGCCTCGATGTGGTCGACGGTGAGCAGGAAGTCCGGGTCGGCGGCGGCTTCCTTCGAGCAGTCGATGACATTGACCGGCCCGACGAAATTCTGCGCCGGAATGGTGTCGGTGGCGCCGTCCGGATAGTCCTTGCCGGTGATCCAGTGCTGCGGCGCGTCGAAATGCGTGCCCGAATGCTCGCCGAGCTTCAGCCAGTTCCAGGCCCACCACGGACCGTTCTTGTCATACTTGGAGATCTCGTGGATCTCGACCTTCGGCGTGTCGACGGCAAGTTCCGGCGGCAGCTTGATCAGCGGCGTGTTCGGCCCGAGAGGCGCCGTCAGGTCGACCACCTTGATGGCGCCCGAAAGCAGCTGGCCGGCGACCTCGCCGAGGAGTTTCTGCGTGTCCATGGTCTTTGTTCCCTCTTGTCTGATGGTCAAGGCTCGTTGCGGCCCTTAATATACCTACTAGACGAAAACATATGCATCTGCAATTATCTTTAAGCATAAAGCATTTTGGGGCGGGGCGTGAGCGAGTTCGACGCCATCTTTGTCGGGGCGGGCCACAACAGTCTGGCATGCGCCGCGCATTTGGCGCTCAAGGGCTGGAAAATAGCGGTTTTCGAGCGCAGCCAGACGATCGGCGGTGCGGTGCGGACCGCCGAATACACGCTGCCCGGCTTCCGGCACGATTTCGGCGCGATGAATTTGAGCCTGTTCTCCGGCTCCGCCTTTCATCGGAAATATGCAAATGAATTGAAAAGCCACGGGCTGGAATTCGCGCCCGTGACCGATTGTTTCGCCAGCGCCTTCCCGGACGGAAAATGGTTCGGTGTGAGCAACGACCTCGAAAAGACGGCGTCGCGGCTGGCCGCCTTCTCGGCGGCGGACGCGGCCACATGGCGGAAACTGGCCGCCGCCTTCCCGGGCGAAGCCGAGCATCTGTTCCGCCTGCTGGGGTCGCCGATGAGCGCAAAGGCGCTGGCCGGCACGGGCTGGAACCTCTGGCGCAAGAAGGGTCTTGCCGGCGCGCTGGATACGGCTCGATTGCTGCTCTCATCGCCCCGCGCGTGGCTGGAGGAGAATTTCGAGACGCCGCATGTACGCACGACGCTCGCCGCCTGGGGCATGCATCTCGACTTCTCGCCCGACATCGCCGGGGGCGCCGTCTTCCCCTACCTGGAATCGATGGCTAACCAGAGTTTCGGCATGGTGCTGGGCAAAGGCGGCGCCGATACGATCATCCGCGCGCTGGCCGGTATGGTGAAGGCGGCCGGCGGCCAGATCACGACCGGCGCGGAAGTCGCCGAGATCACGGTTTCCGGCGGCAAGGCTAACGGGGTGCGGCTGGCATCGGGCGAAAGCCATGTCGCGACCAAGGCCGTGATCGCCGGTGTCGCGCCGAAAGCGCTGCCGGGCAAGCTGCTGCCCGATGGCTCAGGCGACGTCGGCTTCGACGCGGCGATGCAGACATTCCGTCACGCGCCGGGCACGATGATGATCCATCTGGCGATGGACGACCTGCCGGACTGGAGCGCCGGCGCCGAGCTTCGCCAGTTCGCCTATGTGCACCTGGCGCCGTCGCTCGATGCGATGTCGCGCACCTACCAGCAGGCGATAGCCGGGCTGCTGCCCGACCAGCCGGTGCTCGTGGTGGGCCAGCCGACGGCCGTCGATCCGTCGCGGGCGCCGCAAGGCAAGCACGTGCTGTGGCTGCAGGTGCGCATGCTGCCGGCCGAGATTGCCGGAGACGGGGCCGCCAAGATCGCGCCTGCCCATTGGGATGCGGTCAAGGACGCCTATGCCGAACGCGTGCTCGACATCGTCGAGAGCTATGCGCCCGGGCTGCGCAAGAACATCCTTGGCCGCGCGATCTTCTCGCCGCTCGATCTCGAGCGCGAAAACCCGAACCTCGTCGGCGGCGACCAGATTTGCGGCAGCCACCATCTGGCGCAGAATTTTCTCTTCCGCCCGGCGCACGGCTTCGCGCGCTGGAACACGCCGGTCGCCAACCTCTACCTCACCGGCGCGGCGACCTGGCCGGGCGCCGGCACGGGCGCGGGCTCCGGCTTCATGCTCGCCCAACAACTCGGAGGAAACTAGATTTCCGGCATGGACAAGGCGCGGTTGCCCATCACCGAATGAAAACGCCGCGCGCATAAAATGACAACCAACAAGGGGAACGACCATGACCATCAACAGACGCGACTTGCTTGGATATGGCGCCGCCGCGATCGGCGCGGCGACGCTCGGCCTGCCGAGGACGGCCAAGGCGGCTGGCGAGCTCACCATCGCCTATAATGTCAACCTGCCCTCATGGGACCCGACGACCGGACCTTCGGCGGTGAACCCGACCATCCAGGGTCTTTATCAGTCGGTGTTCGACCAGATCATCGGCCAGAAGCCGGACCTCTCTTTCACGCCCGGACTGCTCACCGAATGGGGCTGGAACGACGATCGCACCAAGGTGAAAATGACGGTGCGCGAGGGCGTCAAATGGCATGACGGATCGCCCTTCACGCCGGAAGACGTCGTGTGGTCGCTGACCCGCGCCGGCGACGAGAAGACCGGGAACCCGATCCAGTTCGTCTGGAAGAACGTCAACAACTTCAAGATCGACGGCAACAAGATCACCGGCGACGTCGTGCAGTTCGACCCGGTCTATTTCAAGTGGATGTCGTTCCTGACGGGCTACATCCTGCCGAAAGCCTATTACGAGAAGGTCGGCGCAGAAGGTTTCGAGAAGGCGCCGATCGGCACTGGCCCCTATATGGTCGACAAGTTCGAGCGCAACGCGTTCCTACGACTCAAGGCCAATCCGCATTATTGGGGCACCAAGCCGGCCTTCGAGAATGTGACGATCAAGTTCGTCACCGACGCCGCGAGCCGTGTCGCCGAAATCGAGTCCGGGTCCTCGCAGGTGACGCTCGAAATCCCCTATGAGGAATATGACCGCCTCATCAAGAAGAGCGGACTCGCCGGCTCGATCAAGAACGTTTCCGACATCGGCATGATCTTCTTCAACAACAAGGACGCCATGCTGGACAAGAACGTGCGGCAGGCGGCCGTGATGGCGGTGGACAAGGAGCTCCTGGTCAAGCGGCTGCTGCGCGGCTACGGCCAGCCGATCGACACGCTGGAGACGCCGGAATACGCGGCCTTCGATCCGTCGATCAAGGTCGAGCACAACCCGGACAAGGCCAAGGAGCTGCTTGCCGCGTCCGGCTATTCGACCAAGAAGCCGGCCAAGTTCACCATCCAGACGACCAAGGGCTTCAAGCCCAAGGACTATGAGATGGTGCAGGCGATCGTCGGCATGTGGCGCAAGGTCGGCATCGAGGCCGAGATCGAGGTCTACGAGATCGCCAAGCACTACGAGCTCAGGGCCGCGCACAAGCTGGCGCCGGCCGCCTTCTACAACTGGGGCAACTCGATCGGCGACCCGACCACCTCGACCGGCTTCGCCATGTTTGGACCGTCGCCGCATTCCTCCTGGAAGACGGATGATCTCGACGCCAAGATCGGGCCGTTGTGGGGCGAGAAGGACGAGGCCAAGCGCATCGCCGGCTGGAAGGCGGTCGACAAATACATCGCCGAGCAGGCCTATGTGCTGCCGTTGATCCAGTATGCGCAGCCGATCGTGCATTCGAAGAAGGTCAATGTCGTGCAGCACGTGTCCGGCGCGTTGCTGCCGGCGCTGATGACCCCGGCCGCCTGATCATCGGACTTGGATTGCCGCGCGCCGTCCGCAAGATGGCGCGCATTTTCATCCAGGCATATGGGCACATGCTGCTGCAGAGATTCCTCGTTCGTCTGTTGACGATGCTGGTGACGCTTTTCGGCGTTGCCATCGTCGTCTTCGTCGTCATCCGCGTCGCGCCAGGCGACCCCATCGCCATGATGCTGCCGCCCGGCGCCAGCGATGACGACATCGCCCGGCTGCGCGCTCTCTATGGACTCGACAAGAGCATCGTGCAGCAGTTCTTCATCTGGCTCGGCGGCGTGCTGCATGGCGATTTCGGCACGTCGATCTCGTTGCGCCAGGACGTGCTTGGCTTGGTCTTCGACCGGCTGCCGGCGACGCTGGAGCTGGCGACCGTGGCGCTGCTCATGGCGATCGCGATCGGCGCCACGGCCGCGATCCTCGGCGCGCGCTCGCGCGGCACGGCGGTCGAGGCCGGCATCGACATCGCCAGCGGCGCGACACTCTCGATCCCCGATTTCCTCTGGGGCCTGATGCTGATCCTTCTGTTCGGCGTTCTGGTGCCTGTCTTCGACATTTCCGGCCGGGTGTCGCCGCAGCTCGACCTACCCTTCGTCACCCAATTCTACCTGGTCGAAAGCATCCTCAGGCTCCGCCTCGATCTCACCTGGGACCTGCTCAAGCACATGCTGATGCCGGCCGTCGCACTGGCGCTTCCGCTGGCGGCGATCATCGCGCAATTGCTCAAACAGTCGCTGAAGGAAGTGCTCGACCTCGACTACGTCGTGCTGGCGCGTGTCAAAGGTTTCTCCGAAACACAGGTCATCCTGCGCGAGGCGCTGAAGAACGCGGCGCTGCCGACGCTGACGCTGGTCGGCGTGCAATTCACCTTCCTCATCGGCGGCACCGTCATCGTCGAGCGGCTGTTTTCCTATGAAGGCCTCGGCAACATGGCGATCGACGCCGTCATCAACCGAGACCTGCCGCTAATCCAGGGCATCGTGCTGGTGTTCGCGCTGCTCTTCGTGCTGATCAACCTTGCCGTCGACATGATGTATGCGCTGCTCAATCCGAGGCTGCGCCATGGATGAGGCGCGCATTGCCCGACGCGGCTTGAGCCCCAGGCTGTGGCTGGCAGGCGGCTGGCTGCTCCTGGCAATGCTCGCGGCCGTCTTCGCGCCGCTGATCGCACCGCAGGACCCGCTGGCGCAGGATCTGATGCTGGAGCGCCTGCCGCCGTTCTGGCTGGACGGCGCCGAGCCCGGCTATTGGCTGGGCACCGACAGCCTGGGGCGTGATCTGTTGTCGCGACTGATCTTCGGCGGCCGCATCGCCTTCATCGTCGCCTTTGCCGCAGCGACGTCCGCCTGCCTTCTCGGCTCGGCGCTCGGGCTGATCGCCGGCTATTTCGGCGGCTGGGCCGACCGCATCATCTCGCGCGTCGTCGATGTCTGGATGGCGTTCCCGCCGGTGCTGTTCGCGATCCTGTTGGTCGCCGTGCTTGGCACGGGACTCAGCTCCGTCATCCTTGCCATCGCGATCATCGACTGGACGCGCTTTTGCCGGGTGATCCGCGCCGAGGCGATGAGCCAGGCGCGCATGGACTATATCGAGAGCGCGCGCATCGCCGGCTATGGCCGCATCGGCATCATGCTGCGCGAAGTGCTGCCCAATGTCCTGCCTTCGGTGGTCGCGCTGCTATCGCTGGAGATGGGCATCGCCGTCATCGTCGAGGCGATCCTCTCCTTCGTCAGTCTGTCGATCTCGACCGACGATCCCACCTGGGGCAGCATCATCGCCGAGGGACGTCTGTCGATCCATCAGGCCTGGTGGGTGCTGGTGTTCCCGCTGATCACGCTGATCCTCACCGTTCTGTCCTTCAGCCAGTTCGGCGAAGCGCTCAAGGCGCGCTTCGATCCGGTGCTGCGATGAGCGCGTGTCTAGACATCCGCGGCTTGAGCGCCGTGCTGCCCAATGGCCAGCGTGTGCTCCGCTCGGTGTCGCTCAGCGTGCAACCGGGTGAAGTGCGCGCGCTGGTCGGCGAAAGCGGCGCCGGGAAGACGATGATCGGCAAGGCGGTGCTCGGCGTGCTGCCGAAAAGCGTGCGCATCGTCGAAGGCGAGATGCTGATCGAAGGCGAGGATCTCGGCCGCCTCGATGCCAAGGCGCGGCGGACCCTGATCGGCGCGCGCACGGCGCTGATCCCGCAGGATCCGCTGACTGCGCTCAACCCGTCGCGCCGCATCGGCCCGCAGATGACCGACCGGCTGGTGCGCATCCTCGGCTGGAGCGGCGAGCGGGCGGACAAACGCATCCGACAATTGCTCAACGAAGTGCAGATCCGCGATCCCGAGCGCGTGCTGAAAAGCTATCCGCATGAGCTATCCGGCGGCATGCGCCAGCGCGTGTTGATCGCAGCCGCCTTCGCGGCGGAACCGAGGCTGATCGTCGCCGACGAGCCGACGACGGCGCTGGACGTGACCGTGCAGAAGCAGATCCTGCGGCTGATCGCGCAGTTGCAGCGCGACCATGGCACGGCGATCCTGTTCGTCACCCACGATCTCGGCGTCGTCGCCAAGATCAGCCAGAAAGTGTCGGTGCTCTATGCCGGCAAGGTGGTGGAGGAAGCCGAGACCGCCCAGCTCTTCGCCGCTCCGCAGCACGCTTACACGCGGGCGCTGATCGCTGCGACGCCGCGCTACACCGATCCCTACGCATCGCTGAAGCCGGTGGACGAGAGTGTGCTTGCCGGGCTCACGGCCGAGATCGCAGCCGCCGACAAGGACTGGAGGCCCGGCCATGGCTGAGCCGCTGTTTTCCGTGCGCGGGCTGAAAGTGGACCTCCCCGATATGACGCGCAAGCCGCTGATCGGGCGCGCGCCGCTGGCCGAAATCCTGAAAGGTCTGGACTTCGACCTGCCAAAGGGATCCGTGACCGGCATCGTTGGCGAATCCGGCTCGGGCAAGTCGACGCTCGGCCGCGCGCTGGTCAGGCTGCTCGAGCCGAGCGCCGGCGCGATCAGCTTCGAGGGACGCGACATAAGCCATCTTTCAGAAGGAGAGCTCAGACCGCTGCGGCGCGCCCTGCAGATGATCTTCCAGGACCCGATGTCCTCGCTCAATCCGCGCCACACGATCTTCAACATCATCGCGGCGCCCTTGAGGCAGAACGGCCTCGGCGACCGGCTGAAGGAGCGCGTTGCGGAAGCGCTGCAGCGCGTCGGCCTGCCTCAGAATTTTGCCAACCGCTACCGCCACGAGCTGTCCGGGGGCCAGCGGCAGCGCGTCGGCATCGCACGAGCGCTGGCGCTGTCGCCGAAATTCGTGCTGGCGGATGAGATCGTCTCCGGCCTCGACGTCTCGACGCAGGCGCAGATCCTGACCTTGCTGGAGAAGCTGGCGGCCGAGATGGGGCTGACGGTCGCCTTTATCAGTCACGACCTTTCAGTGATCCGGCGGCTCTGCCAACAGGTCATCGTCATGCGCGAAGGCAGGATCGTCGAGGCCAGCCCAACGGATGCGCTGTTCGACAATCCCAAGGAAACCTACACGCGCGACCTGCTCGCCGCCATTCCGCTGCCGGAGATCGATCCGGACTGGCTGCGGCCCAAGGCGCCGGCATGAATTGAGCTTGGATATCCGCACGCCGGCCAGCGGGCCTCGGATGTGTGCAGGGACAAGTCGGCCCGCCAACGGAGGGCGACATGAAATTTGCAATCCAGGCTGCGGTCCTCGCGGCCTCCTTGTCCGGCGCAATGGGAGCAGCATCCGCGGACATGATCCCCGGCATGCGCGGGCACGACCATACCGGCATCACCGTGCCCGACATGAAGCAGGCCGTCGACTTCTTCACCAATGTCGTAGGCTGCAAGAAGGCGATGTCCTTCGGCCCGTTCGCCGACGACAAAGGCACCTTCATGCAGGACCTGCTCGGGGTCGATCCGAAGGCGGTGATCCAGGAGATCACGATGGTCCGCTGCGGCTATGGCTCGAACATCGAATTGTTCAAATACACCGCGCCGGACCAGAAGGACCTGACGCCGAAGAACAGCGACATTGGCGGCTTCCACATAGCCTTCTATGTCGACGACGTCGCGGCCGCGAAAGCCTATCTGGACGGCAAGGGCGTGAAGACCAGGCTGGGACCGCTGCCAGTGAAGGAAGGCCCCGCGGCCGGCCAGACCATCCTTTATTTTCAGGCGCCCTGGGGCCTTCAGCTCGAAGCGATCAGCTACCCCGGAGGCATGGCTTATGAGAAGGGGGCGGAGACGGTTCTTTGGAGCCCGAAAGCCCCCTCCAAGTGATCCGATTTCAACCGCCTCACCATCGTTCAATTATAAAACTTTAAGCTTGAAATAATTGCACGAGCGCGTGATACTGACATCCGGAACCGCCAGCCCAGCCGGCGGCTCCCGACATCTTATAGAGTTCACGCAATTCTGGACGGAAAACCGCTACGCACTTTTCCTGGAATTGCTCTAGAGGAGATCGCAAGACATGAAGGTTGCGGTTCTCGGCGGCGGACCGGCCGGACTCTACTTTGCCATCTCGCTCAAGCTGCGCGATGCCGCGCATGAGGTGACGGTCTATGAGCGCAACCGCCCGGACGACACGTTCGGCTGGGGCGTGGTGCTGTCGGCGGAGACGCTGGAGAATCTGACCAGGAACGACCCGGTCAGCGCGGTCTGGATCAAGAAGCATTTTGCCTATTGGGACGACATCGCTGTCATCCATGACGGCGTGCGCACCGTGTCCTCCGGCCACGGCTTCTGCGGCATCGGCCGCAAGCGGCTGTTGATCCTCTTGCAGCGCCGCGCTCGCGAGCTCGGCATCAAGCTGCAGTTCGAGACCGAGATTTCCGATCCGAAACCCTTCATGGAAACGCATGACCTGGTGGTTGCTTCGGATGGGCTGAACTCGAAATCCCGCGCCACTTTCGCCGATGTATTCAAGCCCGACATCGACACCCGCAAATGCAAGTTCGTCTGGCTCGGCACGACGCAGAAATTCGACGACGCCTTCACCTTCATCTTCGAGAAGACGGAGCATGGCTGGGTGTGGGCGCATGCCTACCAGTTCGACAGCGAGACGGCGACCTTCATCGTCGAATGCAGCGAGCAGACCTGGAACGCCTTCGACTTCGGCCAGATGACGCAGCAGGAATCGATCGCCACCTGCGAACGCATCTTCGCAAAACACCTTGGCGGCCACCCGCTGATGACCAACGCCAATCACATCCGTGGTTCGGCCTGGATCAACTTCCCGCGCGTGCTGTGCGAACGCTGGTCGTACAAGAACCTGGCGCTGATGGGCGATGCGGCGGCATCGGCGCATTTCTCGATCGGCTCCGGCACCAAGCTCGCGCTGGAGAGCGCGGTGGCGCTGGCCGACTATGTCGAAACCGAGCCCAACCTCGAGGCCGCCTTCCGCAAATATGAGGATGCGCGGCGTACCGAGGTGCTCAAGCTGCAATCGGCCGCGCGCAACTCTCTCGAATGGTTCGAGGAAGTCGAACGATATCTCGGACTTGATCCCGTTCAGTTCAACTATTCGCTGCTCACCCGTTCGCAGCGCATCAGCCATGAGAACCTGCGTCTGCGCGACGCCGAATGGCTGGCGGGCGCCGAGGAGTGGTTCCAGCGCAAGGCCGGCGCCGACGGCAACATGTTGCGCCGCGCGCCGATGTTCGCGCCGTTCAAACTGCGCGACATGACGCTCACCAACCGCATCGTCGTCTCGCCGATGGCGCAGTACAAGGCCGTCGACGGCTGTCCGACCGACTGGCACTTCTCGCACTATGCCGAGCGCGCCAAGGGTGGCGCTGGACTGCTCTATATCGAGATGACCTGCGTCAGTCCGGAAGGGCGCATCACGCCCGGATGCCCCGGCTTCTACAAGCCCGAGCACGAGGTCGCGTGGAAGCGGCTGGTCGATTTCGTCCATGCCGAGACGGAAGCAAAAATCTGCGCGCAGATCGGCCATTCCGGCGCCAAGGGCTCGACCCGGGTCGGCTGGGAAGGAACCGACGTGCCGCTCCCCTCCGGCAACTGGCCGGTGATGGCACCGTCGGCCGTGGCTTGGTCGGCGCAGAACCAGGTGCCGAAGGCGATGGACCGGGCCGACATGGACATGGTTCGCGATCAGTTCGTCGCCTCGGCCGAGATGGCAAAGCGTTGCGGCTTCGACATGCTGGAAATCCATGCTGCTCATGGCTATCTGCTGTCGGCTTTCATCACGCCGCTGACGAACCGCCGCACCGACGACTATGGCGGCTCGCTGGAAAACCGCTTGCGCTATCCGCTGGAGATCTTCCACGCGGTGCGCGCGGTGTGGCCGGCGGAAAAGCCGATCTCGATGCGCATCTCGGCCAATGACTGGGTCGGCATCGAAGGCGTGACGCCAGCGGACGCTGTCGAGATCGCCAAGCTGCTGCGCGAAGCGGGCGTCGATCTCTGCGACGTCTCGGCCGGACAGACCTCGATCGCGGCCAGGCCGGTCTATGGCCGCATGTTCCAGACACCGTTTTCCGACCGCATCCGCAACGAGGTCGGCATGGCGACGATGGCGGTCGGCAACATCTACGAGCCGGACCATGCCAACTCGATCCTCATGGCCGGCCGAGCCGATCTCGTGGCGTTGGCGCGCCCGCATCTTGCCGACCCCTACTGGACGCTGCACGCGGCAGTGACGCTCGGCGACCGCGGCGTCAAATGGCCCGATCCCTATCTGCCGGGACGCGACCAGATCTACCGGCTGGCCGAGCGCGAAGCAGCGGCGGGGCTGAAAGTATGAGCGCCGCGCAGGCAGTTGCCGGTAAGCATGCGCTGGTTACCGGCGGCGGCTCCGGCGTCGGCAAAGCCATTGCGCTGGCGCTGGCGGAAGCCGGCGTTGCCGTCACCGTCTGCGGGCGGCGCGAGGCGGAGCTTGCCAAGGTGGCGCGCGCAAGCGACCGCATCCTCGGCATTGCCGCCGACGTCGCCGACGAGGCGTCGATGGCGGCCCTTTATCAACAAGCCGAGGCGGCGCGCGGACCATTCGACATCGTCGTCGCCAATGCCGGCATGGCGGGCAGCGCGCCGGCGCACAAGACGTCTTTGGCCGACTGGCAACGCACGCTGGACGTCAACCTCACCGGAGCCTTCCTGACGGTCAAGCCGGCGCTGGCCGGCATGCTCGGGCGGAAGACAGGTCGCATCGTTTTCGTTGCCTCCACTGCCGGTCTGAAAGGCTACGCCTATGTCGCGCCCTATGTCGCGGCCAAGCATGGCGTCGTCGGGCTAATGCGCGCCTTGGCCACTGAGACCGCCAAGTCGGGTGTGACGGTGAACGCCGTCTGCCCCGGCTTTGTCGAGACCGACATGCTGGAGCAGTCCGTCCAACGCATCGTCGAAAAGACCGGACGTTCGGCAACGGAAGCAAGGCAGAGCCTGTCGGCTGTCAACCCGCAGGGACGTTTCATCCAACCGGACGAGGTCGCAGACGCGGTGCTGTGGCTGTGCAGCGATGCGGCTCGATCGATCACCGGACAGGCAATCTCCATCTCCGGAGGCGAGACATGGTAGCAGGACCGACCTCCACCGGGCCGGGCAAGGAGAGGCTGAGGCTGTGGATCAGGCTGCTGCGCGCCTCTCGCACCATCGAGGCCGAGTTGCGCGAAAGGCTGAAGAAGGAGTTCGACACCACACTCCCGCGCTTCGACGTGATGGCGGCCCTCTACCGCTCGCCGGAAGGGATGCTGATGAGCGACCTGTCGCGCTTCCTTTTGGTGTCCAACGGCAACGTCACCGGCATCGTCGACCGCCTGGTTTCCGAAGGGCTGGTGACGCGCGCGCGCCGCAACGGCGACCGCCGCACCTCGATGGTGCGGCTGACCGAGGAAGGCACCAAAGCTTTCGCGAGGATCGCGGCCGTGCATGAGGGCTGGGTCGGCGAGTTGCTCGGCGGTGTCAGCGAGGAAGAAGCGAAGCGGCTCACCGGCATGCTGAAATCGTTCCGCAGCAATTGGGAGGGACGCGAATGAGCGCGATGGCCAGGCTCAAGCCGAAGCATTTTCTCTGGGAAGTCCAAGGCAAAGTCGCAAAGATCCGGCTCGACCGACCCGAGCGCAAGAACCCCCTGACTTTCGACAGCTATGCCGAGCTGCGCGACACGTTTCGCGGCCTCGTTTATGCCGAGGATGTCGATGCGGTCGTGTTCCTGCCCAATGGCGGCAATTTCTGCTCGGGCGGCGATGTCCATGACATCATCGGACCGCTGGTCAAGATGGACATGAAGCAGTTGCTGGCCTTCACGCGCATGACCGGCGACTTCGTCAAGGCGATGCTGAACTGCGGGAAGCCGATCATATCGGCCGTCGACGGCGTGGCGGTCGGCGCCGGCGCGATCATCGCCATGAGCTCCGACATCCGCATCGCCACGCCGGAAGCGAAAACCGCGTTCCTGTTCACCCGCGTCGGTCTCGCCGGCTGCGACATGGGCGCCTGCGCGATCCTGCCGCGCATCATCGGCCAGGGCCGGGCCGCCGAGCTGCTCTACACCGGCCGCACCATGAGCGCGGCCGAAGGCGAGCGCTGGGGTTTCTACAACCGCCTGGTCGAGCCGGCCGCGCTCGAGGCCGATGCGCTCGACATGGCGGCGCGCATTGTCTCCGGTCCGACCTTCGCGCATGGCATCACCAAGACGCAGCTCAACCAGGAATGGTCGATGGGCCTCGACCAGGCGATCGAGGCGGAAGCGCAAGCGCAGGCGATCTGCATGCAGACCGGCGATTTCGAGCGGGCTTACAAGGCGTTCGTGGCGAAAGAAAAGCCGGTGTTCGAGGGAAATTAATGATGGACGGTTTTCGCCCAGGCACCCCCCTCTGGCCTGCCGGCCATCTCCCCCGCAAGGGGGGAGATCAGATGTCACGAACGCTTTCGCCAATCATCAACGTGGCGGGAAGTGCACCGCCGATGGAACGGCTAATCTCCCCCCTTGCGGGGGAGATGTCCGGCAGGACAGAGGGGGGTGTGAAGGAACGCGACGCAGGAGGCTTTCGCTATGCCTGACCGCTCCTTCCTCAACTGGCCCTTCCTCGAGGACCGTCATCGCGAACTCGCCGAACAACTCGACTCCTGGTGCGCGAAAAACCTCCCTGTCGATCACCACGACGTCGATGCCGCCTGCCGCGACCTCGTGGCGAAACTCGGCCGCGACGGCTGGCTGAACCCGACGGCGCTCGACCCGGCCAATCCCGCGCCGCTCGACGTGCGCACGCTCTGCATCACACGCGAGACGCTGGCGCGGCATGACGGTCTCGCCGACTTCGCCTTCGCCATGCAAGGCCTAGGCACCGGCGCGATCTCGCTGTTCGGCACGCCGGACCAGCAGCGCTGGCTTGCGAAGACGCGGGCCGGCGAGGCGATCTCGGCCTTCGCGCTGTCGGAGCCACGTTCAGGGTCGGACGTCGCCAACATGGAGATGACAGCGGTCCGCGACGGCGACGACTACGTACTTTCCGGCGAAAAAACCTGGATTTCCAATGGGGGCATCGCCGACCTCTATGTCGTGTTCGCCCGCACCGGCGAGGCGCCGGGCGCCAAGGGGATTTCCGCCTTCATCGTACCCGGTGACACGAAGGGTCTCGGCATCGCCGAACGGCTCGAGGTCATTGCCCCTCACCCGCTGGCGCGGCTCTCCTTCGACAATGTCCGCATCCCGGCTTCCGCCCTGATCGGCAAGCCCGGCGACGGTTTCCGCATCGCCATGTCGGTGCTCGACGTCTTCCGCTCGACGGTGGGCGCCGCCGCGCTCGGCTTCGCACGGCGCGCGCTGGACGAGAGCGTCAAGCGCGCTGCGGAACGCAAACTCTTCGGCGCGCCGATGGCGGAGTTGCAGATGGTGCAGGGCCATATCGCCGACATGGCGTTGGATGTCGACGCCGCCTCGCTGCTCATCTATCGCGCCGCCTGGACCAAGGACATGGGGGCCGCCCGCGTCACCCGCGAAGCGGCGATGGCGAAGCTCTTCGCCACCGACAAGGCGCAGGAGGTGATCGATAGGGCCGTGCAACTTCATGGCGGCGACGGCGTGCGCAAAGGCCACATCGTCGAGAGCCTTTACCGCGAGATCCGGGCGCTGCGCATCTATGAGGGCGCCTCCGACGTGCAAAAGGTGGTGATCGCCAGACAGGTCATGGGCGCGGCGTGAAACCTTTGCCAACCGCATCTGAAATGGGGGGAGACATGCACACTATCCTGCAGCCTGAGGGCTGGGCCAAACCGGTCGGCTATGCCAATGGCGTGGCCGCGCGTGGCCGGCTTGTCTTTATCGGCGGTCAGGTCGGCTGGAACGCCGAGTGCAAATTCGAGACCGACGACTTCGTCGGGCAGGTGCGCCAGACGCTCGCCAACGTCGTTGCCGTGCTGGCCGAAGCCGGCGGCGAGCCGCGGCACATCACCTCGATGACCTGGTATTTTACCGACAAGGCCGAATATGTCGGCAACCTCAAAGGCATCGGCGAGGCCTATCGCGCCGTTATCGGCCGGCACTTTCCGGCGATGGCAGCGATGCAAGTGGTGGCTCTGGTCGAGGACCGCGCCAAGGTCGAGATTCAGGCGACCGCGGTGATCCCGGAATAATCAGCCGCGCAGCCCCGCCTGCCTGAGCAGCGGCAGAACGTGGTCGCAGAAATAGGGCAGTTCCTGCGTATAGTTGACGAAGGACAAAGCGATGCCCTGGTAGCCATGGCCGGCTATTTCGGCCATGTCGGCGGCGATCGTTTCTGGGGTGCCGATCAGCGGATAAGTGCCGGCGCCGCCGGCGAAGCGCTGGCGGTAGCGGTCATAGGCATGCGGGTCGTGCGACTGCGAGAATTCCTTCTTGCCGGCCATGTGGGCATCGACCGCTTCGTGGTCGGCCATCGTGACGGCATAGCGCGTGTAATAAGCCTGCGCCTCTTCCATGGTCGGGCGGCAGACCACATGCGCAACTGTATAGACGCCGACGCTGCGGCCGACTTTGTCGGCGCGTTCGCTGATGTCGGCGACATGCTTGCCGGCGTCGCTCATCTCGGAGAAGGTCGTGAACAGATAATCGCATCGGGCGGCTGCGAAATCGCGGCCCGGGCCGCCGAAAGCGGCGTTCATGGTCACCGGGCGCGGAACCTGCAGGCTGGGCGGCCGGCTCACCGCCTCCTTCAGGCGATAGTAGGCGCCCTCGTAATCGAGCGGCTCGCCCGAAGCATACAGCCGCTCCAGGATCTCGATCCATTCGGCCGCCTGATCGTACCCCTTCTCGACCAGCGGCGTGCCGAACATGCCGAATTCCTTGGGGTTCCAGCCGCAGACGATGTTGAGTCCCGCTCGGCCCTGGCTGATATGGTCGACCGTCGCCAGCGCCTTGGCGGCGTAGAGCGGGTGCACGAGCGGCACATGCACCGTCATGAACAGGCCGATCTGCTCGGTCGACGCAGCAAGGGCTGCCGCCCAGGTGAAGGTCTCGTACGAGAATTCGCGCACCTTGTTGCGGCCGCCGAAGCCGCGCCAGCGGGCGATCGGCAGCATGAATTCCAGCCCGGCGCGGTCGGCGATCTGGGCCGCCGTCAGATTGTCCTGCCAGCTTGACGTCCAGCGCTCCGGCACATCGGTGATGGCGAGGCCTCCATCCGCGTTGGTCGAGAACACGCCGAGCTTCAGTCTGTTCGGGCCATGCAGGGGATGCGCTTTGATCATCTTGGAACTCTTGGGCGGCACGCCACACGCTAGGCCCGCGTGAAAATATTTCAAGCCTGAAATAGCTTCGCCTCGTCGTCGTTTGCGGATATGGATTGGGCAACACGAAAAGGGGATCGGCATGAGCGAGTTCCGCCAGAAATGCATCGGCAAGACGAACCTCATCGGGTCCTTTGCCGCCATTCCTCATCCGGTCGCTGTCGAGGTGATGGCGTCGTCCGGGCTCGATTTCCTGTGCATAGACTGGGAGCATGCGCAGATCTCGCGCGGCATGATCGAAGCCATGGTGCGGGCGGCCGACGTGCATCGCGTGCCGGCGATGGTGCGCGTTCCCGGCCATGCGCCGGAAGCCATCCAGGCGGCTTTGGACAGCGGCGCGCAAGGCGTGCTCGTGCCGCGTGTCTCGACCGCAGAGCAGGCGGCGACGGCCGTCAAGGTCTCGCGCTATCCGCCGCTCGGCGAGCGCGGCGTCGGTCCCGGACGGGCCGCCGGCTACGGCTATCGCATTCCCGAATATCTGGCCGCCGCCGATGACCGGGTCGTCGTCGCGGTCCAGGTCGAGACGGCGGAAGGTCTCGCCAACATCGAAGCAATCGCCACCGTCGAAGGCGTCGACCTGATCTTCGTCGGCCCGGGCGATCTCTCGGTGTCGATCGACGCGATCGGACCTGCCGGCACGGACAAGCTCAATGCGGCGATCAAGAGCATCATCGGTGTAGCACTCGCACATGGCAGGACCGCCGGCATATTCTGCGCCAGCCCGCAGAATGTCGCCCGATGGAGAGCCTTCGGCGCGAGCTTCTTCGTGCTGGCCAGCGACACGATGTTTCTTGGCGCAGGCGCGGCGGCCAATTCCGCCGCCGCACGCGATGAGTTGGCGTAAAATGGACGCGACCCGGAGCGTATCGGCGGCGCCACAGGAGTCCCAAACTTTTTAAGCTTAAAACTTTTACCTTGAAATATGCGACGCTTTGGATAGCATCCCTGATGGCGGCGGCCGTGGCAGAGGGGCTCTCCGGTCAGTCCACCGTCTTGCTCCGGGTGGGAGGGGTTCAGTCCTTGTCGTTTGTGTTGCCCCAGACATCGTCCAGCGCGCGCTATGCCTTCGATGGCATGCGCGCCCAGATACGCGACCTGCACACGGAAAACATCGCCAACCTCGCGGTCCGCGCGCGGGAGCTCGGCAACGTCATCGCGCTCTGGTACGGCGAGGGCGACGTCGTGACGCCAGCCTTCATCCGCGACGCGGCAAAGGCGGCCTTCGACGAAGGCCTGACCTTTTACGTTCCCAACATGCGCGGGCATGGCCCGCTCAATGAAGCGCTGTCGGAATACCAGACGCGCATCCATGGCCGCCCTATCCTGATCGCACGCACCACGGTAACGCCGGGCGGCATGCAGGCGCTGTATCTTGCCCTGGAGCTGTTGGTCGATACCGGCACCAATGTCGTCTATGTCGCGCCGCAATGGCCCAACATCCACAACGCCATCCACCTGATCGGCGGCGAGCCGCGGCCGTTCCCGCTCGACCTCAAGGATGACTGGCGGCTCGATCTCGACCGGCTGTTCGCCACCTGCGACGCGCGCACCCGCGCGATCTTCCTCTCGACGCCGTCGAACCCGACCGGCTGGACCGCGTCGCGCGAGGAGATGCAGGCGCTGCTGGACTTCAGCCGGCGCACCGGCATCTGGATCATTTCCGACGAGGTCTATGGCCGGCTCTATTTCGATGGCGACGTCGCGCCCTCGATCCTGCAGATCGCCGAGGACGGCGACCGGGTCCTGTCGGTCAACAGTTTTTCGAAAGCCTGGGCGATGACCGGCTGGCGCGTAGGCTGGCTGACGCATCCGTCGGGCGTGGCCGACCAGCTCGGCGCCATGACGCAATATATCAACAGCGGCACCGCCGCGCCGATCCAGGCCGGCGCCGTGGCTGCGATCCGCCAAGGCGAGCCGCTGGTCGAGGACATCAGGCATCGGATCAGGACCGGGCTCGACCTCGCCTATGACCGGCTGGCGCAGATCCCCGGCGTCATCCTGCCGACCAAACCGCGCGGCGGCATGTACGCCTTCTTCGCCATGGAAGGCGAAAGCGATGCGCGGCAGGTCTGCGCGAAGATCCTGGAGACCGCGCGCGTCGGGCTGGCGCCCGGTCACCTGTTTGGAAATTCGGCGGCAGCATTCCTGCGCATGTGTGTGTGCCGCGACAGCGGTCAGATAGAAACGGCGCTCGAGCGCATGGTCGCCGCCATGAATTGACGTCCCGCTGGGAGGCGGGACGGCAAGAAACCGTGCGGGGCAAGCCCCGCCCGATCGACAACCAGAGGGAAGACCCAGAGGGAAAACCAAATGAGCTTTACGCGTCGCAATCTGCTTGTTCTGGCCGCCGCCATCGGCATCGCAGCCGGTCCCGCCACGGCCTATGCCGCCGATGTGCTCAATGTCGGCGCCTACCCGACCAATCCGCCTTTCGAATACAAGAACGAGAGCGGCACTTTCGAGGGTTTCGAGGTCGACATCGTCAACGAAGCGGCCAAGCGCATCGGCATGACCACCGATATCGCCGATCTCGGCTTCCAGGCGCTATTCGCGGCTGTCAGTTCCAACCGCATCGATGTCGCGATCTCGTCGATCACCATCACCCCGGAGCGGTTGAAGACGCTCTCCTTCACCCAGCCCTATTATGATTCCGACATGGGCATCGCCACCAAGACAGACAGTGCGATCAGCAAGGAAGCCGATCTCAAGGGCAAGGTCGTCGGCGTGCTCTCCGGGTCGACCGGAGAGACCTGGGTCAAGAACCATCAGGCTGCCGACGGCTTCAGCGACGTGAAGGGCTACGACACGCAGCAGAACCTGTTGCTCGATCTCAGCGCCGGTCGGGTCGATGCCGCGGTCAGCGATATCCCCGGCATGCAGTACTCGTTCAAGAAGATGAAGGACCTCGTCGTCAAGGAACGCATCAAGACCGGCGAGCAGTACGGCTTGATGATGAGCAAGGACCATCCGCTGCTCGGCAAGCTCAACGACGCGCTGACGGCGATGAAGAAGGACGGGACGCTGGCCGCCATCCACAAGAAGTGGTTCGGCACCGACGCGCCGGCGGATTCCGCGACGGTCAAGGAAATGCCGCTGCCCAAGGCCTGAGCGGCCACCGGCAAAACGAGCGACGTGCCGGCTCCAAGGGCCGGCACGTCTTGTTTGACGCGTGACGTCCCCCGACCACCATGCTTTCGGCCAATCCGATTTCGATAGTCCGGGTCCTGTCAGGCATGCATGACGCAACACGGTCCGGGAATGCTCCCATGTCGCTGATCGACACCTTCTTCAATCCCGAGGTCATTGCGTCCAGCCTGCCGGCGCTGCTGCGCGGCTTCCTCAACACGCTGCTGCTCGGGGTCATGAGCATCGTCATCGGCATCGCGGCGGGGCTGGCGATCAGCCTGATGCGGCTCTACGCGCCGAAGCCGCTGCGCTGGCTCGCCATCGGCTACACTGACATCTTCCGCGCCCTGCCGGTGCTGGTGGTGCTGATCCTGATCTACTACGCCCTGCCCTTCCTCGGCATCCGCCTGTCATCCTGGGCCTCGGCCGTGACCGCGTTCGCCATCATCATGTCGGCCTATTCGGCCGAAGTGTTCCGCTCTGGGATCGAAAGCATTCCCAAGGGCCAGTTCGAGGCGGCGCAGGCACTCGGCCTCCCCTTCATGCTCACCCTGCGCAAGGTGGTGCTGCCGCAGGCGATCCGCGTCGTCATCCCGCCAATGACTAGCAACTGCGTCTCGATGTTCAAGGACACCTCGCTCGCCTCGACGGTGGCGCTGCCGGAATTGCTCAAGGAAGCGACCAACGCGCAATCGCTCTACGCCAACCCCTCGCCGCTGATCGGCGCGGCGCTGGTCTACCTCATCTTCCTCTGGCCGATGGTGCGCCTCGTCAGCCTGCTCGAGCGGCGCTTCAAGGACGAAAAAGCGCGCTGACCGCCATCGATACCCATCCCCGTCCAAGCACTTCGCAGGAGACTGCCCCGTGAACAAGCACCAGACCGATAGCACCAGCGCCGCCGCATTCCCCGTCGAAAAGATCCGCGCCATGTTTCCCGCCTTGCAGCGGGCCGGCGACTTCATCTTCATGGACAATGCCGCTGGCGCCCAGATCCCGCAAAGCGTGCTCGACGCGGTGACCAACCATCTGGTGGCTTACAATGTGCAGCGCGGCGGCCGCTATGGCCGCAGCATCACCGTCGACCAGTCGGTCGCGGCGGCGCGCGAGAGCGTCGCGCTCCTGATCAACGCCTACAGCCCGTCCGAAATCTGCTTCGGCATGAACGCCACCTCGTTCATCCGCCTGGTCAGCCTCGGCATCGGCCAGATGCTCGCCAAAGATAGAGACGGGGGACGCGACGAGATCATCGTCACGGACATGGATCACGACGCCAACATCGCCACCTGGCTGGCGCTGGAGCCGGCCGGCGCCAGGTTCAAATGGTGGCGCATGCGCGAGGACGGTAACCTGCATGTCGATGACCTCAAGCCGCTGGTGTCGGAGCGGACCCGCCTGGTCGCCTGCACGGTGACGGCACATTCGATCGGCTCGATCATCGACGTAGCCTCGGTGGCCAGGATCGCGCATGCCGCCGGCGCGGAAGTCTTCCTGGACTGCGTGCATTACGGCCCGCACGGGCTGATGGACGTGCAGGCTTGGGACTGCGATTATCTCGTCTGCTCCGGCTACAAGAATTTCTCGCCGCATATGGGCTTCCTGTGGGGCCGATTCGAGACTCTGAAGCGGCTGCCGACCTTCCGCGAGGATTTCATTCCGGACGAGCCGCCCTACAAGGTCGAGGCCGGCACCTTCATTTACGAGAACGTATCGGGCATGGATGCGGCGGTGCGTTACCTGGAATCGGTGGGCCGCAATTTCCTCCCCGAGAACAACCGCTCACGCCGCGACAACATCGTCGCCGGCATGAGCGCCATCCGCGACTACGAGCTGATGCTGGCCCGCGAGATGATGAAAGTGCTGAAGGAATGCGGCGCCACGATCTACGGCGTCGCCGACGAGGCGCGCATCAATGAGCGCGTGCCGACTTTCTGCTTCAACATCGCCAAGCTCTCGCCGCAGCGGATCGTCGAGGAGATGGCCGCCATGCAGATCGGCATCCGCGACGGCCACATGTATGCGCCGCGGCTGATGAAGCGGCTCAACCTGTCGATGGACAGCGGCGCGATCCGCGCCTCGCTGGTGCATTACAATACGGTGGAGGAAGTGCACCGGTTTGGGGAAGCGCTGCGGGCGATCATCGCGAAGCTGTCGTGATCTTGGCCTGGCCTACTGCGTTGCCAAGGTCAATCAGCGGCTTCTGTCTCCAAAACGCCCCTTGGGGTTCGACCACCGTCAGACCGGCGAACCGCTCGATAACGGCCAGGCGATAGGCCATGATGTCGATGAAACAGTTTCGAAAACGCGGCCGTGGTCTCGTAGCCTACCCGGGTCGCAATGCGTGCAATTGCCTCGTCTGTTGCTTCGAGTAGAAACGCAGCCTCCGACATCCGGCGTGCGATCAAATAGCGGTACATGGGCTGGCCGACGAGATTGGTGAAACGAGCCGAGAACGCCGAGCGACCGAGCCCTACGCGCTGCCCCAGGTCGCCAAGGGTCCAGGGCTGATCCGGTCGTTCGTGGATCAACTGAAGGGCCGGTCCTATGTGCGGGTCCGCCATCGCTCCCAGCCAACCGCCTTCTCCGGATTTGAGAGACTTGATCCAGCTTCGCAACACCTCGACGAAGAGCACCTCTGTCAGTCGCGAGAGCGCCACGTCCTGGCCGGGTCGCGCAAGCGCCGACTCGCTCACCATGCGTTGCAGAATCGCCTCGAGCCATCCGCCGTCTTCCGCGGGCTTCAGGTGAAGCAGGGGCGGAAGCAATTCCAACACGCTGCCGCGCGAGGGCCGTTCGACGGTGAAATTGCCACAGATCATCGTTGAGAGCGGCTGCGCGTTGCCTCCATGATGAACGACGCCAAGACGTCCGGGTAGCCGATCCAGATTCAGAATCGGTAACGGCTCCGTCCGCCGATCAGAATAAATCAGATGAGACTCGCCGCGTGTGATGACGACAAAGTCGCCGGCCGTCATGTGGAGTTCTCGTTCCTGATCGAGCGCGAGAGTCGCTGAGCCACGGCTGAGATAATGGAATAGGGCGTAGGGGCGCGCCGGCAATGCCAAGTTCCATGGATGGCCCAACTCGAAGTGGAAGAGCAGAGTTCCGCCGAGACGAACGCGATCGAGCACTTGGGCGAGAATGTCCATCTTCGCGGTGTTAACACTGATGGACGGTAGGACACAATATTCGGACGATTGAGGCCTAACGTCCGAAGGCTCCGCGCAATACGTCATCTCAAGGCGAGCCGCCGGGCTGCGCGGCGGACCATTTCGCAAATCGGCAGATGGAAGAACCGCAACTCTGCCGACACGCCTTCCCCGGACCCGAGTCGTCTGTGATCTCAACAGGAGCAATAAATGCGAAATCTTCTACTCTCTGGCGCCACCGTCCTCATGGCCGGAGCCACACTTGCCGCGCCGGCCCAATCAGCTCAACTGCCCAAGGGGGCGGCTCACAATATTGTCCTCGTCCATGGTGCTTTCGTCGACGAGACGAGTTGGAAGCCGGTTGCCGATATCCTCACGAAGAAGGGCTACAACGTGACGCTTGTCGAAAACCCGCTCACCTCCCTGGCGGCGGACGTCGATGCAACCAAACAGGCGCTTGCGAAACAGAACGGGAAGACCGTTCTCGTTGGCCACTCCTGGGGTGGGGTCGTCATCACGCAGGCAGGTGACGACCCCAACGTCTCGGCGCTGGTGTATGTCTCGGCATTCGCTCCCGACGTGGGACAATCTCTGGCGATCTTAGCCAAGAGCGGTCCGGCAACCGAAGGCGCCGCGGCGATTCATCCCGATGACAAGGGCAACCTCTACATCGATCCCAAAGTGTTTCCTTCGGCGGTCGCGGCTGACCTTCCTCCGGAAATCGCTCAATCCCTGGCAAACCATCAACTCCCGTTGAACCACGCAGCGTTCGAGGCTCCTGTCGATACAGCAGCCTGGCACGACAAGCCGACGTTCTACGTGATCAGCACGAAGGACAAGGTCATCGCACCCGAGGTTCAGAAGATATTCGCCAACAATATGAAAGCCCGGACGACGGAGGTCGCCGGCAGCCACGCCTCCCTCGTCGTCCACGCGAAGGAAGTCGCCGCGGTGATTGAAAAGGCCACGCTGGTGAAGTGACGATCCCGCTCCCGGCGCGCCTTCGTGCCGGGAGCGCCACACGTGCTGGACTAAGCCGCCTTCTTCTTCGCCAGCCTCGTCTTGATGCTGGCGATGTCGGCGCGCGGCGTCGCGGCGAACAGCGTCTTGGTGTAGGCGTGCCTGGGGTTGGAGAAGACCTCGTCGCGCGGACCGTATTCGACCGCTTCGCCGAAATACATCACCATTACGTCGTCGGCGATGTAGCGCACCACCGAGAGGTCGTGGCTGATGAAGACATAGGTCAATTGGAACTCGTCCTGCAGGTCAGCGAGCAGGTTGAGCACCTGCGCCTGCACCGACAGGTCGAGCGCCGAAACCGGCTCGTCCAGCACCAGCAGGCTCGGGTTCAGCATCAGCGCGCGGGCGATGGCGATGCGCTGGCGCTGGCCGCCCGAGAACATGTGCGGATAGCGATTGTAGTGCTCGGGTCCGAGTCCGACCTTCTTCAGCATCTTCATCGCCAGGTCGCGCCGCTCCTCGGCCGGCCTGTCGGTGTTGATCAGAAGCGGCTCGCCAAGCACATCGCCGATCTTCTGGCGCGGGTTGAGGGAACCATAGGGGTTCTGGAACACGATCTGCACCTTGCGGCGCATTTCCTTGGTGAGCCCGTCCCTGGCGATATCGACCTTGTTGCCGTCGATGAACAGCTCGCCAGACGTGGCTGGATCAATCAGCGTGATGATGCGGGCGAGCGTGGACTTGCCGCAGCCGGACTCGCCGACGATGGCCAGCGTCTTACCCTTCTCGACACTGAAGGACACGCCCTTCACCGCATGCACGGTGCGCGCGCCGCGGAACAGGCTGCCGCCGACATGATAGTCGCGCTTGATGTCCTTCCCTTCGACAACCTTGGTCATGCGCCGGCTCCGGAGGGCGCGGCCTCGAACAGCATGTCCGTGACGGTCGGCAGCCGGTCGCCGACGGCGTTCTCCGGCAGCGCCGAGAGCAGCGCGCGCGTGTAGTTGCTCTTGGGCGATTCAAACAGCGACAGCACGTCGGCCTCTTCCATCTTGCGGCCCTTGTACTGCACGATGACGCGGTCGGCGGTCTCGGCCACCACGCCCATATTGTGGGTGATCATGATCAGGCCCATGCCGTATTTGGCCTGCAGCGAGACCAGCAGGTCGAGGATCTGCTTCTGGATGG
Source organism: Mesorhizobium sp. (assembly GCA_004020875.1). Classification (GTDB taxonomy): domain Bacteria; phylum Pseudomonadota; class Alphaproteobacteria; order Rhizobiales; family Rhizobiaceae; genus Mesorhizobium. Next base: position 208,037 of record SAPZ01000003.1, read on the forward strand.
TGACGTCGAGCGCGGTGGTCGGCTCGTCGGCGATCAGAAGCTTCGGATTGCAGGCGATCGCCATCGCGATCATCACGCGCTGGCACTGGCCGCCCGACATCTGGTGCGGGAAGGAATTGAGCCGATCGGCGGGATCGGGAATGCCGACCTGCCTGAAGAGCTCGATGGCGCGCGCGCGGCGCTCGGCCTTGTCCATGCCCATGTGGAAGCGCAGCACTTCCTCGATCTGGAAGCCGACGGTGAAGCAGGGGTTGAGGCTGGCGATCGGCTCCTGGAAGATCATGGCAATGTCCTTACCGATGATCTTGCGGCGGTCGGCCGGGCTGATCTTCAACAGGTCGCGGCCGTTGAAGCTCATTCGGTCGGCGGTGACGGTCGCCGTCCATGGCAGGAGGCCCATCACGGCCAGCATCGAAACCGACTTGCCGGAGCCGGATTCGCCGACGATGGCGAGCACCTCGCGCTCGTCGACATGGAGCGAGACGCCGTCGACGGCGCGGAACGGGCCTGACGCTGTCTGGAATTCGACGACGAGGTTCTGAATGTCGAGCAGCGCCATCACGACCTCCTGAGCTTGGGATCGAGCGCATCGCGCAGGCCGTCGCCGATCAAGTTGATGGCAAGCACGGTGATGAGGATGGCGAGACCCGGGAAGGTCACCACCCACCAGGCGCGCAGGATGAATTCGCGCGCCGAGGCAAGCATCGTTCCCCATTCCGGCGTCGGCGGCTGGGCGCCGAGGCCGAGGAAGCCGAGCGCGGCGGCTTCGAGGATGGCGTTAGAGAAGGACAGCGTGCCCTGGACGATGAGCGGCGCCAGGCAGTTGGGCAGGATGGTGGCGAGCATCAGTCTGAGATGGCCGGCGCCCGCGACCTTCGCCGCCACGACATATTCGCGGCTTTTCTCGGCCATGACGGCGGCGCGCACCAAGCGCGCGAAATGCGGCTGCAAAACCAGGGCGATCGCCAGCATGGCATTGAACAGGCCGGGCCCAAGGATGGTGACCAGCACCAGAGCCAGCAAAAGCGACGGGAAGGCAAGAATCAGGTCCATGACGCGCATGATCGCGACGTCGACCCAGCCGCGGAAATAGCCTGCCAAGAGGCCGAGCGTGATGCCACCGGTGAGCGCCAGCGTGACGACGACCGCGCCGATGAGCAGCGAGAAGCGCGCGCCATAGAGCAGGCGCGAAAGGATATCTCGGCCGACCGGATCGGTGCCGAGCAGATATTGCGTCGAACCGCCCTCCTGCCATGCCGGAGGCCGCAGGAACGCGGTCTTGTCCTGGATGTCGGGCGCATAGGGTGCAAGCAGCGGCGCGAACAGCGCCGCCAGCACCAACAGGATGAAGACGAACAGGCCAATGACCGCGCCGCGGTTCACCGAGAAATAGTGCCAGAAGGTCTTAAGGCCGGTGAGACGATCCGGGCTGCCGGCGGCCATCGGGGCGATTTCGGTCTGGGTCATTTATGCCGCCCTGATGCGTGGGTTGATGACGGCGTAAAGCACATCGACGATGAGGTTCACCGCCATGACGATAAGGGCGATCAACAGCAGACCCGACTGCACGACGACATAGTCGCGCTTGAAGATGGAATCGACCATCCATTTGCCGATGCCAGGCCAGGCAAAGATGGTCTCGGTGAGGATGGCGCCTGCGAGCAGCGTACCGACCTGCAAGCCGATGGTGGTGACGACAGGGATCAGCGCGTTGCGCAGCGCATGCACGCCGATGACGCGGCCCGCCGACAGGCCCTTGGCGCGGGCGGTGCGGACATAGTCTTCGCCCAGCACTTCGAGCATGGCCGAGCGCGTCTGGCGGGCGATCACCGCCAACGGAATGGTGCCCAGCACTATTGCAGGCAGGACGAGGTGGCTGAGCGCGGAGCGGAACGCGTCCCACTTGCCATGAAGAAGGCTGTCGATGGTCATGAAGCCGGTGATCGGCTTGAAGAAGAACTGCAGGCCGATGCGGCCCGACACCGGCGTCCAGCCGAGATAGCCGGAAAAGAATATGATGAGCAGGAGGCCCCACCAGAAGATCGGCATAGAGTAGCCGACAAGGGCGGTGCCCATCAATGACTGGTCGAACCACGAGCCGCGCTTGACGGCGGCGAAGATGCCGGCGGGAATGCCGATGACCATGGCAAAGATCATGGCGAAGAAGGAAAGTTCCAGCGTCGCCGGGAAGAGCGTCTTGAACTCCTCGAGAACCGGGCGCTTGGACGAGATGGAAACGCCGAAATCGCCGGTGGCGACCTCACCGACATAGCGCGCGTACTGCTCCCAGATCGGCAGATTGTAGCCGAACTGTTGCTTGAGCTCTTCGTAGCGGGCCGGAGTGACGCCGTGCTCCCCGGCCATGGCCAGGATCGGATCACCGGGCAACAGCCGGACAAAAGCGAAGGCGCAGATGGTGATGCCGACCAAGGTCGGGATCAGGAGGGCGATTTTGTTGAGAAGATATCGGAGCATCGTCAAATGGAAAGGGGCGGCGCCGGAATTAGCGCCGCCCCGTTCGCAATATTATTCGGCCTTGTCAACGCCGTCGAAGCGATGAATGCCGAGCGGGTCCATCTTGAAGCCACTGACATTCTTGCGAACGACCGCATAAACCTGGCTGTGGGCCAGCAGGAAGGCGGGCGCTTGTTTCGCGAAGATCACCTGCGCCTGCTCGTAGAGCTTGGTGCGCTCGGCCTGGTCGCTGGTCTTCTTGGCCTTCTGGATCAGGTCCTCGAAGTCCTTGTCGCACCAGCTGGAGTAGTTCGAGACGCCGATGGCGGAGCAGGCGAAGAGAGTGGCGAAGAAGTTGTCCGGATCGCCATTGTCGCCGGTCCAGCCGATCTGGAAGGCGCCGGGACGGTCCTTCTTCTTTCCTTCCTCGCGATATTTCGTCCACTCGTAGTTGACGATGGTCGCCTTGACGCCGACCTTGGCCCAGTCCGCCTGGATCAGCTCAGCGGCGCGTTGGAAGTTCGGGTTATACGGGCGAACGCGGTCGGAAGCCCAGAGCTGGATTTCCTTCAGGCCGGCAGCCTCAAGCACCTTCTTGGCCTCATCCGGATTGTAGGCGTCGGTCTTCACATCCTTGTTCCACGACCACATGGTCGGCGGGATCAGGTTCTCAGCGGGCGTGGCGCCGGCATCCTGGAACAGCGACTTGATCAGCGCTTCCCGGTCGATCGCCTGGTTGAGCGCATGACGCACTTCGGGCTTGTCGAGCGGTGGGATCGTGGTGTTGTAGCTCATATAGCCGATGTTGAGGCCGGCCTGATCCATCAAGGTCACGTCCTTGTTGGCCTTGATGGTGGCGATGTCGGCCGGGTTCGGATACGGAGCCACGTCGCATTCGCCGGCCAGCACCTTCTGGATGCGGGCGGTCGCGTCAGGCGTGATGGCGAAGACCAGATCATCTATCTTCTCCTTGCCCTTGAAATAGTCCGGGTTGGCCGCGTAGCGGATGACGGCATCCAGCTGGTAGTCGACGAACTGGAACGGACCGGTTCCGATCGGCTTGGTCGAGAAGTCGGCCATCTTGCCGTCCTTCTGCAGCTGGTCGGCATATTCCTTCGACACGATCGAAGCAAAGTCCATGCCGAGATTGGCCAGCATCGGCGCGTTCGGCTCGGTCAGCGTCAGCTTGACGGTGAGGTCATCGACCTTCTCCCACTTGGCGACATATTTCGGCATGTCCATGCCGGTGTAATAATCCCAGGTGAGGTTCGGCAGATATTTGTCGCCGTTCCACGGATTCTGCTTGTTGAACTGGCGATCGAAGGAGAAGACGACGTCATCGGCGTTGAGGTCGCGCGTCGGCTTGAAATAGTCGGTAGTCTGGAACTTCACGCCCGGATGAAGATGGAAAGTGTAGACCAAGCCGTCGTCGGAAATTTCCCACTTGTCGGCGAGACCAGGCTCGATCTCGGTGCCGCCATGCTTGAACTCGACCAGTCGCGAATAGACGGTGCGCGAGGACGCGTCGAAGTCGTTACCGCCGGTCGTCGTGCCCGGATCGAAATTGGCCGGCGACGCTTCAGAGCAATAAACGAGCGTCTTGGCACTGGCCATGCCGCTGAGGACGCTTGCAGCCAGCAACGCGGCTGCAAAAGTCATTGTCTTTTTCATTGAGCACTCCCTGATGTTCTCTCAAGCCCCTCTATCAGGCTCGCGAAGGGCGCATATAAGCACCGTTTCTTCGCCTTTGGAACACCTCGCGTGCGTACCCCATGGGAAGCAGGAAAAGAATCTAGATTATGCTCAAAAGATAGAAAAAAATGAGCATTATTTACTGCTCACGACATTGTTAACGACGGCATTTTTTTATTGATCGGCCGCCTTCCGAAATGGGCGGCGCGAGGCGTGCCAGCAGGGGATCGCCCCCCGCCCAGACCCTATGCGGGGAGGCGATCGCACCCCGGGATTTCGACGGCAAATCTTTCCTCGCATTGCCGCTGGGGCAAGGGTTGCACGGTCGCGGATAGTGGCAATACATAGACGATGGGCGGGGATTTCCCGGAAAATCCGTGACCGGCGTGGAGGTACGCTTCGTCTGGAAGCGGGCGCCTCAGACCGAAGGCGACAGGGAGAGACAGGTGGCAAAAGCAGCCAAGACGACAGGCCCGGCGAAAGCAAAAGCCAAGGCCGCCGAAAGCGATGCGCCCAAGGCTGCCGCCGCGCCAAAGGCGAAGGCGGCAAAGGCAGCGCCCGCCAGGCCGGCGGCAAAGCCAGCCGCCAAACCCGCAGCGGCAAGGACCAAGCCGGCAGCCACGAAGGCAGCGGCCACGAAACGGGCCACCGCCAAGCCTGTCTCGAAGGGCTTGCCGAAAGCGATCACCGAACTCACGGTCGGCCTGCCGGAAAAGCCGTGGCTGAAAAGCTATCCGAAGAACATGCCGGCGGAGATCGGCGCCCTGCCCTACAAGTCCATCGGCGAGTTCCTGGTCGGCGCCTGCAAGCAATTCGCTGGACAGCCGGCTTTCGTATGCATGGGCAAGTCGATCACCTACGCCGAACTCGAGCGGCTGTCGGCCGCGTTCGGCGCCTACCTGCAGGCTCGAGGCCTGGAGAAGGGCGCGCGCGTGGCGCTGATGATGCCGAATGTGCTGCAGTATCCGGTGGCGATGATGGCGGCGCTTCGCGCCGGCTACACGGTGGTGAATATCAACCCGCTCTACACGCCGCGCGAACTGGAACATCAGTTGAAGGATTCCGGCGCGCAGGCGATCGTCATCCTCGAGAACTTCGCCGGCACGCTGCAGGCGGTCATCGCCAGGACGCCTGTGAAGCACGTCGTCGTGACGTCGATGGGCGACATGCTGGGCGGTCTCAAGGGCGCCATCGTCAATCTCGTCGTGCGGCGCGTGAAGAAGATGGTTCCGGCATGGTCGCTGCCCGGCCATGTCAAGTTCAGCGCCGTGCTCAAGACCGGCGCGTCCATTGCCTTCAAGCCGCCCACGGTCTCCGGCGATGACATAGCCTTCCTGCAATATACGGGCGGCACCACCGGCGTCTCGAAGGGCGCTGTGCTGCTGCATCGCAACGTGCTGTCGAACGTGGCGCAGAACTCGCTGTGGGTGGAGGACGCCTATACGGTGAAGCCCAAGCCGGCGCATCAAAACTTCATCTGCGCGCTGCCGCTCTACCATATCTTCGCGCTGACGGTGAACGCGCTGATGGGCATGCAGCAGGGCGCGCAGAATCTGCTGATCCCCAACCCGCGCGACATCCCGGGCTTCGTCAAGGAACTGTCGAAATACCCGATGCACATCTTCCCCGGCCTCAACACGCTCTTCAACGCGCTGCTCAACAATGAGGATTTCCGCAAGCTGGACTTCAAGCCGCTGATCTTGACGCTGGGCGGCGGCATGGCGGTGCAGAAGGGCGTCGCCGAACGGTGGAAGGCGCTGACCGGCTGCCCGATCAGCGAAGGCTACGGGCTTTCCGAAACCTCGCCGGTGGCCACCGCCAACAAGTTCAGTTCCAGCGACTTCACCGGCACGATCGGCCTGCCGCTGCCTTCGACGGAAATCGCCATCCGCGACGACGACGGCAACAACGTGCCGCTCGGCGAAGTGGGCGAGATCTGCATCCGCGGCCCGCAGGTGATGGCCGGCTACTGGAACCGGCCCGACGAGACCGCCAAGGTGATGACGAAGGACGGATTCTTCAAATCCGGCGACATGGGTTTCATGGACGAACGCGGCTACACCAAGATCGTCGACCGCAAGAAGGACATGATCCTGGTCTCCGGCTTCAATGTCTATCCGAACGAATTGGAGGAGGTGGTGGCGCATCACCCCGGCGTGCTGGAAGCGGCGGCGATCGGCGTGCCGGACGAGCATTCCGGCGAAGTGCCCAAATTGTTCGTGGTGAAGAAGGACCCGGCGCTCACGGTCGAAGTCCTGATGGCTTATTGCCGCGAGAATCTGACCGGTTACAAGCGGCCGAAATTCATCGAGTTCCGCACCGAACTGCCGAAGACGCCGGTCGGCAAGATCCTGCGCCGCGCGCTGCGGGACCAGGCTTGAGCGATAGCACGGCCAGCCTGAGGCGAGAGCCGGCGAAAGCGCTCGATCCGGCGGAGTTCATCAAGGCGAACATGCGGCTGGCGCCGGTGCCGTCAGTGCCGGAGGTCCGGCTCTATCAGGCGCATCCCGGCAGCGGCCTGCGGCGGCTGCTCGAACCGGACGATGGTGACGAAGGCGAGGCAGAGCTACAGCCGCCCTACTGGGCCTATGCCTGGGCCGGCGGCGCGGTGCTGGCGCGCTACGTCCTCGACAGGCCATCGATCGTGGCCGGGAAGCGCGTGCTCGATCTCGGCGCAGGCTCGGGCCTGGTCGGCATCGCGGCGGCAAAAGCCGGTGCGCGCGCGGTGACCGCGGCAGAGATCGACCGCTATGGCGCGGTGGCAATCCGCCTCAATGCGCAAGCCAACGGCGTCGCCATCCAGATATGCGAGGGGGATGTCACCGCGGGCCCGCCGCCGGCGATCGAGCTGGTGCTCGCAGGCGACGTTTTTTACGCGCAGGATGTGGGGCAGAGGGTGATGCCGTTCCTCGACCGCTGCCTCGCCGCCGGCATCGATGTGCTGGTCGGCGATCCGGGCCGCGCATGGCTACCCCGGCCGCGACTTTGCCCTCTCTGCGAATACCTGGTGCCGGATGTCGGCGGAAACGGCGGCGGCGAGCCGAAGCCAAGCGCGGTTTTCGCGCTTGTGGCCGAACCCGGTTAGCCCGCCGGCACGTTCACTCGCGCGGCGAGAAAATCCGGCAGGTCGGCGACGGAGTCCAGGATGACATCCGCCATCGGCGCCAGCGAGTCTCGCGTGCCCGTGCCGGAAAGGACGCCCACGGCAAGGCCGCAGCCGCCGGCGCGCGCCATTTCGAGATCGTGGCGGTTGTCGCCGACCATGGCGATCTCGCCTGGTTTCAATCCCGTCAAATCGCAAAAAGCAACGACCGTGTCGGGCGCCGGCTTGGAATTGGCGACAGCGTCATAGCCGAAGGCGGCATCGAAGAGCTGCGCAATGCCAAGCGTGGCGAGCGTCTTTTCGGCGCCGCTGGTCGAATCGTTGGTGGCAACGCCCATCCGATAGGATCGGTCGTGCAATGTCCGCAGCGAGTCGACCACACCCGGCAACGCGACCGCCATGGCCGAACCCTGCACCGAAGTGATCTCGTTGAAGCGGGAAACAGCATGCAACTGGTCCTCGTCGGACAGGCGCGGAAACCACAGTTCAACCACGTCCATATTCGAGCCCGAGGCAAAGATCGAATCGGGCTTGAAGCGCTTGCTGACGAAGTCGAATCCCGCGGCGGCGAGCAGGCGATCGGCCTTCCAGCGATCGCCTTCGGCGGCATCCATCGCCATGAAGTCCGCGACACCGAGCCAAGTTGCATTGAAGTCGACAAGCGTGCCGTCCTTGTCGAACAATATTCCCTTGATATCCGCCAACCCTCTTACTCCTTGCCGCGCAGTTGGTGGATATGAGCCACCAGTCCGGCAGTCGAGGCGTCGCGGTTTGCGGCAGTCTCCTTGCCCTCAACGACAGGCAACAGGCCCGTCGCCAGTTCCTTGCCGAGCTCGACGCCCCATTGGTCGAAGGAATTGATGTTGAAGAGAGTCCCCTCGACGAAGACGCGATGCTCATAGAGCGCGATTATGCGGCCCAATGTGCGCGGATCGAGCTTGCGGTAGAGGATGGTGAGCGACGGGCGGTTGCCGGAGAAGACACGGTGCGGCGCGATCCTATCGACATCGGCTCGCTTCATGCCCTTGGCGAGCATCTGCGCGCGCGCCTCTTCCAGCGTGCGGCCCTTCATGAAGGCTTCCGATTGCGCCAGGCAGTTGGCGAGCAGAAGATCGTGCTGGTGCTTCAGTTCTGGCTCGTGGCCGACGGCGGCAGCGAGGAATTCGACCGGGATGAAGTCAGTGCCCTGATGCAGAAGCTGGAAGAAGGCATGCTGGCCGTTGGTGCCGGGTTCGCCCCAGACCAGCGGGCCGGTCGGCGTGGCGACCGCGGTGCCGTCCAGCGTGACGCTCTTGCCGTTCGATTCCATGTCGAGCTGCTGCAGATAGGCCGGCAGGCGCGACAGGCGCTGGTCGTAGGGGATGATGGCGCGAGCCGGATATTTGCAGACGACCCGGTGCCACCAGCCGATCAGCCCCAGAAGCACCGGCAGGTTCTTTTGCAAGGGTGCTGAGCGGAAATGCTCGTCCATCTCATGCGCGCCGTCGAGGAAGGCGCGGAAGTTGCGCGGGCCGACGGAAATCATCACCGGGAGGCCGATGGCGCTCCAGACCGAGTAGCGCCCTCCGACCCAGTCCCAGAAGCCGAAGACGCGGTCCTGCTCGATGCCGAACTTCGCTACCAGATCGAGCGCGGTCGAGACAGCTGCGAAATGCTTGCCGATTGCTTCCTTGCCCAGCGCCTTCTCGACCCATTGGCGCGCCGTCTGCGCGTTCGTCATCGTCTCGACCGTGGTGAAGGTCTTTGAGGCAACGATGAACAGGGTCGTTTCCGCGGACAGGCCCTTCAGCGTGTCATGGATATGGGCGCCGTCGACATTGGAAACGTAATGTGCGCGCGGCCCGTCATGGTAGGGTGCCAGCGCCAGCGTCACCATGGCCGGGCCGAGGTCCGAGCCGCCGATGCCGATGTTGACGATGTCGGTGATCTTCTTGCCGGTGGCGCCCGCAGCCTTACCGGAGCGGATGGCGTCGGCGAAAGCGCCCATGGCGTCCAGCACAGCGATCACATCGGCCTTGGTGTCCTGGCCGTCGACCATCACGCCCTTGCCGGTCAGGTTGCGCAGCGCGGTGTGCAGAACGGCGCGGTTCTCGGTGATGTTGATCTTCTTGCCTTCAAACATGGCGGCGCGGCGCCCCGCGAGGTCGGCCGACCCCGCGAGCTTCTCCAGCATCGTCATCGTGTCTGCGTCGACGGCGCATTTCGACCAGTCGAGCAGAAGGTCGCCGTCGGTGGCGGAAAATGTCTCGAAGCGCTTGGGATCAGCGGCGAAGGCCTCGCGCATCGAACCCTTGGCCGCCGCGCGCTGATCGCGCAAGGCGGCAAGTTGCTTGTCGAAAGATGACTGGTCCACTGGCGGGCTCCTGGCGGGTTTTTAGACCATTTTAACAAGCCGGATGTTTCCGGCGCGTGTCGGCGCGTCATTCTATTGAGCCGAATTCCATTTCGTTCAAGCGCGGCTTTGCCGCACTGCATCACGCTTTGATGAGGGCGGTATTGGGCGGTGAAGGCGCGTGGATTTCGGCGCTACGAGGCTCCGTGTCGTGGATAACGGCGCTGCGCATCGCGCGTTGGGATGACGCCGCGACGATGCTGCGCATCGCGCCTTGATAGATCACTGGCATAAATCCCAGCGATCAGAAAAATTGATTGGCGCAACCCCTTATGCCACCCATACACTCCACTGGTCCAGCCAAGTGAAAACAGCTGGCCATCCGAGGAAGATTTCCCATGCCACAGCGCAATGACACGGCCATATGGTCCGGCCTGTTCCGGATTTCGGCCGAATCCGGCCAAACCCTCCAGGCGCAGATCCGCCAGGCGATCGTCGCGGCCATTCTCGACCGACAGATCGCCGCCTCGATGCCGCTGCCGTCGTGCCGGATTCTCGCGGAAAAACTTGGAGTTGCCCGCGGCACGGTGGTGCTGGCCTTCCAGCAGCTGGTCGACCAGGGCTTCCTTGTGGCCCGCGAGCGGCGCGGCCATTTCGTCAACCCTGACGTGCTGGCCACCCCCGCCAAGCCGCACCAGAAGGCTCCCGACCAGCAGAACGAGATCGACTGGAAGGCGCGCCGGCAGATCGCCGCCAGCGACATGCCGCCGCCGGCCAAGCACGACAACTGGATCAAGTCCTCCTATCCGTTCGTCTACGGCCAGTTCGACCCGGCGCTGTTTCCCACCGCCGAATGGCGCGAGTGCAACCGCATGGCGCTGGCAGTGCTGGAGATCCGCAACTGGGCGTCCGACATGGTGGACCGCGACGACCCGCTGCTGATCGAGCAGATCCAGGCCAGGCTCCTGCCGCGCCGCGGCATCTTCGCCAATCCCGACGAGATCATCGTCACGCTGGGCGCCCAGAACGCGCTTTATATGCTGGCTTCGCTGCTGATGACCAAGGGCTCGAAGGTGGCAATGGAGGATCCCGGCTATCCCGACGCCCGCTCGATCTTCCGGCTGGCCGGCGCCGACATCCAGGCGGTCCCGGTCGACCAGTCGGGCATCGTGACCTCGTCGATTCCCAGCGATTCCGGCTTCGTCTTCGTCACGCCGAGCCACCACTGCCCGACCATGGTGCCACTGTCGGGGGAACGTCGGCAGGACCTTCTGGCGCGCGCCAACCGCAACAACCAGATCATCATCGAGGACGGCTATGACAGTCAGCTGCTCGACGAGGCGCCGCAGCAGGCGCTGAAGAGCCTCGATCGCTCGGGCCGCGTCATCTACGTCGGCTCGATGTCGAAGACGCTGGCCCCGGGCCTCAGGCTTGGCTACATCGTGGCCTCGGCCGGGCTGATCGCCGAGCTGCGCGCGCTGCGCCGCTTCATGCTCAGGCACCCGCCGGCAAACAACCAGCGCGCCGTCGCGCTGTTCCTGTCGCTCGGCCATCACGAGGCGCTGGTGCGCAGGCTCTCCGCCGCTTTCGACGAGCGGCGCAAGCGGCTGGTCCATGCGATTTCCGCTTTCCTGCCAGAATGGCGCTCGACTGACTCGGCGGGCGGCACATCGCTCTGGCTGGAAGGGCCGCGCGGCACCGATTCGCGCGGCCTGGCCGAAGCCGCCGCTTCGCGCAGTGTCATCATCGAACCCGGCGACCGGTTCTTCGACCGCAGCGAAAAGCCCTCTCGTTTCATGCGCTTGGGCATTTCCTCGATTTCGCTGCAGCATATCGAGCCGGGCATCCGCGAGCTCGCCACTGCCGCCGGCCGCAGGCCCGCGGCCGCCTGATCCCTACGGACTTTCCAAAAAAGAGCCGGCAGCCGCCGGCTCTTTTTGTTTGGGCGCATGCTAGCCGCTTTAGCACTCTGGCATATTCGACGGGATTGCTTGGCTCATAGGCTGTACCAATGCTGGCGGCATAGTCGGGGCCATAAGGGGACGAGGCAGGCCGATGGTGGACCAACCGCCGCGGACCGCGTCGCAAATAAAGACAAAAGGTGGAGTGCTTCCATGTCAGTGGCTCTCGAGAAGCAGGAAGCGTCGTCGGACCAGCGTTCGCGGCGTTCCGGCGGGCGCGAAGCGCGCCGCGCGATGCGGGCGGCGCCCTTGGCCGACGACATCCGCCCGGTGCGGCCGGGGCTTGAAGGCGGCAGCTACGGGCCGTTGAGCCGGAACGACCAGGAACGCATCCACGAAGCGGTGCTGACGCTGCTGGAGACGGTCGGCTTCGCCAATGCCATCCCGTCCTGCATCGAAGCGCTGACCCGGGTCGGCGGCATTTATGGCGACGACGGCCGCATCCGGCTGCCGCGCGCGCTGGTGCTGGACACGATCAAGAGGGCGGCGCGCAACTTCACCCTCTACGGCCAGGATCCGAAGCACGACATGCTGATCCAGGGCAAACGCGTGCATTACGGCACGGCGGGCGCGGCGGTGCATCTGGTCGATGTCGAGAAGCGCGAATATCGCGAATCGCTGCTGCAGGACCTCTATGACGCCGCCCGTCTCGTCGACGGGCTGGACAACATCCATTTCTTCCAGCGCACCATGGTGCCGCGCGACATTCCCGACCCGCTCGATATGGATTTCAACACGCTCTATGCCTGCGTGATGGGGACATCCAAGCATGTCGGCACCTCGTTCACCGTGCGCGAGAACGTCAAGCCGGCGCTGGAGATGCTCTATGCGATCGCCGGCGGCGAGGAGAATTTCCGGGCGCGGCCCTTCGTGTCGAACTCGAACTGCTTCGTCGTGCCGCCGATGAAGTTCGCCGAGGACGCCTGCGGCGTGCTCGAAGCCTGCGTCGAGGGCGGCATTCCGATCCTGCTTCTGTCGGCCGGCCAGGCCGGTGCTACGGCACCCGCGGCGATTGCCGGCGCCGTGGTCCAGGCGGTGGCGGAAGTGCTGATGGGCCTGGTCTATGTCAACGCAATCAAGCCCGGACATCCGGCGATCTTCGGCACCTGGCCGTTCGTCTCCGACCTCAGGACAGGCGCCATGTCCGGCGGCTCGGCCGAGCAGGCGGTGCTGACGGCTGCCTGCGCGCAGATGGCGCAATATTACGACCTGCCTGGCGGCTCGGCCGCCGGCATGTCGGATTCCAAGCTGCCCGACATCCAGGCCGGCTACGAGAAGGGCATCACCAATGTCATGGCGGGGCTGTCCGGCCTCAACCTGGTCTATGAATCGGCCGGCATGCATGCCTCGCTGCTCGGCTTCTGCCTCGAAAGCCTGATCATCGACAACGACATGCTCGGACATTGCCTGCGCTGCGTGCGCGGCATCGAGGTGACCGACGACGCGCTGTCGATCGACACCATTGCGGAGGTCTGCCTCAAGGGTCCCGGACACTATCTCGGCAACAACCAGACGCTGAAGCTGATGCAGACCGAGTATTTCTATCCCGCGGTCGGCGACCGTTTCTCGCCCAAGGAATGGAACGAAAAGGGCCGGCCCGACATCCTGTCGCGGGCAATCGCGGAGAAGAAACGCGTGCTGGCCGAGCGTTTCCCGCGCCACGTCTCGCGCCTGCTCGACGACAAATTGCGCGCCCGCTTCGGCGATATGATCAAATTGCCGCGCGGCGGCATGGGCGGCTAGGACGCGTCGATATCTCGGTGAGGCCGGCCTGCAAATGACGGCTTCCTGCGCTTCCGGTGCTCACGTACTTTAAGTACGCTCCGCTCCGGTTCTCGGGAGCCACCATTTTCGACTCGGCCTGACCGAATCTCGACGTGTCCTACCCAAGCTACTCAGCGCTCAACGCATAACGTTCGACAACTTCGGCGTTGATCAGCTTGGCGTGCAGCGTCATCAGCACGATCCGCGCGTCGAAACTGTCACCGGCCTCCAGTGCCGCCTCGATGCGGCGCTCGACCGCCAAGGTCGGCTCCCGGCCATTGGCCTGCTCGAACACGTCCGGCCCGATGACGCAATAGCCGCAAAGCTGCGCCACCGAGGTATACGCGTCGGCCGGCGGCTCGTCCGGCCAGCGGTCGTTCATCAGATTGACGATGGTGAGTTTGACGCCTTCGGGAACCAAGGCAGGATGCAGGTCGGCCTTGCGCAACGCCTCATCCAACTGCCGCAGGTCGCCCGAGCGGCCGAACATGCCGAGGAAGCCAAGGGAAGAACGCCGTTTTGCCACGATGATCTCTCCCCTTCGCGGCCTGCCGAGATCGACCTTATCTGTGGGCTGAGTGTGGCTGAAACAAGGGCACAAAAAAGGACGGCCCGCCGGAGGCGAGCCGCCCTCACGATTGGTCGACTACAAGATCAGTGATTATCGCGCGGCACGCCGCTGGTATGCGCGACGTCCTGGTACTTCACGGCCGGCTTCAGCACCATGCCGGCCGAGAACTGGTCGACCATGCCGCGCTGGATCTCCTGCCACGGCGTCTGGTGCTTGGGATAGTGATAGCCGCCATCGGCCTGCAGCGCGGCGCGCCGTTTGGCGATCTCCTCGTCGCTGACGAGAATGTTGGCCGTGCCCTTCTTCAGGTCGATACGGACGCGGTCGCCGGTCTTGAGCAGGGCAAGGCCGCCGCCGATCGCAGCTTCCGGCGAGGCGTTGAGGATGGATGGCGAGCCGGACGTACCGGACTGGCGACCGTCGCCGATGCAGGCCAGCGAATGGATGCCCTTCTTGATCAAGTAAGCCGGCGGCTGCATGTTGACCACCTCGGCGCCGCCAGGATAGCCGACAGGACCGGCACCGCGCATGAACAGGATCGTGTGCTCGTCGATGCCCTGCGCCGGATCGTCGATGCGGGCGTGGTAGTCCTCCGGCCCGTCGAAGACCATGGCGTTGCCCTCAAAGGCCTCTGGATCGTTCGGATTGGAGAGATAACGCTCACGAAACTCCGGCGAGATGCCGCTCGTCTTCATGATGGCGGAATCGAACAGATTGCCCTTGAGGTTGATGAAGCCGGCATTGGCCTTGAGCGGCTCGTCGGCGCTGCGGATAACCTCGTGGTTCTCGTTGATGGCATCACGGCAATTGTCGCCCATCGACTTGCCGTTGGCGGTGATCGCATCGGGATGCGGCAGGAGCCCTGCCTTCATCAGTTCGGCGACGACCGCCGGCACGCCGCCGGCATGGTGGTAGTCTTCGCCGAGATACTCGCCGGTCGGCTGCAGGTTGACGAGCAGCGGCACGTCGAGGCCGATCTTCTGCCAATCGTCATTGTCGAGCGGCACGCCGAGATGGCGGGCGATCGCGTTGAGGTGGATCGGCGCGTTGGTAGAGCCGCCGATCGCCGAATTGACGACGATGGCGTTCTCGAAGGCTTGGCGTGTCATGATATCCGAGGGCTTCAGGTCCTCATGCACCATGTCGACGATGCGCTTGCCGGTCTCGTAGGCGATCTGGCCGCGCTCGCGATAGGGCGCCGGGATCGCGGCCGAACCGGGGAGCTGCATGCCGAGCGCCTCGGCCAGCGAGTTCATGGTGGTGGCAGTGCCCATGGTGTTGCAATAGCCGGTCGACGGCGCCGAGGAGGCGACGATGTCCATGAACTCGTCATAGTTGATCTCGCCCGCAGACAGGCGCTGGCGCGACTCCCAGACGATGGTGCCGGAGCCCGTGCGCTTGCCCTTGTGCCAGCCATTAAGCATCGGGCCGACCGACAGCGCTATCGCCGGAATGTTCACGGTGGCTGCGGCCATCAGCAGCGCGGGCGTCGTCTTGTCGCAGCCGATGGCCAGCACGACGCCGTCGAGCGGATAGCCGTAAAGCACCTCGACGAGGCTGAGATAGGCGAGGTTGCGGTCCAGCGCGGCGGTGGGGCGCTTGCCGGTCTCCTGGATCGGATGGCACGGGAACTCGAAGGGGATGCCGCCCATCGAGACGATGCCTTCGCGCACGCGCTTGGCAAGCTCGAGGTGGTGTCGGTTGCAGGGGGAAAGATCGGAACCGGTCTGCGCGATGCCGATCAGCGGCTTGCCTGACATCAGCTCGGCGCGGGTCAGTCCATAGTTCAGATAACGCTCGAGATAGAGCGCGGTCATGCCCGGATTGTCGGGGTTGTCGAACCACTCCTGCGAGCGAAATTTCTTCTTCGTGGTGGGGGCGCCTGCCATGGTGGTCTCCGTATTTGTATGACAAATCGATAGGACAACGCGCGAGCGCAAGCAAGAGGCAGACGCTGCCGGGACCCGGACTTTGGTGCGATAGACTTGTTCCAGGCCGCGCGCTACGACCAATCGACAACAGCAATCCGGGAGGTCTTGATGGCTTTGGTGATCGAAGGCGAGGAGCGGATCGCCGCACCCGTCGAAAAGGTGTGGGAGGCCCTCAACGACCCGGAAATCCTGAAAGAGGCGATTCCCGGCTGCCAGAGCCTGGAAAAGAGTTCGGACACCGAGATGGCGGCGACCGTGGTGCTGAAGATCGGGCCGATCAAGGCGACCTTCAATGGCGAAGTGACGCTGAAGAACCTCAAGCCGCCGCATTCCTACACCATCCAGGGCGAAGGCAAGGGCGGGATTGCCGGTTTCGCCAAGGGCGGCGCCGACGTGACGCTGACCGAGGATGGGCCGGATGCGACGGTGCTCAAATACGCCGCCAAGGCCGAGGTCGGCGGCAAGATCGCGCAGCTCGGCAGCCGGCTGATCCAGTCGACATCAAAGAAGCTTGCGGGGCAGTTCTTCTCGACGTTCGGCGAGAAGGTCGGCGCCTGACCCTGCCCTCGAGGACTACTCGAACACGATGCTCGGCACGGCGGCTTCGGCCGCGCCGCGCTCTTCCTGGACCCGGTCCCAGACCTTCGAGGCGATGTCGCGATAGATCTTTGCTTCCGCGCCCTCCGGCTTGGAGGCTACGACCGGCGCGCCGGCGTCCGAGCTTTCGCGGATTCCCATTTCCAGCGGCACCTCGCCGAGGAAGGTGACGCCGAGGCGCTCGGCCTCGCGCCGCGCACCGCCATGGCCGAAAATGTCGTAGCGCTTGCCGGTGTCGGGCGCGAGGAAGTAGCTCATGTTCTCGACGATGCCGAGCAGCGGCACGTCGACCTTCTTGAACATATTGAGGCCCTTGCGGGCGTCGATCAGCGCCAGGTCCTGCGGCGTCGAGACGATGACTGCGCCGGCGAGCGGCACCTGCTGGGCCATGGTGAGCTGGGCGTCGCCGGTGCCGGGCGGCATGTCGACCACAAGCACGTCGAGCGGACCCCAATCGACCTCGCGCAGCATCTGCGTCAGCGCCGACATAACCATCGGGCCGCGCCAGATCATCGGCGTCTCCTCGTCAACGAGGAAGCCCATCGACATGACCTTGAGGCCATAATTCTGCATCGGCTTCAGGATCTTGCCGTCGACCGTCTGCGGCCGGCCATGGATGTTGAGCAGCCTCGGCATCGACGGCCCATAGATGTCGGCGTCGAGCACGCCAACCTTCAAGCCGTTGGCGGCGAGGCCAAGCGCCAGGTTGACAGCGGTGGTCGACTTGCCGACGCCGCCCTTGCCCGAGGCGACCGCGATGATGGCGCCGATGCCGGGCACGCCGCGCTTGCCGTGGCTTTGCGACGCGGGCGCGTGCGGCGCGGGACGAGGCGGCTGCGGTGCGGCAGGACGCGAAGCGGCCGGGCGCGCCGGAACCGCCGCTTCCATGCCGCCGCCCTTCTTCTCAGCCGTCAGCGCGACGACGGCGCTGGCGACGCCGGGGATGGCCTTCACCGCGCGCTCAGCCGCGGCGCGCAGCGGTTCCAGTTCCTGGGCACGCGCGGCGGGGACGGTAATCGAGAAGAAGACCTTGGAATCGGCGATAAATATCTCCGAGACCATGCCGAGATCGACGATGTTGCCGGTGAAGTCCGGCCCGTTCACCGTCTTCAGGCGCTCGACGACGGATTCCTTGGTAATGGACATGAGCTTTTTCCCGGGCGTTTGCCGGGTCAGATAATGCAGTTCCGGGCGAGAACCAAGCTTCGGAACGACATGTGCGGCGACATGCCTTCAAAAACTTGCACGCCCTGTCGGGTTTCGCGTGCGCCTTCCGTCTTCCAGACAGATGCATCTGACTTCGCAAGCTGCAGTCGCCGGAAGACGGCGCAACCCTATTTTCCCGGTTTCCGGCGCGGCGGCCCGAACGGAGCAGCCTGCAGAGAAAGGAGACACTCATGCTCGCAAACAGCAACGCCACTGCCAATATCGCGGTGAAGGACCTGGAAAGGGCCAAGGCGTTTTACGAAGGTACGCTCGGCCTCAGCAAGGTTGACGACATGGGCGGCGAGCTGATCGTCTATAAAAGCGGCGACACGCTCATCAACGTCTACCATTCGCAGTTCGCCGGCACCAACAAGGCGACGGCGGTGACGTGGGCGGTCGGCGACCAGATCGGCGCGATCGTCAAATCGTTGAAATCGAAGGGAGTCACTTTCGAGCGTTACGACATGCCGGGGCTGACGCTCGAGGGCGACATCCATGTCGGTCACGGCATGAGGGTCGTCTGGTTCAAGGATCCCGACGGCAACATCCTGAACCTGGTGGACAAATAGCCCCGCTACGAGGTTGACCGCCGGCGATCACCCGGCCAACTGTGTGACGAAATAGGTCAACGCCGAAATCGCCGCCGTCGCCGGCAAGGTGATCACCCAGGCGACGACGATGTTGCCGGCGATGCCCCAGCGCACGGCGGAGACGCGGCGGGCGGCGCCCACGCCGATGATGGCGCCGGTGATGGTGTGAGTGGTCGAGACCGGAACACCGAGCCAAGTGGCCGCGAAAAGCGTGATGGCGCCGCCGGTCTCGGCGCAAAAGCCCTGCATTGGGTTCAGCCGCGTGATCTTCGATCCCATCGTGTGAACGATGCGCCAGCCGCCAAGCAGCGTGCCCAGCGCCAGCGCCGACTGGCAGGTTAGGACCACCCACAGCGGCACGTAGAAGCTCTGGCCGAGCATGCCTTGCGAATAGAGCAGCACGGCGATGATGCCCATGGTCTTCTGCGCGTCGTTGCCGCCATGTCCCAGCGAATAGAGCGAAGCGGAGAAGAACTGCAGCACGCGAAACGTGTTGTCGACCGCGAACGGCGTCTGGCGCACGAACAACCAGGAGACCAGGAGAACCAGGACCAGCGCGAGCACGAATCCAGTCGCCGGCGAGAGCACGATGGCCGCGACCGTCTTGCCGAGCCCCGACCAGA
Organism: Mesorhizobium sp.; assembly: GCA_004020875.1. Lineage (GTDB taxonomy): Bacteria > Pseudomonadota > Alphaproteobacteria > Rhizobiales > Rhizobiaceae > Mesorhizobium. The sequence goes on from SAPZ01000003.1 coordinate 226,861, forward strand.
CGATGGCGCCGGTCCCGGCCTTGGCGACGCCGGCACCGACCAGGCCGCCGATCAGCGCGTGCGAACTGCTCGACGGAATGCCGGCGACCCAGGTGACGATGTTCCAGACGATGGCGCCGACAAGCGCCGAGAAGATCACCGCCGGCGTGACGATGCTGGCGTCGACAATGCCTTTCCCCACCGTCTCGGCAACATGCAGGCCGAAGAACAGGAAGGCGATGAAATTGAAGAAAGCCGCCCAGAACACCGCGTAATGCGGCCTGAGCACCCGGGTGGAGACGATCGTCGCGATCGAATTGGCGGCGTCGTGCAGTCCGTTGAGGAAATCGAAGAACAGGGCCACGGCGACGAGGCCGATCAGCAGCGGAAGAGCGATCGTGGCGTCCATCGCCTAGACGTTCTCGATCACGATGCCGCTGATCTCGTTGGCGACGTCCTCGAAGCGGTCGACCACCTTTTCCAGCTGGCTATAGATTTCCGAGCCGATCAGGTAAGCCATCGGGTCACTGCGGCCGTGATGCCTGAACAGATCCTTGAGGCCCTGCTCGTGCAGGTCGTCGGCGCGGCCTTCGACGCGCATGACCTCCTCGGCGATCGCGTTGAGGCGCGCTGCGTTGGCGCCAACCTTGCCGAGCAGCGGGATCGCCTCCGCGACCAGCCGGGCAGCCTGGACGATGACGCCACCCATATCCCGCATCAGCGGGTCGAACTCTTTCACCTCGAACAGTTTCACCGTCTTCACGGTCTTGTGCATCATATCGATGGCGTCATCCATCGACTGGATCAGGTCCTTGATGTCGCCGCGATCGAAAGGGGTGATGAAGGAGCGTCTGACCGCAAGCAGGACCTCGGCAGTGATGCCGTCGGCCTCGTTTTCGAGATCGACGATTGTCTGGCACCAGCGGTCGATGTCCTCGCCGTTGAGAAGATGCTGAAGGGCTTCGGCGCCCCCGACCACGGTGCGTGAATGGCGTTCGAACAGTTCGAAGAAGCGATCCTCGCGCGGCAACAGCTTGCGAAACCAGCCCAGCATCTCGTCCTCCTCAATCCGCCCTACCCACATAGCGCCATGTGCGGCGCGGGAAAACAGATAGCCGGCTCAAAAATGTGGACGATGTCCGATTGCGCGTGCGTCTTGCGCGGCAAGGCGATTTCCCCGACCCTGAGCAAAACCGTGGTGGATCGGTATTACATGATCGACAAACTGGAGTTCTTCCTCGCGCTGGCCAAGGAAGAGCATTTCGGCCGGGCGGCGGAGGTGTGCGGCGTCACTCAGCCGACGCTGTCGGCCGGCATCAAGCAGCTCGAGGAGCAGCTCGGCGTCATGCTGGTGCTGCGCGGCTCCCGCTTCCAAGGGCTGACACCGGAAGGCAAGCAGGTGTTGGGCTGGGCGCGCCGCATCGTCGGCGACACAAGGACGATGCGCGAGGAGATGCGGGCGGCGCGCCACGGCCTTGCCGGTCGTATCCGAATCGCCGCCGTTCCGACGGCGCTGGCCATGGTGGCACGGCTGACGACGCCGTTTCGCGAAAAGCATCCGGGCGTCACCTTCTCCGTCCTGTCGCGGACCTCGATCGAGGTGCTGTCGCTGCTCGGCAATTTCGACGTCGATGCCGGCATCACCTATCTCGATAACGAGCCGCTCGGTCGCGTCACCAGCGTGCCCCTCTATGACGAGCGCTACCAGTTGATCACGGCGATCGGGAACCCCTATTCCGATCGCGACAAAGTGACATGGGCCGAAATCAGCCAGTTGCCGCTTTGTCTTCTCACCCCGGATATGCAGAACCGCCGCATCATCGACCAGCATCTGGCGGAAGCCGGCGTGCAGGTGCGGCCCACGTTGGAATCCAACTCGATGATCGTGCTGTTCTCGCATATCCGTACCGGCAAATGGTCGTCGATCATGCCGCTCAACCTAGCGGAAACATTCGGCTTTTCCGAACCGATCCGGGCCATTCCGATCGTCGAGCCGGACGCCAGCCACACGGTCGGTCTGGTGGCAGCGCCGCGCGAGCCGCACACGCCGCTGGTGCAGGCGCTGCTGGACGAGGCGATGGCGCTCGCAGACGATTTCCGTCGTCATCGCTAGGCTAGAGAATGCGAGCCACCGCTTTTCGATAGAGAATTTCTATCGATCGACGGGAGCGCTTTATTGATTTCGGAGGTTTCCTCTGATTTCGTAAGGACTTAGCGATATTGCGCCCTATGGATGTCGTTGCCCCGAAACCGCTCTATATTCGGAGGTGACATACATTGGCCGCCACGACCAGGGAGGGCGCTGCGTGACCATGCAGGCCGCAAGTACCGAGATCGCGTCGCGCACGGCTGCGATCATTGACGAGATGAAGGGCATCGAGGGCCCGCTGTTGCCGATCCTGCACAGCATACAGGACGAGTTCGGATACGTTCCGAAGGATGCACTGCCGGTGATTGCCGATGGGCTGAACCTCTCGCGGGCCGAGGTGCATGGCGTGGTCAGCTTCTATCACGATTTCCGCGCCAAGCCGGCCGGACGGCACGTGCTGAAGCTCTGCCAGGCCGAAGCCTGCCAATCGATGGGCTCGGATGCGGTCGCCGCCAAGGTCAAGCAGTTGCTCGGCATCGATTTCCACGAGACCACGCGCGACGGATCGGTTACACTGGAGCCGGTCTATTGCCTCGGGCTTTGCGCCTGCTCGCCTTCGGCGATGCTCAACGGCGAAGTCATCGGCCGGCTCGATGACGAGAAGATCGAAGAGATCGTCGCGGAGGTGCGTTCATGATCCCGCGCATCTATATCCCGGCAGACTCCGGCGCGCTGGCGCTCGGTGCCGAGAAGGTCGCCAAGGCGATCGAGAAAGAGCTCAAGGAGCGTGGCGTTGAGGCCAAGATCGTGCGCAACGGTTCGCGCGGCGCCTATTTCCTTGAGCCAATGGTCGAAGTGGCGACCGACAAGGGGCGCATCGCCTACGGGCCGGTGAAGCCGTCCGACGTCAAGAGCCTGTTCGACAGCGGCTTCCTCACCGGCGGCCACCACAAGCGCTGGCTGGGCACACCCGACAAGATCCCCTTCCTCGCCAAGCAGACGCGGCTGACCTTCGCGCGCTGCGGCATCAACGACCCGCTTTCGCTCGATGCCTACAAGTCGCTCGGCGGCCTGAGCGGCCTGCAGGCCGCCGTCGCCATGGCGCCGGCCGATGTCGTCAAGCAGGTCACCGAGTCCGGCCTGCGCGGCCGCGGCGGCGCAGGCTTCCCGACTGGCATCAAGTGGAAGACGGTGCTGGATACCGCGAGCGACCAGAAATACATCGTCTGCAACGCCGACGAGGGCGACAGCGCCACTTTTGCCGACCGCATGATCATGGAAGGCGACCCCTTCGTGCTGATCGAAGGCATGGCGATCGCCGGCATTGCCACCGGCGCCACCAAGGGTTTCGTCTATATCCGCTCGGAATATCCGCATGCGGTGGCGACGATGAACAAGGCCGTCGCGATCGCCCGCAAGGCCGGCGTGCTGGGCCTCAACGTGCTGGGCTCGCCCAACGCCTTCGACATGGAAATCCGCGTCGGTGCCGGCGCCTATGTCTGCGGCGAGGAAACCTCGCTGCTCAACAGCCTCGAGGGCAAGCGCGGCGTGGTGCGCGCCAAGCCGCCGCTGCCGGCCATTCAAGGGTTGTTCGGCAAGCCGACGGTGATCAACAATGTGATCAGCCTGGCCTCGGTGCCGATCATCATGGACAAGGGCGCCACCTACTACAAGGATTTCGGCATGGGCCGCTCGCGCGGCACGATCCCGATCCAGATCGCGGGTAACGTCAAGCATGGCGGGCTGTTCGAGACCGCCTTCGGCCTGACACTGGGCGAAATCGTCGACGACATCGGCGGCGGCACGGCTTCCGGGCGTCCGGTGAAGGCGGTGCAGGTCGGCGGGCCGCTCGGCGCCTATTTCCCTCGCGCGCTGTTCGACACGCCCTTCGACTATGAGGAATTCGCCAAGCGCGACGGACTCATCGGCCATGCCGGCATCACCGTGTTCGACGACACGGCCGACATGCTGAAGCAGGCGCGCTTCGCCATGGAATTCTGCGCCATCGAAAGCTGCGGCAAGTGCACGCCCTGCCGCATCGGTTCGACGCGCGGCGTGGAGGTTCTGGACAAGGTCGCCGCTGGCATCGAGGCGGAGAAGAACCTCGCTCTGGTCACCGACCTCTGCAACACGATGAAATTCGGATCGCTCTGCGCGCTGGGCGGCTTCACGCCCTACCCGGTGATGAGCTCGATCACGCATTTCCCCGAGGATTTCAAGCCCGCGCCGGCGCGCGTGGCGGCTGAATAGGAGCTGGCAGATGAACATCAAGGCCGACTTCCCGACACTCATCCAGGAGATCGACTACGGAACGCCGGAGTCGAAAGCGACGAAGCAGGTCACCCTGACGGTCGACGGGCAAAGCATCACCGTGCCGGAAGGCACCTCGATCATGCGCGCGGCGATGGAAGGCGGGGTCGAGATCCCGAAGCTTTGCGCCACCGACATGCTGGACTCCTTCGGCTCCTGCCGCGTCTGCCTGGTTGAAATCGAAGGGCGCGGCGGCACGCCGGCCTCCTGCACGACGCCGGTCGGAGAAGGCATGGTGGTGCGCACGCAGTCGGAGCGGCTTGACGCCATCCGTCGCGGCGTCATGGAGCTTTATGTCTCCGACCATCCGAGCGGCTGGAACGAAAAGGCCGGCACCGGCGCCAGCGAGTTCGACGCGGTGGCGAAATCGGTGGGTCTCACCGAGAACCGTTACGGCGTCGAGGGCCGCAACCACGTCAAGGAAGAAGGCGGCGTCGCGCCCGGCCATGGCTCGCTGGCGGTCGACTATATCGCCCGTGACGAATCCAACCCCTATTTCACCTATGACCCGGCGCAGTGCATCGTCTGCTCGCGCTGCGTGCGCGCCTGCGAAGAGGTGCAGGGCACCTTCGCGCTGACCATCGAGGGCCGCGGCTTCGAGTCACGCATGGTCGCCGGCATGCATGAGGATTTCATCGCTTCGGAATGCGTGTCCTGCGGCGCTTGCGTGCAGGCCTGCCCGACCGACGCGCTGCGCGAGAAGACGGTGCTGGAAAAAGGCATGCCGGAGCGCTCGGCCGTCACCACCTGCGCCTATTGCGGCGTCGGCTGCTCGTTCAAGGCCGAAGTGAAGGATGACGAGGTCATCCGCATGATGCCTTACAAGGACGGCAAGGCGAACCACGGCCATAGCTGCGTCAAGGGCCGGTTCGCCTATGGCTACGCCACGCACAAGGATCGCATCCTGTCGCCGATGATCCGCGAGAAGATCACCGATCCCTGGCGAGAGGTGAGCTGGGAGGAGGCGATCGCGCACACAGCGAAGGAATTCCGCCGCATCCAGTATCAGTATGGACGCACCGCCATCGGCGGCATCACCTCGTCGCGCTGCACCAACGAGGAGACCTATCTCGTCCAGAAGCTGGTTCGCCAAGGCTTCCGCAACAACAATGTCGACACCTGCGCGCGCGTCTGCCATTCGCCGACCGGCTACGGCCTCGGCCAGACCTACGGCACCTCGGCTGGCACGCAGGATTTCGATTCGGTCGAATACACCGATGTCGCCGTTATCATCGGCGCCAATCCGGCTTCCGCCCATCCGGTCTTCGCCTCGCGGCTGAAGAAGCGGCTGCGCCAGGGCGCCAAGCTGATCGTGATCGATCCGCGCCGCACCGAGATGGTGAAATCGGCGCATATCGAGGCGGACTATCACCTGCCCTTGAAGCCCGGCACCAACGTCGCGGTGCTGACGGCGCTGGCGCATGTCATCGTCACCGAAAGCCTGTTCGACGAAGCCTTCATCCGCGAGCGTTGCGACTGGACCGAGTTCCAGGATTGGGCGTCCTTCGTCGCCCTGCCGGAAAACAGCCCGGAGACGGTCGGCAAGCTGTCCGGCGTCGACCCGGAAGTCATCCGGGGCGCCGCGCGGCTCTACGCCAAGGGCGGTAATGGCGCGATCTATTACGGCCTTGGCGTCACCGAGCACAGCCAGGGTTCGACCACGGTGATGGCGATCGCCAATCTCGCGATGGCCACCGGGAATATCGGTCGTCCCGGCGTCGGCGTGAACCCGTTGCGCGGCCAGAACAATGTGCAGGGATCCTGCGACATGGGTTCCTTCCCGCATGAGCTGCCGGGCTACCGCCATATCTCCGGCGATGCCGTGCGCGACATCTATGAGAGCCTGTGGGGCGTGAAGCTGGACGAGGAACCGGGCCTGCGCATCCCAAACATGCTGGACGCCGCCGTAGACGGTGCGTTCAAGGGCATCTACATTCAGGGCGAAGATATCCTGCAGTCCGATCCCGACACCAAGCATGTCGCCGGCGGCCTCGCAGCAATGGAATGCGTGGTCGTGCACGACCTCTTCCTCAACGAGACGGCGAACTACGCGCATGTCTTCCTGCCGGGCTCGACTTTCCTGGAGAAGGACGGCACCTTCACCAATGCCGAGCGCCGCATCAACATGGTGCGCAAGGTGCTGGAACCGAAGGCGCGCTACGCCGACTGGGAGGCGACACAGGAGCTCGCCCGCGCCATCGGGCTCGACTGGAACTATACGCATCCCTCGCAGATCATGGACGAGATCGCCAAGACGACGCCGAGCTTCGCCGGCGTATCGTTCGAACTGCTCGAGCGCGTCGGCTCGGTGCAGTGGCCCTGCAACGAGAAGGCCCCGCTCGGCACGCCGATCATGCATGTCGACGGCTTCGTGCGCGGCAAGGGCAAGTTCATCCGCACCGAGTATGTGGCGACGGACGAACGCACCGGCCCGCGCTATCCGCTGCTGCTCACCACCGGCCGCATCCTCTCGCAGTACAATGTCGGCGCTCAGACCAGGCGCACCGAAAACGTCGCGTGGCATGCCGAGGATCGGCTGGAGATCCATCCGCATGACGCCGAGGTTCGCGGCGTGCGCGAAGGCGACTGGGTGCGGCTGGCGAGCCGCTCCGGCGAAACCACGCTGCGCGCGCTGATCACCGACCGCGTCTCGCCCGGTGTCGTCTACACGACCTTCCACCATCCGGACACGCAGGCCAACGTGATCACCACCGACTTCTCGGATTGGGCGACGAACTGTCCGGAATACAAGGTCACCGCCGTCCAGGTGGCGCCGTCCAACGGCCCGACCGACTGGCAGAAGGACTATAACGAGCAGGCTCGGCAGAGCCGTCGTATCGCCCCGCTGGCGGCGGCGGAGTAGTCTTGACCGCGCGGCGCAAAGCCACGACGCAAATCTCGCGGTTGGCGCATCGCGCCGGCGGCACCGCGGCCGCGAGCCGCATGGTGCCGGAAGAGACGCCGGTGGCGTTCTCTTTTGCCGGCACCACGCATGCGGTGATGATGGCGAGCCCCGCCGACTTCGAGGATTTCGCGCTCGGCTTCTCGCTGACAGAGGGCATCATCGCCGACCCGAAAGAGATCGACGCGATCGAGGTCGAGGATCTCGGCGTCGGCATTGATATCCAGATCCGGCTGAAGGACCAGGCAAACACGCGCTTCCAGGCGCGGCGGCGCCGGCTGGCCGGGCCGGTCGGCTGCGGCTTGTGTGGCATTGAATCCATCGAGGAGGCGATGCGCTCGGTCGACGCTGTTGGTGCGTCACGACTTACGCTTCAAGCGGAAGATATAACGAGCGCCGTCCACCTTCTATCGAAGCAGCAGCCGTTGCACACCGAGACCGGCGCGGTGCATGCCGCAGGGTTCTATGTTCCCGGCAAGGGCATCGTGATGGCGCGCGAGGATATCGGGCGGCACAATGCGCTCGACAAGCTCGCCGGCGCGCTGGCCAAGGCCGGCATCGATGGCGCGAGCGGTGCGGTCGTGGTGACCTCGCGCATCTCGGTCGAGATGGTGCAGAAGACGGCCGCGATCGGCGCCTCCATCATCATGGCGGTTTCGGCGCCGACGGCGCTGGCCATCCGCACGGCGGACGCCGCCGGCATGACGCTTGTGGCGCTGGTGCGCGGGGACGATTTCGATATTTTCACCCACCCGGGACGGGTGGCTTCCGGAGTTGCCAAGCATGTCGCATGACGAAGACCACATCGCCAGCACCGCGGAAAAGCTGGTGCGCATGGCAAACCAGATCGCCACCTTCTTCCATTCGAAGCCGCGGGAGGAAGGCATTGCCGGCGTTGCAGAGCACATCAACAAGTTCTGGGAGCCACGGATGCGGCGGCAGCTCTTCGAGCTGCTCGACGGCGACGCTGAGGATTTCGACGAGTTGGTGATCGCCGCCTCGGCCAAGATCAAGCGGCCGATCTCCCCTGCGGAGGCCGACAGGAAGCTTGGGGTCACAGCCTTTCCGGCCGATATCGCCGCTTCGCAGGAATGATGTAGCGGCCGGACGGCCTTATATTCCTTTCCGCTAAAGTTTAAGCTGCCGCTATCGGCGCGGCTCTGCTATGGTCGGCGACAGGAAATCGTCTGGCCGGCGGGGTAGTTTGCGTGAGGCCGATCGAGACCAGATACGCCCGTAGCGGAGAGGTGCGGATCGCCTATCAGGTGGTCGGCCAAGGCGCGTTCGATCTTGTCTTCGTACCGGGCTTCATCTCCAATCTCGACCTGCATTGGGAAGACGAGGGCTACAGCCGCCTGCTGAAACGGCTCTCCGCCTTCTCGAGGCTGATCCTGTTCGACAAGCGCGGCACCGGGCTTTCCGATCGCGTTGACACCCACCACCTGCCCAGCCTCGAGACGCGCATGGACGACGTGCGCGCGGTGATGGACGCCGCCGGCAGCGGCCGGGCGGCGATCCTCGGCGCCTCGGAAGGCGCGCCGATGGCGATGCTGTTCGCCGCCACCTATCCGGAGCGGACGCGGGCGCTGGTGCTTTACGGCGGCTATGCGCATTTCCACAAATGGGTGATGCCGCCGGAGCGGCTGGAGACCTTCATTGAGACGGCGGAGACGTCGTGGGGCACTGGCGCGACCTTGCCCAATTTCGCGCCGGGCCGGGTGGATGACACGCATTTTGCGCAATGGTGGGCGCGGTTCGAGCGGCTTTCAGCCAGCCCGACGGCCGCGGCGGCGCTTGCCCGCATGAATGCCGGCATAGACGTGCGCGGCATCCTGCCTATGATCAGCGCGCCGACATTGCTTATCCATCGCCGCAACGATGCGCGCGTCAATCCCGAGGCCAGCCGGTTCCTCGCGAAGAAGATCCCGCATGCCCGGCTGGTCGAGATAGCCGGGCGCGATCATCCGATCTGGACCGGCGATGTCGACCGCGTGGCCGACCTGATCGAGGAATGCCTGACCGGCGAGCCCGCCGTGGCTGACACCGAGCGCGTGCTGGCGGCGCTGCTGGTAACACGTATCTACGATACGGCGAAGCTCGGCGACCGCATGTGGAGCGAGCGCAGCCAGCGTTTCCAGGAAACCTGGCGGCTTCTGGTCGTCCGCCATGGCGGCCGCACGGCAGGCACGCATGGCGAATTGATGATGGCGCGCTTCGATGGGCCGGCGCGCGCCGTTCGCTGCGCCGCGGCGCTGCGCGAGGCGGCGCGGCAGATCGGCGTGGCAAGCGCGCAAGGCGCGCATGTCGGCGAGATCGAAACGCGCGGCCAGCCAGTCGGGCTGACGGCGCGGGTGACGATGCAGCTCGCCGCGCATGCCGGGCGCGGCGACATCCTGGCCTCGAAACTGGTCGCCGACCTCGCGGTGGGCTCCGGCCTGCGTTTCGCCGACACCGGCCGTCTCAGTCTCGACGAGTTGGATGAGCCCCTGCCGGTGGTTCTGGCGACGTCGGAGCAGCATCTGGAACCGGCCTGCCGGCCCAGAGCAAAGCCCGCCGAGCCCGCGGCGCTGACCGCGCGCGAAAACGAGGTTGTGAACTTGATCGCCGATGGCAAGAGCAATGCCGCGATCGCCGCCGAACTCGAGCTCAGCGAGCACACGGTCAAACGGCACGTCGCCAACATCTTGCTGAAGCTCGACCTGCCGTCGCGGGCGGCGGCGGCGGCTTTTTCGGCGAGGCATGCTGGCCCAGATGGGCCATAGGGGCCATGGCGCTTTCGGGGGAAGCGCCGGGGCTGCCGTAAGCGATAGGAATTCTCCCCATGCAGGCCGGGCGATGTCGCCGGAAGGGCGCTGCGGAATGGAGGATGAAATGGTGAAACTCAGTCGCAAGATCGGATTGCTGGCATTTGCCGCAGGCGCATTGCTGGCCATTACCCCGGCGCGGGCCGAAGACGCTTCGGCGACCGCCGCCTACAAGGACATTCAGGCCACGCTCGGCACGGTGCCCGACATGTTCAAGACGCTGCCGGATGTCGCGGTGGCCGGCGCTTGGGCCGAGATCAAGGGCGTGCAGCTCAACCCGAACACCGCCCTCAACGGCAAGACCAAGGAGTTGATGGGCCTCGCGGTCGCTTCGCAGATCCCCTGCCAGTACTGCATCTATTTCCACACGCTGGCGGCCAGGGCGAATGGCGCGAGCGACGAGGAGATCAAGGAAGCCATCGCGATGGCGGCGATCGTGCGCCATTGGTCGACGATGCTCAACGGCAGCCAGGTCGACCTCGCCACCTTCAAGAAGCAGACCGACGACCTGTTCGCGGCCGTCAAGGCCAAGTCCCAGTAGACGAAATTCCTGCCCGGCGATGAAGGTCGGGCAGCCCTTCCCTTGTCAACAATATGGAGGACGAAATGCTGACCAAGACCCAAACCGTGGACGGCACGGCGATCAAGAAGGCGATCGAAGGCCGTGACGGCAAGCTCTTGTCGAGCTTCTACAATGATGATGCGGTGGTGCGGGTGATCGACCGTAACAACCCGCCGAGCAAGCCGCGTGAAATCCGAGGCCGCGCGGCGATCAGCACCTTCTGGGACGACATCTGCAGCCGGGCGATGACCCACAAGGTCGACACCACGATCGCCAACGGCGACAGCCTCGCCTTCACCCAGGCGTGCAGCTATCCTGACGGTACCAAGGTGTTCGCCGCGGCGGTGCTGGAGCTCAAGAACGGCCGCATCGCGAGGCAGACCGTGGTGCAGGCCTGGGACGAGTGAGGCGGCCATGTTCAGCGCGAGGTGGCAGATCGACGCCAAGTTCGGTCACAAGCAGACCGTGATCGACCTGATGAGGAAATGGGAGCGCGAGATCGGTGCGCAGGTTGGTATTGCCGAACTGAAATTCCAGATCATGACGGGATCAATCGGCGTGCGCGAGGCGACGATCGAAACGCATCACCAGGTAGAAACGCTTGCCCAGCTCGAGGAGTTCTTCGCCAAGATCGGCAAGATCGACGCGCACGCCAAATGGGGCAAGGAGATGGAGCCCTATGTCGTCTCGGGCACCAGCCAATGGACGATCTTCCGGATCGTGGAGTAGCGGCCAGCTACACCCCATCCACGGGGCGAAGATGTCGTCAGACAGGTGGGGTCCGCGCCGCGCCTTATCCGGCCCTTCGGCCACCTTCTCCCCTTGAAACGGGGAGAAGGTAAGACCGACGACGCTACATCAATCCCAGCTGCTTGTAGAAGCCAAGCGCGTCGTAATAGTCGCTCTGGGTCGCGATCTTGCCGTCCTTGATGGAGAACATCGAGGCGCCGGTGAAGGAGAATTTCTTGCCGGTCGCCGCGGTGCCGTCGCCCCAGGCGCCGGTATTGGTACCGGAGAACTCCCATTCGAAGGAGACGCGGTCGCCATCGACGAGTGGCTTGCCCTTCATCGTCCAAACCGCGTCGGGAACGGCCTTCAGGAAATTGTCGATGACACCGGTCTTGGCCGCGTCTCTGCCCTTTACGGGCTTGCCAACGGAAGCGTCGTAATAGGTGACGTCGTCGGCGAAGTAGCCGGCTGCTTTCGTCGAATCATGGCCGTTCCAGGCCGCGACATACGCTTCGACCACCGATTGCGCAGTATCGGCCGCGAAGGCTGGAGCCACGGCGACAAGCGTGGCGGCGATAGCTGCTGATGCCAGAAACTCCCGGCGTTGCATTGTTGTGTTCCTCCCTGGTTGCATGCTTGCCTTCCTGTTTTAGCCGTGCGCGACCATCACGTGGCGGACGGCGGTGTAGTCTTCCAGCGCGTAGAGCGACATGTCCTTGCCATAGCCGGACTGTTTGAGGCCGCCATGCGGCATCTCGTTGGTCAGCATGAAGTGGGTGTTGATCCAGGTGCAGCCATATTGCAGGCGAGCGGCGGTCGCCATGGCGCGCGAGACGTCCTTGGTCCACACCGACGAAGCAAGGCCGTAGTCGCTGTCGTTCGCCCAACTCACCGCCTCGTCGACGTCCGCGAAGCGGGTGATGGAGACGACCGGGCCGAACACCTCGCGGCGCACGATCTCGTCTTCCTGCAGCGCCCCGGCCACGACCGTCGGCTGGTAATAGAAGCCCGAGCCCTCGCCCGGCTTGCCGCCGGTGGTGATCTCGATGTGATTCAGCTCCGATGCGCGTTCGACGAAGCTCGAGACGCGGTCGCGCTGGCGGCGCGAGATCAGCGGGCCGATCTCGTTCTCGGTGTCGTCCGGCTGGTTGTATTTGATGGTCGAGACGGCGGAAGAGAGATCGGCGACCAGCCTGTCGTAGATCTTCTTGCCGGCATAGATGCGGCAGGCGGCGGTGCAGTCCTGGCCGGCATTGTAATAGCCGAAGGCGCGCAACCCCTTGACGACCGCGCCCAAATCGGCGTCGTCGAAGACGATGACCGGCGCCTTGCCGCCGAGTTCCAGATGCGTGCGCTTGACCGACTTGGCGGCCGCCTGCAGCACTTTCTTGCCGGTGGCGACATCGCCGGTGATCGAGATCATGTTGACCTTCGGATGGTTGATGAGCGTGTTGCCGACGCTGTCGCCGCGGCCGAGCACGACATTGACGACGCCCTCGGGCAGGATCTCGGCGAGGATTTTCGCCAGCTTCAGCGAAGTCAGCGGCGTCTGCTCGGACGGCTTGAAGACGACCGTGTTGCCGCCGCCGATCGCCGGCGCCAGCTTCCAGGCCATCATCATCATTGGATAGTTCCAGGGCGCGATCGAGGCGACGATGCCGACAGGGTCGCGCCGCACCATCGAGGTGTGGCCGGCAATATATTCGCCGGCCACCTGGCCGGGCATCGAGCGCACCGCGCCGGCAAAGAAGCGGTAGCAGTCGATGATCGCCGGAATCTCGTCATTGAGCACGGCATTGATCGGCTTGCCGCAGTTCAGCGCCTCAAGTGCCGCGAACTCCTTCGCCTCGGCCTCGATGCGATCGGCGATCTTGAGCAGATAGGCTGAACGCTGCGCCGGCGTTGTGCGCGACCAGCCGACGAAGGCTCGTTCGGCGGCACCGACGGCGGCCTCGATCTGCGCCGGACCCGCCTCAGGCAAGTTCAGGATCGTAGCGCCAGTCTTTGGATTGAGGATCGGCTCCTCGGTTTCGGTGCCCTTCTCGAATTTCGAGCCGATCAGCATCTGGGTATCCATAGGGTTTCTCCCCGATTAGGAGCGAATAGGGAGTAGTGAATAGCGAATAGGGAGATCGACAGCGGAACCCTATTCGCTACTCGCTATTCGCTACGCGCTGTTTTCATTTTCCACTTCCCGCGATCTGGTCGCCGTCGCGGGTCAGGTAATAGGCAAAGAGGATCGGCAGCAGCGTTACCAGCACGACGACCATGGCCACGACATTGGTGACCGGGCGCTGGCGCGGACGGATCAGCTCCTCCAGCATCCAGATCGGCACCGTCTGCTGCTGGCCGGCGGTGAAGGTGGTGACGATGACCTCGTCGAAGGACAGTGCGAAGGCGAGCATGCCGCCCGCAAGCAGCGCCGTGGCGATGTTCGGCAGCACGACATGGCGGAAGGTCTGGAAACCGTCGGCGCCGAGGTCCATCGAAGCTTCGATCATCGAGCCCGAGGTGCGGCGGAATCGGGCGACGGCGTTGTTGTAGACGACGACCACGCAGAAGGTCGCGTGGCCGAGCACGATCGTCCAGAACGAGAAGGGAATATCGGCCAGCGAAAAGGCCGAGCGCAGCGCGATGCCGGTGATGATGCCGGGCAGCGCGATCGGCAGGATAACCAAGAGCGAGATGGCCTCGCGGCCGAAGAAGCGCGTCTGCGACACGGCGGCGGCGCAGAGCGTACCGAGCACCAGCGCGATCGCCGTCGAGATGGCGGCGACGCGCACCGACAGCGACAGCGCGTCCCAGACGTCCGGACGGTTCCATGTGACGGCGAACCATTGGGTGGTGAGCCCAGGGGGCGGCCAGACGAAGCTCTTCTCCTCTGTCGTGAAGGCGTAAACAAAGATCAAAAGGATCGGCAGGTGGAGGAAGAGCAGCCCGCAGGCGGCGGCGACCTTGAGGCCGAGCGGAGCACGTTGACCACGGTCAGAGCGCATCGAAAGCCCCCATGCGCTTGGCGCCCCAGAGATAGAAGCCCATGATGACGATGGGCACCACGGTGAAAGCGGCGGCCAAGGGGATGTTGCCGGCGGTGCCCTGCTGTGAATAGACGGCCTGGCCGATAAACAGGCGCGAGGTGCCGATGATTTGCGGGATGATGTAGTCGCCAAGCGTCAGCGAAAAGGTGAAGATCGAGCCGGCGACGATACCTGGCAGCGCCAGCGGGAACAGTACGTTGCGGAAGGTCTGTCCGGGCGAGGCGCCGAGATCGGACGAAGCCTCGACAAGATTGCCTGGGACGCGTTCGAGTGCGGCCTGCACCGGCAGGATCATGAAGGGCAGCCAGACATAGACGAAGACGATGAAGGTGCCGGTAAAGGACACCGAGAGCGAGTTGCCGCCGACGATCGGCAGCGACAGCCAAGTGTCGAGCAGCCAGAGCAGGTTCAGCTTCGCCAGCAGCCAGGTGAGGATGCCTTCCTTGGCGAGGATCAGCTTCCAGGCATAGATCTTGACCAGGTAGCTCGACCACAGCGGCAGCATGACGCCAAGATAGAACAGCGCCTTCCAGCGCCCGCGCGCATAGCGCGCCGCGTAATAGGCGATGGGGAAGGCGATGATCGCCGAAGCTAACGTAACGAGCGCCGCCATCGTCACCGTGCGCAGAATGATGTCGAGATTGGCGGCCTGCAGCAGATCGCCATAGGTCTTCAGCGTGAACTCGCGGTTGATGAGGCCGGAGAACTCATCGATCGAGAAGAAGCTCTGCAGGAGCAGCGCGAAGAGCGAGCCGATATAGACGATGCCCAGCCACAGAAGCGGCGGGGCGAGCATCAGTGTGAGCAAAAATTTCGGACGGCGCCAGAAGAGGTCGGAGAGCGCGCCGCGCATGCCGCCGCTGCCTGGCAGGATGGCGGGAGTGGGGTGGGATTGAACAGCGGCGATGATCATGGCGCCACCGCGTGTTGAACGGGATTATGGGAGAGGCCGCGATCCTTCGCCCTCGCGCAAACCTTCGTCATGCCGGCTCGTCCATCAGATGCAGGCTTTCGCGGTTGAAGGTGAGCATCACCGCCTCGCCTTCCGCCGGCAGCGCCGTTCCCGCCGGCACCACCGCGTGCAGCCGCAGCCCTTCGGCATCGAGCGCCAGCCTCGTGGTGGCGCCGAGATAATTGGTGCCGACCAGGCGCGCGGCGACGCCGTCGCCGCTGGTCGCGTTTGAAACGCGGATCGACTCCGGGCGCAGGCTGCCCCAGCGATGCTGGCCGGAATAGCGCTGGACGAAATCCGGCGGCAGCACGTTGGACGAGCCGACGAAATCGGCGACGAAGCGCGTGTTCGGCCGCTGGTAGATATCTTCCGGCGTGCCGACCTGCATGATCCTGCCGTCGTTGAACACGGCGACGCGATCGGCCATGGAAAGCGCCTCGCCCTGGTCGTGGGTGACGAAGACGAAAGTGATGCCGAGCACCTTCTGCAGCGACTTCAATTCCTCCTGCATGTTCTCGCGCAGCTTGAGGTCGAGCGCGCCGAGCGGCTCGTCGAGCAGAAGCACCTTGGGCTGGTTGACCAGCGCGCGGGCGAGCGCGACGCGCTGGCGCTGGCCCCCGGAGAGCTGACCGGGACGGCGCGCGCCATAGCCCGGCAGTCTAACGAGGGAAAGCGCTTCCTCAGCAGCCTTCAGGCGCTCGGCCTTGCCGACGCCCTTGACCATCAGGCCGTAGGCGACGTTCTCGAGCACGTTCAGATGCGGGAACAGCGCATAGTCCTGGAAGACGGTGTTGACGTTGCGGCGATAGGGCGGAACGCCTTCGGCGCGCTCGCCGAAGATGGAGATGGAGCCCGCCGTCGGCTGCTCGAAACCGGCGATCAGCCGCAGGCACGTCGTCTTGCCGGAACCGGACGGCCCAAGCATGGCAAAGAACTCGCCCGGCGCGATCTCCAGATCCACCGCGTCGACGGCGCGCACGCTGCCGAAATGGCGCGAGACTTGTTTGAAGGAAACGGCAGAGGTCATGGGCCCTGTCAGTTCAGTTGCGGGGTCAAACGAGGACGAGTTCGCGCGACGCGCTGCCTCCTTTTCTGGGAGGCCGCGGCAAAGTCGCGGGTGGGGAACCCCACCCGACGCTACGCATCGACCCTCCCCCCAAGGGAGGGTAAGCGGAATCACCGCCCTCCGATGACGCCGATATAGTCCGACACCCAGCGGTAGTAGGGCACGCACTGGTCGTTCTGGCTGGCGCATTTCGACACCGGCGTCTTCCAGAACTTGATCTTGTCGAAATTGTCGTAGCCGTTGGTCTTGCAGCCTTCGTCGCCGAGCAGCTCATTGCCCTTGCAGGCAGCGGGCACGACCGGCAACGAGCCGAACCAGGCGGAGACGTCGCCCTGGACCTTCGGCGACAAGGAATGCTCGAGCCACATATAAGCGCAGTTCGGATGGGCGGCGTCGGCCTCCATCATGGTGGTGTCGGCCCAACCGGTGACGCCTTCTTCCGGCACAGTCGAGGCAACCGGCTTCTTGGCGGCGATCAGTGTGTTGACCTGATACGGCCAGGAGCCTGAAGCGACCACGCCTTCGTTCTGGAAATCGTCGACCTGGATCGCGGCATCATGCCAGTAGCGGCCGACCAGCGTGCGCTGGGTGCGAAGGAGAGCGAGCGCCGCCTTGTACTGGTCCTCGTTCAGCTCATAAGGGTCCTTGATGCCGAGTTCCGGCTTATGGAACATCAAATAGTTGGCAGCGTCGGCGATGTGGATCGGGCCGTCATAGGCCTGGACGCGGCCCTTGTTCGACTTGCCGTCAGGCAGCTTCATTTCCTCGAAGACGACGTTCCAGCTCTTGGGCGCTTCCTTGAAGACCTCGGTGTTGTACATCAGGATGTTCGGGCCCCACTGGTAGGGAACGCCGTAATGCACCTTGTCGACGGTGAACCAGGGCGCATCCTTCAGCCGGTCGTCGACGGTCTTCCAGCTCGGGATCAGATCGGTGTCGATCGGCTGCACGCGCTTGCCGGCGACGAGGCGCAGCGAAGCATCGCCTGAAGCGGTGACCAGATCGAAACCGCCCTCGTTCATCAGCGACACCATCTCGTCCGAGGTGTTGGCGGTCTTGACGTTGACCTTGCAGCCGCTTTCCTTCTCGAAAGCCGTCACCCAGTCGTAATTCTTGTCAGTCTCGCCGCGCTCGATATAGCCCGGCCACGCAACGATGTTGACCTGCCCCTCGCCCTTGCCGAGTTCCTTGACCTGGGCCATGGCCTGACCGGAAAAAGTCAGCGCGACAGTGAGCGCCGTGCACGACTTCAGGAATGCATTCATCATCATCTCCCATTTTGGCGCATGACCCCGAAAACCAGTTCGGTTTTCGGAAATGATCATGCGCAAACCACAAAGGGTCGGAGCTTCATGCTCCGACGGCAGCGCTCTCAGGACGCGGCTTTGTTCCCTGGACGAAAACTGCTGTGAAAAATCCGGTTTCGCAAATTCATTTATCAGAAAGCCGATATCGATTTTTCCGATATCAAACCACCTTCAGCCCAGCGCGGTGACCAGCCAGCAGGCGGCAATGAAACGAGCCTTTCCGTCCGCCACGAAATGCTTGAATGCAGCAGGCAAGGCCGCGGTGATCTTTTCGGCCGTCGCCTGGTCTACCTCGCGCAACGCAGCGCCGACCGGCCCCAGCCGGGTGGCATATGTCATCAGATGATCCTCGGCGATCTGACACGGCACGTCCGCCTGTTCGACTTTGACTGACGACCAACCGCTCGCCTCAAGAATCCGCCTTACCCTGGCGCCGTCGGCAAAGGCAAACTGTCCCGGCGCATCTGGGTCTGGCACGGGTGCCTGCGGCAGGAAGGGCGCGGCCGCTCGCGCTGCGGTCGTCATGAAATCATTCTCACGCGGACCGCGCCAAGCGACAAAGGCGAGTTTGCCGCCGCGCCTTGCGGCTCCCCTTATGTTGGCGAACGCCGCCACGGGATCGTCGAAGAACATGACGCCGAAGCGCGAGACAACGGCATCGAAGCGCCCGGATTTGAACGCATATGCTTGGGCGTCGCCGACTTCGAAACTTGCGTTCGCCACCGCTTTCACCCGCGCGCGCTCCGCTGCCCGGGCGACCAGCGGCCGCGAGATATCGAGCCCGACACATCGGCCGCCATTGCCGACGCGGCGCGCCATCGCCAGGGTCGTGGCGCCGGCGCCGCAGCCGATGTCCAGGACGTCGCCCCCTTTGCCGGGATCACCGGCATCCACCAGCAGGCTCGCAAACGGCGCCAGCACGCCGTCAAGGATGGGCTGCATCTCGACCCAGGCCTTTCCGCTGGCGTCGTTCCAGAGAGCGGCTTGCTGTGTGTTCGGCTGCACGGATTGCGGCATAGCGGACCTCGCTCTCAGTTGCCCTCATCGGTCGGTGCCGGCACTCTACGAGTTCAGGCTGGCCGTTTCACGCATTTCCTGGAATTGCTTCAGCGGCGGACCATACGCTGCGACTGGGCGAGGCCGATGAAGTCGCGCGCGGCCTGCGGCAGGCCGGAGCCGCGGCGCCAGACCGTGCCGACCTGGACCACCGGCAGCGAGCCGGAAATATCGCGCGATTCGATGCGGTCGCCTTCCAGCGACCAGGGCCGGTAGACGAGGTCGGGCAGCAGCGCCACGCCGGCGCCGGTGGCGACCAGGCTGCGCACCGCTTCCACCGAACGTGTGCGGAAGGCGACATGGGGTCTTGCGCCGATCGCCGACAGCAGCTTGCCGGTGTTCTCCTCGATCTCGTCGACGGTGAGCATGATCAGCGGCTCGGACGCGATGTCGCCGATCGAGATGATGTCGGCGCTGGCGAGCCTGTGGCTGAGCGGGATCCACAGCCGGTAAGCCGAGACTTCGAGGATTTCCGACTGCAGCGCCGTACGGTCGCGAAGGTTGGACGTGACCATGACGGCGATATCGAGCTTGCCGCCGACCAGAAGGTGCTCGAGATAGTCGCCATTGTCCTCAATGGCCGAAACCTCGACGCCGGGATAGGCGCGACGGTAGCGGGCGAGCAGATCGGACAGCACATAGCCGGCGACCAGCGAGGTGACGCCGAGCTGCAGGCGGCCGCCGGCGACAGCCTGATCGCTGGAGAAGGAACGGCGCGCGTCGGAGACATCGGCCAGGATCTTGGTCGCGTGGCGCAGGAACTGATGGCCTTTGTGGGTGATGTTGAGGCCGCGCGGATGGCGCTCGAAGAGCTCGACGCCGAGGTCGCTCTCCAATTCCTTGATCGCCTCGGTGACCGAAGACTGCGAGATGGAGAGATTCTGCGCTGCGCCCGAGACGGTGCCCTGCTCGGCCACGGCGACAAAGAACTGCAATTGGCGGATGGTGAAGGCCATGGCTGGACTAAACACCGGGGCGCGCGGTTCTGGGAAGGGGCCAAGTCCAAAACTTGACGGCACCAAGATTCGTAACTAATTAAGTTACATGAAGCGCAACAGTCGATTGTCCTCGACCCTGCATCTCCTCGTCCACATGGCCGAGGCGCCCGACCGGGTGCGGACCTCCGAAGAGCTTGCCGGCTTCATTCACACCAATCCGGTGGTGGTGCGCCGCACCATCGCAGGCTTACGCGAAGGGGGCATCGTCATCTCGTCGCGCGGCCATGGTGGCGGCTGGCAGCTCGGCCGGTCGCCGGACAAGATCTCGCTGGCCGAGATCAGCGCCGCGCTCGGCGAGACGCTGTTGCCGTTCAGCACCGAGCCGGAAAGCCCTGGATGCTTGGTCGAGCAGGCGGTGATCGCCGTGCTCGACGATTTTCGCCTGGAGGCGGAAAGGCTGCTCACTGAGCGGCTCAGCCATATCACGCTGGCCGACCTGACGGCCGATTTCCGCCGCCGCTATGACCTGATCGGAGTATCCAGCCATGCAGTATGACGTGATCATCGTCGGCGGCAGCTTTGCCGGCCTCTCCGCGGCCATGTACGCGGCGCGGGGACGGCGCAAGGTGCTGGTGATCGACGCCGGGCGTCCGCGGAACCGCTTCGCCGAACACTCGCATGGCTTCTTCGGCCAGGACGGGCGGCCGCCGTCGGACATCCTCGTCGACGCCAGGGCACAGCTGCTTGCCTATCCGGCTGTCACGATGATCGAGGGCTGCGCCAGGCGGGCCGCTACTGCCGGGACCGGCTTCGAGGTCGAGATGGATGATGGCGAGGGTTTCGGCGCGACGCGGCTGGTGCTCGCTACCGGCGTACGGGACGTCCTGCCGGACGTTCCCGGACTGGCCGCGCAGTGGGGCAAGACGGTGCTGCATTGTCCCTATTGCCATGGCTACGAGGTGGCCGGCGGGCTGCTCGGCGTGCTGGCGACCGGGCCGATGTCGCTGCACCAGGCCGAACTGATCTCCGACTGGGGCGACGTCACGCTGTTTGCCGACGGGCTATTCGAACCGGACGCGGACCAGGCGCGGGCTCTGGAGAAGCGCAACATCCGCTTCGAGCCGGAGAAAGTGAGCGAGGTGGAGGACGACGGCTCCGGCGGCTTGGTCGTCAGGCTCGACGGCAATCGCAGCGCAAGCGTGCGCGCGCTGTTCACCGCGCCGCGCAACGTGATGACAAGTCCGCTCGCCGAGCAGTTGGGCTGCGCCTTCAACGAAGGCCCGCTCGGCCAAGCGATTGTGGTGGACGACAAGCAACAGACGTCGGCGCCCGGCGTCTTCGCGGCCGGAGACGCGGCGCGCCTCATGCACAACATAGCCTTCGCGGTGTCCGGCGGCGCCATGGCCGGCGTCGCGGCGCACCAGTCTTTGGTGTTCGGCTAGCTGCTTCCTGTTCCCCTGGGGCGAAGTCAGGCCGTCGCGATGGCCAAGCGCGCGCCGGCCTGGCTCAGCGCGGCGGCTATGTCGGGCGGCGGCGGCAAGTCGGTGGCCAGCTCGGAGAAACCGTCGAAGCCGCACACCCTGACCAGCCCCTGGCGGCCGAACTTGGTATGGTCGGTGACGACCAGTGAGCGCTGGCCGCGCGACAGCACCATGCGGGCGAACTCCGCCTCCTCCAGCTCGTAGTCGGTCAGGCCGGCAGCGGCATCGACCGCGCCTATCGAGATCACCGCATGATCGACCGAAAAGCGGCTGACGAACTCGATTGCCGAAATGCCGAAAGCCGCGCCTGAATCGCTGCGCAGCTCGCCACCCGCCATATAGACCTTGTTGCCGTTCACCGTCGCCAGCGTGCGGGCGATGTCGGAGGAATTGGTGACCACGGTCAGCCGGCGGTGCCCCAACAGCTCGCGCGCGAGGAAGGATGTGGTCGTGCCGGTGTCGAGCATGATCGCTTCGCCATCGCGGATCGTGGCCGCGACCATCCTGGCGATCAGGCGCTTGGCTTCGGCATTCTCGCGCATGCGCCGCTCGAACGGCGCCTCGCCCACCATCGAGGCAAGGCCAACGGCGCCATGCATCTTCACCACCGACCCGTGATCGGCGAGTGGCTTGACGTCGCGCCGCACCGTTTCCAGCGAGACGCCGAGACGTTCAGCAAGGCTGGCTATGCTGATCGTGCCCTCCTCCTTAAGGAGCCGCAGGATTTCGGCATGCCGTTTCGAATGGATCATGTGCCTGTCCGGGTTTTTGCCCGAATTTAAGGCTTTGACAACGCTTTGAAAGGAGTTGCTTATATTTTCGGGCAAAACACCCAAAAAAGGTCACAGCTTTTGATTGACAGCCCTACCACCACGGCATGAGAGTGGTTGCAAGTGACAGGGCTCGGAGCTGCCGCGGGAGGGTGATGGCAGAGCCGCGACCTAGCGACCAGATCGTCTGGAAACAGCCAAGCGGGAGCTTTTATCGAATCCGCGGGGGCGGATGCCGGGATCCTAAGCCTGGCCAAGGGGCTCGTCGGTGCGGTGCGGGATACCGATCCTGGCGTCTCGCACCGACGAGGTTTTTTCATTTCTGTCTGATCGTCGTTTTCCGTCGGACCGGTTGAGGTCAAAGCGAAACTGTGAGTGCCAAAGACCGCATCCGCGCCTTGCCCTGCTGGAACGGCAGCATCGAGATCGAGCCGCTGCCGGGCGGCCTCAGCAACGCCAACTTTGTCGTCACGGATGCCGTGGGGCGGCATGTCGTGCGCTTCGGCCAGGATTTTCCGTTCCACCATGTCTTCCGCGAGCGCGAGGTGATGACGGCGCGGGCCGCGCATGCGGCTGGCTTTGCGCCGGCCGTGCACTATGCTGAGCCGGGCATACTGGTGACGGAATTCCTGGGCGCCAGGACCTTCCTCGCCAAAGACGTGCGGGCAAATCTTGGCCGTGTCGCGGCGTTGCTGCGCTCGTTTCATCGCGAGATGCCGAAGCATGTCTCCGGCGCGGGCTTCATGTTCTGGGTTTTCCATGTCATCCGCGACTATGCGCGCACGCTGGACGAAGGCGGAAGCCGCAAGAAGGGCGAACTGCCGCGCTACCTAGCCTTGGCCGACGAGCTCGAGCGGGCGCAAAAACTGCTGCCCATCGTCTTCGGCCACAACGATCTTTTGCCGGCCAATATCCTGGACGACGGCAAGCGTCTGTGGCTGATCGATTTCGAATATGCCGGTTTCAACACCGCGATGTTCGACCTTGCCGGCACCGCCTCCAACGCCGACCTGAGCGATGAGGAATCCTTCGCCTTCCTGACCGCCTATTTCATGAAGGAGCCGGACAGCGAGATCCGCCGCTCGCATGCCGCGATGCAATGCACCTCGCTGTTGCGCGAAGCGATGTGGAGCATGGTGTCCGAGCTTTATCTCGACGCGCCCGGCATCGACTATGTCGCCTATACCGAGGAAAACCTCGTCCGGCTCGACGCGGCGCTGGACAGCTACCGGACGAAATACGGGACGAGATCATGACTTTGCCAAGCCACGCCGGGATCGTCGTCATCGGCGGCGGCATCATCGGCTGTTCCACGGCCTATCACCTGGCGCGCGACCACAAGGCCGACGTCGTGCTGCTCGAGCAAGGCAAGCTGACCTCGGGCTCGACCTGGCACGCCGCCGGCCTGGTCGGGCAACTGCGCTCGTCGGCCTCGATCACGCGCGTGCTCAAATATTCGGTCGAGCTCTACAAGGGCCTCGAGGCCGAGACCGGCCTGGCGACCGGCTGGAAGATGACCGGGTGCCTGCGGCTGGCGACGAACGCAGACCGCTGGACGGAATTCAAGCGGCTGGCGACCACGGCCAAAAGCTTCGGCATGGATATGCAGTTGCTTTCGCCGGCCGAAGTGAAGCGCATGTGGCCGCTGATGGAGACCGGCGATCTCGTCGGCGCCTCGTGGCTGCCGACCGATGGGCAGGCAAGTCCTTCAGACATCGCTCAGTCGCTCGCCAAGGGCGCGCGCATGCATGGCGCGAAACTGTTCGAGGACGTGCGCGTCACCGGCTTCACGATCAAGGACGGCCGCATCACCACGGTGCGGACTTCAAAGGGCGATATCGGCTGCGACAAGGTGGTGAACTGCGCCGGGCAGTGGGCAAGGCAGGTCGGCGCGATGGCCGGTATCAACGTGCCGCTGCAGCCGGTCAAACACCAGTACATCATCACCGAGAAGATCGAAGGGCTGGCCAACAACGCGCCGACGATCCGCGACCCGGATCGCCGAACCTATTTCAAGGAGGAGGTCGGCGGGCTGGTGATGGGCGGCTATGAGCCCAACCCGCAGGCCTGGGCAACCGGACTTCCCGGCGGGGACGTGCCCAACGACTGGGAGTTCCGCCTGTTCGACGACGATTACGATCATTTCGAACAGCATATGAGCCAAGCAATCGCGCGCGTGCCGGCCCTCGCCCATGTCGGCGTCAAGCAGATGATCAATGGGCCGGAGAGCTTCACGCCGGACGGCAACTTCATCCTCGGCGTGGCGCCTGAATGCGCGAACATGTTCGTCGGCGCGGGTTTCAACGCCTTCGGCATCGCGTCGGGCGGCGGCGCCGGCTGGGTGCTGGCGCAATGGGTGGTCGACGGCGAGGCGCCGCTCGACCTGTGGGTGGTCGACATCAGGCGCTTCTCCGGCCTGCACCGCGACCGCGACTGGGTCCGCGACCGCACGCTGGAAGCCTATGGCAAGCACTACACGGTCGGCTTCCCGCACGAAGAGTATCTCTCCGGCCGGCCGCGCATCGTCTCGCCGCTCTATGAGCGGCTGAAGACGCACCGCGCCGTGTTCGGCTCCAAGCTTGGCTGGGAGCGGCCGAACTGGTTCGCGCCGGATGGCGCAGCCGCCGAGGACGTCTATTCGATGGGCCGCCAGAACTGGTTCGGCCCGGCCGGCGACGAGCATCGGCATGTGCGAGAGAAGGTCGGCATCTTCGATCAGTCCTCCTTCGCCAAATATGAGCTGACTGGTAGCGACGCGTTGAAGGCGCTCGACTGGATCTGCGCCAACGACGTCAACAGGCCGGTGGGACGGCTGACCTACACGCAGCTCCTCAACACGCGCGGCGGCATCGAGGCGGACCTCACGGTGTCGCGGCTTGGCGAGGAGCGGTTCTACATCGTCACCGGCACCGGCTTCCGCACGCATGACCTGTCCTGGATAAGCGACCATATCGGCTCCGGTCTCGACGCCAGGCTGAAGGACGTCACGGAGGAGTTTGGCACGCTGTCGCTGATGGGACCACGCGCCCGCAACGTGCTGTCGGCGGTAACCGATGCCGATGTCTCGAACGCCGCCTTCCCGTTCGGTCATGCGCGCGAAATCCAAATTGCCGGTCATAGCGTAAAGGCACTGCGCGTCACCTATGTCGGCGAGCTTGGCTGGGAGCTGCATGTGCCGATCGCCGCCACCGGCGAGGTTTTCGATGCGCTTATGACGGCGGGCAGGGCACACGGCATTCGGCCCGTCGGCTACCGGGCGCTGGAGTCGCTGCGGCTGGAAAAAGGTTATCGCGCCTGGGGTTCCGACATCACGCCGAACGACACGCCGCTGGAAGCGGGCCTCGGCTGGGCGGTGAAGCTTCGTAGGAACACTGACTTCGTCGGACGCAAGGCGCTGGAGAAAGCGACCGGCAAGCCGCCGACAAAATGCTTTGCCGGCTTCACGGTGGACGACCCGGAGGTCGTGCTGGTCGGGCGCGAGACGATCCTGCGCAACGGCGAGCCGGTGGGCTACCTCACCAGCGGCGGCTACGGCTACACGGTGGAGAAGAATATCGGCTATGGCTATGTGCGCAATGCCGACGGCGTCGGCCAAAAGTTCCTCGCCTCCGGCGACTACGAGCTGGTGGTCGCGATGGAACGCACGCCGGCAAAGATCCATCTCGAGGCGATGTACGACCCGGCCGGCGCGAAGATAAAGGCTTGACCGCCGGGCCGGTCAGTTGACGCGCAACACCAGGCCCCGGCTCGGAACGGGATCGGTTTCGCCGGGCATCGAGGCGTAGGGCCGCGTCTCTTCGAGGCGGCTTATCGCGCCGCACGCTTCCATCTCGGCGATGCGCTCCGCAAAACCGGCATCCCACAGCGTGTTCTTGACGGTCAGCACGATGACTCCGCCTGGACGGCAGATGCGGATCAGCTCGTCCAGGCCCTCGACCCCGACATGGCCCGAGGTGAAGACGCCCGCCGAAATGATGCCGGCATAGGCCGCGTCGGCGAAGGGTAGCGTGTCGCCCATCGCCAGGCGATGCAGAGCCGTGTAGACGCCCTTGGCACCGGCCTTGTCCAGCATGCCTTGCGAGATGTCGAGCGCCTCGACCCTCGGATAGCCGGTGATGGCCAGCCATTCGCCGATCAGGCCGGTGCCGGCGCCGGCATCGAGCAAGGGCTCGGCGCCACGCGGCAGGTGGCGGGCAAGGAGCGCCAGGCAGATCGTGGGATGGCGATAGCCGGCGGCCGACATGTCAGCGTCGTAGGTCTCGGCCCAAATGTCATAGACTGCGGCGACTTCGTCCGGCCGCTTCGCCGCGTAGGCCGCGTTTAGTGAGCCGCTGTGCTTTCCGTCCGTCATCGTCGCCCCTCGAAGCCGATTCATGTGCAAAGGATCATAGCCAAGCCGCCAAAACTGTGGAACCGTCCGGGCGACGACAATAGCGTGAAAGGGGCCGCGACATGACCGACAAGCTGCGCGCGGCTCTCGCGGCCGTTCCGGTGCTGGCGGGCTATGAGGGACCGCTGGAGCGCTTGGGCGGCCTGACCAACAGGGTCTACAGGGCGGGTGATGTGTGCCTGCGCATCCCCGGCAAGGGCACGGAGGAATATATCAACCGCGCCAATGAGGCGGTGGCGGCGCGCGAGGCGGCCAAGGCCGGCGTCAGCCCGGAGGTGCTCCATGCCGACCCGGCGTCCGGCCTGATGGCGACGCGCTTCATCGCCGACGCCGAGACGATGTCGCCGGAGAAATTCAAGGCGCGGCCGGGCAGCCCGGCGCGGGCTGGGCAGGCCTTCCGAAAGCTCCACTCCTCGGGTGCGGTGTTTCCCTTCCGCTTCGAGCCGTTCGCGATGATCGACGATTATCTCAAGGTCCTGTCGACCAAGGACGTGGCGCTGCCCGCCGGCTATCACGACGTGGTGCGCGAGGCGGGTGCGGTGCGCGCGGCGCTTGCCGCGCACGCCATCCCGCTTACCGCCTGTCATTGCGATCCGCTTTGCGAGAACTTCCTCGATACGGGCGAGCGGATGTGGATCGTCGACTGGGAATATTCCGGCATGAACGATCCGCTGTGGGATCTCGGCGACCTCTCGGTCGAGGGCAAGTTCGATGAGGGCCAGGACGAGGAACTGATGCGCGCCTATTTCGGCGGCGAGGCGCGGCCGGTCGAGCGCGGCCGCGTCGTCATCTACAAGGCGATGTGCGATCTTTTGTGGACATTGTGGGGGTTGATCCAGCTCGCCAACGACAACCCGGCCGACGATTTCCGCGCCTATGCCGACGGCCGCTTCGGCCGCTGCAAGGCGCTGATGGAGACGGCGGAGTTTTCGCGACACATCGCCGCCGTGCGCGCTAGCTGACCTCTTGACGCAATTCCGGACCGAAGGCCACGGCAAACGCCGAGCCTAACCATTCATGCTTCCCTGGAATTGCCTAATTGACGCCCTTCGGCACGTTCTCGGGCGGCACCACGGCTTCCACCACCTTCTGACGGTGGAAGATGAAGATGCCGGCAAGCACGACGATCGCCGAGCCGGCCAGAATACGCGGGCTTGGCATATCGCCGAAAAACACCAAACCGAAGGTCACTGCCCAGAGGAGGAGGCTGTAATGCAGCGGCGCCAGCGTCGAGGCCGGTGCCAGCTTAAGCGCCCGGGTGATCATCAGATGAGCCGCGCAAGAAACGACGCCGAGCAAGAGCATGGCGCCGAAATCGAGCGCCGACGGCGTGCGCCAGGCGCCGATGGTGAGCGCCCCGCCGACAACGAGCGTGCCGATGGTCTGCCAGGTGACCAAGGTGGTGTCGCTGGTGCCGCGCAGGAGGCGGCCGAAGATGATGGCGAAGCCGAAGGCGATGCTGCCCACGAGCGCGAACGCTGACGAGAGCGAGAAAGCTGCCGAGGAGGGCTTCAGGATGATCAGCACGCCGCAGAAGCCAACCAGGATCGCCAGCCAGCGGCGCCAGCCCACCTTTTCACCGAGCAGCAGGTGCGAGAGCGCGGCGACATAAATAGGCCCCGCCATGTAGAAGCTCATGACGTCGGCGAGCGGCAGATAGACCACGGCGGCGTAGAAAAGCCCGGTGTCGAGCGTCGTCGCCACCACGCGCAGGAGCTGCAAAACCGGCCTTTCCATCTGGAACAGCCTGCCCGCGCCCTGGTTGGCGATCATCGGGCCGAGTACGGCGAAGGCACCGATCGAGCGGATCAGCACCACCTGGCCGACCGAGAAGGAAGCGACCAGCCATTTGCCCATCGCATCGTTCAGCGCGAACATGAAGTCGCCCGCCAGCATCAAGAGGATGCCGGCGAGCAGCATATTCCTGATGTTAAAATTGCGCGCAACGGACTTGGCCATGCCGGCTCCCTAGCCCCAAGCAGCCGGTTTGACGAGAGGAATCGAGGGAAATCGGCAAGACCAGGGACGGGAATCGGCTAACCGGCCTTGTGGCGCCTGTTCACCTGCGCGGGCCGTCCGGGGATCGATAGCCGTGTTTCCTGTCTGGTCCGCTCCGCCACGACCTTGCCCCTGGCGATGACACAGAGGCGTTCCGGGCGCAGGCGAACGGCCTCGATGGCGCTGCCGGCATCGAGCACGACAAGGCTGGCGCGCTTGCCGACGGCGAGGCCGAGATGGTCCAGCCCCATGATGGCGGCATTGACGTTGGTGACCATGTCGAAGCAGCGCGCCATGTCGGCCGGGCTCGACATCTGCGCGACATGCAGACCCATGAAGGCAACGTCGAGCATGTCGGCCGTTCCCAACGAATACCAGGGGTCAAGCACGCAATCCTGGCCCCAGCCGACGCGGATGCCGAGCGCCAGCATCTCCTTCACACGGGTGAGGCCGCGCCGCTTCGGGAAAGTGTCATGACGCCCCTGCAGCATGATGTTGATCAGCGGGTTGGGGATGGCCGAAACACCGGCCTCGGCGATGAGCGGCAGGAGCTTCGAGACGTAGTAATTGTCCATAGAATGCATGGAGGTGAGGTGGGAGCCGGCCACCCTGCCCTGCAGGCCGAGGCGCTGCGTTTCACAAGCGAGCTGCTCGATATGGCGCGACAGCGGATCGTCGGTCTCATCGCAGTGCATGTCGACCATCAGGCCGCGTTTCTCCGCGATCTCGCAAAGCTCCGTCACCGACCGGGTGCCGTCGGCCATGGTGCGCTCGAAATGCGGAATGCCGCCGACGATGTCGACGCCCATGTCGAGGGCCCGGACCGTGTTCCTGAGCGCTGTCGGCGAGCGATAGAGGCCATCCTGCGGAAACGCCACCAGCTGCAGGTCGATATACGGCGCGACGGCTTTCTTTACGTCGAGCAGGGCTTCCACCGCGAGCAGCCGGTCGTCGCAGACATCGACATGGCTGCGGATGGCGAGCAGCCCCATCGACACCGCCCAGTCGCAATAGGCGAGCGCGCGCTCGCGCACGGCCTCATGCGTCAGAAGCGGCTTCAGCTCGCCCCAAAGCGCGATGCCCTCGAGCAGCGTGCCAGACGTATTGATTCGCGGAATGCCGTAGGACAGCGTTGCGTCCATGTGGAAATGCGGATCGACGAAGGGCGGCGAAACAAGATTGTCGCGGGCGTCGATCTCCATCGGCGAGGCCCCTGGCAGGTTCGGTTCTATGGCCCGGATGGTTTCGCCGGCGATGCCGATATCGGCAACCCTGCCATCCGGCAGCGTGCCGCCGCGCACGATGAGGTCGAAATCCATCTGTCGTACCCTCTCAAAACCTGGCAATCATCGTGGCCGAAAAGACAGCATCGCGCAGCCTTTTCTCTCCCCGGCGGCCGAAAGGTTCCATCGCGCCGCAACTCGCTCTATAAGCCGCCTCGCGCCCTCGTGGCGAATCCGAAATTCCTTGCAAGTCAGACACAGGATCGGCCGTTGTTTCGCTTCTTCCGCTTGACGGAGAACCAGCGCCTCGTCACGAGGCTCGTGAAAGAATCCTTCCACGAACATAAATTCGGCTATGCGGCCGCCATACTGTCCATGCTGGTGGTTGCCGCCATGACCGGCGCCAGCGCCTGGATCCTGCGCGAGATCACTAACGAATTCGTTGTTTACAAAAGGCTCGACCGCGTCAATCTGATTGCGGCCGGGGTTGCGGCGATCTTCCTGCTCAAGGGTTTCGCCACTTTCGTCCAGGCCTATTTCATGAGCCGCGTCGGCAACGCGATCATCGCTGACCGACAACGCAAGATCTACGATCGCATCCTGGCGCAAGGCATCGAGTTCTACCATTCTACTTCGTCGGCCGACCTGATCGCCCGCATGACCAACAACGCGCAGGCGGCGCGGAGCGTGCTCGATCTCGTCGTGACATCCTATGTGCGCGACCTGGTGACATTAATCGTCCTGGTCGGAGTCATGATCTGGCAACAGCCGGCGCTGTCGCTGATCTGCTTCGTCGTCGGGCCGGTGGCGATCTACGGCGTCAACCGCATCCTGAAGCGCGTCCGCAACATCGCTGCCCTGGAGTTCCGCTCGCTTGGCCAGATCGTTCACGTCATGCAGGAAACGGCGATCGGGGTACGCGTCGTCAAGTCCTTCAACCTTGAAGGCGCGATGCGAAAGCGCATGTACCAAGCCGTCTCGGACGTCGAGAACCGCGCCAACAACATCGCCACGCTGGAGGCCGCCACCAGCCCGGTGATGGAAACCATTGCCGGCCTGGCAATCGCCGGCGCGGTGTTTATCAGCGGATTCCTTGTGCTGCAGGGTGGGCAGATGCCGGGCAACATCATGGCCTTCATCGCATCGCTGCTACTCGCTTATGAGCCGGCAAAACGGCTGGCCAGGGTACGCATCTCGCTCGAGACCGGCATTGTCGGCGTGCGCATGATGTTCCAGCTCGCAGACCGGCCGCTGACGCTCGCGGAAAAGCCTGGCGCGAGGCCGTTGCAACCTGGACCGGGCGAAATCCGCTTCGACAATGTCAGCTTCGCCTATCCGGAAAGCCCGCCGGTGTTCGAGGACTTTAACCTGACGCTCAAGGCCGGCAAGATGACGGCGCTGGTCGGCCCGTCCGGCAGCGGCAAGTCGACGATCCTGAACCTGATCATGCGCATGTATGACCCGCAGACCGGCAAGGTTATGTTCGACGGCCAGGATATCTCCTTCGCGACGCTCGATTCGCTCAGGAAGAAGATCGCCTATGTCAGCCAGGACACGTTCCTTTTCGCCGGCACGATCATGCATAATATCCGCCTCGGCCGCGAGGATGCGACCGATGAAGAGGTGATCGCCGCCGCCAAGGCCGCCAATGCGCATGATTTCATCAGCGCCACGGCCAAGGGCTACGAGACGGAGGTGGGCGAGAACGGCTCACTTTTATCCGGCGGCCAGCGCCAGCGCATCTCGATCGCGCGCGCCATGCTGCGCAATGCCGAAATCCTGTTGCTCGACGAAGCAACCAGCGCGCTCGACGCCGAATCGGAAGCGCTGTTCCGCGACGCGCTGCAGCAACTGACGGTCGGACGCACGACGATCGTCATCGCGCACCGGCTGTCGACCGTGCACCAGGCCGACACGATCGTGGTCCTGGAAAAGGGCAAGGTGCTGGAAAGCGGCCCGCACAAGACGCTGCTCAAGCAGGGCGGGCTCTACCAGAAACTCTACGAGTATCAGCTGATGCCGTAGGGTGCCTTTTCCTTCCCGCTTGTGGGGGAAGTGGAGCCCAACTTACTCCGGCACTTTCCTGACAGCGCCCTTGTCGGCGCTAGTGGCGAAGGCTGCGTAGGCGCGGAGCGCGGTCGTCACCTTGCGCTTGCGCTTTTCGGCCGGCTTCCAGGCGTCGGCGCCCTTGCCATTCATCGCCGTGCGCCGCGCTTCGAGCTCGGCGTCGCTGACGGCGAGGCGAATGGTGCGATTCGGGATGTCGATCTCGATCGTATCGCCTTCCTGGACCAGGCCAATGGCGCCGCCCTCGGCGGCTTCCGGTGAGACATGGCCGATAGACAGACCCGACGTGCCGCCGGAGAAGCGGCCGTCGGTGATCAAAGCGCAGGCTTTGCCGAGGCCCTTCGACTTCAGGTAGCTGGTCGGGTAGAGCATCTCCTGCATGCCAGGGCCCCCACGCGGTCCTTCATAGCGGATGACGACGATATCGCCGGCCTTGATCTCGTTGCCGAGGATCGCCTTGACAGAGGCATCCTGGCTTTCGAAGACGCGGGCCGGGCCGGTGAATTTCAGGATCGACTCGTCGACGCCGGCGGTCTTCACGATGCAGCCGTCGAGCGCCAGATTGCCCTTGAGCACGGCAAGGCCGCCATCCTTCGAGAAGGGCGTCTTTGCCGAGCGGATCACGCCCTTTTCGCGGTCGAGATCGAGGTCGTCCCAGCGGCGGTCCTGGCTGAAGGCGACCTGGGTCGGCACGCCACCGGGGGCGGCGCGGAAGAAGTCGCGGACATTCTCGGCCGAAGTGCGGGCGATGTCCCAATGGTCGAGCGCTTCGCCAAGCGTTGCCGTGTGCACAGTCGGCAGGTCGCGATTGATCAGGCCGGCCTGGTCGAGCTGGCCGAGGATGGCCATGATGCCGCCGGCGCGATGGACATCTTCCATATGGACGTCGGACTTGGCCGGCGCCACCTTGCAGAGCACCGGCACCTTGCGCGACAGCCGGTCGATGTCCTCCATGGTGAAGTCAACCTCGCCCTCATGGGCGGCGGCGAGGATGTGCAGCACCGTGTTGGTCGAGCCGCCCATGGCGATATCGAGCGCCATGGCATTCTCGAAGGCGCCCTTGGAAGCGATGCTGCGCGGCAGGGCGCTTTCGTCGTCCTGCTCGTAGTAGCGCTGGGCGAGATCGACGGCGAGGTGGCCGGCCTCGACGAACAGGCGCTTGCGGTCGGCGTGGGTTGCAAGCGTAGAACCGTTGCCCGGCAGCGACAGGCCCAGCGCCTCGGTCAGGCAGTTCATCGAATTGGCGGTGAACATGCCCGAGCAGGAGCCGCAGGTCGGGCAGGCCGATCGCTCGATCACCTTGACGTCCTCGTCGGAGATCTTGTCGTCGGCGGCGGCGACCATGGCATCGACCAGGTCGAGCGCCTGCGCCTTGCCGGCCAGCACAACCTTGCCGGCCTCCATCGGACCCCCGGAGACGAAGACGGTCGGGATGTTGAGACGCAGCGAGGCCATCAGCATGCCGGGAGTGATCTTGTCGCAATTGGAGATGCAGACCATGGCGTCTGCGCAATGCGCGTTGACCATGTATTCGACGGAATCGGCGATCAGCTCGCGCGACGGCAGCGAATAGAGCATGCCGTCATGGCCCATGGCGATGCCGTCGTCGACGGCGATGGTGTTGAACTCCTTGGCGACGCCGCCGGCCTTCTCGATCTCGCGCGCGACCAACTGGCCGAGGTCCTTCAGATGGACATGGCCCGGCACGAATTGGGTGAAGGAATTGACCACGGCGATGATCGGCTTGCCGAAATCACTGTCCTTCATGCCGGTGGCGCGCCACAGGCCGCGGGCGCCGGCCATGTTGCGGCCATGGGTGGTGGTGCGGGAACGATAGGCAGGCATTCGATTGTCCTTGCTGGCTGGCCACGCCGATGCGCGGCGGGCGGCGCTCACATTTTAGTCGGCAGCGGTTATAGCGACCATGATCTGGCCTTGCCACAATTTTGCGCTGCGCCAGGATTCTTCAGGAGAATGCGAAATCGCTGTCGGATCGCGCCTTATCTATCCGTCCTTGAGGCAGACGGTAGGAACGGCACAAGCCGCCGACCCGCCGTTGAAGATGGAACCAACCCGAACAAGTCCGAGGAGCATGACATGCAAAAGATCACCACCTGCCTGTGGTTCGACGGCCAGGCCGAAGAGGCGATGAATCACTACGTCTCCATCTTCAAGAATTCGAAGGTGCTGAGCGTTCTGCGTTGGCCCAAGGGTCACGCCAATGAGGGCAAGGTGCTGATGACCACGTTCGAGCTCGACGGCGTGCCGTTCCAGGCCCTCAATGGCGGTCCGTACTTCAAGTTCAACGAAGCGATGTCGCAGTCGATCGACTGCAAGACGCAGGAAGAGGTCGACTATTTCTGGGAGAAGCTCACCGAGGGCGGCGAGCCCGGCCAGTGCAGCTGGCTGAAAGACAAGTTCGGCGTCTCCTGGCAGGTCGTGCCGGAGCAGCTGCCGAAACTGCTTCTGGATCCGGACAGGGCCAAGGCCGGCCGCGTGATGTCGGCGATGATGCAGATGGGCAAGATCGATATCGCCAAGATCGAGGAAGCCGCCCGAGCGTGAGCGAGGCTTTCAGCGCCAGCGCCGCCCCTCATCCGCCTTTTGGGCACCTTCTCCCCGTTGAACGGGGAGAAGGGAAGGCCGCGCCTAGGCCGCCTTGTCGCGGACCTGGTAATCCTTGACCGCGGTGAAGCGGATCGCCTTCCAGCGCTCGGCCTCGTAATTCAGCGAGAAGGCGTGCTGGGCCAGAAACACGGGATCGTTGTCGAGGTCGCGGCCTATGTCGCCGCGATGCGAATCGATGAAACGCTGTACCTCCGCCTTGTCGTCGGCCGAGATCCAGCGGCAGACGGAGAAGCGCGACATCTCGAAATCCACCGGCAGGGTGTATTCGATGTTGAGCCGCTCCTTCAGCACGTCGAGCTGCAGCGCGCCGACGACGCCGACGATAGCCGGCGAACCGTCCTCCGGCGAGAACAGCTGCACGACGCCTTCCTCGGCCATCTGGTGCAGCGCTTCCTTGAGCTTCTTGGCCTTCATGGCGTCGCCGAGGCGCACGCGACGCAGGATTTCGGGCGCGAAGTTCGGCACGCCGCGAAACAGGATCTCCTCGCCCTCGGTCAGCGTATCGCCGATGCGCAGCGTGCCGTGGTTGGGGATGCCGACGACGTCGCCCGCAAAGGCCTCGTCGGCGGTGACGCGGGTGCGAGCGAAGAAGAACTGCGGCGCGGACAGGCTCATCGGCTTGCCGGTGCGCACCAGCTTGGCCTTCATCCCGCGCTCCAGCTTACCCGAGCAGACGCGGACGAAGGCGATGCGGTCGCGATGGTTAGGGTCCATGTTGGCCTGGATCTTGAAAACGAAGGAGGTCATCTTCTCCTCCGTGGCCTCGACCAGCCGTTCGTCGGCTTCCTGGGCGCGCGGCGGCGGGCCATAGGCGCCGAGCGCCTCGATCAGGTCGCGAACCCCATAATTGCGCAGCGCCGAGCCGAAATAAACGGGCGTCAGATGGCCTTCGCGGAAGGCGTCGACGTCGAGCGGACGGCAAGCTTCCCGCGCGAGCTCCAGCTCCTCGATGAAGTCGTTGCGCTCGTTTTCCGGCAGCAAGCCCGCAACCCGGTTGGAGTCCGGACCGTTGACGGGCGTGCGTTCCTTCTCGTCGTCGCTCCTGCGCACCGCGTTCTGCGCCAAATGGTAGGTGCCCGAGAACGTCTTGCCTCGGCCGATCGGCCAGGTGACGGGCGCCGTGTCCAGCGCCAGCTTCTGCTCGATCTCATCCAATATCTCGAACGGATCGCGGCTCTCGCGGTCCATCTTGTTGACGAAGGTGATGATCGGGATGTCGCGCAGCCGGCAGACCTCGAACAGTTTCAGCGTGCGCGGCTCGATGCCCTTGGCGGCGTCGATGACCATGACGGCCGAATCCACCGCCGACAGCGTGCGGTAGGTATCGTCCGCGAAATCCTCGTGGCCGGGTGTGTCGAGCAGGTTGAAGACGTTGTCGTCATACTCGAAAGTCATCACCGACGTGACGACAGAGATGCCGCGCTCGCGCTCGATCTTCATCCAGTCGGACCGGGTCTGGATGCGGTCCTTCTTGGCCTTGACCTCGCCGGCAAGCTGGATGGCGCCGCCGAACAGAAGCAGCTTTTCAGTAAGCGTGGTCTTGCCGGCGTCGGGGTGGGCGATGATCGCGAAGGTGCGGCGGCGCGCAACCTCTTCAGGTATGGTTTCGGGCATATCTTCAAGGAATTCCGTGTGACAGGCGGCGCTTCTACCAGCGCGGCGCCGGCCTGTCGACATGGGTGGCAATCCGGGCGCACTTGAGATGATCGGCGCGCGATGGCATCAGAGAGGCTCCTTTGGACGAGGCTACAGCATGGGCAGCGAAAAACACGTCATCGTCATCGGCGCCGGGATCATCGGTGCTTCGATCGCCTGGCATCTGGCGAAAGCCGGCGCGCGGGTGACGGTCGTTTCCGACAGCGGCGCCGGCGGTGTCGCAACACCCAATTCCTTTGCCTGGATCAATGCCAGCTGGGGCAATCCCGAGATTTATTTCCGACTGCGCATCCGCGCCATGGCCGAATGGAAAAGGCTGGCAAAGGACGTGACCGGACTGCCGCTCGCTTGGTGCGGCGGCATTTGCTTCGACCTGCCGCCGGCCAAGCTCGAGGCGTATGCGGCCGAACACTCGTCATGGGGTTATGGCATCGAGCGCGTCGACGCCAAGCGGGCGGGAGAGATCGAGCCCAACCTTGTCGCGCCCCCCGATTTCGCCGTCCATGTCGCGGAGGAGGGCGTCGCCGAGCCGGTGCCGACCTCCAAGGCGCTTCTGGCGGACGCCGAACGGCTAGGCGCACAGGTGGTGGTTGGAAACGTGGAAAGGCTGGCGCTTGCCGGCGGAAAGGTCGCGGGCGCGATCGTTTCGGGCGAAACCATTGGCGCGGACGAAATTGTCGTTGCGGCGGGAGCGGGCGCGTCTGCCATCGCCGCGACAGCCGGCATCAAGCTGCCGCTCGACACGCCGCCGGGCCTGATCGTGCATTCCCGCCCCTACAGGAAATTGCTCAACGGGCTGGTGCACGCAGAAAGACTGCATATGCGCCAGACAGCCGAGGGCCGCATCATCGCCGGCTCGGATTTCGCCGGCGGCGATCCGGGCGAGGACCCGGAAGCCGCGGCACGTGACCTGTTCGTGACGATGAAGTCAGCCTTGCGCGACGCGGATGGACTGGAGCTCGATTTCCACACCGTCGGCTACCGTCCAACGCCGGCCGACGGCTTCCCGATCGTCGGCCGAGCCGATGGCGTCGGCGGCCTCTACATCGCCGTCATGCATTCGGGCATCACGCTGGCGCCGGCCGTCGGCCTGTTTGCCACCCGCGAGATCCTGCAGGGCGAGCGCGATGTGCTGCTGGCGCCTTATGGACTGGAACGCTTTGCGCGATAACGGAGCGACCAGCGCCGCCCCCGAACCTCAGCCAACCAGAGCCAGTTGCCCAGCCGCCGGCGCGAACGGACGGATGCTGGTGCCGTCCCTCGTCATGGTGACGAAGCTCGAAGACGGGATTGCCTGCCAGTCGCCGCCGTCGCGGTCGAAAGGCTCCGAGACGATGCAACGACCAGCGCGCCTGGCGAAGGCGCCGGTGTAGAGCGTCGGCGCATGACCGTCGGTGGCATGGCGCACGGCGTAGAGCGTTTCGCCATCGGAAAAGGCCGCGGTCAGTTTCAGGGCGGGCTCGATGCCGGCGCGGCGCGAGGCTTCGACGACGCGGCTGGTCGCCCGCGACACCGCGCCATGCGGGTCCGTCGCCAGCCCCTGATCGATCATCAGGAGGAAGAAGAGCTCGGAGTCGGTGGTGCCCTCGCGCTGATCGAAGACTTCGTCGGAGAGCGAATTCTCCAGCGCGCGACGTATCTTTTCAAAACCGCCGATCTGGCCGTTATGCATGAACGACCAGCGGCCGGAAATGAACGGATGACAGTTCATGCGGCTGGTGGCGCCGCCGGTCGAGGCGCGGACATGGGCGAGGAACAGGCCGGATTTGATCTGCCGGCAGAGGCTTTTCAGGTTGGGGTCTGACCAGGCCGGCAGGATGTCTCGATAAAGGCCTGGCTCGGGGCGGTCCCCATACCAGGCAAGACCGAAGCCGTCCCCATTGGTCGGCGACTTGGCTTCTTGGGCGCAGTGGCTCTGGGCGATCAGCGAATGGCAGGGCGCGGTGATGATGTCTTCGAGGAAGACCGCTTCACCAAGATAGGCCGCCCACCGGCACATCGCGTTCCACCATTCCTAAGCGCGATCCATCAAAGCCTGAGGCTCCTTGACCGCGTGCGAACCTCTGTTGTGCGTGCGCTCATAGAGCTCGCGAACGATTAGGCTGGCCGTAGTTTCGAACATAAATGGCAAGAAAGCGTGAACGAGCGCTGCGCCCGCCGCCATCGACAGGCGCGAGCAGAACCAGGCAGCGAAGGCCATGTGGCCGAAATAGCTCTCGCCGACCTTGGCCGGGTGAGCGGTGAAGAGTGCCGTAATCCGTGTCGTCATGTGGTCCCTCCTGCCGGGATAATCGCCGCTTTCTGGGCAACCTGCCACACGGCAAAGGTTCATCGATCTCAAATTGTCCTTGAATATTGGATAATTTTGGGACATTCATCCCATTATGTCCCACGAACTCGATGCAATCGATCGAAGATTGCTGGCTGAACTGCAGCGCGACGGCACGCTTTCGGTCGACCAGCTGTCGGAGCGGGTGGCACTGTCGCGCAACGCCTGCTGGCGGCGCGTCAAAAGGCTTGAAGAAGACGGCATCATTACCGGCCGTGTCGCGCTGGTCGATGCCGAGAAGCTGGGCCTCGGCCTATCCGTCTTCATCCTGGTTCGGACCTCCAATCATGACCCGGACTGGCTGCAGAAGTTTCGCGCGGCGGTGACCGGCTTTCCCGAGATCACCGGCGTCTATCGAATGTCGGGCGATCTCGACTATGTGCTGAGGGCCCGCGTCGCCGGCGTGAAGGCCTATGACCGCCTCTACCAGCGGCTGATCGCCAAGGTGGCGCTGTCGGACGTCTCGGCCTCCTTCGTCATGGAGGAGATCAAGGAGACCACCGTCGTTCCGCTGGAACTGCGGTAGATTGACCGAAAGATACATCCCTGGGCGAAGCAGGAGCGAAGCTCCGTCGCGGAGACCTGGGATCCATTCCGCGACCTCAGCCTAGGAGTGGAGCGGAGCAGAATTCCGCACCGTTGCGACGGTCGCAGGTCACGGCATTCCTCGGGTCTGCGCCGCGTCGCTTCGCTCCTTGCTCCGCCCGTGGATGACGAAGCGATGAGTGTCCTCGCCAATCGCCAAACTAGATGGAGAGGTCATAGTCACGCCAGAAAGAAAGCCGTTGATAGCATAGTGAGCGAGTTGACCGAATCGCCGCTCGCGCCGATAGGATCGATTTCATGCGCACGGCTGTCCATTCTTCCTCCGTCATCGGCCCCACCGTCGGTTTCGTCAGGCTTCCGCATGGCGAAGGCCTGCCTCTGCCGGCCTATGAGAGCGCCGGCGCGGCCGGCATGGATTTGCGTGCCGCGGTGCCGGAAGACCGGCCGCTGCTTATCCTGCCGGGAAAGCGGGCCTTGGTGCCGACCGGGCTCGTCCTGGAAATTCCGGAAGGCATGGAAGGCCAGGTGCGGCCACGCTCGGGCCTTGCCTTCAGGCATGGCCTCACCGTCCTCAACTCGCCCGGCACCGTGGACAGCGACTATCGCGGCGAGGTGAAAGTGCTGCTGGTCAATCTCGGCGATGAGGATTTCGCGGTAACGCGAGGCATGCGCATCGCCCAAATCGTCTTCGCCGCCGTGACCCAGGTTACGGTTGAGGAGCGGGCGCTCGCCGGCGGCACGACGCGCGGCGCCGGCGGTTTCGGGTCCACCGGCACCGCCTAATGCAAGTTCCAAAGCTGGTCATTTTCGACTGCGACGGGGTCCTGGTCGATACCGAGAACCTTGCCAACCGGCGTCTCGCCGAATGGCTGAGCGCCGCCGGCTTTACGACCAGCTTCGAATATTGCCGCAAGAACTTTTCAGGCCGCAGCATGGTCTCGGTGCAGAAAGAGATCGAAGAGGCGACCGAGGTCAGGCTCGGTGCCGACTTCGTCGAGCGCTGGAATGCCGGCCTGCCGGATCTTTTTTCGCACGGCGTAGAGGCGATCCCCTATGTGCGCGAGTTCGTCGAAGCAGTCCGCGCGGCCGGCATCGCCTATTGCGTCGCCTCCTCGGCTCGAGTCTCGAAAATGCACATCACGCTCGGCCAAACCGGGCTTTTACCGCTATTCGAGCACGCCATGTTCTCCTCGACCATGGTCGGGCGCGGCAAGCCGTTCCCGGATCTCTTCCTGCATGCCGCAAGGACCACGGGTTTCGCGCCGGCCGACTGCATTGTCATCGAGGACAGCGTCGCGGGGACGCAAGCCGGCATCGCTGCCGGCATGCGCGTTTTCTCCTATTACGCCGATCCGTTCTCGGACCGCGATGGCCTGGCGGCGGCTGGCGGCATCCTGTTCGACGACATGCGGGAACTGGCAAAGCTGGTGCCGATCCGCTGATCTTGCCCTGGCTGCGCGCTTGCGGACTCCGTGCTAGCGTGCGGCCTGGGGGTGTTTTCGATGATTTCCATTCTATCCCGTCTCATGCTCGTATGCCTGCTGCTGCCTTCCATGTGGACGGCCGCACACGCCCAGGCAGTCAGCTATCCGGAACTAAGCAGCGCCGTCCCCGGACATCAGGACGTCACCTATCTCGACCTCGCCAAAATGATTGTGCCTGACCTGCAGGTCGGCGATGGCGGTTTCTACAAGGGCAGCGCGCCGATCGAGATGCGCGACATACTCGGCGGCGACGAGAGTGGATCGCCGCCCGAAGCCATCAATCTGCCGAACGCTGCGGTGCTGGCCATCAAGGCCGGCGGCAAGGAGCGGCTGACGATGCTTTTCGACCTCGGCGAGGCGCAGGACAGCGCCGAAGGATTCGCGGTGCTGGCGCTCTACGACCTCACCGGCAAGCCGAAGCTGCTCGACGCCGTCAATGTCGGAACCGACCAGAGCACCTACTTTCGCGATCCCGGCAAACTCGCGGTCGGTGTCGGCGACGACGCGCTCATCACCATGAGCACGCATTTCAATTCGAACCAGGGCTATGTCGGCACGATCCTGATCCTGGTCCGCAACGATCGATTCGAACCGATCGACCAGATCAACACATTCGACGAGAATGTCTGCGCCTACAAACGCACGCAGGACCTTTCCTTCCAAACGCGCGGAAGTGAAAAACCCTATGCGGCGATCAAGGTGACCGTGACCGACGCCACCAAGCCCAGTGGCGAAAGCTGCGAGGAGCCGGCGCCCAAGGCAGTCTCGCACGAGATTTCCGTCACCTATCACTGGGACAAGGCCGGGTCGCGATACGTTCGGAATTCCGACGCATTCGAGAAATTGTCAGCAGAAAACGCCAAACGGTTCTGAGCCAGCCGCATTCGTTTGCCCGGTTCGAGCGGCCGCGATAAATTCCCTGCACAACCCCGCTCATGATTGAGGATCCGCCATGGACAAGGGCAAGATTTTCCGCGATCTGCACGCCTCCACTTTCGTCATGCCCAACCCTTGGGACGTAGGCACGACCAAGCTTCTGGCATCCTTCGGTTTCAAGGCGCTGGCGACGACCAGCGCCGGCTTCGCCTTCTCGCGCGGCCTGCCGGACGGCGCCGTGACTTTCGAGGCCATGATCCATCATTGCCGCGAAGTGACGGCGGCAACCGACCTGCCGGTTTCAGCCGACCTCGAACGCGGCAAGGGGGACAGCCCCGAGCAGGCCGCCGAAACAATCTTCGCGGCGGAAGCCGCCGGGCTCGCCGGCTGCTCGATCGAGGATCATACCGGCGACCCCGCGAACCCGATCTACGATTTCTCGCTCGCGGCCGAACGCGTCGCGGCCGCCGTCGAGGCGGCCCGGGCGCTCAAGCATGATTTCGTCTTCACCGCGCGGGCTGAGAATTTCCTTTGGGGCAAGACCGACCTCGACGACACGATCAAGCGGCTGCAAGCCTTCGAGAAGGCCGGCGCCGACGTGCTTTATGCGCCGGGGATCAGCGACGTTGAAATGGTGCGCACCATCTGCTCGTCGGTGAGCCGGCCGGTCAATGTGATGGCCCGTCCGGGCTTCACCGTAGCCGACCTCGCCATGGCAGGCGTCAAACGCATTTCTCTCGGCCCATGGCTGACCAATTTCGCCTACGGCATGCTGGAGACGGCAGCGCGCGAGATCCAGCAGGACGGCACTTTCGGCTTCACCACGGCGGCGATGCCGTTCGGCAAGCTGCAGGCGCTGTTCCGGGAGGGCAAGGAGCAGGACTAGAACAGTTCCAGGAAAAGTGTGGGCGGTTTTCCGCCCGGAATTGCGTCAAAACAAGAAGATAGAGCGGTTCGCCGTTTCCGTGATACGGTGAAACGCTCTAGACCGGTTCCCGCGCCGAAACCCCCTTGTGCAGATGCACCATCATGGCGGCCGCGAAGAGCGGCGTCAGCAGGTTGAGCAGCGGCACGGCAAGGAACAGGCCGATGACCAGCCCGGCCAGGAACACCGTGCCGGCATATTTGCGGCGCAGCGCCTTGGCGTCTGGCTCGGGGCGAAAACGCATGGCGGCGAATTCGAAGAACTCGCGGCCGAGCAGATAGCCGTTGACGATGAAGAAGGCCGCGATGTTGATGCCGGGCAACAGAAGCAAAAGCAGCGCCACGACGTTGCCGAGGACGACCACGCCGAAGAATTTGATGGCCAGCGCAAGCGAATGCAGCGCCGGCACGGCGCGGCCGGGCGGATCGTTGGGATAGTCGGTCCGCTCGACCACTTCGGCAATGTCATCGAGAAACAGGCCGGCGACGATCGCCGTCACCGGCGCGATGAGCAAGGCCAATCCCACAGCCAGGACGATGCCGGCGATGATGGCGCTGAGCCACCCGGCCCAGGACGGCAGGCCCGGGAGCAGCGTCTGCAGCCATGGCCAGGCCAGCCATTCGAGCAGGCTTTCCAGGCCGACCCACAGCGCCAGCAGAGCGAGCAGGGTCAGCCCCAGCGTCTTCAGGAAGACAGTACGGAATTCAGGCGAGAACAGCTGGCTGGCGGCGGCGCGGGCAGCATCTAGGATCACGGCAGGTTCAAGCTCTCGTCGAGAAATGACGCCCCCGAGATAGGCGGCGAGGGAAAGCGGCGCAACTGCAAGGCGAGATCGTCGCCCTACCGTTCAGGCTTTTCCCGGGAGCGCTCCTGCCCGCCGGGCGGGAATAGTCATTGCCACAACGCCGGCGACGACAAAA
Source organism: Mesorhizobium sp. (assembly GCA_004020875.1). Taxonomy (GTDB): domain Bacteria; phylum Pseudomonadota; class Alphaproteobacteria; order Rhizobiales; family Rhizobiaceae; genus Mesorhizobium. The sequence continues at coordinate 269,886 of SAPZ01000003.1, forward strand.
CCCATGCCGACCCAGGCGGCCGGCCCCAGGTTTTCGCCCAGGAAGACGGCGCCGATGCCGACGCCGATCGGCACGCGCAGATAGGCCTGCGAGGTGGTGCCGACCGAGCCCAGCGTGTGGATGAGGCGAAAATAGATGACGAAGGCCAGCGCCGTCGAAAAGACCGACAGGCCGAGCAGAGCCAGGATCGATGCCGCCGACGGCGCAAGCGTCCAGGGCCGGTCGACAATCAGGCTGAGCGGCACGAGCATCGCCGCGCCGAAAAGCATCGAGCCCGCAGCGGGTATCATCGGATCGAGGCCCTTGAAGCCGCGCCCGAAGATAGCCGCCCCGGCATAGGAGACCGTCGCGATGACGATCGCAAGCTGCGCCCACAATTGATGGCCAAGCCCGCCGAGCGCCTCAGTGCCGATGATGAGGCAGATGCCGACGATGCCGGCGCCGACACCGATCAGCTTGCGCGCCGTTACGGGCTCGTGGCGCGTGATCAATGCCGTCAGCAGGAAGGTGAAGATCGGCGACGTCGCGTTGAGGATGGTGGCAAGGCCGGCATCGACCGAGCGCTCGGCGGCGGCGATCAATGTGAACGGCACGACGCTGTTGAGGCAGGCCTGGAAGGCGAAGCGGCGCCATGTCGCCGCTTCGGCGGGCATGGCAAGGCCGCGCCAGCGAATGACGGTAAGCAGAACGGCCCCGGCGATCAGCGTCCGGGCGGCGATGAAGCTGACAGGCGGGATCGTCTCGACGCCGATCTTGATGAAGGTGTACGAAGCACCCCATAGCACCGCCAGGACGCCGAGCAGCGCGAGGTCGGCAGACAATTCGGTCTTTTCGGACATTTCTGCGCCTTCCGTCTGCGGAAACAATCCGCTTCTAGCCGATGGCGGCGCGGAAATGTTTCGATCGCCGTGAAACCATAGCGGCGAAGGCAGCGACCGATATGGGCCAGTTCGATTCGAATGCTGCCGCAGCCGGCGAACAACCGGCGCCCAGGCCGCTAGCGCGGAAGGCGATCGCGATTTTCGGGGTAGGCAAAGCAGCGGCAACTCGCTAGACCCGCGCCCGGCCGGCATGCCAGATAGCCGGGTGGGTTCTTGGCGGAGATTTTGATGCCGGAATATGACGTGCTTTGCATCGGCAATGCCATTGTCGACATCATCGCGCAGTGCGACGAGGCTTTTCTCGAGACCAACGGCATCATCAAGGGCGCGATGAACCTTATCGACGCCAGGCGCGCCGAACTGCTCTACAGCCGCATGGGGCCGGCGATCGAGGCTTCCGGCGGCAGCGCCGGCAACACAGCGGCCGGCGTCGCCAGCCTCGGCGGACGGGCCGCCTTCTTCGGCAAGGTGTCAAACGACGCGCTGGGCGACATCTACACGCACGACATCCACGCTCAGGGCGTGGCCTTCGATACCAGGCCGCTCGCGGGCCAACCGCCGACGGCACGCTCGATGATCTTCGTCACGCCCGACGGCGAGCGTTCGATGAACACCTATCTTGGCGCTTGCATCGAGCTTGGGCCCGAAGATGTCGAGGCCGACAAGGCGTCCGGCGCCAAGGTGACATACTTCGAAGGCTATTTGTGGGATCCACCGCGCGCCAAGGAGGCCATCCGCCAGACCGCCAGGCTGGCGCACGCCGCCGGCCGCGAAGTGTCGATGACGCTGTCGGATCCCTTTTGCGTCGACCGCTACCGAGAGGAATTCCTCGAGCTGATGCGCTCAGGCACAGTCGACATCGTCTTTGCCAACAGTCACGAGATCAAATCGCTCTACCAGACGGCTTCCTTCGAGGAGGCGCTCGCCGCCATCCGCAAGGATTGCAAAATAGCGGCCGTCACCCGTTCCGAAAAAGGCTCGGTTATCGTGCGCGGCGACGAGACCGTCACCATCGAGGCAACGAAGATCAATGAGCTGGTCGACACGACCGGCGCCGGCGACCTCTATGCCGCCGGCTTTCTCTACGGCTACACGACCGGACGCAGCCTCAAGGATTGCGGCGATCTCGGCTCGCTGGCCGCCGGGCTGGTGATCCAGCAGATCGGCCCGCGCCCGCGCCTGAGCCTGCGCCGGGAGGCCGAGCAAGCCGGACTGCTTTAACCGGCCGAGGCAAATTGCATAATGGCGCCATACCGTTGCGTCATCGCGAGCAGGCTCGCAAGAGGCCTGTTTGTCGCGCCTCTGTCACAGAGCGCTCCTACACGCAAAGATAGGGCGTTCCGCGACTGACATTTCGGCACGCCAAACCAGGGGTGTGAGATGCAAGCCAGCAATCTGCCGGGCCGCGGTGTCCTTTGCCGCCGCAATTTGTGCTTTCCACGATAGAATTTGAGCAACCGCCGGCGCCTGGGGGAGGAGCGCGGGCCACAAGACGGACGCATGACCAGACTTCAGACCCCGCCCGAGGGGATTTCGCAAGAGACCTTGGCAGGCCTAGTCACCGAAGCCGTGCAGCAGGCATTGATGCAACAAGGTGTCCTGATGGACGCACAGGCCTTGGCTTCAGCCAGCGCGCTCGCCGGCAGCGTGGCGGCCGCCCTCCCCTTCCTGCCGCCGGCACAGCGCCATGCGGTCGATTCCTTCCAGGGCGATTGGACCGCGCTCGTGTCCGAGTTCTTCCGCTCGATGCCGGAGAGAATCGCAGGCAGAAGCCCCACGGTGTCCAATCAGGCTTCCGAGCGCGTGCCGCCGGAGATGGGGCGGCTTCAAAAAATCGCGGAACGGGCGGCCGGTCTTCAATCGATGCTGCTTGAGGATTGGGCCGGCGAGGTAGCCGGCTCAACCTATCTGGAAGAAAAGCTGCGCATCCCGCGCTCGACGCTGCATCGCTGGCAAAGGCGCGGCGAGGTCGTCGCGTTGCGCAAAGGCGGTCGCAAACATGTCTTCCCACTGGCCCAATTCGTCGACGGCAGGCCCGTCCTGGGAATCAGCGACGTGCTGTCGGCGATCGCCAATCCGAGACTTGCCTGGTTCTGGCTGACCCACGCCGCGCCCGAGCTTAGCGGCCGCGTCCCAATCAACATGTTGAGGGAAGACATGGTCGCGGACGTGGTCCGCGCCGCGCGCACCGTGTCCTGAGCGGGCTCGGCGACACGGTTTCTGCGCAACCGGCGCATAGCTAGCCGAATAATTAAGTGTCATATAACTGTAATAATTGGCACATTTGGCACATTATCAGGATTCCTTGGCGTTTCGATTGTATAAATTGTGCAATTTGTCCCAATTTTACAAATATATGACGTGATATTTGGGCAACAAGACCTTTATAAGAGTCAAAAAAGCCGCCTTTCCGACATAATCTCTGTTGTGCGCGACCGCCGATTAAGTCATTTCCAGAGCGAAGAAGCAGCGCCGGTGCGCGTACTTTTTCAACGATGGGGACGGGGGTGGCAGAAGCCGAACGGCGTGTCAGGCCTGTCTTGAACCTTTGACTGGAGATTCAAGAAAATGAACATCAAGAGCCTTCTTCTCGGCTCCGCTGCGGCCCTGATCGCAGCTTCGGGCGCCCGCGCCGCCGACGCGGTCACCGTCGCCGAGCCGGAACCGGCCGAATACGTGAAGATCTGCGACGTCTATGGCGCCGGCTACTTCTACATCCCCGGCACCGAGACCTGCCTGCGCATCGGCGGCTACATCCGCTATGACGCCGGCTTCGGCGATATCGGCTCCTTCGACGGCGCGCGTGCTCTCGACGTGCGCACCGGCAAGAACCAGGGCACCTGGCTGAAGAACACCCGCTTCAATTTGAAGACTTGGACCGCCCAGGAAACCGAACTCGGCACGTTGAAGACCTACACCGAAACCCGCTTCAATTTCGGCGACACCGCCAAGAGCGGCCTTGGTCCCGATTCCAATGGCGGCGTCGGTGCCTATAACAAGCCGGTCACGCTTAACTTCGCCTGGATCCAGCTCGGCGGCCTGCGCGTCGGTAAGGATGAAACCCCCTATGACCAGTTCATCGGCTATGCCGGCAACGTCATCCAGGACACCATCATCCCCTACGGCATCAAGGACACCAACGTCATCAGCTACTACTTCGATGCGGGCAGCGGCTTCTCCGGCGTGGTCTCGCTGGAAGAAGGTTCCGGCAAGACCGGCACGATCGACAGCTATGTCCCGCACGTCGTGGGCGGCTTGAAGTACAAGCAGGACTGGGGTGCGATCACCGGCGTCGTTGCCTACGACAGCAACTACGAGGAAGTGGCCGGCAAGGTTCGCCTGGATGTCAACGTGACCAAGGAATTGTCGCTGTTTGGCATGTTCGGCTACGGCACCGACAGCCACCTGACCGATCCGTCCAACGTCGTGGCCGCTGGCGGCCGCGGATTCTACAAGCCTTGGGCCGGTAAGTGGGCTTTCTGGACCGGCGGTACCTACAAGTTCACCGACAAGGCCGCCTTCAACCTTCAGGTGTCGGGAGACCAGGACAAGAACTACGCGCTGGCGGCCAACGTCGCCTACACGATCGTTCCTGGTTTCACGATCACGCCCGAAGTCGACTACTTCCATTACGGCCGCTTCGGCGAATCCACGCCGTTCAGCAACTGGACCAAGGCCGACAAGAAGAACAGCTGGGGCGGCATCGTCCGCTTCCAGCGCAATTTCTGATCGAACCTAACGACCTAAGAAAAGGCTCGCGGCATCGCCGCGGGCCTTTTTTTTGCTTTTGGTTCGCGAAAAGCCTGCGCGTTGGCCCGCTTGTCAATTCCCCGCCGTATAGGCCGCGATCGCCGCCATATTGACGATGTCGCTATCCTTGGCGTTGAGCGAGACGATCTGGACCGGCTTGTTCAAGCCGACCAGCAGCGGGCCGATGACGGTCGAGCCGCCGAGCTCCTGCAGCATCTTGGTCGAGATCGAGGCCGAGTGGAACGCCGGCATGATCAGCACATTGGCTGGGCCGGTCAGCCGGATGAACGGATATTGCGCCATGGCGCGCGGGTTCAGCGCCACGTCGGCCGCCATCTCGCCGTCATATTCGAAATCGACGCGGCGCTTGTCGAGGATGCGCACCGCTTCCTGCACGCGCTCGGAGCGCTCGCCCTGCGGATGGCCGAAGGTGGAGTAGGCGAGCATGGCAATCCTCGGCTCATAACCCATGCGGCGGGCGAAACCGGCCGCCTCCTCGGCGATGTCGGCGATCTGCTCGGCATTCGGCATGTCGTGCACGGCGGTGTCGGCGACCAGCACGGTCCTGCCGCGCGCAAGCACGATCGACACGCCGATGACGCGGTGGCCGGGCTTGGCGTCGATGATGCGGCGCACGTCGTCCAGCGCGGTGGAATAGTTGCGGGTGACGCCGGTGACGATGCCGTCGGCGTCGCCCAGCGCCACCATGCAGGCGGCGAAATGGTTGCGGTCGTTGTTGATCAGCCGCTGGCAGTCGCGGAACAGAAAGCCTTTCCGCTGCATGCGTTCGTAGAGATAGTCGGTGTAGATGCCGTTGCGGCGCGACAGCCTGGCATTGATGATTTCGAGGCCCGGCTTGTTGAGGTCGATGCCGGCATTGCGGGCATTGTCCTTGATGACGTCGTCACGGCCGAGCAGGATCGCCGTGCCGAGCTTCTGGTTCACATAGGAGACGGCGGCGCGCATCACCTGTTCCTCCTCGCCTTCGGCGAAGACGATACGCTTGGGCTGGCGGCGCACGCGGTCGTAGATGCGCTGCAAGGTCGAGGCGATCGGGTCGCGGCGGGCGGACAGTTCCTGCGCATAGCGGTCGAGGTCGAGAATCGGCTTGCGGGCAACGCCCGATTCCATCGCGGCCTTGGCCACCGCGAGCGGGATCGCGGAGATCAGGCGCGGATCGAACGGCACCGGGATAATGTAGTTGGCGCCGAATTTCGGCCGGTTGCCCTGATAGGCGGCGGCGACATCGTCCGGCACGTCCTGGCGCGCCAGCTCGGCCAGCGCCCTGGCGGCCGCGATCTTCATCGTGTCATTGATGGTGGTGGCGCGCACATCCAGCGCACCGCGGAAGATATAGGGGAAGCCCAGGACATTGTTGACCTGGTTGGGGTAGTCCGAGCGGCCCGTGGCCATGATGGCGTCGGTGCGGATCTCGCCCACTTCCTCCGGCGTAATCTCCGGATCGGGATTGGCCATGGCGAAGATGATCGGGTTCTTTGCCATCGACTGCACCATGGCGGTGGTCAGCGCGCCCTTGGCGGACAGGCCGAGGAAGACATCGGCGCCGTCCAGCGCCTCGCCGAGGCTGCGCGCCTCGGTCTTGACCGCATGCGCCGACTTCCATTGGTTCATGCCCTCGGTGCGGCCCTGATAGACGACGCCCTTGGTATCGCACAGGATGACGTTCTCCGGCGCAAAGCCCATCGCCTTCATCAGTTCGATGCAGGCGATACCGGCGGCGCCCGCGCCGTTGCAGACCATCTTGGTGGTCTTCATGTCGCGGCCGGTGATCTCCAACGCGTTGATTAATCCGGCGGCCGAGATGATTGCCGTGCCGTGTTGGTCGTCATGAAAGACGGGAATATCCATCAGCTCGCGCAGGCGCTGCTCAATGATGAAGCACTCGGGCGCCTTGATGTCCTCGAGGTTTATGCCGCCGAAGGAGGGCCCGAGGAAGCGCACGCAGTTGATGAACTCGTCGGCATCCTCGGTATCGACTTCAAGGTCGATTGAATCGACATCGGCGAAGCGCTTGAACAGCACGGACTTGCCTTCCATCACCGGCTTGGAGGCCAGAGCGCCGAGATTGCCGAGGCCGAGGATGGCGGTGCCGTTCGAGATGACGGCGACCATGTTGCCACGCGTTGTATAGTCGAAGGCGCGGCTCGGATCCTCGGCGATGGCACGCACGGGAACGGCGACGCCCGGCGAATAGGCGAGGCTCAGATCGCGTTGCGTCGCCATCGGCTTGGTGGCGACGATCTCGAGCTTGCCGGGCCGCCCCATGGCGTGGAATTCCAGCGCCTCTTCGGGACTGACGGAGGGGCCGCTGCTTTCGGTTTTCCTAGCCATGATGCCTGACGTTTTCCTCACCAATTCGCGCTCTTGAGGCGAGCGCATTGTTTTGAACTACCGCTTAAGGCCATACTCGGCCGCTGTAAACCGCCAGCGATTGCGTGACGGCGTTCCTCCGCGGTCGCGGCGACAGTCAAATCTTGCCCGATGAGATCGCGACAATCTCGCGCAGGTGCTCGCGCACCGAGGCCCAGCGCGTCAGCCCGGAGGTGCCGGCGAACGGCCATTCGGAGAAGGGCGGATCATCGCTTCCCATGCGTCGCTTAAGCGCCGAGAGATAGGCCATCAGTTCCAACCGTTCCGCCCTTACCCTTTCAAGCGTGCGGCCGCGAATCTCCTCCCGCGGTATGGCGCGGTCGCGGAGCCGCTCGACCGCGCGGCGGATCGCGGTCGGCTCCGGCTCGGCGACAATGCAGTAGTCCGGATCGAAGTAGACGTCGCGGCCGCCGATGCTCGGTGTCGATACGATCGGCAACCCGGCCAGCAGATACTCCATGCTGGAATACATCGCCCCTTCCACCGCCGACAGGCAGAGCCCGACCGCGGCCTGGTTGTAGACGCGGTTGACCTCGGCGGAGGTCAGCCGGCCGGGCAGGCCATCAAGGAGCGGATTGGCGATGCTGTGAAGCGGCGATTGCGCCTGCAGGCGGCGAATGAAGGCGCGGTCGCCGGCCGGCGGCAATTCGCCGATCGAGGACGTCACATGGACCAGTCTTTCGATCTCGAAGGCGAGATAGTGCCGCTTGGTGTGCGAGATGCGACCGTTGTAGACCGCATCGTACTCGACCGGCACGTCCTGGAGCGGCCGGAAGACGTCTTCCGAGATCATCAGATTGTGATTGGAGAAGATTGCATTGCCGCCAACGCCTCCAATCAGGCGTCGCTCTTCCTCTGTGTTGCAGAGAAAGATCAGCTCGTGCTTGGGGCAAACCCTGGCGAACCAGGAGAGATCCTTGCGTATCTGCTCGACGACGGCAGGCCGTTCCAGCGTCCAGTTCGGCATCAGAAGGAAGGTAGCGCGCCGTGGCGCAAGGCGTCGGCAGAAGGCGGCGAGCGCGTAGAGCGGGCGCCTGCCGCCGACAGGTACATAGAGGATCAGCGGATCGCGGCTGAATATGTGGAGCGGCATGTCGATGCCGCCATCGAGGCCCGAAAGCAGCCCGCGCGCCGGAAGGATGAAGGGTAGCCGTATCCGCGTCCACGCCTTGATTTTGGTTCTGGTTCGATTGGCTCGGTTAGTGGCAAGAAGCCGAATACGGCCGAGCGGTGAGCCGGCGGAGCCGACCATCTCCTCGAACGTCTCGTGTCCATCCTGCTTCATCGCCCCACCATTTTCTCATGGGCCCGGACGATCCATATGTCGGCCGACGGCATGAGGCAACATGCCTTCCGCACCCTGTCGTGCTGATGGCGCAACTGCCCAGTCTTCCCCTGCTTTTCGCGCCGACGGCATTAAAACGGGCTGCCAGTTCTGCTAGCGTCCGGGCATGAACATCCACATGCCGACAGATACCGACGCCCAGGAGACGACGACGCCTGCGCCCGCCACCGGCGGCGTCACGCCGATGATGGAGCAGTATATCGAGATCAAGGCGGCGAACCCTGACTCGCTCCTCTTCTACCGCATGGGCGATTTCTACGAGCTGTTCTTCGATGATGCGGAGAAGGCAAGCCAGGCCCTCGGCATCGTTTTGACCAAGCGCGGCAAGCATCAGGGCCACGACATTCCGATGTGCGGCGTGCCTGTACATGCGGCGGACGACTATCTGCAGAAGCTGATCGCGCAAGGTTTTCGCGTTGCCGTCTGCGAGCAGATCGAGGATCCGGCGGAAGCCAAGAAACGCGGTTCCAAATCGGTGGTGCGGCGCGACGTGGTGCGCCTGGTCACGCCGGGCACCATCACCGAGGACAAGCTGCTCGCGCCCTCGGAATCGAGTTTCCTCATGGCGCTCGGCCGCGTGAAGGGCGGCGGCGCGGCAAGCCAGGCGAGTTTCGCGCTGGCCTGGATCGACATTTCGACGGGTGCCTTCCGCGTTGCCGAGACGAGCGCCGAGCGGCTGCTTGCCGACATCTTCCGCGTCGACCCGCGCGAATTGATCGTCGCCGAACCGGTTTTCCACGATCCCGAGCTCAGGCCGGTCTTCGATGTGCTCGGCCGGATTGCCAACCCGCAGCCGCCTTCGCTGTTCGATTCGGCCTCGGCCACGGGCCGGATCGCGCGCTTCTTCGACGTCGCGACGCCGGACAGTTTCGGCACCTTCTCGCGCGCCGAACTGTCGGCGATCTCGGGCGCCATCGCTTACGTCGAGAAGACGCAAAAGGCCGAACGGCCGCCGCTGTCGCGGCCCGAGCGCGAGGAGCAGGGCGCGACGCTGTTCATCGACCCGGCGACGCGCGCCAATCTCGAATTGCTGCGCACGCTCTCCGGCAGCCGCGACGGCTCGCTGTTCAAGGCGATCGACCGCACTGTGACCGGCGGCGGCGCGCGATTGCTCGCCGACCGGCTGATGGCGCCGCTGACGGACCCGGCGGCGATCGCGGCCCGACTGGATTCGGTCTCATTCTTCCGCTCCGAAACGCGGCTTTGCCAAGGTTTGCGGGCGAGCCTCAAGAGTGTCGCCGACATGCCGAGGGCACTGTCCAGGCTGGCGCTCAACCGCGGGGGGCCGCGCGACCTTGGCGCGCTGCGCGCCGGCTTCGAGGCGGCCGGCGCGATCGCCGAATTGTTCGCCACGGCCGCCCTGCCTGCCGAGCTCGGCGCGGCACTTTCCGCGATCAAGGCCTTGCCCGAGGCGCTCGCACGCCATCTCAGCGAAGCGCTCGACGACGAGCTGCCGCTGGTCAAGCGCGACGGCGGCTTCGTGCGGTCGAGCTACAATGCCGAGCTCGACGAGATGCGGGCGCTGCGCGACGAGTCGCGAAAGGTGATCGCCGGGCTGGAGCGATCGCTGATCGAGGAAACCGGCATCCGCTCGCTGAAGATCCGGCACAACAATGTGCTCGGCTATTACATCGAGGTCACCGCCAACCATCACTCGATCATGACCGGCAGCGACACCGCCAAGGCGCGCTTCATCCATCGCCAGACCATGGCCAACGCCATGCGCTTCACCACGACGGAACTGGCGGAACTGGAATCGAAGATCGCCAACGCCGCCGACCGGGCGCTGAGCATCGAGCTCGCCGCCTTCGATCGGCTGACGGCGGAAGTGGTGGGCGAGGCCGACCGGATCCGCGCCGGCGCCGAGGCGCTTGCGGCTCTCGATGTGTCGGCGGCGTTGGCGCTTCTTTCCGAAAGCGAGGGCTGGTGCCGGCCGGTTGTCGATGCCGGCCTCGCCTTCGAAATTGTTGGCGGGCGCCACCCGGTGGTCGAACAGGCGCTCAGGCGTTCCGGCGAAGGACCGTTCGTCGCCAATGATTGCGATCTCTCGCCCGAGGGCGGCGCCAAGGCCGGCGCGATCTGGCTGCTCACCGGTCCCAATATGGGTGGTAAGTCGACATTCCTCAGGCAAAACGCCTTGATCGCCATCCTTGCCCAGACCGGCTGCTTCGTGCCGGCGCAAAGCGCCCATATCGGCGTTGTCGACCGGCTGTTCTCGCGCGTCGGCGCCTCGGATGATCTCGCGCGCGGCCGCTCGACCTTCATGGTCGAGATGGTCGAGACGGCGGCGATCCTCAATCAGGCGGGCGAGCGGGCGCTGGTGATCCTGGATGAGATCGGCCGCGGCACGGCCACTTTCGACGGGTTGTCGATCGCCTGGGCCGCGGTCGAATACCTGCATGAGAAGAACCGCTGCCGGGCAATCTTCGCCACGCATTTCCACGAGATGACGGCGCTGGCGGGCAAGCTCCCCCGGCTCCACAACGTCACCATGCGGGTCAAGGAATGGGAAGGCGATGTCGTCTTCCTGCACGAGGTTGGCAAGGGCGCGGCCGACCGCTCCTACGGCGTGCAGGTGGCGCGGTTGGCCGGCCTGCCCGAAGCCGTGGTGGCGCGTGCCAAGGAAGTCCTGCATCAGCTGGAAGAGGGCGAAGTTTCGGGCAAGACCAACCGGCTCGTCGACGATTTGCCGCTGTTTTCGGTGGCGGCGAAGCGCGAAGCCCCGAAGCCGGCGAAGAGCGATGCGCTGGACGAGGCCCTCGGCGCAATTAATCCCGACGAGATGACGCCGCGCGAGGCGCTGGAGGCGCTCTACCGGCTAAAGGGGCTGGCGACGAGACAGTAAACCGGAAGTGTGACATTGACTCATTGTACCGTTCGGTACAGTGTGGGTTTGCGATGATCCAAACCGACAGGAGATTTCAATGAGCCGCCCGCCCTTGCCGCCCTTCACGGCCGAGACAGCGGCGCAAAAGGCGCGCCTTGCGGAGGATGCCTGGAACAGCCGCGACCCGGAACGGGTTTCGCTCGCCTATACCGAGGACAGCGTCTGGCGGAACCGGGCCGAATTCATATCGGGGCGCGGCGAGATCGTCGGTTTCCTCAAGCGCAAATGGGCGCGCGAGCTGGACTATCGCCTCATCAAGGAGGTGTGGACCTGGAACGAGAACCGCATCGCCGTCCGCTTCGCCTATGAGTGGCGCGACGACAGCGGCCACTGGTTCCGCTCCTACGGCAACGAGAACTGGGAGTTCGACGAAGCCGGGCTGATGCGCCGGCGCGTGGCTAGCATCAACGACCTGCCGATCGCCGAGAGCGAACGGAAGTATCACTGGCCGCTCGGCCGCCGGCCGGATGACCATCCGGGTCTGTCGGAACTCGGGCTTTAGGCCGTTGCGGCGCATCGCTCCGGATCGCGACCAGTTGCTGGGGATCATTGCGGAAGTCTTCCGCGAGCATGGCTATGAGGGCGCCAGCCTGGCCTTGATCGGCGAGGCGACGGGGCTTGGCAAGGGAAGCCTCTACCACTTCTTTCCCGGCGGCAAGGAGGAGATGGCCAGGGCCGTCATTGCCCATATCGACGGATGGTTCGAGGATCATGTGTTCGCGCCGCTGCGCGACGGCAACGATCCCCGGGGCGGGATCGAACAGATGCTCGCCGCGACCGACAGCTATTTCCGCTCGGGGCGCCGGGTCTGCCTCATCGGGGCCTTCGCGCTGGATCGATCGCGCGATCTCTTCGCCGGCCAGATAAGAGGCTATTTCGGCCGGTGGGTCATGCATCTCGCCAATGCGCTGACGCGATCCGGTCATCGATCGACCGAGGCCGCAGAGCTGGCGGAGGAAGCCGTCGCCGCCATTCAGGGGGCGCTCACGCTTGCCCGTGCCGCCAATGACGCCGACCTGTTTTCCCGCGCCTTGCGAAGGATCCGCAAGCACATCGGCATCCCGGTGAGCGGCTAGATCATTTCCAGGCCCCGCTTGCGCGTCGGCGGCGGGAAGGCGCGGTCGAGATCGGCGAAATCCTCAGGCGCCAGCTTGATGTCGAGCGCGGCGGCATTCTGGCGGACATGCTCCTGGCGGACGGCCTTTGGAATGGCGATGACGCCAGGCTGCGCCATCGCCCAGGCGAGCGCGATCTGCGCGGCGGTGGCGTTGTGCCGGGCAGCAACGGCCTCCAGCCGGGCATTGCGCGCCAGCGCACCCTGCTCCACCGGCGAATAGGCCATCAGCGGGATGCCGCGCTCCGCGCACCATGGGGCCAGATCGAATTCTGGGCCGCGCCGCGACAGGTTGTAGAGCACCTGATTGGTCTGGACATTGCCGCCGGACGGCAGACCGACAAGGTCTTCCATCTCGTCGGTGTCGAAATTGCTGACGCCCCAATAACGGATCTTGCCTTGAGCCTTCAGGCTCTCGAAGGCCTCCACGGTTTCGGACAGCGGCACGCTGCCCGGCCAATGCAGCAGATAGAGATCGATCCTGTCGGTGGAAAGCCGCTTCAGGCTGGCCTCGCAGGCGCGCTCGACGCCAGCGCGCGAGGCGTTGGAAGGAAGCACCTTGGAGACCAGGAAGGTCTCGTCGCGGCGCCCGGCGATCGCCTCCGCCACCACCTCCTCGGCGCCGCCGCTGGCGTACATTTCGGCGGTGTCGATCAGCGTGATGCCGAGATCGAGCCCGAGCTTCAGCGCCGACACCTCATCGGCACGGCGGCGGCGGTCCTCACCCATCTTCCAGGTGCCCTGGCCCAGCAACGGAACGCCCTCGCCGGACGGCAGCTTGAGGGTTCTCACTGTTGACGGCATGACTTTCTCCGCGTGGGCCCGGATCGCAGCACAGCCAAAACCGGAAATCCAGACCAGAGCTGCCTGGCCGCCTGGATTCCCGGAGTGGGTTAGAGCCGCTCAGCGTTTCGCGGAAGCGCCGAACCGCTCTAAATATTTGTTTCTATGTAATTCCGGCGGAAATCCGCTACACACTTTTCCTGGAATTGCTCTACTTCGCCGGGTGCTTGGCGAGCCAGTCTTTCATTTCCTTGATCTCGGCCTCCTGCGCCTTGACCACGCCTTCGGCGAGCTTGCGGATTTCCGGGTCCTTGCCGTTGGCGATCACTACGTTGGCCATGTCGATCGCCCCCTGATGATGCGGGATCATGCCTCGGACGAAGTCGACATCGGCATTGCCGGTGTATTTGATCGCCATGTCCTTGTGCATCTTCTTCATCGCCGCCTCGTAGCCCGTGGTGGCCGGACTCTGGGCGCCCATCGCCATCTTGGACATGTCATGCTTCATCTCCTCGGACGAGGCCGGCACGCTTTCGAGGAAGACGGCAAGCAGCATTCCGGCAGCCATCAAAAGCAGCACGATTTTCTTGGCCAGGGTCATTCAAGGTCTCCTTGTGATTGAGGTTCGTATCTGGGGGCTTCGTTCAGAGTTTCAACGTCCTCAGCCGCAAAGCATTGGTAATGACCGACACCGACGACAGGCTCATCGCCGCCGCCGCTATCATCGGCGACAGCAACGTCCCGGTGAGCGGATAGAGCACGCCGGCCGCGACCGGCACGCCGAGCACGTTGTAGAGGAAGGCGAAGAACAGGTTCTGGCGGATGTTGCGTATCGTCGCCTGGGCCAGCGTGCGCGCCCTGACGATACCGTTGAGGTCGCCCTTGACGAGCGTGATGCCGGCGCTTTCGACCGCGACATCGGCGCCGGTGCCCATGGCGATGCCGACATCGGCGCCAGCCAGCGCCGGCGCATCATTGACGCCGTCGCCGGCCATGGCCACGCCAGCGCCGCCCGCACGCAGTTGCTCGACCAGCGCGCCCTTCTCATCCGGCAGCAGGCCGGCGCGGACCTCATCGATGCCGAGCTTGCCGGCGATCGCTTTTGCCGTGCGCTCGTTGTCGCCGGTTGCCATGATGATCCTCAGACCCCTGTCGTGCAGGGCCTTGATCGCCTCGGCCGTCGTTGCCTTGACGGGATCGGCCACGGCGACGATGCCGGCGAATCCGCCATCGACGGCCACGAACATGGCCGTCTTGCCTTCGGCTTGCATCGCCTCGGCATTGGCCGCGGGCGTCTCGACGCCGAGGTCCGCCATCATCGCTCCATTGCCGAGCGCGACCTTCCTGCCCGAAACCGTGCCCGAGACGCCCTTGCCGGTGACGGCCTCGAAACCGACGGCTTCGGCCAGCTTCATGCCGCGCGCGACGGCGCCCTCGACGATCGCCTCGGCCAATGGATGCTCCGAACCCTTTTCAAGTGCGGCTGCAAGGCCCAGCAGCTCATTCTCATCGATATCTCCGGCCGGCACGACATCGGTGAGCCTCGGCTTACCTTCGGTCAGCGTGCCGGTCTTGTCGACAATCAGCGTGTCGACCGAGGCGAAACGCTCCAGCGCCGCCGCTTCCTTGATGAGCACGCCGGCATGCGCGCCGCGTCCGGTCGCCGTCATGATCGACATCGGCGTCGCCAGACCAAGCGCGCAGGGACAGGCGATGATCAGCACCGATACAGCCGAGACGATGGCGAAGATCAGGCTCGGCTGAGGACCGAGGAGCGCCCAGGCGATGAAGGCGACGATGGCGACCAGCACCACGGCCGGAACGAAATAGGAGGACACGCGGTCGGCCAGCCCCTGGATCGGCGCGCGCGACCGCTGCGCCTTGGCGACCATCTCGACGATGCGCGACAGCGTGGTCTCGGCGCCGACTTTCTCGGCGCGCATGACGAGCGAGCCATTCTTGTTCAGCGTGCCGCCGGTAAGCGCGGAGCCTTCCGTCTTCTCGACCGGCAGCGGCTCGCCCGTAATCATCGATTCATCGACCGCCGAGCGACCTTCCAGCACGATGCCGTCGACGGGAACGGCGTCGCCCGGACGAATGCGCAGACGGTCGCCAGTCTGGACGCTGTCGAGCGGCACATCCTTCTCGGAACCGTCGACGCCGATCAACCGCGCCGTCTTCGGGGCAAGGTCGAGGAGCGCGCGAATGGCCGAGCCGGTGCGCTCACGGGCGCGCAGTTCCAGCACCTGGCCCAGAAACACAAGCGCGACGATGACGGCAGCAGCCTCGAAATAGACCGGCACGGCACCGTCATGACCGCGGAACTGATGCGGGAAGATGTCCGGAAACAGGGCGGCGACCACGCTGTAGAGATAGGCCGCGCCGACGCCCAGCGAAATCAGCGTCCACATATTGGGGCTGCGGTTGACAACCGAGTCCCAGCCGCGATGGAAGAACGGAAACGCCGCCCAAAGCACCACTGGGCTCGCCAGCGCCAGCTCTACCCACGTCTTCGTCCGGCCATCGATGAGATTTTCGAAGCTGAGGCCCAGCATCGGCGCCATAGCGAAGATCAGGAGAGGAACGGAAAGCGCCGCGCTGACCCAGAACCGGCGCGTGAAGTCGACCAACTCGGGATTCGGGCCTTCGTCGCCGGTCGGCACGCCCATCGGCTCCAGCGCCATGCCGCAGATCGGACAGGAGCCGGGCTTGTCGCGGATGATCTCGGGATGCATCGGGCAGGTGTACTGCGTGCCCTTCGGCATCGGCTGCGGCTCGGGCCGGCCGGCAAGGTATTTTGCCGGCTCCGCCTCGAACTTGCCTCGGCAAACGGCGGAGCAGAAATAGAAGCCCTGGCTATCATGGCGCACAAAGTGCCTGGCGCTGGCGCGGTCGACGCTCATGCCACAGACAGGATCGGTGGCGGTCAGGTAGCTCTCCGGCTCGACAACGAATTTCGTGCGGCAGCGCTCGCTGCAGAAATGGAAGGTTCGTCCGTCATGCTCGGCCGTCGGCTTGCCGGCCGCCGGATCGACCGTCATGCCGCAGACAGGATCGCGAATCACCGCTTCGGCCGCGGTCCCTGCAGTTTTCCCGGAGCAGCAGGACGCGCCATGCGAGTGATGATGGTTGTGGTCGGAATGGGTCATCAGCAATACCTCGGAATTCTCCAATTGAGGCGGAGGTAGTCCTTCCAGTTACTGGAAGGTCAAGGGCCGATTTCGACTTTTGCGAAAATCGGCTGGGCGATTGCGGATTACGCCTCCGCGCGACGCCAAATCGCATCCGCCGGCCCCATACACAGCGCCGCGAAAACGCGCTATAGACGCCGCCGAATGGCAAAGATCTCCCTGAAACTCCACGAAATCATCGATGGCGACGCTTTGCGCCGCGACTTGACGGCGCTGACGTCGGCAAGCGCCGGCGACGGTTCGAGACCGGCGGTTCGCGCTACTGTCCTCCAATTGCTCAAAGCCAGGCTGGCGGAGGGGCGCACGATCGCCGAGGCCATGCTCAAGGAGGATGGCGGCGGCAATGCCTGCGCCGAGAGGCTCTCGCATCTGATGGATGAGCTGATCCGGGCGCTCTATGATTTCGCCGCCACCCATGTCTACCGTGTCAAGAACCGTTCGGTGGCCGAGCGCATGGCGGTCGTGGCGGTTGGCGGATACGGCCGCGGCACGCTGGCGCCGGGCTCCGACATCGACCTCTTGTTCCTGCTGCCCTACAAGCAGACGCCGTGGGGCGAGCAGATCGTGGAGTACATGCTCTACATGCTGTGGGACATGGGTCTGAAGGTCGGCCACGCCACCCGCAACATCGAGGAGTGCCTCAGGCTGTCGCGCAGCGACATCACGATCCGCACGTCGATCCTCGAGGCGCGTTTCCTGTGGGGCGAACAGAAGCTTTATGAAGAACTGCTCACCCGCTTCGACCACGAGGTGGTGCGCACGACCGGGCCGGAATATGTGCAGGCCAAGCTGGCCGAGCGCGACGAGCGCCATGCCAAGGCCGGCGAAAGCCGCTATCTGGTCGAGCCCAACGTCAAGGACGGCAAGGGCGGGCTGCGCGACCTGCAGACGCTGTTCTGGATCGGCAAATACTTCTACCGCGTGCGCACCGGCGAGGAACTGGTCGAGAAGGGCGTCTTCACCCAAGCCGAGTATCGCGAGTTCCAGAAGGCCGAGGATTTTCTGTGGGCGGTGCGCTGTCACATGCACTTCCTCACCGGCAAGGCGGAGGAGCGACTGCATTTCGACATCCAGCGCGAGATCGCCGAACGTCTGGGCTACACGACGCATCCCGGCCTGTCGGCCGTCGAGCGTTTCATGAAGCACTATTTCCTCGTCGCCAAGGATGTCGGCGACCTCACCCGTATCTTCTGCGCGGCGCTCGAGGAAGAGCAGGCCAAGCATGTGCCGGGCTTCAACCGCATCTTCCTCACCTTCCAGCGACGCAAGCGGAAGCTTGCCGGGACAAGTGATTTCATTGTCGACAACCACCGCATCAACATCGCCGACGACGGCGTGTTCGAACGCGACCCGGTCAACCTGCTGAGGTTGTTCTGGTTCGCCGACAAGCATGGACTGGAGTTCCATCCTGACGCGCTCAAGCTGCTCACCCGCTCGCTCGGTCTGGTCAACAAGTCGCTCCGGCGCGACGAGGAAGCCAACCGGCTGTTCCTCGACATATTGACGTCGGACCGCAACGCCGAGCTCAATCTCAGGCGCATGAACGAGGCCGGGCTGCTCGGCAGGCTGATCCCCGACTTCGGCAAGATCGTCGCCATGATGCAGTTCTCGATGTACCACCACTATACGGTGGACGAGCACCTGATCCGCTGCATCGGCGTGCTGGCCGAGATCGAGCGCGGCGATGGCGAGAAGATTCACCCGCTGTCTCATTCGCTGATGCCGGGGCTGACGAAGAGCCGCGAGGCGCTCTACGTCGCGGTGCTGCTGCACGACATCGCCAAGGGCCGGCCGGAAGACCATTCGGAAGCCGGCGCCCGCATCGCCCGACGGATCTGTCCACATATGGGGCTGTCGGCGGCCGATACCGAGACGGTCGCGTGGCTGGTCGAAAACCACCTCGTGATGTCGATGACGGCGCAGACGCGCGACCTCAACGACCGCAAGACGATCGAGGATTTCGCGTCGATCGTGCAATCGGTAGAGCGGCTGAAGCTGCTTTTGATCCTCACCGTCTGCGACATACGCGGCGTCGGGCCGGGTGTGTGGAACGGCTGGAAAGGGCAGCTGCTGCGCACGCTCTATTACGAGACCGAATTGCTGCTGACCGGCGGCTTCTCCGAAGTGTCGCGTGCGCAACGCACCGCCGCCGCGCGCGAGCGGCTGGCCGAGGCGCTTTCGGCCTGGCCGGCCAAGGAGCGCAAGCGCTATGTCGCGCAGCACTATGAGAACTATCTGCTGACGGTCGATCTCAATGACCAGTTGCGCCACGCCGAATTCATCCGTGAGGCGGATGCGGCGGGCAAGAAGCTCGCGACCATGGTCAAGACGCATGAATTCGAGGCGGTGACCGAGATCACCGTGCTGGCGCCGGACCATCCGCGCTTGCTTTCGATCATTGCGGGTGCTTGTGCCGCGGCCGGCGGCAACATCGTCGACGCGCAGATCTTCACCACTTCCGACGGGCGCGCGCTGGACACCATCCTGATCTCGCGCGAGTTCGACCTCGACGAGGATGAGCGGCGCCGCGCCGAGCGCGTCGGCCGGCTGATAGAGGATGTGCTGTCCGGCAAGAGCTGGCTGCCCGAGATGATCGAGAAGCGCACCAAGCCGAAGCGTGGCGCGAAGGCGTTCAGGATTCCGCCGCGCGCCGAGATCCGCAACACGCTGTCCAACCGTTTTTCGGTGATCGAGGTCGAGGGGCTGGACCGGCCCGGCCTGCTGTCCGAGATCACGGGGACGCTCTCCGACCTGTCGCTCGACATCGCCTCGGCGCATATCACGACCTTCGGCGAGAAGGTCATCGACACGTTCTACGTCACCGACCTGACCGGACAGAAGATCGACAGCCCCACGCGCACGGCCACCATCCACAAGCGCCTGATCGATACGCTGGAAGGCAATTCGTCCGAACGCAACGGCAAGGCCAAGGCGGCGGCCGAGTGACCATCCATTTGACGCAATTTCCCTGGCAGTCGTTCCTAGCATGAGCCTCGTCAAGAAATTCGCTACCGTCGCCTCCGGCACGCTGATGAGCCGCGCGCTGGGTTTCGGCCGCGAGATGCTGATGGCGGCGGCACTCGGCACCGGGCCGGTCGCCGACGCCTTCAACGCCGCCTTCCAGTTCCCCAACACCTTCCGCCGGCTGTTCGCCGAAGGCGCCTTCAACGCCGCTTTCGTGCCGCTCTTCGCCAAGGAGATCGAGCAGCACGGCAATGAGGGCGCCAAGCGCTTCTCGGAGGAAGTGTTCGGCGTGCTGTTCTCGGCGCTGTTGGCGCTTACGATCGCCATGGAACTGGCGATGCCGCTGATCGTGCGCTACCTGGTGGCGCCGGGCTTTGCCGACATTCCCGGCAAGTTCGAGACGACCGTCCGGCTGGCGACGATCATGTTCCCGTACCTGATCTGCATGTCGCTCGGCGCCATGATGGCCGGCATGCTGAACTCGCTGCGCCGCTATTTCGCGGCGGCGATCGCGCCCGCCTTCCTCAACATCATCCTGATCAGCGTGCTCGCCTATGCCTGGTATCACGGGCTGGGCGCGCATGATGTCGGCTTCGGCCTATCCTGGGGCGTGCTGGCGGCGGGCATCGTGCAGCTTGCCATCGTCTGGATCGCGGTTCGCCATGCCGGTATCTCGATCGGTTTCCGCAGACCGAAGATGACGCCCAACGTCAAGCGGCTGCTGATCCTGGCGCTGCCGGCGGCGATCACCGGCGGCATCACCCAGATCAACCAGCTGATCGGCACGGCGATCGCCTCGGCGCAGAACAGCGCGGTTTCGTCGCTCGCCTATGCCGACCGTATCTATCAGCTGCCGCTCGGCGTCGTCGGCGTGGCCGTCGCCATCGTGCTTCTGCCGGAACTGTCGCGGGCGCTGAAATCGGGCAACCTGGTCGAGGCCGCGAACCTGCAGAACCGCTCGGTCGAGTTCACCCTATTCATGACGCTGCCGGCCGCCGCCGCGCTCTGGGTGATGTCGGAGCCGATCGTCCGGCTGGTCTATGAGCGCGGAGCATTTGCCGCCAACCACTCGACGCCGATCGTCGCCTCGATCCTGGCAATCTTCGGCCTCGGCCTGCCGGCCTTCGTGCTGATCAAGGCATTCACGCCAGGCTATTTCGCGCGCGAGGACACGCGAACACCGATGATCTTCGCGGCCATTTCGGTGGGCGTGAACGTGGCCACGGCGCTCACCCTGTTCCCGTCCATGGGTGCGCCGGGCATCGCGGTGGCCTCGGCCGTCGCGGGCTGGGTCAACGCGCTGATGCTGCTCGCCATGCTGATCAGGCGGGGACATTGGGGCCGCGACATCCCTCTGCTGAAGCGCATTCCCCGGCTGGTGCTGTCGGCCGTGATCATGGCGACCGCGCTTTATTTCGCGGAGCACTACTTCGCCGGGCGGCTCGGTCCCGGCTCGCCGCTGGTGGTGAAGGCGACGACGCTGCTCGCGCTGGTCGGCGGCGGCGCCGCGCTCTACTTCATCGCCGCCTTCGGCACCGGCGGCGCCGACTTCGGTATGATCCGCAGGAACGTGAAGCGGGGTGAGGCGAAATCTGCGCCGCGGGAATCGAATACCGGCCTGGACGAATAACTCG
Source organism: Mesorhizobium sp. (assembly GCA_004020875.1). Lineage (GTDB taxonomy): Bacteria > Pseudomonadota > Alphaproteobacteria > Rhizobiales > Rhizobiaceae > Mesorhizobium. The sequence continues at coordinate 290,826 of SAPZ01000003.1, forward strand.
AGCTGGCTTGCGGCAACACCAGTCTTGATCCCGCAACCGCCTTCGTTCATAAGCGCGCCGTCGAAAGACTTTCGCCGCGCGCGAAACGGCCCTCCACAAGCCATGAGGAACTCATGTCCGCCTTCAAGCCACTCGTCTTTTCGGGCGTCCAGCCGACCGGTAATCTGCATCTCGGCAACTACCTCGGCGCCATCAAGAAATTCGTCGCCCTGCAGGAACAGTCCGACTGCATCTATTGCGTCGTCGACCTGCATTCGCTGACGGCGCAGCTCGTCCACAAGGACCTCGGCGACCAGACCCGCTCGATCACCGCGGCGTTCCTCGCCTCCGGCATCGACCCGAAGAAGCACATCGTCTTCAACCAGTCGCGGGTCATCCAGCACGCCGAGCTTGCCTGGATCTTCAACTGCGTGGCGCGCATCGGCTGGATGTACCGGATGACGCAGTTCAAGGACAAAGCTGGCAAGGACCGCGAGAACGCCTCGCTCGGCCTGCTCGCCTATCCAAGCCTGATGGCCGCAGACATCCTGCTCTACCGCGCCACCCATGTGCCGGTAGGCGAGGACCAGAAGCAGCATCTGGAGCTTACCCGCGACATCGCGCAGAAATTCAACAACGACTTCTCCGAGAAGATCGCGGCCCTTGGCGTCGGCATCGAAATGCAGGTCGGCGAGGAGACCGTGAACGGCTATTTCCCGATCACCGAACCGGTCATCGGCGGTCCGGCCGCGCGCATCATGAGCCTGCGCGACGGTTCCAAGAAGATGTCGAAGTCGGACCCGTCGGACCTGTCTCGCATCAACCTGACCGACGATGCCGACACCATCTCGAAGAAGATCCGCAAGGCAAAGACCGATCCGGAGGCCTTGCCGAGCGAGCTGGACGGACTTGCAAGCCGACCCGAGGCGGAGAACCTCGTCGGCATCTATGCCGGCCTCGCGGAAATCTCGAAGGAAGACGTGCTGAAGGAATATGGCGGCCAGCAGTTTTCCGTGTTCAAGCCGGCCCTAGCCGACCTTGCCGTGGAGAAGCTTGCGCCGATTGCTTCCGAGATGCGCCGCATCGAGGGCGATCGCGCCTATGTCGACGCCGTGCTCAAGGACGGTGGTGACCGAGCCCGCGCAATCGCCGAGGGCACGATGAAGACGGTGCGCGACATCATCGGCCTGCTGCAGGACACTGCAGGACTGACCGACCGGTCTAAGTAGTTGTTTCGACGCAATTCCTGACGGAAAACCGCTTCACACTTTTCCTGGAATTGCTCCAGGACCATCGCCACGCCGGCCGGCGGCTTGCCGCCGGTCCGTGGCGGTGGCAGATTGCGGCCGAATTGATACCGAGCAGATAGACATGGTTTCCAAACGCCTCAGCCGCGAAGCCGGCCATCGCCGCAAATTCCTGGCTATCATCGACGACACGCCCGAATGCGAGCGCGCCGTCGCTTACGCCTCGAAGCGGGCACAACACACCAGCGGCGTCCTGGTGCTGCTCTATGTCATCGAGCCGGACGACTTCCAGCACTGGCTGGGCGTGGAGAAGATCATGCGCGAAGAAGCGACGGCCACGGCGCGCGCGGCGCTCGACGGCTACGCCAACAAGGTGCGCCAGAGCGTCGGCATCGAGCCGGAACTGGTGGTGCGCGAAGGCAAGCCAACCGACGAGATCCACAAGCTGATCGAGGAAGACCAGGACATCGCCATCCTGGTGCTAGCGGCCGGCGCCGGCAAGGAAGGCCCTGGGCCGCTGGTCAGCGCGGTGGCCGGCAGGGCTGCGGCTTTTCCCATTCCGGTGACGGTCGTGCCGCAGAATCTGTCGGACGAGGAGATCGACAGCCTAGCCTAGGCTGCCTCAGTCCAAGATACCCGCCGACCTGGCCACCGTGAGCACTTCAAAAGGCGCGGCAGACACTGTAAAAACATTCCACCAGCCAGCCGTTCCTGCGACGCGTTTCGCTTGAATGTCCAGCCGATAGAGCCTATTTAGAACTATTCCAAACTATCGGCCCAGGAAGGGCCTGGAGATACCCATGTTCATCCAGACCGAATCGACGCCGAACCCGGCGACGCTGAAATTCCTGCCGGGCAAGGAAGTGCTGCGCGAAGGCACAGCCGATTTCCGTAACGCCGAGGCCGCCGCGGAGGCCTCGCCACTGGCCGGCCGCCTGTTCGATATCCCGGGCGTCACCGGCGTATTCTTCGGCTATGACTTCATCACCGTGACCAAGGACGGCCCCGACTGGCAGCATCTGAAGCCGGCCATCCTTGGCGCGATCATGGAACACTTCATGTCCGGTGCCCCAGTCATGGCCGCGGCCGCCCCTGCGACGGAAGCGGGCGATAGCGGTGAGTTCTACGACAAGGCCGACGAAGAACTGGTGCTGACCATCAAGGAACTGCTCGATACGCGCGTGCGCCCCGCGGTTGCCCAGGACGGCGGCGACATCACGTTCCGCGGCTTCGAGAACGGCACGGTGTTCCTGCACATGAAGGGCGCCTGCGCCGGCTGCCCGTCGTCGACGGCGACTTTGAAGCACGGCATCCAGAACCTGCTCCGGCATTTTGTTCCCGAAGTGCAGCAGGTCGAGCAGGTCGCCTAACAGTTCCACACCGCCGACGGCTCGGCGGAGCGAATTCTTTCTAAAGCGCGTCGCGATCTTTCAGATTCGCTCCATGCGCTTTGGGTTTTGATTTTACGCATGTCTTTATCCCGAAACCGGTTCCCATTTTCGGGAGACATGCTTTAATCCAAAAACAAAAAACCGGGCCCCAACAGCCCGGTTTTCTGTTTTCAGGACGTCTTGTTGTTGCCTAGACGGTCCGCCTGCGAAACTGTTTCTCACCTACATCACGATGACCTTGGCGCCGACCGACGTGCGGTCGTAGAGGTCGATAATATCTTGGTTCATCAGTCGGATGCAGCCCGACGACATCGCCTTGCCGATCGAGAACCATTCCGGGCTGCCATGCAGGCGGTAGCCCATGTCGCCACCTTTGTTGAAGAGATACATGGCGCGCGCGCCGAGCGGGTTCTTCAGGCCCGGTTCCATGCCGCCGGCGAACTTGGCGAGCTCGGGCTGGCGCTTGATCATCGGTGCCGGCGGCGTCCAGGTCGGCCATTCGCGCTTCAGCGCGATATGGGCGGTGCCGTGCCACTCGAAACCCTCGCGGCCGACGCCGATGCCGTAGCGCATCGCCATGCCGTCGCCCTCGATGAAGTAGAGGAACTTGTTCTGGGTATCGACGATGATGGTGCCAGGCTTCTCCGAGGAGTCATACCGCACTTCCTGGCGGTGATACTTGGCGGGCACCTTCTCGATGGGGATGCGCGGCAGCTGATAGCCGGCATCGGTCATCGCGCCATAGTTGTTGGTGAACAACTGCCCGCCGATGGTGCTGCAGCCGCTGATCGCGGTCGACAGCGCAAGGGCGGCGAGGATTGCAAACGACTTCAAGCGCATGAATAGGTCCGACGCCCCGTCTCGGTGCAGCGGCACGAGTCGGCCGCTTTCTTGCCATCATTCATGCTGGCATTTCTTTTGCTTGCCAAGCGCGCAACGCCTATATCCAAGTCCTTACGTGCCGGTAAGTGCCGAACTGCGGCATTTCCGCAACAGGCCTCACAGGATTGTGAAGCAAAATCAATGGGGCGGCTTCAAGGCCGCCTGGGAAACGAGGAGAGCGCCATGAATGTCGGAGACGCCGCCGAGCGTTCCGGCCTGCCGGCCAAGACAATCCGCTACTATGAGGAGATCGGCCTTCTCCGTCCGGCGCGAGCCGGGAACGGCTATCGCGACTACTCCGGCGAGGACATCCACCGGCTCGCCTTCCTGCGCCGTGCGCGCAATCTTGGCTTCTCAATCGACGATTGCAGGCAGCTTATGGCGCTCTATCAGGACCGCGACCGCGCCAGCCACGACGTGCGCGAGATCGCCGCCGCCCATGTCAGGGCGATCGAGGAAAAGGTGCGCGAATTGCAGTCGATGCGCTCGACGCTGCAGAAGCTGATCCACGCCTGCCATGGCGACGACCGGCCGGACTGCCCGATCCTGGACGACATGGCGGGAGCGGCCTGAAGTCGGGGCGGTCAGCGCTTCCAGAAATCGCGGTGCGGCGCGAGCAACTCGTCCGCGATTTCGGGGAACGGACCGAAGACCTCGATCTTCTTCTGGCCGGAAGCGAATACGGTGCGCGAGGCGAGGTTCATCGTCGGATTCTCCTCGTGATCGCCGGTAAGCGCCAGGAGATCGGTCTCCTCGAAGCCATAGACCAGCCGGCCGATATTCGCCCAGTACATGGTGCCGGCGCACATCGCGCAGGGCTCGCCGGTCGTGACCAGCGTGCATCGCCACAGGAACTCCGGCTCGTAGGCCGCAGCAGCGCGGCGGGCGAGCTCGGTCTCGGCATGGCGCACCGTGTCGAGATTGCCCTGCCGCATCAAAACGCCATCGTCCGGCCCGACCAGCACGGAACCGAAAGGGTGATGCCCATGCGCCGCCGCCTCGCGCGCGACGGCGTCGGCGGAGCGGAGGTGGGCAAGCATCCGATCACGGGTCATGGCAGATCCTTCATGCCAAAATCCAGCCGATGGGCGGCTTACTGAGCTAACATTGCTACCACGGAGAAGGATTTAGCAAGCGATGACCTTCATCCGAACGAGGTTGACTAGACACTGATGCATTTTTTTGAGGCGCCAGGATCTGAGGGGCGGGACGGTGACGCATCGATCTGCAAAACCGACGTAATGGGTTCAATTCCCGTTCACACTCTTGGTTTGTCAAATATATAATCGCCCCGCTAAAGGCGATTATCTGGTTGACAAACCCAAATGGAACTGCGATAACGATTCCAAGGAGTTATCGCTATGTCCGTTCTGTCCCGCCCCGAATTCCATGACGAAGCCAAGGCTTTCGAGCATGTCGAGTCCATACTGTGGCCGAACGGTCCCGTTTGCCCCAAGTGCGGTAGCGTTGATCGCCACTACGCATTGAAGGGCGTGCGCACCAAGCCCTCCAAGAAGAACCCGAACGGCGTTGAACGTCACGGCCTGTACAAGTGTAGCGCTTGCCGTTCGCAGTTCACCGTCCGCATGGGCACGATCTTCGAGGAAAGCCATCTGCCGCTCACCAAGTGGCTACAGGCCATCCACCTTATGTGCGCCTCGAAGAAGGGCATTAGCGCCCACCAGATGCACCGCATACTCGAGTGCACCTATGAGGCGGCTTGGTTCCTGTGCCATCGCATTCGCCTTGCCATGGCCTCTGGCGAGCTTTCCCCGATGGGCGGCGGCGGCAAGACCGTTGAAGCCGACGAAACCTATATCGGTCGTTTGCAGGGCTCGCCTGTCAAGCGCGGCGGCAGCGCCCACAAGAACACCGTCGTTACGCTGGTCGAGCGCGGCGGCAAGGCGCGTTCCTTCCATGTCGATACGGCCCGCATGGGCAATGTCATGCCTATCGTCCGCGCCAACATCGCCAAGGAAAGCGCGTTGATGACCGACGAAAGCGGCATCTATCGCCGCGCCAGCCAGGATTTCTCCTCGCACGAGTTTGTCACGCATTCCAAGGACGAATACGTTCGCGGCAACGTCCATACCAACACGGTCGAAGGCTTCTTCTCGATCTTCAAGCGCGGCATGAAAGGCGTCTATCAGCATTGCAGCGAACACCATCTGCACCGCTACCTTGCCGAATTCGACTTCCGCTATTCGAACCGCATCGCGCTTGGCGTTGATGACGGCACCCGCGCTTTCATCGCCCTAAATGGCGTGAAGGGTAAACGCCTCACCTATCGCAGACCTGCTTGACGACAAGCGCAAGCACTACCGCAAGCCCGTACAGTTGGAATTGCCGCTCTGGCGGGGGATTCACAAACGAAAGCGGCGGTGATATGTTCACCGCCGCCCTTAGATTCTCCTATTGGCCCACTTTGAGGCTCCGTGACTCGCCAGTCTCGGGGCCTCTTCGTTTATCCCGCGCCGCGTCCGTGGCGGCAGCGACGAGCGCGGCAACTTCGGCTCAAAAATGAGCCGGTCCGCTCGACTGGTGAATCTTGATGGGCACGGATACTGGCCCAAAGATAAGGCTTGTCCGGCCGTGAACTACTACCCCCAAGGCGAAGACGGGAATAATCTTTTTAGCTGATTCATGACACCAATAACCGCCTCAATCTTAGCCGTCGAAAAACGCACCGTTTATGACGGTGCGGGGCGGGCGGATTTGGGGCATGTTACAGAAGATGTAGCGCTTGCAATTAATTGCAATGCGGGGCCAATCCGGCTTCTTAGGGGCGTTCAGGGCCGAAACGGCGGCTTTGGCCTCGCGCATATTGAAAGCTATGAAGGTCGCGTTCGCCAGTTTGAAACCCTTGGATTCCGTGACACGGTTTCATACGTTCGCTTCGTGGCTTGCGACTACGATCTCATCATCTTGCAAGAGGACGGTCGTCATGTTTTCCAGCGCGAGAAAGATGGATACTTCAATCAAATAGTTTGCCAATGGGATGCAGAAGTCGCGTTTTGGAGCGTCACTACCGCAATCCCGAAGCGAGCTGTGCGCAATGTCAACATTGTGTGGAGAAAATTGACGGTCTGACGAGAGCGAACTTCGTCTTCGGATGTCGGTGATCCTAACCGCTTTGCGACCGTGGCAATGCCCAAATCCGACGGGCAGAGGATCCAAACGCACGCGGAGACCGCTTTGGTACGAACTAAAGATATGACAAAAGGTTCCGAATTGCAAGGAATCTCTCTTGCAAACTCAGACGATCGGACATCGAACTTAATTATGGATTGCTAGTTAAACGACCATCGGGACCGATTGCAATGAGTACCAAAACCCAGAGAGAAAAGTTCGAAGAGGCTTCTAAAAAGCTAAATGCGGACCAATCGGAAGAGGTGTTTGATGCTATCGTCGACAAAATCGCGCACGCACCGAAACTAACCCAGGAACAGATAAAGGAACTTCTCCGCCGCAAACGGGAGAAGGGAAACCGCGAATAGCCCCGCGCCGATTCACCCTTCCTTCACGATATTAGCGCAGCCTAACGTAAGGTCATGCTTGTACCGAGTACATGCCTAAGCCCTAGCGCCGATCCCCCTCAGCGCTGGGGCTTTTCCCAATAATCCAATCGATAATTTGGGGGTCTATCTGCTGGGCGCTTGTGTAGGTCTTCACGAGCCTTTCGGCGTAATCACGCCATTCGGCTTCCGGCATCTTTCTATCGCGGACCTGGGTCTGGAATACCGTCCTGATGATATCGGCATCCATGGCAGACAGTTTCGCCATTGTTGGCCCCCGCTTGGAGCATCCTTTAGCGAACTATATCTGCAAACGACCCTTTTACGAGTCCGATTCTGGAGTGCCGGCCTGTCCGGATTATATTCCTATTTCACTTTGGGTTTGTCAACCAGATAATCGCCCCGCTAAAGCGGGTTCAAACCGTGAACAAAATCTGGCATGGTGCCTCCCATGCCCATCGTTTCCCCGATTCCCCTCAACCCTTTGATCGACGGCCGCCAGTCGGAGCGGGCCATGCTGGTGCGGCGCGGCGTGCAGCGGCTGCTGCGCGAAATGGGCGCGCATGTGCTGCCGGAGCTGTCGCTCGCCACCGGGCGGCGCGCCGATCTCGTGGCGCTGACCAGGCAAGGCGACATCTGGATCATCGAGATCAAATCCTCGATCGAGGATTTTAGGGTCGACCGCAAATGGCCGGACTACCGGCTGCATTCCGACCGCTTCTTCTTCGCCACCCATCCCGGCGTTCCAGCTGACATCTTTCCCGAGGAATGCGGCTTCATCCTTTCCGACGGCTATGGCGCGGAGATCCTGCGCGACGCGCCGGAGCACCGCATGGCGGCCGCGACGCGCAAGGCGCTGATGCTGCGGATTGCACGGGCAGGCGCCGCGCGGCTCTTGGCAGCCGAGCTTGCCGGCGTCGCCGTGCCGGCGCTGGATGGCGAGAGCGAGTAGCTCCTCCCGAGGGTTGGGTACCGGCGTCTTGCGATCGAAGTCCGGCGTCGCGGCAGGCTCAAAGCGCCCCCCTGCCTGCGGCCGACAAGAATTTTCGGCCCGCACCGATGATTTTCATCCATCGCGATTGTCTTCACCTACAGGCGCGTCCGGATGGCCGGCGGCCTGGACAAGAGGTGATCACATGAAACCATTGCAAAATCAGAATGTCGTCGTCGTTGGAGGCAGCCGGGGCGTCGGCCGCTCGATCGTGGAAGCCGCGCTTGGCGAGGGAGCGACGGTGCTTGCCGTAGCCCGAGGCGCCGCCGACCTGAAGCAGCTTGCCTGGGAACGCCCGGGCCTGAAAACCCTCAGCATGGACGCGACGACGGAAGCCGCGCCGCAGGCGGTTTTCGAAGCGCTGGAACCCGATGTGCTGGTGGTCTGCGCGGGCGCGCTCGCTCCTTCGGCGCCGATCCAGGAGCAGAGCTGGGAGGTCTTCTCGGCCAACTGGGAGATGGACGTCAAGACGTCGTTCCTGTTCTGCCGGGAGGTCCTCAAGGGCCGATTGAAGCCCGGCGCCCGCGTGCTGCTGATCGCCAGCGGCGCCGCCATCACCGGCGGACCGCCGAATTCCGGCGGCTATGCCGGCGCCAAGCGGATGCAGATATTCCTGGCCGGCCATTGCCAGAAGGAATCGGACCGCCTCGGCCTCGGCCTGCGCTTCATGGCGCTCTCGCCGGCCCGCATCATGCCGGGTACCGGGGTGGGCGATCGCGGCATCGACGGCATTGCGGCATATATGGGCATCCGTCCGGCCGATTTCCTGGCCAGCATGAGCGACATGCAGACGCCGGCCGATGTCGGGCGGGCGGTGATCCAACTCGCGACCGGCAAGCCGCAGGGCAGTTCCTTCACCGTGACCGGCAGTGGCCTTGCGGCGGCGGCATGAGGCGCGCAGGATGCCGACCGAATCCAGCTCTCCGGGCGCCGCATGACTGATGCTTCCGACCCAATCAAGCCTCTGGGTTGGCCAGGCCGGCCGGCCCTCGACCGGCTGGCCTTCGAGCGCCTGAGCGTCGCCCACCGCCGCGAGCTGAAGCTCCATTGCTACCGGATGATGGGCTCGCTCAACGAGGCGGAGGATCTCGTCCAGGAGACGTTCCTCAAGGCCTGGCGCGCGCGGTTGCAATTCGACGGACGCGGCTCGGCGCGCGGCTGGCTCTACGCGATCGCCACCAAGAGCTGCCTCAACGCGATCAAGGCACGATCGTCGGCCCGGCGCATTCTCGAACAGCCCGGACGGCCGTTCTCCGAAGGTGGCGCGACCGGCGGCCCAACCGCGGAGCTCGCCTGGCTGGAGCCGTATCCGGATGCGGAGTTGCCGGACATTGCCGACGACAGGCCTGGTCCGGAAGCGCGCTACGAGGCCCGCGAGGCCGTGCGGCTCGCCTTCGTCGCGGCGATCCAGCTGTTGCCGCCAAGGCAGCGCGCGGCCCTCCTGCTCTGCGATGTGCTTGGATGGTCCGCCATCGAGACCGCGCAATTGCTCGGTGGAACCCCGGCCTCGATCAACAGTGCCTTGCAGCGGGCCCGCGCGACGCTTGGCGGGCACTACACACGAGACCTCCCGCCGCGGCGATCAGAGCCCAGTTCGGACGAGGGCCTGCTGGTCGAACGCTATATGCAGGCTTGGCAGGCCAACAATCTCGATGGGCTCGTCGACCTGCTGCGCGAGGAGGCCGTCTACCACATGCCGCCGTGGCGGGAATGGTACTTCGGGCGTCCGTCGATCGGCGCTTTCCTGGGAAGCGTCTGGGGCAATTTTGCCGGCTATCGAGCGGTGGCCGTCGGCGCCAACGCCCAGCCGGCCGTCGGCGTTTACGCGCTTGGCCGCGAGGATTCCAAGTGGCGGCCGCATTCGCTGCAGGTCATCGAAGCCGCCGACGGCAAGATCGCCTCGCTGACGATCTATGTCCCGCCGCTCGGTCCCGCCTTGTTCGCTGCCTTCGGCCTGCCACCGGAACCTTTCGTGCCCTGAGTGATCAGCCCGGGTCCTCTTCCGCGCCGCCGGCCGCCGGCGTCGTCAGCAGCACGGCGGCGCCCAGCAGCGCGGCAACCAGCGAGCCCGCGAGGATGCCGACCTTCACCGCGTCCTGGAGCGCCGGGTCGCCGGCGAAGGCGAGCAGGCCGATGAACAGGCTCATGGTGAAGCCGATTCCGCACAGCAGCGAAATGCCCAGCATATGGAGCCAGCGGGCATTGGCCGGCAGTTCGGCGAGGCCGAAGCGGATGGCGAGCGCCGAGGAGCCAAAAACGCCGACCAGCTTGCCAAGAACCAGGCCAGCGGCGACGCCCAGCGTCAGCGGCTCGACAAGGGCCGCAAAGCTCAGGCCGCCGAGCGAGACGCCGGCGTTGGCGAAGCCGAAGATCGGGATGACGAGGAAAGGCACGAGCTTGTGCAGGCCGTGCTCCAGCCGGTGCAGCGGCGAATGTTCTGAATCGTGGCTGATGCCGGGAAATCGCTCCAGCGGGATGGTTAGAGCCAGCGCGACGCCGGCCAGCGTCGCATGCACGCCCGACTTCAGCACCAGCACCCACAAGACGACGCCAAGCAGGAGATACGGCCAGAGCTTCATGGCCCGCATGCGATTGAGCACGACCAGCAGAGCGATCACGGCGAAGGCGGCGGCCAGATAGGCGAGCGACAGGCCGCTGGTGTAGAACAGCGCGATGATGATGACGGCGCCGAGATCGTCGATGATGGCCAGGGCGGTGAGAAAGACTTTCAGCGAGGCGGGCACGCGGCTGCCGAGCAGCGAAAGCACGCCGAGCGCGAAGGCGATGTCGGTGGCGGTGGGGATCGCCCAGCCGGAAAGCGCTGGCTGATTGTCGCGGTTGATCAAGACATAGACCAGCGCCGGCACCGCCATCCCGCCGGCGGCGGCGATGCCAGGCAGCACACGGCGCGGCCAGGTCGAGAGCTGTCCGTCCAGCATCTCGCGCTTGATCTCCAGCCCGACCAGCAGGAAAAACACCGCCATCAGCCCGTCATTGATCCAGTGGGAAACACTCAGCGGCCCGAGATAGGCGTGGAGGACGGCAAAATAGGCTTCGGCCAAAGGCGAGTTGGCGACGATCAGCGCCAGCGCCGCCGCCGCCATCAGGATGATGCCGCCGGCGGCCTCGCCGTCGAGGAATTCGCGCAGGATCGAAACCGGTCGCAGCTTCTGGTCCTGCATGGCCTCTCCGTCGTTGGCTTTTTCGGCTGCGACCGGACTAGCCCGCTGCGCGATGAACCGCAACCCGAGGCGCGGAGCAAATCCCGCCTGCGTTCAGCGCGGCGCCCGCTTTGCTAATATCCGCTGCAGAGTGCGGCGGTGCATGTTGAGGCGGCGCGCCGTCTCGGACACGTTGCGGTCGCACATCTCGTAGACGCGCTGGATGTGCTCCCAGCGCACGCGGTCGGCGGACATCGGGTTTTCCGGCGGCGCCGCGCGTTCGCCCGAGGTGCGGGTGAGCGCGGCGAAGACGTCGTCGGCATCGGCGGGCTTCGAAAGATAATCGATGGCGCCGAGCTTCACCGCCGTCACCGCGGTGGCGATGTTGCCGTAGCCGGTCAGGATGATGGCGCGGGCGTCGTCGCGCTTTTCGCGGATGGCTGCAACGACATCGAGGCCGTTGCCGTCGCCGAGACGCATGTCGACCACCGCATAGGCCGGCGGATGCGCGCGCGCCTTGGCGACAGCCTCCTCGACGCTTTCCGCCGTCTCGACCACGAAGCCCCTGGTTTCCATGGCCCGGGCGAGCCGGGTGAGGAAGGGCTTGTCGTCCTCGACGATGAGCAGCGAGGTGTCCTCGCCCTCAACCATTGCGCCAGTCGTCTCGTCTCCGCTCATCTTATCGGTATCCTGCTGACCAAAAGCACTTCGCATCAAAAGAATTCTGCCGAATATGCCTTGAGTCCGTGTTTCCGGGCATGTCGCCTTCCAAACGCTGCACCGTTTCGAGCGATATGCCTTACTTTTACGCAGATACAGTCCCGCAACGGCAATGTCCAATTTTTACAGCCGGCAACAGAGCTGCCGTGCGGCAGTCGCAGCCCTTCGTCCGCCATTCGCGATCTTGCACGGTCGGCTATGGCGAATTTGCCGGCCCCAACCGCTTCACCCCTTTCCGGGAATTGCTCCAAAGCGTGTTGAGTCTCAACGCAGCTTACGCATTGTCGAACATGGTGGCGGAGGCCTGATCCTGGTTGAGGAAGACGCCACGCGGCCAGACGACCTGGACCACCGCGCCTTCGCCGAGCCCGCTCGAATTGCGGAAATCGATGGCGGCTCCCGATCGTTCCAGCAAGGTCTTGGCGATGAACAGCCCGAGCCCCAGGCCGCCACCGGCCTCCGAGCCCTGGCGCGTCGACATATAGGGCTCGCCGATGCGGTCGATGATCTCGGCTGGAAAACCTGGCCCATCATCGGTGATCGAGAAGACGACCTTCTCATTGTCCCAGCTCCAGCTGACGGTGACCGACTTGCGGGCGAAATCGACGGCGTTCTCTACCAGGTTGCCAAGCCCGTAGATGACGCCTGGGTTGCGCTGGCCGACCGGCTCGGGGCCGATGCGCTCGCCGGGCCGCAGCCGGATCGAGATGCCGAAATCACGATGCGGCGCCGTCACCTCCTCGATCAGCGAGGTGAGCGGCATGCGCGACAGATGCGCTTCGCCTTCAGAGGAAAGGCTGGTCAGCCGCTTTAGGATCTCGCGGCAGCGTTCGCTCTGCGAACGCAGGAGCTTGACGTCCTCGCCGTATTTCGGGTCCTTGCCGAGCGCCTTTTCCATCTCCTTGGCGACGACGGTGATGGTGGCCAGCGGCGTGCCGAGTTCGTGCGCGGCGGCAGCAGCCAGCCCGTCCAGTGCCGAGAGATGCTGCTCGCGCTGCAGCACCAGTTCGGTGGCGGCCAAAGCATTGGCGAGCAGGCGCGCTTCCGCCGCAACACGGAAAGCATAGATCGCGGTGAAGGCGATCGAGGCGAACACAGCCATCCACATGCCGGCGACATAGATGAAGGGCATTGGCAGCGGTGCGTCTTCGTACCAGGGCAGCGGCAGGTGGAAGAACACAAGCAGCGTTGCCGACAGCATGACGAGGGCGCCGAGAACGGCGGTCATCCGCAGCGGCAAAGACGCCGCCGAGATGACGACAGGCACGGACAGCAGCACCGAGAATGGGTTGGTCAGGCCTCCAGTCATGTAGAGCAATCCGCTGAGCTGCAGGCCGTCGAAGGTCAGGATGGCGAAGGCCGAGAGCGGGGTGAGCCGATGCGCGGCCGGATAGCGGAAGGTAAGCCACAGATTCATCCACGCCGACAAGGCGATGAGCGCGAAGCACATCGAGACCGGCAGCGGGAATTTCAGCCCGTAGGCGACGACAAGCACGGTCAGGCTCTGGCCGACGATGGCCAGCCAGCGCAGGCGGACCAGCGTGTTGAGCCGCAACCGCTGGCTTGGCTGCGAATCAGGCGCGCGCAGGATGTTGATCATCGCCAAGGATTACAGCCGCAGGAGGCGAAACGATAGAGCATCGTCTTTGCCTGATGCACGTCGTTCTCCCAAAACCGCTACGCACTTTTGGGGCGACATGCATTAAGTCCCCCGCGGCTTGGCGCGGCTGGTGGCGGCGGCCAGCAGCGGGTTTTCCGGCCAGACGTGTTTTGGATAGCGGCCGCGCATGTCGGTGCGCACGTCCGCCCAGGAGCCGCGCCAGAAGCCGGGCAGATCGCGTGTCGTCTGGATCGGCCGGTGCGCCGGCGACAGAAGCTCCAGCGTCAGCGGGACCGTGCCGTTGGCGATGGAAGGATGCCGGTCGAGGCCGAACAGCTCCTGCACGCGGATCGAAAGCACCGGCCATTCGCCGTCATAGCGGATCGGCACATCGCTGCCGGACGGCGCGTGGAAATGGGTCGGCGCCAGCGCGTCGACCTTGCGCTGCAGGTCGTGCGGGACCAGCGCCATGAGCGCCGAGGACAAAGTCGCAGGCTTGATGGCCGCGAAAGAGGCGTCGCCGCCGAGAAACGGCAGGAGCCAGTCGTCGAGGCGCTCGACAAGCGCTTCATCCGAAACCTCTGGCCAGGGCGCTCCCAGGCCGCGATGCAGCCAGCCGAGCCGCAAGCGGAGCGCTTCCGCCTCCTTGCCCCAGTCGAGCAGCGACAGGCCGTGCTCGCGCAAGGCATCTATCATGACGCGGTCGGCGTCGGCGCCGGACGGCGCCGGCAACATGCGCTCGGACAACGTGATGGCGCCGAGCCTGGCGGTCTCGCGCATGCGCACCGCGCGGCGCTCGCGGTCAAAGCTCGTCTCGCGCCTAGTCTCGATGCGATCGGCAAGCGCGGCGCGGATATCGGCTTCGCCGACCGGGGCGGCGGCGGTGATGCGGGCGTTCTGCGCCTTGCCCTGCAGGTCGGCGACGACCAGCCAGGTTTCACTGGCCAGCGGATCGGCGGCATCGACCATGGCGCCCGAGCCATTGGCGAGCACGAAGCGTCCGCGCTCGCCGCGCGCCCGGGCCACGCGATCCGGCCAGGCGTGGATGAGGAGGGCGCCGGCAGAGACCGCCTCGCCGCCCTGCCCGCCACCGGCCTGCCTGGCCAAACGCTCGGCGAGCTGCCTGGCGGCTTTGGCGCGAGGGGATTTCTCGCCGCGAAACCGGATGAGACGCCGCTCCAGATCGGCGCTGTCGCCGCCCAGCCCGCGCTCGGTCAAAAGCACGGCAAGCGTCGCCGCTTCGAGCGCACGGCCGGTTTTCGCCGTTTCGGCCACCATATGCGCCAGCCGAACCGGCAGCGCCAGCTTGCGCATGGCGGCGCCTGCTTCCGTAAGCCGTCCTGCCTCATCGATGGCGTGCAACGCCTTGAGCAGAGCCCTTGCCTCGTTGAGCGCCGGGGCCGGCGGTGGATCGAGGAAGGACAGGTTCGACGGATCGGCGACACCGAAGGCGGCGCAGTCGAGCAGCAGACCGGACAGGTCGGCCTCGAGGATTTCCGGCGGCGTGAAGGCGGGCAGCGACGCGGTCTGCGCGGCCCGCCACAGGCGCACCGCTACGCCGGCTTGCGTGCGCCCGGCGCGGCCCGCGCGCTGGTCGGCCGAGGCCCTGCTGACGCGCACCGTCTCCAGCCTGGTCAGTCCGCTCGCCGGCTCATAGCGCGGCAGGCGCGACAGGCCGGAATCGATGACGACGCGCACGCCGTCGATGGTGATGGAGGTCTCGGCGATCGAGGTTGCCAGCACCACCTTGCGGCGGCCGGCCGGCGCCGGCCTGATCGCCTGGTCCTGCGCCTTGTTGTCGAGCTGGCCGTAGAGCGGAAGGATGTCGGTGTCGGCGGCGACGTTGCCCTGAAGCCGCTCGGCGGTGCGCTCGATCTCGCGCTGTCCGGGCAGGAAGGCGAGCACGCTGCCTTGCTCGCCGGCCAAGGCCGCGCGTACGGCCTTGGCCGTCGCGTCCTCGATCGCCGTGCCGGCCGGCCGCTCATCGTAGCGGATCTCGACCGGATAGGCGCGGCCCTCGCTTTCGATCACTGGCGCCCCCGACAAAAGCGTCGCCACGCGCGCGCCGTCGAGCGTCGCCGACATGACCAGCAGGCGCAGGTCGGGACGCAGCGCGCCCTGCACGTCGAGCGCCAGCGCCAGGCCGAAATCGCCATCCAGCGACCGCTCGTGGAATTCGTCGAAGATCACCGCCGAAACGCCGGGCAGCTCCGGATCGTCGAGGATCATGCGCGAGAGCACGCCTTCGGTGACGACCAGTACCTTTGTCAGCGCCGAGGTCCGGTTCTCCATACGCATGGCGTAGCCGACCGTGCCGCCGGGCTCCTCGCCCAGCAATTCGGCCATGCGGCGGGCGGCGGCCCGGGCTGCGAGCCGGCGTGGCTCGAGCAGCAAGATCCGGCCCTGCCCCAGCCATGCCGCGTCGAGCAGCGCCAGCGGCACCAGCGTCGTCTTGCCGGCGCCGGGCGGCGCCACCAGCACGGCGCTGCTGCGCCGCGCGAGCGCTTCGCCGAGTGCCGGCAGAACGGCTGTGACCGGAAGCTCCGGCAAGGATTTCGTCGTCATGTCGCCCGCATATCAGCGGTCGCGGTCGCCATGCAACGTATGCGCTCAAAGCCTGGTGCGCGAAAACGGGTTCCAGCGCACGGTGCCGAGCCTGACCTCCTCGCGCACCATGGTCAGCAGGCCGGATGCGCCGACCACCGCCAGGCCGACCAGCGACAGCCAGTCGGGATATTCCCGGAAGAAAAGCGCGCCGAGGATGACCGCCCAGACGATCTGCGAATAATGCGTCGGCGCGATGCGGTTCGCGGGCGCGTATTTGACCGCGAGCAATTGCAGCAGTTGCCCGCCGGCGGTGAAGAGGCCCGCCATCATAAGCCAGACCAGTTGCCCGAAATTGGGGAGCGAGAACGACGTGGCGGCCGCGCCGACGCCGTTGAAGACAAGGCCGTACCCGACCAGCGCGCCGAGGATCGTCGTGCGTCTTTCCTGCTGGGCGAGCGAGCGCATCAGAATGACGCTGATGGCGGCGAGGAAGGCATTGGCGAAGGCGGCGAGATGGCCGAGATGCAATTCGCGAAAGCCCGGCCGCACCACCAGCATGACGCCGACAAAGCCGGCGACGACGGCCAGCCACCGCCAGGGACCGACCTTCTCCTCCAGGATGACCGTCGACAGAATGGTGACGAGCAACGGCGCCAGGAAGATCAGCGCGTAGACTTCCGCCAACGGGATGGTGGTGAAGGCAAAGACGCTGAGCACACCGGAAGCGATGCCGGCCAGTGCACGCGCCTGCACCGCCCATGGCCTTTTGGTGCGCCAGAAGTCGCGCCAGCGTTCGTCCCCGGGTTTGGTGAAGAATAGAAAACAGCCGGCAAACAAGGTCGAGAAAAAGCCGATCTCGAATACGGTGAACTGCCCGCCCAGGCTCTTGATGACAGCGTCGCTGAACGAATAGCTTGCATAGGCGATCAGGGCGAGCAGGATTCCGTTCGGCATACCATTTCCGGGAGAGAAGACGTGAAGATACTGGCGCTGGGCGCCCATCCCGACGACATCGAGATATTCATGTTCGGTACGCTGGCCGCCTATGCCGCGCAAGGCGCAGAATTGACTTTTGCGATAGCCACCGATGGTGCCAAAGGCGGCACGGGCGACCCCAAGGCGCTCGCCCGACGGCGGCGCGGGGAAGCGGCCAAGGCTGCAGGCCTGCTGAGCGTCGAGCCCCGCTTCCTCGATTTCCCCGACGGTGCGCTCGTTGCCGATGCCGCGTTCATCGCGGCGCTGAAGGCGCTGATCGGCGAGGTGAAGCCCGACCTCGCGATCACCCATGCGCCCTACGATTATCACAGCGACCACCGCGCGCTGTCCGACGGCGTGCGCATCGCGGCGTCCTTCGCCGTGCCGGTGCTGCATGCCGACACGCTCGGCGGCACCGGTTTTTCGCCGACGCATTATGTCGAGATCTCGCAGCATTGGGACATCAAGGCTGAAGCGATCCGCGCGCACCAGTCGCAAGGCCCGGAGCATTATGTGCACAGGGCGCGCCTCCAGAACGAGTTTCGCGCCGGCCAGTGCAATGGCGCGCCCGGCGCGCTGGCCGAGGCCTTCCGCTTCGAGCCGATTTTTCCCTTCGCCGACATACGCGCGCTCCTGCCGCCGGCGCCGCCGATCCGGCCGGTGACGGCAAGCCCCAGCCCTGCCACTGGGGCCAGCTGACCGGAGGCGGGTACAGGCCCGGCGATCATTTCTCAACGATTTCAATGACGCGTTTTGCCATGCTGCGGCGCAGCAACGAATTCGCTTGCGTTGTTTAGTAAAAAGAGCATCACTAAACAAATTACTAAACATCGGCAGCGCATCGCGCCTCATGTTTAGGCCCTCGGAGGAGCGAGGGTTGAGGGGCTCTTGAAACCGTCATCCGGACGCGTTTCGCAAATGGGAGGTAAGGCATGAAATCGACCTTGAAACTGGCGTTGGGACTGGCCTCGGCGATCTTTGCGTCGACAGCCGTCTCGAATGTCGCGCATGCGGAAGACTTGACGCTGTGCTGGGCGGCCTGGGATCCGGCCAACGCGCTCGTGGAACTGTCCAAGGACTTCACCAAGCAAACCGGCATCGGCATGAAGTTCGAGTTCGTGCCTTGGACCAATTACGCCGACCGCTTCCTCAACGAGCTCAACTCGCATGGCAAGCTGTGCGACCTGATCATCGGCGACAGCCAGTGGATCGGCGGCGCCGCCGAGAACGGCCATTACGTCAAGCTGAATGACTTCTTCGACAAGGAGCATATCAGCATGGACGATTTCGTGCCGGCGACCGTGGTCGGCTATTCCGAATGGCCGAAGAACACGCCGAACTACTGGGCGCTGCCGGCCATGGGCGACGTCGTCGGCTGGACCTATCGCAAGGACTGGTTCTCCAAGCCCGAGCTGCAGAAGGAATTCAAGGAGAAATATGGCTGGGAACTTGGGCCGCCCAAGACCTATGACCAGCTGATGCAGATCGCCGAATTCTTCCAGAAGCGGCAGATTGACGGCAAGACGGTCTATGGCGCCTCGATCTACACCGAGCGCGGCTCGGAAGGCATCACCATGGGCGTCACCAACGTCCTCTACGACTACGGCTTCGACTACCAGAATCCAAAGAAGCCCTATGAAATGCAAGGCTTCGTCAATTCGGCGGACGCGGCCAAGGGCCTCGAATTCTACAAGAAGCTATATGATTGCTGCACGCCGCCCGGGTCGTCGAACGTCTACATGGGCGAATCGGCCGACGCCTTCAAATCGGGCCAGGTTGCCCTGCACATGAACTTCGCCTTCACTTGGCCCGGCCTCTACAAGGACGAGAAAGTTGGTGGCGACAAGATCGGCTTCTTCGCCAACCCCGCCGGTCCGAAGGGGCATTTCGCCCAGCTCGGCGGCCAGGGCATTTCTGTGGTCTCCTATTCCGACAAGCAGGAATCGGCGCTGAAATACATCAAGTGGTTCGCCAATAAGGACGTGCAAGCCAAATGGTGGGCGCTGGGCGGCTACTCCTGCCTCAATGCGGTGGTGAACGACCCCAAGTTCCCTTCCAGCCAGCCCTATGCATCGACCTTCCTGGAATCGATGGCCATCGTGAAAGACTTCTGGGCCGAGCCGAGCTACGCCACGCTTTTGCAGGCGATGCAGAAGCGCGTTCATGACTATGTGGTGGCCGACAAGGGCACCGCGCAGGAAGCGCTCGACAGTCTGGTCAAGGACTGGACGCAGACCTTCCAGGACGATGGCAAGATGTAAGGCTCCTCCCGAGCCAACCGCAGCGTCCCGTGCCGCCCTTGGCACGGGACGCAGTTCAGATAAATTCCATTGTCGAGACTTGACGTGACCGAAGCAGGACTAACCATGCTCAATCGGACTGCGGACAACGTTGCCCGGGCGACCCCGGAGCCGTTGGCCAAGAAGATCCGGGGCATCAGCGACAAGGGCCTCGCCTGGCTGTTCATCTCGCCGACGATCCTGTTGTTGCTTGCCATCAACATCTTCCCGCTGTTCTGGGCGATCTATCTCTCCTTCACCAATTACCGCGCCAACCGGCCCAACGAGGTGGTGAAAAATCTCGGGCTCGCCAACTATCAGCGCATCCTCGGCGACCAGGATGTCTGGATCGCCATGCAGACTACGGCGCATTTCGTGTTCTGGACGATCCTGCTGCAGACGGTGATCGGCTTCACGCTGGCCTGGCTGATCGACCGGAAGTTCCGCGGCCACGCCTTCTGGACCACCATCATCCTGGTGCCGATGATGCTGTCGCCAGCGGTGGTCGGCAACTTCTGGCGCTTCCTCTACGAGCCGCAGATCGGGCTGTTCTCCTACGTCATCTCCTTCGTCACCGGCATTCCGCCGACGAATGTGCAGATGCTGTCCAATGTCGAGCTGGCGCCGTGGGCGATCATCATCGTCGACACCTGGATGTGGACGCCCTACGTGATGCTGATCTGCCTCGCCGGCCTGCGCTCCATCCCCGAATACATCTATGAAGCGGCCGAGGTCGACCGCGCCTCCAACTGGCGGCAGTTCTGGTCGATCACACTGCCGATGGCGCTGCCCTTCATCATGCTGGCGGTGCTGTTCCGCGGCATCGAGAACTTCAAGATGTTCGACATGGTCAACCTGCTCACCGGCGGCGGACCCGGCTCGACAACGGAGGTCGCCTCGATCACGCTGAAGCGGCAGGCCTTCGAAAGCTGGCGCACCGGCTATTCCTCGGCCTTCGCCATCATCCTGTTCGTCGCCGTGTTCGGCCTCGCCAACATCTACGTCAAGGCGCTCAACAAGGTGAAGCAGAGATGAGCCTGACCACCGCCCATTCCGTCGTAGCACCTTCGGCAAACTCGAAGCGGATCGCCGGCGTGATCATCGTCGCCTATGCGCTGATCTCGATCGTGCCGCTGCTCTGGATCTTTGCCACCAGCTTCAAGAC
The DNA here is from genome assembly GCA_004020875.1 of Mesorhizobium sp. Lineage (GTDB taxonomy): Bacteria > Pseudomonadota > Alphaproteobacteria > Rhizobiales > Rhizobiaceae > Mesorhizobium. The sequence goes on from SAPZ01000003.1 coordinate 311,278, forward strand.
ACCGCCGGATTCGATCGCCTATCCGCCGAAGCTCGTCTTCCAGCCGAGCCTGGAGGGCTACTGCAACCTGTTCACGACGCGCACCAGGCAAACGCCGGAATACATCAATTCGCTGGGGCCGGCGACCGGACTCTGCGACGCGACCGTGCGCAAGCGCAACATGGTGATCGCCGGGCCGTCGAACTTCCTGCCGCGCTTCGTCAACTCGCTGATCATCGCCTTCGGCTCGACCTTCTGCGCCGTGTTCCTAGGCACGCTCTCGGCCTATGGCTTCTCGCGCTTCAAGGTGCCGCTTGCCGACGACCTGTTGTTTTTCATCCTGTCGACGCGCTTCATGCCGCCGATCGCGGTGGCGATCCCGATCTACCTGATGTACCGCGAGCTCGGCCTCTCCGACACAGCGCTCGGCATGATCCTGCTCTACACTGCGGTCAACGTCTCGCTGGCGGTCTGGCTGCTCAAGGGCTTCATCGACGAGATCCCGCGCGAGTATGAAGAGGCCGCGATGATCGACGGCTATACGCGGCTGCAGGCCTTCTGGCGCACGGTGCTGCCGCAGGCGACGACCGGCATCGCCGCGACCGCGATCTTCTGCCTGATCTTTGCCTGGAACGAATATGCGTTCGCAGCGCTCTTGACCTCCGGCACGGCGCAGACCGCTCCACCCTTCATCCCGACCATTATCGGCGAAGGCGGCCAGGACTGGCCGGCAGTGGCCGCCGGCACAACCATCTTCCTGGTGCCGATCCTGGTCTTCACCATCCTGCTCCGCAAGCAATTGCTGCGCGGCATCACCTTCGGCGCGGTGCGCAAATGATTGATGTGGGAACAAGTCGACCCCCGCTCCGTCGAGCTTCGCTCCACACCTCTCCCCCGATGGACGGGGAAGAGGAAGGGCGCGAACTTCATTCAGCCTGGCTCCCTTCCTCTCCCTCCGGAGGGGGCAGAGGTGGCGCTGCGAAGCAGCGACGGAGTGCGGGAACCACGTGGCAACCATCTCTCCCCTCGAACGGGGAGAAGGAAGGGAGGAACGCATGAGCCGCACTGTTGTCTCCAAGCGCTCCTCTTGGCCACGCTGGGCCAGGCGCGGGCTGATGGAAAACGTCGCGACGGCGATCATCGCGATAGGCTTCCTGATGCTGTTCCAGCCCTTCGCGCTGTCGCTCTACACCTATTCCTTCATCACCATGCTCGCCGGCACGGTCATGTTCATCATCGTCTCGAAATTCCCGGAATAGAGATGGCCGAGATCCGTGTTCAGAACCTGAGGAAGGCCTTCGGCGCCTTCGTCGCCGTGCAGGATTCCAATTTCGTCGTCGAGGACGGCGAATTCTTCGTCATGCTCGGGCCATCCGGCTGCGGTAAGACGACGACGTTACGCATGATCGCCGGCCTCGAGCTGCCGACCGGCGGCAAGATCCTGCTCGGCGGCGACGACGTCACCATGCGCCGGGCGCGCGAGCGCGACATCGCCTTCGTCTTCCAGCTCTTCGCGCTCTACCCGCACATGAATGTGCGGAAGAACATTGGCTTTCCGCTCTTGGCGCAGGGCATGCCGGCGGCCGAGATTCGAAGCCGTGTTGAGGAGACCGCAAGGCTGCTGCGCATCGATCACCTGCTCGACAAATCCGTCTCCGGTCTGGCCGGTGGCGACCGCCAGCGCGTCGCGCTCGGCCGCGCCATCGTGCGGCGGCCAAAATGCTTCCTGATGGACGAGCCGCTCGGCACGCTCGATACCGAATTCCGCGACCTGATGGTGCATGAGCTGCGCGAGCTGCACAACCGCATCCACGCCACGACCGTCTATGTCACGCACGACCAGATGGAAGCGATGTCGATGGCCGACAAGATCGCGGTGATGAACCACGGCGTCATCGAGCAGTTCGGCACGCCGCGCGAGATCTACGACCGGCCGGCGACCATGTTCGTGGCCGATTTCATCGGCTCGCCGCCGATGAATTTCCTGAAATTCGGCGGCGGGCTCGCCAAGGGCGCGAAGGAGATCGTCGTGCAGGGTGCCAAGGTGGCGGTGCCGGAAGTGCGCGAAGACATCGCGCCCGCCGACATGGCGCTCGGCATCCGGCCCGAGCACATCCGCTTCGACGACGGCTCGAAGCTGCGCGGCGCGATCTACGGCACCGAATATCTCGGCACCACGCAGATCGTCGCGGTGGAGACGGCCGACGGCATTATCAAGGCGCGGGTGCCGGCGGGCATCCATCTCAGCCCCGGAGAGCAGGTCGGGCTGACGCTGAGCAGCACGCGGCTGTCGCTGTTCGAGAAGGGCTCCGGACGCGCGGTCAGAACCGCCATGCATGATCAGGCAGCGGAGGCGCGCCATGGCTGATGTCCGTATCCAGGGCGTGACCAAGAGTTTCGGCGATACCGTCGCGATCAACGATCTCGACCTCGCGATCAAGGACGGCGAATTCGTCGTGCTCCTCGGGCCGACCGGCGCCGGCAAGACGACGACGCTGAGGCTGATCGCCGGGCTGGAGCGGCCGGACAGCGGCACGATCCATATCGGCGGCCATGATGCGACGACGCTGTCGCCGGCCGAGCGCGACACCGCCTTCGTCTTCCAGCAATATTCGCTCTATCCGCATCTTTCGGTGTTCGACAATCTCGCCTTTCCGCTGCGTTCGCCGGCGCGGCGGTTTCCGGAGGAAGCGGTGCGCCGCCGCGTCGAGGACGTCGCGCGTATGGTGCGCATCGACCACAAGCTCGACAACCGCTCGACGAAGCTGTCGGGCGGCGAGATGCAGCGCGTCGCCATCGGCCGCGCGCTGGTGCGCAAGCCGGCGATCTACCTGATGGACGAGCCGCTCTCCTCACTCGACGCCAAGCTGCGCGCCGATCTCCGGCTCGAGCTGAAGCGCATCCAGTCCGAGCTAGGCGCCACCATGCTCTATGTCACGCATGACCAGATCGAGGCGATGACCATGGCCGATCGCATCGGCATCCTCGCCGACGGCGTGCTGGTGCAGATCGGCACGCCGCGCGCGATCTATTCCGAGCCGGCGAACCTGCATGTCGCGGCTCGCCTTGGCCAGCCGGCGATCAACCTGTTGCCGGCCGGGCTCTTGCCCGACGGCGGCGCGCCGACCGGAACGAAGACGATCGGCGCCCGCACCGAGCATCTTGCGATCGAGAAGGCAACGAACGGTCATGCCGACGGCGTCGTCGACTGGGTGGAGCATCTCGGCGACCAAAACCACCTGCATGTGACGGTGGGAACGAAGAAGCTGGTGACGCTGACCGATCCCGACACGCCGCTCGCAAAGGGGGACAAGGTGGCGATCCGCTACATCGCGCCGCTTTATTTCGGCTCGGACGGGCAGAGACTGATGTAGCCGAGACGTCCCAATATATTCGCACACCGATTGACGGCCGCAGATACGGACTGGACGAAATCCATGAAGCACTTTTTCAACCGCAAGGACACCATCGTCACCGAAGCGCTAGACGGCTTCCTCGCCACGGCGGGATCGGGCGCGCTGGCCCGCCTCGACGGCTATCCCGAGATCAAGGTCGTGCTGCGCGCCGACTGGGACAAGACGAAGGTGGCCGTGGTTTCGGGCGGCGGCGCCGGGCACGAACCTTCGCATGCGGGCTTCGTCGGCGCCGGCATGCTGACGGCGGCCGTTTCAGGCGAGATCTTCGCTTCGCCCAGCGTCGAGGCGGTGCTGGCGGCGATCCGCGCCACAACCGGTCCTGCCGGCTGTCTGCTGATCGTCAAGAACTACACCGGCGACCGGCTCAATTTCGGACTGGCGGCGGAAAAGGCCCGTGCCGAAGGTCTCGCGGTCGAGATGGTAATCGTCGCCGACGATATCGCCCTTCCCGACATCGCGCAGCCGCGCGGCGTCGCCGGCACGCTGTTCGTGCACAAGATCGCCGGGCACCTGTCGGAATCCGGCCATGACTTGGCATCGGTTGCCGCGGCGGCCCGCGCGGCGGCCAAGGATATCGTTTCGCTTGGCATCTCGCTTTCCTCCTGCTCGATCCCTGGGCAGGCGCATGAGGAGCGCTTCGGCGCCGACGACGGCGAGCTCGGCCTCGGCATCCATGGCGAGCCAGGCGTCGAGCGCATCGCCCTGGAGGCCGCCAGCAAGCTGGTCGCCATCATGGCGGAGCGCCTCGCGGCGCGGCTCGATACTGGCAGCCGTTACGCTCTGCTGATCAACAATCTCGGATCGGTGCCGCCGCTGGAAATGGCGCTGATCGCACATGCCGTGCTGTCTTCGTCGCTGGCCAAGGCGGTGGCGCTGACGATCGGGCCTGGGCACCTGATGACCGCGCTCAACATGAACGGCTTTTCGCTGTCGTTGATCAAGCTGGATGCGGAACGCGAGTCGGCTCTGGTGGCGCCCGTCGGGCCGCATGCCTGGCTGCCGGCAAAACCGGTTCGCCAGCCGGTCGTGGTGGCGATGTCAAAGCCCGCCATCGGCACAGCCACAAAGCCCGCCAGCCGTCATGCGGCCGCGGAGCGGCTGATCAGAGCCGTTTGCCAGAAGCTGATCGCGCTCGAAGAGTCGCTCAACGCGCTCGACGCCAAGGCTGGCGACGGCGACACCGGCTCGACGGTTGCGACCGGAGCGCGCAGCATCCTCGAACGCATCGACACGCTGCCGCTTGCCGATAGGGCCGCAGCCGCCGCCGCGATCGGCGATACGCTGGGCACCTCGATGGGCGGTTCCAGCGGCGTTCTGTTGTCGATCTTCTTCACCGCAGCCTCGCAAGCGCTCGGCAGCGGCGCGCCGCTCGGCAAGGCCTTGCTCGCCGGGCTCGAGCGGATGACCTTCTATGGCGGCGCACGGATCGGCGACCGCACCATGGTCGATGCACTGGAGCCGGCGCTGAAAGCCCTTGACGCGAGCGGGCTGGAAGCCGCGACAGAAGCGGCGCGGCAGGGCGCCGAGGCGACCGCCGCGATGCAGAAGGCAAAGGCTGGCCGCTCCGCCTATATCGGCAGGCAACTCGACACTGCGGATCCGGGCGCGTTCGCGGTCGCCGAGGTTTTCGCTGCCGTGGCGGCGTTGTTCGCCCCGGCATGAAGGACGGACAATGGCCGCATCCGATTTCTCCAGACTGATCGCGGCCGCCGCCGATACGATCGCGGCGCATGCCGAGGAACTGACCGCGCTCGACCAGGCGATCGGCGACGGCGACCACGGGCTGAACATGAAGCGCGGCTTCGAGGCGGTGCGCGCCGAGGCGGACGCCTTCGCGGCCAAGCCGCTGCCCGAGGCGCTGAAAGGGGTGGGCACCAAGCTGGTGATGACCGTGGGCGGCGCTTCCGGTCCGCTGTTCGGCACGTTATTCATGGCGCTCGGCAAGGAATTGCCGGCAGCACCCGATCGAAGCGGCCTAACCGCGGCGTTCGGCAAGGCGATCGAAGCGGTCGCGGCGCGCGGCAAATCACAGCCGGGGCAAAAAACCATGCTCGACGTGCTGCAGCCGGTTTATGAGGCGCTGGCGCAAGGCAAGACTGCAGGCGAAATCGCCGACGCAGCCGACAAGGCGGCGGAGACCACGGTGCCGATGAGGGCGCTGCGCGGGCGCGCTTCCTTCCTCGGAGACCGCTCGATCGGGCATATGGACGCCGGAGCGCGCTCTACCGCGCTTCTGGTGCGCGCGGTCGCCGGAGCGATAGAGGGTAATTGATGAGCAATGTCGGGATCGTCATCGTGTCGCATTCGCCCCTCGTGGCCGAGGGCACGGCCGACATGGTGCGCCAGATGGTGGGTGACGAAGTGCCGCTTGCATGGTGCGGCGGAAACGGCCATGGCGGGCTCGGCACCAGCGTCGAGGCGATCATGGGCGCGATCGACAAGGCCTGGTCTGAAGCGGGCGTCGCCATCCTGGTCGATCTCGGCGGTGCCGAGACCAACTCGGAGATGGCGGTCGAGATGATCGGAGAGCCGCGCTCGCACAAGATCGTGGTCTGCAACGCGCCGATCGTCGAGGGCGCGGTGATGGCCGCGACCGAATCCTCCGGCGGCGCCTCGCTCAAGGAAGTGGTGGCGACGGCGCATGAACTGTCGCCGTCGTGAACGAACGGGAACCGACTGAATGTCCGCATTCGCCGAAGCAACGGTCCTGATCACCCACGCGGTGGGGCTGCATGCGCGCCCTTCGGTGAAGTTCACCAAGCTCGCCAAGACGTTCGCGGCCGAGGTGGAAGTGGCGGTGGCCGCCAACGGCCCCTGGTTCGACGCCAAGAGCATCGTCAAAGTGATGGCAGCCAAGGCGCCGAAGGGGACGCTGCTGCACATCCGCGCCAAGGGCGACGGCGCGACCCAGGCGGTGAAAGCGCTGGTCGATCTGGTGCAGCGTGACTTCGACGAGGATGCGGATCATGCCCGATCCGCTTGAGACCGATCTGAATGTCACAAGGCCGGCAAGGAACGCGGGTCATGCGGGTTGACGGTATCCCCGCCTCTCCCGGTTATGCCGAAGGCCCGCTGTTCGACCTCGACCAGTCTCCGGCCAGCTACAAAGCCAAGGCGAGCGCCGAGGAAGAACAAGCCGCGCTGGCCAGCGCAATCGGCAAGGCCGTCGGCCGGCTGGCGGCGCTGATGGAAACCGCCGACGGCGATGCCGCCGGCATCCTCGAATTCCACATCGCCATGCTGGAGGACGACGCATTGAGCGGTCCGGCCCTGGCGGCGATCGACTCCGGACAGCCGGCGGACGCCGCGTGGCGGGCCGCGCTGGACAGTGAGATCGCCGGCTACGAAGCGTCGGACCAGGACTATTTCCGCGCCCGCGCCGCCGATCTGCGGGACATCCGCGACCAGGTGCTGCGAGCGCTGAGCGAGGAAAGCGAGGCCGCTGCGCCCCCGGGCGCGATCCTCTATGGCGAGGACATCGCGCCGACGCGCTTCCTCGAAACCAATTGGAGCGAAGGCGGCGGCATCGCGCTCAAGCGCGGCAGCACGGCTAGCCATGTCGCCATGCTGGCGCGGTCGCGCGGCGTGCCGATGGTTGTCGGCCTCGGCGTCGCATCCGCACCGATCATAGGCGACACGCTGCTCGATGCCGAACACGGCGCGATCATTTTCTCACCGTCGCCGGCCGAGACCGAAACCTTCCGGCAATCGGCCTCCTCCTTCGCCGACCGCCTGGGCTCGGCGAGGACATTCCTGACGGCGCCGGCCGTGACCAGGGCCGGCACCGCGGTGCGCGTGCAGGTCAACATCGCCTACCCTTCCGATGTCGAAGGCATCGATGTCGAGACCTGCGACGGCGTCGGCCTGATGCGTACGGAATTCCTGTTCGGCAAGACACTGCCGGACGAGGAGACGCAATACCACGCCTACCGCAAGGTGCTGGAATGGGCCGGCGGCAAACCGGTGACCATCCGCACCGTGGACGCCGGCGGCGACAAGCCGGTGCCGGGCTTCACGGTCGAGGAGACCAATGCGTTTCTCGGCCTACGTGGCATCAGGCTGTCACTGGCGCGGCTCGATATCTTCCGCGTGCAGATCCGGGCATTGCTGCGTGCCGCCATCCACGGCAATCTGAAGGTGATGTTCCCGATGATCGCCACGCCTGACGAGTACAGCCAAGCGGCCGCGCTGTTCGCGCAGGAACAGGCCGCGCTTGCCACGCAAGGCGTCGCGCACAGGCTGCCGCCGCTCGGCATCATGGTCGAAGTGCCTTCCGTCGCGCTGGCGCCAGAGGATTTCGCCGACGTCGCCTTCTTCTCCATCGGCTCCAACGACCTGACGCAATATGTGATGGCGGCCGCACGGGATAACGCAGCCGTGGCGCATCTCAATTCCGTCCGTCACCCGGCGGTGCTGCGGCTGATCGAGGCGGTTGCCGGCTTCGGAAGGGAGAAGGGAATTCCGGTCAGCCTCTGCGGCGATGCCGGCGGCGACCCTGCAGCCATCCCGGCGCTGCTTGAGGCCGGCCTGCGCGACCTCTCGGTCGCCCCTGCTCAACTGGCGATGGCCAAGGCGGCCATCGCTGACGTTGCGGCGTAGGCGCGGCATGGGCAAGACTGCCAAGATACAAGAAGTCGGTTCCGAAGACGCGATCCGCGCCTATAAGACGATCCTTTCGCAGGTCATCGACCAGCGTCCCTCGGGCATGCGCCAGCGGCTTGCCGATGCGCTCGGCAAGCACCGCAGCTTCGTCACGCAGATTTCCAGCCCAGCCTATTCGATCCCGATCCCGTCAAAGCATCTGCCTTCGATCTTTTCCGTCTGCCACTTCAGCCAGGCCGAGCGCGACCAGTTCATGGCCGCCTATCATCGGGCCCATCCCGGCAAAGCGCCCGCGGCTTCGGGCCAGCGCAAGACGCGCCACGTCTCGCTCATTGTGCCGGATTTCGGCGACGACAAGCAGAACGCGGCGCTCGACCGGGCGATCAACGACTTCATCCAGAAAATAACCAGCATCGCCGGCAAGGGCAGCGGCTAAAGCGGGAGCATGGGAGGACTGCCATGAAGAAATTCATCAACTCTGTGGACACGGTGCTGACCGAAACCCTCGATGGCTTTGCGGCGGCTCATTCCGATATCCTCGTGCTTGGAGAGGGCCACAAATTCATTCGCCGCAAGGAACTGAAGCAGGGCAAGGTGGCGCTGATCTCCGGCGGCGGCTCGGGCCATGAGCCGCTGCATGGCGGGCTGGTTGGCCACGGCATGCTCGACGCCGCCTGCCCCGGCCAGGTCTTCACCTCGCCGACTCCGGACCAGATGCTGGCCGCCGTTGAGGCCGTCGACACCGGCGCCGGCTGCCTGTTCATCGTCAAGAATTACGAAGGCGATGTGATGAATTTCGACATGGCGGCTGAGATGGCGGATGGCGTGCTGCAGGTCGTGACCAATGACGACGTCGCGGTCGAGAACTCGTCCTACACGACCGGACGACGCGGCGTTGCCGGCACGCTGGTGGTAGAAAAGATCGTCGGCGCGGCGGCGGAACAAGGCATGGCGCTGTCCGCGCTCAAAGCGCTGGGCGACCGTATCAACGCCGCGACGCGCTCGATGGGTGTGGCGTTGACCAGCGGCACGGTGCCCGCCGCCGGCAAGCCGACTTTCGAGATCGGCGACGGCGAGATGGAATTCGGTGTCGGCATCCATGGCGAGCCCGGCCGGCGGCGCGACGCGCTGAAGAGCGCCGACGCCATCGCCGAGGAGGTCTGCGCGGCGATCGCCGGCGATCTCGGCGACCGCGCCAAAGGGCCGGCGCTGCTATTCGTCAACGGTTTCGGCGGCACGCCCTCGATGGAGCTCTATCTGATGTACAACAGCGCCCGCATAATCTTTGAAAAGCACGGGGTAACGATCGTCCGCTCGCTGGTTGGGTCTTACGTGACGTCCCTAGACATGGCCGGCTGCTCGATCACGCTGACCATGCTGGACGATGAGATGACGAAGTTGTGGGACGCTCCTGTCCACACCGCAGCACTGCGCTGGGGCATTTAGGGGCGCAAGGAAAGGCTGCGAACTTGGCTAGGCCGCTGGTTTTGAGGTGACGGCTACCACGGCGGACAGCTTGGCCGCCTTGCGCAGAACTGGCGCTTGATACTGCTTCTTGGTCATTTTCATGTCTCCGACTCCCGCTTTTGAGAATGCGGCAAAGCTATTCGCACTGTCAATTCATACGTGAGCTTCGCCCTCGCGCTGCTGGCGTCCCTGGTGCTTTTCTGCAACGATATCTGTGTTGATGACCGAATCCGACCAGAATGATGCTGCCGTCTCTTGTTCCTGCCGATGAAAAACTGCTGCTGAGCTTCGCCGACCCCGACGCATCGGTTGCCATTGGCATTGGCCTTGCGGCCGAGACCTTGCTGGCGCTGCTCGCCAATGCGGAGTTCCACGGCGTTCTGCCGATTATGCTGCGCAAGCTCCGGGAGATCGGCGACGCTCGACTGCCGCGGGACGCGGCTCTGCAGCTGAAATTGTCCGATTTGCGCGACGCTGCGACGATGGCAACCGGCCAGTCGATGTTGCTACAGTACCATGGCGACCGCATCATGAAAGCATTGGCCGCGAAAGGCGTGCCGGCCCGGATCGTCAAAGGACCGGTGTTCGCACGCAAGCTTTACAGCCAGATTGCGGACCGTCCCTTCACCGACATCGACATCCTCGTCGATCCCGCCGCAATCGACGAAGCCAACAAGATCATCGGCGAGTGCGGCTTCGTGCTCGGCAGCGGCGAAGCCGAGTCGCACGCGTTGCAGGAATTCAAATGGCTGGAGAAAGAGAACTCCAGCCTGCTCGTCGAATTGCACGGCAATCTGGTGCACGACACCGGCATGCGCAGACGCTTGTCGCTCGGCTTTCGCGAGCTGCAGGCGATCGACGGCGGCGAAACCGATACGCCGGCCGCACTTCTGACCATTGCCATCGTTCACGCGGCCGGCGGCCACAAGTTCCATCGGCTGCAGCTCTGCGTCGACGTGCTGCAAGGCGTGCGGGCGTTGAAATCGCCGGAAGACGAAGCGCGCCTGCTGGAGGCCGCCCGCATGACCGGCATCGAGCTCGAGCTTGCGACGGTCCTCAACGTGACCGGGCGCCTGTTCGGCGCGCAGCGCGCGATCGAGTTGGCGAACCGCATCAAGCCGGACCTCTCGATAAGGCTGGCGAAATGGCTGATCACCGGCAATATGCTGCTTCAGGTCAATTCGCGAGAAAAGCTGCGCTCGCGCCTCAGCCGCGATGCCTTTCGATGGGTGCAGAGGCTGGCGCGGCCGCGGCCGTATCCAGCCTGAACCCGGCATGGAGAAACAGCTCTCGGCCGTATTCGTTACCGAGGTTTCTTCCGTCACCGCGCCCATGCTTGCGCGTTGGGCAGATCGCGGCCACCACATCGCCGCCGTCGTCGTGCCGGGCCCACGTGCCGGCAAACGCTTCAGCTTCAGTGTGATCCGCCGTCGCCTGCGGCGGAGGTTCGCGTTGAGGTCTCATCCTGGACACGCCACGCCCTCGCTGATCGAATTCGGCCCGCCCTATGACTGGGATACGCTCGGCACGCGGCTCGGCGCATCGGGCGCCGATCTTTTGATCTGTTTCGGTTATGGCAAACTGATCCCGCGAACCGTGCTGGAGTTGTTTCCAAACGGCGGCCTCAACCTGCATCCCGCGCTTCTGCCGCACTATCGCGGCCCGCATCCAATCCACCGGCTGGTCATCGACCAGATGCATGAAGCGCATGGCGGCGTGACCTTGCACAAGATGACGTCCTGCTTCGACGAGGGGGACATCCTTGCGCAGGTTGGTTTTACAGCGGAGAATTGGCGTTCGGCCGCAACCGTCAACAGGGCCTTGGCTGACGCGATTGCTGTGCTAGCGGCAGATGTTGCGCCCGAATATTGCCTGGGCAAACTTGCCGGAATGCCTCAGCCGGATGGGGCGTATGGGTGGGCGCAGATCGAGGGTGGTCCGCTGATCGTCGGGGCGCGATCGTCAAGCGAGCATGTCGCCCGGTTGTGCCGGATCGTCGGGTCGAGCGTTCCGGTCAGCGCCTTGATCAATGGAAGACCTATTCGGCTTGCTCATCCAATCCGTCGCCTGGGACCACCCACAGGCGAAGCGGCGAAACGCCGATGGGGACTGGTGGCGTTCGACTGCGCTGACGCGCGCGTCGTCCACCTGGCTTACAACAAGCTGTCACGGCTGCTGCTGCGATGGCAGTCGAAACCCCGCCAAGGCCGGCCGGAGCGGCGCTCCTTCGACATCCGGCGTTTCGGCGCAAAGGATTGAACGCGCCTCAGCCGTGCAGCGTAGCCTGAATCAACGCGGCCGCATCCGCCGGGCTTGCTCCGACTTCCAGCGTGAAGGTCGGCACCGTCTTGACCAATGCTGCGATCGTCGCCATTCGCCTTTTCTGCAGCGGCAACAAGCCGGTCGTGCCGGTCCTCACATTGTCGGCGGCCAAAGCCACCATGGCATCGGTCCTCGGCATGGGCACGAGCCTTGTCTCGCCATCCGCCGAGCGGGCAAGATGAAGAAGAGCCGCGATCGGCCTGGCGCGAACATCCTCGACACGGATGATCTCGGCAAGGCGATCGAGCGACACGGCCTGCTCGCCCTCCGCATTCCATGTTTCGCCAAGGCAAGGCGACACGAAAGGCAGCATCGCTGCGGTGTTGCGATGGATCTTCACTTTGCGCGGCATGCCCCAGGCCGCTACACCATCCTGTGTCGCCCTGAGGATCATGACGTCGTCGGAACAGAGGCCGAAGCCCTGCGAGGCGAGCGCCAGCGACGTCGTGGACTTGCCCGTGCCGCTCGGGGCATGGACCAGGACGAGCGCCTCGCTGCCCGGCAACGTCAGGCCAGCCGTGTGCAGCATGTGCTGCCCTCCGGCATCGAGCGCTGCATCCAGTAACATCATCAGCAGCGTCCATTTGATCTTGGTGTCCGGATGAACGCGGATTTCGGCGCAGCCCTCCTTGTCGCGGATCGACAGCGTCTGCTGGCCTGGAAAGACGAGGTGGAAGACGTCTCCGGCGTCTATCATCCGGCAATGGCCATCGAAGGGCACTTCGCCGTCGAAAGCCAATACCCCTTCAGGGATTTCCTGCAGATCAAGCGTTTCGATGATGTCGACACGAAAGCCAGGCTGGGCGGCCTCCTCCACGCGCACGGTGCCGAGCATCAGGTCGAAGCTCGGCCAGAGGTCGGCGCGGGCGGCGGTCACGCTTAGGACCTGCCCTTTGAGGTCGTAGAAGAAAGTCTGGTCGCTCAAGCAGCGGACGCCTTCACGCTGGGCGGGTGGCGGTAGATTTCCACCATGCCGGGCTGACTGTCGCTGACCACCGGCTTGCCGTCGAGGCAGACCCAGCAATGCGCCGACAGGCGGGGCTCGTGCATCGATTTGACGTCGACGCCGAAACGCAGCTCCGGGTCGAGACCGGCCATGCGCAGAAAACGGAAGCCGAGCAGACCCTCGCGAAGACATCTGCGGTCGCGCATGAACCAGGGCCGCCGCACCGTTCGGTTGACGCGCTGGACGATGTAGGTCCAGGGCAAGTCACGATAGGGCGCGGGCGAGCGCAACGGCGCCAGTTTCAACACGCTTTCGAAATCGCGCCGGCCGACCAGCACCGGCAGCAGGCGGGCGCTGAGCCACAAATGGGCGCGGAACACGGCGCGCAGGACCGGTCCGTCGGTCATCACACGCCTGGGTCGGCGAGGATGCCTTCAGCCACCAACTCGGCGGCCAATTCGGCCATATCCTGGTCGAGCGTTGCCTTGTCGACCTCGAATTCGTCCGCCAGCAGGTCGACGATCTGGTTGAGATTGCGCGCGCCGTTCACCTTGTCGAGAAAAGCCTCGGTCGTGTCGTTGCAGGTGTAAAGCTGTCCGCTGCGCGCCAAAAGCACGACGGCGCCATCGCCGACATGCTGCACGGACGCATCGTCCGCCATCCGAAGCACCGTTTCAGAGCCGATTTCCGCCATCCGCCCGCTCCCTTCGCTGGAGAGCAATTAGCGCGGCGCCGCGAGACTGTCCATCGGCATGGATGGCGAAGGGGCCAACCGGCCCTGCAAGCATGACCGTCGCGGGCGAATATTAGCGAGATCTTGCCTTCCTGCCCTTGCGTAAGCTATGAGTCCGCCGGGCTTTGGGGAGTGATTGTATGCGTTACAATTGGGAACGGGCTCCGACGGCGTTCGAACGCCATCGGAAGGCGCTTGCGGCGGCTATCCTGATCGCCGGTGGCGTCGGATTGATGCTGGCGGCGCTGCCGCTCTAAGCCAGCTTATCTCACCGACGGTGACAGCGACGCCTCCACCGGAGGCGCCGAACAGGGACGTTTGCCGGCGATGTCGACCAAAATGCAGGAAGACATGGCCGCCACACGCGGCTTAGTCTATGGCAGGCTGCAGAACGTTTCTTGGGAGGAAGGCGGATGGCCTCACGCTATCACGAAGTCTATGAGGGCTGGAAACGCGACCCCGTAGGGTTTTGGGCCGAAGCGGCCAAGGCGATCGACTGGTACAAGCCGACCGAGAAGGTCTTCGATCCGGCCCAAGGCGTCTATGGCCGTTGGTTCGTCGGCGCATCCTGCAACACCTGCTACAACGCAATCGACCGCCATGTCGCCGGCGGCCGCGCCGACCAGCTGGCGCTGATCCATGACAGTGCGATCACCGGAACGATTCGGAAATTCACCTATGCCGAATTGAAGCGCGAAGTCGTCGCGCTGGCCTCGGTGATGAGGCATCGCGGCGTCGGCAAGGGCGACCGCGTCATCATCTACATGCCGATGGTGGCTGAAGCGGCGGTTGCGATGCTGGCCTGCGCCCGCATCGGCGCCGTGCATTCGGTGGTGTTCGGCGGCTTCGCCTCGCATGAGCTCGCCACCCGTATCGACGACGCCAGGCCGAAGCTGATCGTCAGCGCTTCCTGTGGCCTGGAGCCCGGTCGCGTCGTCGCCTACAAGCCGCTGCTCGACAAGGCGATCGAGATGTCGAAGCACAAGCCCGACGCCTGCCTCATCCTGCAGCGCGAGCAACTGCGCTGCGAGATGAAGGACAATTACGATATCGACTATGCCGACGCGGTCGCCCGCGAGCGCGCCGCCGGCGCCAATGTCGACTGCGTGCCGGTGCTGGCCACCGACCCGCTCTACATCATCTACACCTCCGGCACGACCGGCCAGCCGAAGGGCATCGTGCGCGACAATGGCGGCCATATGGTGGCGCTGAAATGGACCATGGACAATGAGTTCGGCGTCAAGCCCGGCGAAGTGTTCTGGGCGGCTTCCGACGTCGGGTGGGTGGTCGGCCATTCCTACATCGTCTACGGGCCGCTTTTGCATGGCTGCACCAGCGTGCTGTTCGAGGGCAAGCCGATCGGCACGCCGGACGCCGGTACCTATTGGAGGGTGATCTCCGAGCATGGCGTGGTGGCGCTGTTCACGGCGCCGACCGCCTTCCGCGCCATCAAGGGGCAGGACCCCAAGGGCGAGTTCGTGCCGAAATACGACCTGTCGAGGTTCCGCACGCTGTTCCTCGCCGGCGAGCGCGCCGATCCCGAGACCATCAAATGGGCGGAACAGAAGCTCGACCGGCCGGTGGTCGACCATTGGTGGCAGACCGAGACCGGCTCGCCGATGACGATCAATCCGGCGGGCCTCGGGCTGTTGCCGGTGAAATACGGCTCGCCCGGCGTGCCGATGCCGGGCTACGACATCCGCATCCTCGACGATGCCGGCCATGAGGTGGCGCGCGGCACGCTCGGCAATGTCGTGGTCAAGCTGCCGCTGCCCGCCGGCTGCCTGCCAACGCTGTGGAATGCGGATGCCCGCTTCCGCCAAGCCTATCTCGAGGAGTTCCCAGGCTACTACAAGACGGCCGACGCCGGCATGATGGATGAGGACGGCTATCTCTATGTCATGGCCCGCACCGACGACATCATCAACGTCGCCGGCCACCGGCTCTCGACGGGCGCCATGGAAGAGGTGCTGGCCGCGCATCCCGATGTCGCCGAATGTGCGGTCATCGGCGTCGCCGATGCCATGAAGGGCCAGGTGCCGCTCGGCTTCGTCGTGCTCAATGCCGGTGTGGCGCGCGACAGCGGCGCGATCGAGAGCGAGGTGGTCGGGCTGGTGCGCGAGCGGATCGGCCCGGTTGCCGCCTTCAAGACCGTGGTGACGATCAAGCGGCTGCCCAAGACTCGTTCCGGCAAGATCCTGCGCGGCACGATGCAGAAGATCGCCGACAAGGAGGAATGGGCGATGCCGGCGACCATCGACGACCCCTTGATCCTCGACGAAATCACAGCGGCGCTGAAGGGCCGCGGCATCGGCATTTAGCCGCCCGGTGGCCCGACGCGTTAAGAAGAAATTAGCCAATTTCTCCCGCACTCCAATCGCTTGTTGTGCGATGCAGCATCAGTCTTTAAAGTTTGCGTGGGGGGCCATACCGAAGGCACGGCATGGCTCAGCTAGAGACGACATCCGGCGGCGTCGACGCCTTGCGTTTCCTGGCTGCCATCTGTCCGCTTTATCCGGTCCACGATGTCGTCTTTGCGGCGATGCTCGGAGCGATAACGCGCGCCGGCGTACCCCGATCTGGCCGCGATTGCCGTTGTTGGCGCTGTCGTTATCGCGGTGAGCTGGCTGGCCGCCGCAGAGGCCGAGCAGCGCATCAGGCTGCTCTTCAACCACACCCTGTCCCGTTATCGATTGAAGGCCGCCTGAAGCGACTGCCGATCGCGCCGGTGTGGAATTGTTGGCATCCGGCATGATATCGAGGCGCAAATCAGTGCGAGTATCCGAGCCCCAATCCGTGAGAGTGTTCCAACGATCGAAACGCCTTCGACCCGCGCCGCGCGAGCGCCTTGTCATGGATATGCGCGACATGATCGTCTACGCGATCGGCGACGTGCATGGCTGTCATGACGAGTTGAGCGCGCTGGAACAGAAAATCGAGCTCGACGCACAGCAATTCCTCGGCCGCAAGATCATCATCATGCTGGGTGACTATATCGACCGCGGGCCGCATTCGCGGCGCGTGGTCGACCATCTGATGGCGCCGCCGCCGAGGGGTTTTCAGCGCGTCTGCCTCGTGGGAAACCATGAAGTCGCGCTGCTCCTCTATCTGGACGGACATCTCTCGCGTGAAACTTGGCTCGGCTATGGCGGCCGCGAAACCCTGTTCTCCTACGGCGTCGACCCCGACCGGCTGATAAGCCTCTACGGTTCGAGCGCCGAGGCGGACGCGCGCATACGCGAGGCCATTCCTGACAGCCATGTCGACTTCCTGCGCACGCTGCCGGCGATGGTCTGCTCCGACCAATTCGTCTTCGTGCATGCCGGCATCCGGCCCGGCATCGCGCTGGAGGCGCAGGATGAGGGCGACCTCCTCAACATCCGCGAGGAGTTCTTCGAGGCGGCGCACCAACTCGACCGCTGGGTCGTGCACGGGCACACGATCGTCGACGTCCCGACGCTCGACGGGCGCCGGCTCGACATCGACACCGGCGCCTTCCAGACGGGGCGGCTGACCGCGCTCAGGATCGTCGGCAAATACGGCCGGCTGCTGTCGTCACGGGATTAGGCGGTTCGCCATTTGGGCTGAACCGCCAGATCCCGTCTCCGCCTCAAGCAGCCTGCTTGGCGCGCGCTTCCGACTTTTCCAGATAGTAGCTCGAGTAGCGGTCGAAGAACCGTTCCGAACCGCCGAGCGAGCCGTATTTGGCAAGCTTCTTCAGATCGACCTTGTTGAGCACCGCCCCGATCACCTTGTTGGCGATATAGGGCTCCGATTCCAGCATCGAGCGAACCATGTTGCGCGGCGTGCGGCCCCATTCGGTGACCAGCACGAAGCCGTCGGCCAGCGGCGCGAAAGCCTTGGCGTCGACGACGGGTCCGAGCGGCGGCAGGTCGACGATGATGTACTCGAACGTCTCCTTGGCGTTCTCGATGAAGCGCCGCATGCCGGCCGAGCCCAGCAGTTCGCTGGTGTGCGAGAACTGTCCACGCAGCACGGCTGGAATGATAGCGAGCTTGGTCTGGCGGTCGACCTTGCCGACCGACTGCCAGGTCTGGCCATTCACCACCGCTTCCATCAGGCCCTGTTCGGCCTCCATGCCGAGGCTGCGGCTCAAGCCTGGATTGCGCAGATCGCCGTCGACGAGCAAGGTCTTGGCGCCATTTGCGGCAAGCAGGCCGGCGAGGTTCGCGGCCACCGTCGATTTGCCTTCGCCCGGCAGTACCGAAATGACGCCGATGACCCGGCTGCCGCGGTCCTCCATGACGACGTCGAAGGCAATCTTGGCGTTGCGCAGCGTCTCGGCGAACATCGAAGCCGGAGCATCGATGCTGACGCGCATGCGCGCCCGCCTCTCGGCCGAGGAGAGGCTGGCCACCTTGCTGTCGGCCGGCAGGTCGTCGGCCTTGGAATCCTTGGCCCTGCCGCCGCCGATCGTCGGCAGATAGCCGAGGAATTTGAGGCCGGCGCGATCACGAATATCCTCGCCCGTCCTGAAGAAGCGCTCGTTGAACTCGTTGAGGCCGCCGAAGCCGGCGCCGAGCATCAGGCCGAGCACCAGCGACAGCGCCAGCACACGCATGGTGCGAGGCCCAGAGGCCGCCAGCGGCATAGTCGCATCGGAAATGATGCGGACCTTGCCGACCGGGAAGGACTGCTGCTGCGAGGCTTCCTCATAGCGGCTGAGGAAGGTCTGGTAGAGCGTGGTCAGCGCCTGCGCCTGCTGCTCGAGCTCCTTCAGCTTCACCTGCGACTGGTTATCGATCGAGCTCTTGCCGGCGGCGGTGGAAATCTTGTCGCGCAACGCCTGTTCGCGCGTCTGCGCGACTTCGAAGTCGTTGCGGTAGCTTTCGGTGATCTGCTTCAGCTGCCCGAAGATCTGCGCCGAGACATCGGCCTTCTCCTTGGCCAGCGCGACTGCCTGCGGGTGATCCTTGCCGAAATTGGTCTCGACGTCCTGCAGGCGCTTGGCAATCGCCAGATAGCGGGTCTTGAGCCCGATGATGACCGAGCTGCTCGGCTGATCAGCCGCTATGGCCGAATCGTTGAAGGCGCTTTCCGACCCGCTGTCGACGATCGCCTTGTACTGCTGGTAGCGGGCGCTGGCGCGAGCCGTATCGGCCTGCGCGACGATGAGCTGGGCGTTAAGGTCGGCGAGTTGCTTGTCGCTCAGCAACTGGCCGTCGCTGTTGGCGGAAAGGCCGTGCTCGGCCCTGAACTTCTCGACCGCCAGGGAAGCGGCCTGCGAGCTTTCGCGCAACTCGGTCAGCCGACCTTGCAGCCATACGGCCGCGCGCTCGGTGGCGTCGAAGCTGGCGTTGAGCTGGTCGGCGAGATAGGCGTCCGCGTAGGCCTTGGTGATGGCCGTGGCGAGTGCCGGGTTTGTCGCCTGGTAGCCGATGCTTATGACATTGGAGCGGCTGACGCGATCGGCCAACAATCCTGTCTGCAGCGTAAGAACCGCGTAGTCGTGGGTCGCGGTCTTGATCATGGCTTCGCGCGTGGCGGCATCGACATTCTCGATGCCGGGAAGTTGATCGGCGGCATTGCCGCGGAAATAGGCGACGATGCCGCGCACGAACCCGATGCCCTTGGCCAAAGCCGATTGGGGCGGGTTCATGAAATCCTGGTTCTGGTCGAGCTTCAACTTGTCGACCACCTCCGACGCTAGCCGCGCCGAGTTGAGGATTTCGATCTGGCTGAGGATCGTCGCGTCGGTCTGCTGCGTTGCGCTGGCAGCCGAGATGTCATCCATGACCTTGTTCATGCCCTCGTCGATCAGGACGCTCGCCACGGACATATACTGCTTGGGCGTGGTCTGCAGATAGATCACGCCCAGGAACAGGCCGATGGCGGCGCAGACCGCCACCACCTTGGCTTGACGAGCGGCCATGCCAAGCAGACGCTCGACATCGATGAAGTCTTCACCCTTTTCCTGGTCGGCACTGGGCAACGGCACCCTCTTGTCGATAGGGAAGTTGGCATAGTTCATGTTCGGTCCAATTCCAGGTTGCAGGCGCTATCGGCCTTGGTAGATCGGCGTCGTGACCAGAAAAGACCGCGCAACGTTGATGCCAGGATGCGCCGGGCCGGAAGGACCGGGCGCCTGAGTGGCTGTCGCGCCATCGCGAAACCGCATATGCACCCGAAAGATGGGCATTATGCGGCTACTTCCCGGCGCTCATGCGACCGGACGAATTGCTGCAGCATTTCGAGGACAGGGCCTTTCATGTCGTCGCGAGCCAAAGCAAAGGCGATGGTGGCCTCGATGAAGCCTTCCTTGGAGCCGCAGTCGAACATGCGGCCGTCGAAAGGCTGGGCGTAGAAGGGCTGGCTCTGGGCGAGGCGCACCATGGCGTCGGTCAACTGGATCTCGTTGCCGGCGCCGCGCTGCTGATTGCCGAGCAGCGCGAAGATTTCCGGCTGCAGCACATAGCGGCCATTGATGTAGAAATTCGACGGCGCCTTGGCGGGCGCGGGCTTTTCAACCATCTCCGTGACCTGGAAGCCGGAGCCGACCTCGTCGCCACGGCCGACAATGCCATATTTGCTCGTTTCGGCGGGATCGCAGCGCTCGACGGCGATCACATTGCCGCCGGTCCGTTGATAAAGATCGACGGTCTCGGCAAGGCAGCCGCGCGCGCCGAAGGACACCATGTCGGGAAGCAGCAGCGCGAAGGGCTCGTTGCCGATCACGTCGCGCGCGCACCAGACAGCATGGCCGAGGCCCTGCGGCGACTGCTGGCGGATGAAGGAGGTGGCGCCGGCGACCGGCAGCAGGCTTTCCAGCGATTCGAGCTGCGCCTTCTTGCCGGTCTGCTCCAGCGTGCCGATCAGTTCAGGATGCAGATCGAAATAGTCCTCGATAACCGCCTTGTTGCGGCCGGTGACGAAGACGATGTGCTCGATGCCGGCCTCGAACGCCTCGTCGACGGCATATTGCACGACGGGCTTGTCGACGACGGGGAGCATCTCCTTCGGCATAGACTTGGTTGCCGGCAGGAACCGTGTTCCGAGCCCCGCCACCGGGATGACTGCCTTCCTGACTTTCTGCATCTGGTCTTCCTTCTGAGAGAAATAGATTTCTACCTGTCGCCGGCTATCAAATCGGCCGCATGCGTCATCTCCCCGCCCCGACGGCGAACTTGCGCCGCAACCCTTCTGAGCCGGACCGCGATCGGCATCGACATATGCCCGATCGCGGCCGGATCCCTGAGCGCCGTGCCTATCGCCTTGAGCGGCGCGCGCGCCTTGATGTGCTGGACCAGGGACAGGAAGGACGCAGCCTTGCGCAGGCTGCGGCTGCGCCTCGCGAAGGCCATCTGGGCGCCGCTGTCCATGGGGTATGCCGCCGCGAACGCGGCGTCGGCGCGCATCATCGCCTCGACGTGGTGCAATTCGAGCACGCGCGAGATCGAGCCGGTGCGGATGTGGTAGACATAACCGACCGTCGGCTCGACAGCGCAACGGCCACCGGTGGCAAGCGCGCTTGCAAGCAGGATGTAGTCCTCACCGATGCGCAGCTTCTCGTCGTAGCGCAGCCGGTTCTCGTCGAGGAACCGCCGCTGGAAGGCCGGCTTGAGATAGCCGAGATTGAAGCGCGATTCGAAAACCAGATTGCCGTCGATGTAGTCGGCCAGCGAGATTTCGCGCAAAGCTTCGAGATAACCGGCCGGGAACATGGTGTCGTCGGGCGTGCCGTCCTCGCGCACGACCTGGACATTGTCGACAGCGATCTCGGCGCCGGCCGCTTCCGCCCGCGCGATCATCGCAGCCATACGGCCCGGGAGAACGGCGTCGTCGGAATCCAGCACCGCCACCCAGCGGCCGCGCGCGAAATCGAGACCGGCATTCCTGGCGCCGCCTGGGCCACGATTCTCGGGTAGCGCCACCACCTTGACGATGTCTTCCGGGTAAGCTCGTGCCACACCCAGCGTGCCGTCGCGCGACTGGTCGTCGACGACAATGACCTCGACGGTGACGCCAAGCTGGGCGATCGCGCCGGCGATGGCGCGGTCGAGAGTGGTCTCCGCATTATAGGCGGCGATGACGAAGCTGACGTCAGGCTGCACGCTTGTTCCCTTGCTCTGGCGAAGTGAGGCCGTACTGGCGGATTTCACGGACGCCGACCAAACCGGAGACGACACCAACGTGCATAATGCCGCGCAGCACGCTGCGGTTCCGTCGCACAGGGCTGATCGCGGTCAAAACAGCCATGCCGAAGCAGCAAGCGGCCTTGGCTGATGCCAGCCCGACCTGGCCGGCGCGGCGGATGCCGCCGGTGCCGCGCCCGATCAGGTGGCCGTGCGTCTGGCCGAAGCGGAAGCGGCGGCGGCGCAGCCAGTTGAACGCGGCCCTGGCGCGCGGCACGACCTCGTCGACAAAGGCTTGCGGCGCGAAGGCGATGCGGCCGCCGGCCTTGACCATGGCATCGAAGAACTCGGTATCCTCGCCGCCGGTCTGGCCGCGCGCCAGGCTGAAGCGCCGCCCGCGCAGGCTCGCATCGGTCATTCTGAGCAGGACGTTGCAGGTGTAGCCCGTGCGTATCTCGCCGCGCACCCAGACCGGCAAGGTCGAGTGGAAGTCGCCCTTTTGCATCCAATCCGGCGCGTCCTGGCGATAATGCGCCCGCACCGGCCCAAGCACCGCTGCGGCCCCGGTGGCATCGGCCGTCGCCATCAACTCGACCAGCCAGCCGGGCGATGCCGTCTCGTCATCGTCGATGAAGGCGGCGAAGTCCGACACGCTGGCGTCGAGGCAGGCGTTGCGGGCGATCGAGATGTTGCGCGCCGGCGCGTGGCGATAGCGGACCGGCAGCTTCAAATCCTCGGCCAGCGCCTTCACCAACTTCTGGGCGCTTGGTTCATCATCATTATCGGCAATGACTATGCCGACCTCCGAGCCTTCAGGCTTCTCCAGGGCGGCGACGGAGCGCAGCGTGTCGGCCAGTTCAGGCCGGCGGAAGGTGCAGATGCAGACGTCGATCGAGCGGCCGGCCATCACGCCACCTTGCGCTGCGAGCGCGGCGTCAAAAGCTGCTGCCAGAAACCGACAGACCAGCCGAAATGCATGACCATGGCCGAGACTCCGGCCAGCGCGATGCTGGCGTTGCGCCGGCGTACCGCCGTCGCCAGGCCGTAGCCGAGGCACACCGTCGCCCACAAAAGGAACGGCACCGCCGCCAGCCAGAGGACGAAGGAGAACAGGCCGAGCAGCACCACGGGCGCCACCAGCAGCGGGATCATCTGGCGGACCTTCGGCACCATGCGGTGCTTGAGCACATTCCGGGCGCGGCCGCGGCCATAGCCGAGATACTGGAAATAAAGGCTCTTCAGCGTCGAGCGCGGATAATAGACCATCTGCGTCCGGCCGCTCATCCAGATGCGATAGCCGGCCTTGCGCAAGCGGTAGTCGAGCTCGGCGTCCTCGTTGTGGCTGAAGCTCTCGTCATAGCCACCGACATGCTTGAAGGCGGCGATGTGCATCAGCGCGTGGTGACCGTGGTCGACCCACTCGCCCTCGGACATGTGCCGGTGCTTCGAGCCGCCGGTGCCAAGTTTGGAATTCTGCGCCGCCGCCACGGCCTTCTGCACGGCCCCGGTGCCGGCGGTCAGCATCGAAACGACGACCGAATCGGCGCCGGTCGCAACCGCCTCCTCGACCAGCCGATCGCAGTAATCGTCCGGATAGCCGCCATGCGCGTCGATGCGGATGAGATAATCCGCGCCTTCACCGAGACGCGCCACCGCCAGATTGATGGCAGCGCTTTGCAGGCGCTTCGGATTGGCGAGCAGGACAACCCGGGGATCCTTCGCCACGATCTTTTCGACGATGGCCTGCGTGCCGTCGGTGCTGCCGCCGTCCGCGACGACGATGCGGCCGCCAAGCCGTGCCGCCGCGGGCCGCAACTGGCCGAGCAGGCCGCCGATATGGTCCGCCTCGTTGAGGCAGGGAATGACGATTAGGATCGATTGATTTGCCTGCGTCACCGGTCTTTGCGCGTCCTTTGCCATCATGCCGCCGCCGCAAAAGCCGAAGGCATGGCGGTGAGGCCGCGCAGCTTTTCGACAAAGACCGCACAGTCGCTGCGGTCGTAGCTCCAGGTCCGAGGATTGCGCGCCAATACCCCCGACTTCAGGGCGCGGTATCTGTCCTGATCCATTCGGCCGAGCATCGCCTCAAGTTCCTCGGCCGTCGCCTCGGACAGAAGCACGCCGATATCCTGCCCTTTGAGGAACCGGCCGGTCTCGGTGCCGGCCATCGAGATCGGCACGGCGCCGAAGCGGCAGCCCTCGTAGAGGCGGTTGGGAAGCAGCCATTCGGAATTCTGGCCGGCTTCGAAGAAATCGATCGCCCAGGAGAAGTGCACTTGCCCGTAGATTGCCGCCATATCCTCCGGATTGCGGTAGGGCCCCTCGAACGAAAGCCACGGCTCGGCCTCAACGAAACCATGAAAATCCGGAAACTCGGACAGTGCCGGGCGGCCCCTGAGCACGACCTCAAATCGCCCCGACTGCCGGCGGGTGAAGTCCGCCAGCAGTTCCAGCGAGCGGCGGCAGCGCAGGGCGCCGAACCAGCCGATCCGCCAGGGTGGCGTCGCCGGGCTGTCGTCCTCGAAAGAATGCGCTGCGACAACGGATGCCGCCTCGAAATATTTGTTTTCGATCAGCTCGACTGGGGCGCCGATCTGGCCGAAGGGCTCGAAATAATTGGCGATGAAGGCTGGCGAGCTGGTCACCAGAAGCTTCACGTCGCGGGCGAGATGACGCTCGGCGCCGCGCAATGTCCGGCCGACAAAATCGTCGCGCAGCACCAGGCGATGGATGTCGAGGCATTCATAGACGATGGGTACGTTCGCTCCGAGGGCGGCATTGGCGCGGCGGGCAAGAGCCAGCATTTCGAGATTGCGCGCGATTATGAGATCGGGCCTGAGCATGGTGCCCAGCTTCGCGCCGATCGACATGGCCGCCTTGGCGACCGCCCCGAGACGCTGCGCGAATCGGCCGTCGCGTGTCGCGCCGAGGTCGACAGGCTTGATACCCTCGATCTCGGCGACCGGACTGGTGGTGCGGCGGAAGCCCGCCAGGGTTACCCTGGCGCCGCCTGCCTTGAGCATCTGGACCCTCCGGCGCACTGCCGGGTCGGATACGTCATGCACAAGGTACAAGACATGCAGCATGAAACTCGACCGATGTTCGGCCCACCCATTCGGGATGCTAGTACAGCTTTTGCTGCATCGCAACAATTTTGGTGCCGCGTAGCAGACGCGCGCACATTTTTTGTTGCACTGCAAAAATGATAGGCTACTCTCAACGCTGCCTGGCGTCGATCTGGGTTCGACGTTGGTTACGAGCGTGGTGCGGCACGCCAGGATCGCGACGCGGATCGCGTGGCAGCACTTCGGCAAAACATGCCGTTTTAACCGCCGCTGGCCTGGCCACGGACGCGAAACGAGGGTCCCCATGAAAGTCGTGATCGAAAACACAGTGTGTCTGAACACTGGCGATGCCGCGATTCTTTTGGCCATCCGCCATATTCTCAGATCGGTCGTCGGCGGCGATGTGCGGTTCCTGGTTTTCGACAGTCAGCCAGACGTCGCGGCCAGGCTTTACCCAAAGAAAGATTACCCGGATCTCGAATTTCACAAGCTGTTGTCGGAATCCCTGCTCAAGGATCGGCGCGGCGGCCGGATAAAGGGCCGTCTCAAGTCGCTCTACAACCGGGCAGTCTGGCGCGCCTTGCGGCGCTTCGCGCAAAACGGCGCCGCCAGCAGCTTTTTCTTCAACCAGGACGACCGCCGCGGCCTTGAAGCCTATGCGAGCGCCGACCTGGTGGTGACGACAGGCGGAACTTATCTCGTCGAGAATTACGATCTCGAAAAGCGGCTCAATCAATTCCGCATCGATGCGATCCTGGGAAAGGACCCGATCTTCTTCACGCAATCGCTCGGCCCGTTCAAGAAAAGCTACAATCGCCAGGAGCTCGGTCCGATCTTCGATCGGGCTCCGCTCGTCCTGCTGCGTGACGAGCGGTCCAGAAATCACATACTGGATCTGGTGAAGGACCCGGGCAAATGCCATGTGGTCGCCGATGCCGTGTTTGCCCTGGCCGATACCGACAGGATCAAGAAACATCTCGGCAGCGCGCCGGCGCAGACGGGTCGCGTTGCTATTTCCGTCCGTCACTGGAGCTTCGTCAGCGACGGTGAGGACGGCATGCGCCGCTATCTCGATTCGATCCGGGAGATCGCCACAATTCTCGTCAGGGACCATGCCAAGGAGGTGACCTTCGTTTCGACGTGCCAGGGCGTGCCGGAATATGCCCATGACGACGCCAAAACCGCGCGGGCGATCGTGGCCGAACTCGACCCGGAAATCGCCGAGCACGTCAATGTCGACGCCACATTTCATACGCCCGATCAACTGATGGCGGTGGTGAAGGATTGCGACTTCGTCGTCGCGACGCGCATGCATATGATGATCATGTCGCTTTGCGTTGGCACGCCGGTTCTGCCGATCGCCTATGAATTCAAGACCAAGGAAGTCGCAAAGCATATCGGCGTCGCCGACCTTCTCCTCGACATCGATACCGTGACGCCCACGGAAGCGGCCGAAAAACTCGGCAGATTCATCGGCAGCCTTGGCCACTATCGCCGGGCAAGCCTCGAGGCCGTGCTGGAAGAGCATGCGTCGGCAATGTCGGCAACCGGGCCGTTGTCGTCCTTGATCGGCAGCCGCCGCTCACCCAATGTTGCTGGCGACGTTGGCAAGAGTGGCGAGCAACGCCCTGCGCGACTGCGGAACAGCAAGCATGAGGGCCAGGGCGAACCCGTAATTTAGGGCAATCGCCACAAGGATCGCGAGCAGGTCCGACTGGCTGGTCAGCAACGCCGGCAACGACAGATACGAGAGCCAGGCAAGCAGGGACGAGACGATGAAGAGCCCCTGTATGCCCAGGAAATCGCCCGCGGTCACCGGGCCGACGCGATGGATCAGGGCGGCAAGCACCGGGACACGCAGCACATAGCCGCTGATGGCATAGGCAGCCGCGACGCCGATGGCGCCCCAATGCAAGCCGACGATGAAGGAGGCGACGGTCGTCAGCGACGAATAGATGCCCCAATGGAACATCGTCTTCGTCTTGCCCTGGCAGATGAATATCCATCCCGTGGTGCTCGATACGGACTGCATCAGGCCGGCGATGCCCAGCCAAGCGAAAATCGGCGCCACAGCCATCCAGCGCTCACCGAAGAGAAGCCTGACCACCTGCTCCGAAGTCAGTGTCAACGTCGCAATGCCGGGCATGGTGATGACGGCCAGCAGCCAGTTTGTCCGGACATAGATGTCGCGAAAGCGCTGCTTGTCCTCATGGATGCGGCTGAGCAGCGGCACCATGATGCGCGTCAGCGGCTGGTTGATGTTTTGCAGCGGAAAGAGCAGCAGCTTGTAGGCGCGATCATAGTAGCCCAGCTCGATCGCGCCGGAATATTTTCCGATTAGGATGTTGTCGAGGTTGCGAGAGAGAAAGTTGACCAGGTTGAAGCCGGTGAGATTCGCGCCGAACCTGAATATGTCGCCATCGATCTTCAGATTCGGCCAGGACGGCGTCCAGCGCGTTACCAACCAGCCGGCGACCAGCGCTACGACGGCTGAAACGGCCGGCCCCAAAACCAGCGACCAATAGCCAAGCCCCAAATACGCCGCGGTTGCGGTGGCGAGCAGCCCGACGGCCGCGGTGATCGTGTCGTTGAGCGCAAGCTGGCCGAATTGCAGATGGCGGTTCATCAAGGCAAGCGGCACAGCGGCAAGACTGCCAAAAAGCAGCGGCACGGCGGAAGCAAGTGTTATTCCCCACATGCGCTGGTCGCCGTAGAAAGCGGCAATGGCGGGGGCCAGGCAAGCCACGACCGCGCCGGCGCACAGACCGACAACCGCGCTCAGCCAGAAGACCTGGTTGAGCTGCCGTTGATCGATCTCCTTGCGCTGGATGACCGCCTGCTGGAGGCCGAGATCCTGGAGCAGGCCGACAAAGGCCACGATCGGTCCCACAGAAGCCACGAGGCCGAAATCCTCGGGAACAAGCAGCCGGGCAAGGATGACGACCGAAAGGAACTGGATCGCTATCTTGAAGCCTTGGGCGCCAGCAGTGACCAGCCCGCCGCGCAAGGCAACGCGACCGAATTGAGGGGGCGGCGGATTGGCATTCATGTGACGGATCCGGTCTCCCCCAGCCGCGCGATGATCTGCGCAAAGCGTTCGTTCAAGATATCGGCATTGAAATCCGCCTCGACCTTCCTCCGGGCGGCAAGCGCAATCTGCTCGCACAGGCCTGGATTCTCGGCGATCCAGGTGAGCTTGCCGGCAAGCGCGGCGACGTCCCGTTCGGGTACGAGGAAGCCTGTCTTATGATCCTCGATCAGCTCGGGAATCCCCGAATGATAGGTGCTCACGGCAATCAGGCCGCCGGCCATCGCCTCCATGAGCGCAACCGGTATTCCTTCCAGATCGCCGTCTCGCCCGGCGACGCTTGGCAGAAGAAAGACATCCGCGTCACGCAGACGCTGCTTCACCTCGCCGTGCGGACGCGGTCCAAGGAAAGTCACCCTGTCGGCAATACCGAGATCGATGGCGATGCGCTTCAACTGCTCCAGCAATTCTCCGCCGCCGATCACCGAATAGATCCAGTCGCGATGCGGCAGGCCGGCGAGCGCACGAAGCGCATATTCGGTCCCCTTCTTCTCGGTCAGCCGGCACACCGAGATGAAAGACAGCGTACGTCCCTGCCAGGAGCGCCAGCGATATTCGATCTCGCCAGGGCGAATGCCCATGTGATGGACCGCGACCTGCGCCGGCTCGGCGCCGGCATCGATCAGGGCCTGACGGAAGAACGCATTCACAGGCAGCTGGAGAACCCCCTTCTCGAAAACGGGCCTGTAGCAGCCGAGTGTGTTATCGTGCATCGGCCTGCCGACATCGGTGCCGTGGAATATGGTCACCAAGGGCGCGGAAATGCTGCGCCGCTTCATGATGCGAGCGACGCGCAGGCCGTTATGGCCGAAATGCGCCACGATCACATCGGCGTTCCGCAGCTTGTGCGCGTTGGCGAGGTCGATAGCGGTCGAGAGCTTATCCCAAAACCTGCCCGACCATTTCACCAGCAGCGAACGGTAGCGACCGAGGCCGCCCCACCAGGAAACGACCGGCCCAGGCAATGACCGCCAACGTGCATCGTCGACATTGCTGTCTTTGCCAAAGGCCATCTCATTGCAGACGACACCGACTTTCATCCCTCTTTCAAGGCATCCGGCAATCTGATCGAGCACGAATGTCTCGGACAGAGTGGGAAATTTGTCGACGACGAAACAAATCCTCATCGGCAGGATGTTCTCGCCCGGCTAAGTCTGGAAACGTCGGCAAGGCATGACACATGCGGCATGAACTTTGACTCCTGTCGGCGCAAACTAATGTAGGAATTGCTGCATCGCAACATTTTAGGTGCAATGCAGCAAAGCAGCTCCTTCCCAACTCGGCAAGCTAGGCAGCGCGGCGAACGCCCTGCCGGGCCGCTCTTTCGAGCAGTTGGAGAAACACGACCAATTGCCGCGCCGGGTCGAGCTCCGGACGTTTGGAGAAGGCGAGCGCCGCGGCTGAGGCCCGTTCGTATTCCTGGCGGTCGTTCCACAGGCGCCTTACCGCCGCGGCCCATTCTTCGACCGGGGCATCATAGTCGAGCACCACGCCGCCGGGACCGATGGCTTCGGGCAGGCCGCCACGCCTTGAGCCCAGGACGGGGATGCCGCTGCAATGCGCCTCGGACGCGACGCGCCCCCAGGCTTCTTCCCATTTGCTCGGCGCAAGCAGGATTCTGGTGCGGCCGTAGACCGTCTTCATGTCGTTGGTGCGGTTCTCGAGCGTGACATTTGAGAGCGGAGCGATGGTCTTCTCTATTCGCGCGCGATGGTCGTCCTCGAGCTTCCAGCTTTCCACGAACAGGAACGGGATTTCCGGGCAGGCCGCCGCAATCTTCACCGCAAGATCGAAACCCTTCTCCTCATAGGGGTTGATCATGGTGACGTATTCGCCGGTCGTGTGGGTGCAGTAGAGGGCGTCGTTGATGGTCGGCGGCAGCACGATGGAATCGATGCCGAACTTTTCCTTGTAGGTGCGCGCGGTGAACTCCGAATTGGCGATGTAGAGGGCCGATGTGAGGTCGCGCGGATCGCCGGCGAGTTCATGGAATTCGACGTTGTGAAGATAGACCACCAGCGGCACCCCTTCGGCGAGAAGCGCCTTTCCGAGCAGGACGGATTTGTGGCACTGCACGACGGCAACGTCAGGCTTGGTTTTCCCGACGGCGAAGCCGGCAGCCTCCCAGGGGAACCAGGCACGCATCACCGGGTAGCCGGGAAAATTGTCGACCACCGCGGGCTGCCGCAACAGCTTCATCTTGGCGCGCGCCTTGAAGCCGAACATGCCGTCGCCGAACAGCGAGGCGAGGACCGAAGCCTGGTGGCCGTGCTCGATCAGTTGTTCGACCAGATGGTGAGTGTTGGACTGCACGCCGCCGGTGAACTCGGGAATATATCCGTTGCCGCTTGCAAAAAGCACTTTCATCGTTCGGCTCCTAATCCGGCCCGGCGGGCGAGCATGCGCAACCCAGGGCTCGTCAGCTTGCGCCGCGCGCCGATGGAAGCTTCGACGTCATTGCCTGGCACAAGCGGCCGACCGAGGCCGAGAGCGACAATGTCGAATACTCCCGCAACAACTTCGATGCCGGGATCACCTTTCCCGCCTTCAGGTCCCGCGCCAGATAGTGTGGGAATGAATGCATGTATTCCCTGACGATGTCGGCCTTCAGCGGTCCCGATTTCCATGCCTTCACCGCCGAGACGAATTCGTCGGCCGGGGCGGATGACAGCCCCGTATCGTAGGCTTCGAACGTACGTCGTACGATGGCGCGTTCCTTGTCGCTGAGCGAGGTCTTTCCGGCCCGTTCGGCAAGCTGGGCGTAGCGGCGGATGTCCGCGGCCGCATGGTGCCATAGACCCTTCCTGGCCATGATGCTCGAACGCTGCAGCAGTGCCTGCATCTCGAGATCGGCCGTCTTCGGCAAGGCCTGCTCCGAGCGATCGAGATACTCATGCAGATCGACGGACTTGTAGATCTCTTCCATGATCGCCCGATCATACGAGCCCCATGCCTTTATCCTGTTGGCATAGGAAATGACGACCTTTGTGCTGCCGCGAACCATCTCGTGCTGGCGCTGGAAGAACATGAGGCC
Organism: Mesorhizobium sp.; assembly: GCA_004020875.1. Classification (GTDB taxonomy): domain Bacteria; phylum Pseudomonadota; class Alphaproteobacteria; order Rhizobiales; family Rhizobiaceae; genus Mesorhizobium. The sequence continues at coordinate 342,023 of SAPZ01000003.1, forward strand.
GTCGACCCTGATGCCCTTGAAGCGGCGCGCGAGCCTGAGCATCATCTCGTAGTCCTGCGACCGGACCAGTGTCTCGTTGAAGCCTCCCACCTTTTCGTAGCATTCGCGGCGCACCAGGAGACCCGGCTGATGTACGTGGCAATATTCGAGATGAGACGGGAAAAAATTATCCTGGCTGACATGGCCGAAGGCGACGATTTGGTAATTCTGCTCTTCGATCTGGGCTGATTGCTGGAAACGCGCATATTCGCCGAAAGCGAAATCGACTTCCGGCTCCCGCTCGAAGGCGGCGAGGAACCGTTCAAGCGCTGTCGGATGCGCGACATCGTCGTCGTCGAATATCCAGACGAAATCCCCCGTGCAGCGCTTCAGGGCGAAGTTCAGCGCGGTCGACTTGCCGCCGTTCTCCTTCCGGTAATATTCCACCGGCGCTGGAAAGGAGCTCGCCACCATGCCAGTGCCGTCCGTCGAGCCATCGTCCACGATCAGGATCTGATCCGGCACCACAGTCTGCCGGAGCAGGCTGTCGATGGCCTCGGGCAGGAATTTTTCGCGATTGAAGGTGGGGACGATGACGGTGACCGTCTGTTTCTGCCGGGCAGCCATTGGTGACCTCATACCGTTGCCGACGCGCCGTTCGCTGGCGTGTGTCCGCAGCCCTGGCCACGGCCATTGTCCTTGAGGCAGACAGCAGTCATGCCGCCATCCTGCCGATCGAGAAATATTCGATGCCGTAGCGCGCGATCACCTTGGGATCGTAGAGGTTGCGGCCGTCGAAGATGACCGGCGTCGTCAACGCATCCTTGAGCGCGTCGAAGGAGGGCGCGCGGAAGCTCTTCCATTCGGTGCAGATCAAAAGCGCATCGGCGCCGCGCAACGCCGCCTCCTTGGTGCCGCACAAAAGCAGATCCTCGCGCAGGCCGTAGATCGACTGACACTCCTGCATGGCCTCGGGATCGTAGGCCTGCACCTTGGCGCCGGCCGCCCACAGCGCTTCCATCAGCGTGCGTGACGGCGCCTCGCGCATGTCGTCGGTGTTGGGCTTGAAGGCGAGCCCCCAGACGGCGAAGGTCTTTCCACTGAGCGCGCCCTTGAAATAGTGACTGACCTTGTCGAACAGCACCGACTTTTGCGCATTGTTGCGCTCCTCGACGGCGCGCAGCAATTTGGCGTCGAACTTGACGCCCTCGGCGGTCTTGATCAGCGCGCGCACGTCCTTCGGGAAGCACGAGCCGCCATAGCCGAGGCCGGGATAGATGAAGTGGTAACCTATGCGCGGATCCGAGCCGATGCCCTTGCGCACCTCCTCGATGTCGGCGCCCAGCTGTTCGGCGAGATTGGCCATCTCGTTCATGAAGCTGATCTTCGTCGCCAGCATGCAATTGGCGGCGTATTTGGTGAATTCGGCGCTGCGCACGTCCATCACGATCATCTTCTCGTGGTTGCGGTTGAACGGCGCGTAGAGCTCGCGCATCACCATCTCGGTATCCTCGCTGGAGGTGCCGACGATGATGCGGTCCGGCTTCATGCAATCCGCGACCGCCGAGCCCTCCTTGAGGAATTCGGGATTCGAGGCAACGTCGAAGGCGAGGTCCTCGCGGCCGCGTTTCTTGAGCGTTTCGGCGATCCTGGCCTTCACCTTTTCGCAAGTGCCGACCGGGACGGTCGACTTGCCGACGACAATCTTGACGCTGTCCATCTCGCGGCCGATGGTCTCGGCGACGGCGAGCACATATTTCAGATCGGCCGAGCCGTCCTCGCCGGGCGGCGTGCCGACCGCGATCATCTGGATCTGGCCATGCCTGACCGCCGCTGCCGCGTCCGTGGTGAAGCGGATGCGACCGGCCGCGTGGTTTTCCTTGACGAGACTTTCGAGGCCCGGTTCGAAAATCGGGATCAAGCCCTGGTTTAGGCGCTCCACCTTCTTCTCGTCGACATCGACGCAGACGACCTCGTGGCCGACCTCGGCAAGGACCGCGGCCTGGACGAGACCGACATAGCCAATCCCAAACACCGTCAAATTCATTTGGTTCTATTCCTGTCAAAGGCCGGGCCACAAAGCGGCCCGGCCGGTTCAGATGTCCCCAGGCCCAACGGCCCGGTTAGTTCGGCATGATCTTACCCCGAAACCGGGTCCCACTTTCGGGGATCATGCTCAGTTGCTGTTACTTATGCTGCATGCCAGCGATTCCGGAAACTGGCATGGCTGGCCCAAAGCGGTGAAAGCGACGCGCTTGACCTGCATGGTGACCTTGCTGCCGGGATCTGTGAAGGCGCCCATCCAGTTGGTCAGCTTGTCGCTGCCCCAGAGGCTGAAGAAGATTTTCTGCGGATGCGTCGGCAATTCGTTCGGGTTGGTCACCTCATGGACAAGCTTGCCGTTGACGTACCAGCGCAGCCGATCCTTCTCCCAGACGAAGCCGTAATCGTTGAAGCCCTTGTCGGCGCCGCCCTCAACGTCGACCAGCTTGCCGTTCTTCGGCTTGCCCTGGATGTAGCTGTTGACCTGCACTTTCGACGGATCCTTGGTGAGGACCTCGAAGTCGATCTCGTCCCAGGGCTGCTTGTCCTGCGGGCCGATATAGGAGAAGAAGGCGGCGTTGAGGCCGGAGCCGGTGCCGGTCTTCATGCGCGCCTCGTAGACGCCATAGCCGTAACGCTGCTTTGTCTGGATCTCGGCGCAGGCGAACTCGCGGTCCTTCAGCTTGCGCTTTTCGAAGCTCAGCGACAGCACGCCGTCGGAAAGCCGCACGAGATCCTTGGACCAGGTGCAGTTCTGATGGGCTCCGTTGGTCCATCCGTCCGAGACGAACCAGCGGGACTGGTTGAAATTGGAGAAATTGTCGACGAAAGACGGCGCGCTTTGCAGTTCTTGCTGAGCCTCTTGCGCGTGCGCGGAATGCAGGCCTGCCGCAAGTGCCACTGTAAGTGCAAACAGGGCGCCGACGGCGCCGAGTCGTAGGCTGGTTAATCCGCCCCTTGGCGCCTGCGGCATCGCGCAAGCCGCCACGGTGGAGGTATTGTCCAGATCTGCGTTCATAACAAACTCACCTTGTGTTGTCCGCCCAACCCAAGTCATCCTCGGTTCGCATGAGCGAGCCGCTTCTGATCCTCTGCCCTTTGAACTCCTCTAGTGTCTCGTACCGATGACGGCGCTTGCGCGCGCCGTCATCCTCTTGCCGCGAACTGCGAAGGAGACCGATCGGCGCCATCCTCGACAATCGCGTCGAGCGAACGGCGCAGTTCCCTCACCAGGCCTTTTTGGCGAGCGAGCTCCGCAATGCGCCGCTCGTAGTTCAGGATCGAATTGGTCATCACGCTGACATCCGACTCCTTACTGGCCGATGCCGAACCATTCTCCATCGCCTCGACCAGAAAGGCCGCATTGGCTGCCGTCGACCTGTAGCGATTCTCCAAACCCGTTTTCTCCGTCTCGATCTCGGCCGCGATCTGGTCGAACAGCTTCGCCAACCGGTCGAAACGCTGGAGATCGGTCTGCCGGTCGCGAGCCGGATCCCGGGATCTGAAGCCAAAAATCGAAGCCATCTTGCCGGCCTTTCGAAATTGCTGCATTGCAGCATAGACTGCCACCCTCGCGGCGACTAGGCAACATCATAGTTTTGCGAATGCGGATTTTTTGAGGGCCGGGGATTCCGGGACGATACGGAATCATTCGCCTGCGGCGCTGCTTGCCGCCATCAGGAAGCGCATCGGCGGCACTTGCTGTCTTGCAGCAATGCCGGTGCGGCGGAAAAGCGCCTCGAGCTTGTCGGTGGCGACGCCGCGAACGATCGGGATCAGGTTCGACTGGCTGGCGAAAGCGTAAGCCGCGGCCGACGCCAGGCCGCGCTCGGCCTTCACGTCGAGGAAGTTGCGCAGCCGGTATTTGTCGCGGACATGGCGCTCATGGCGCCGCAACGCCGCCTTCGAGCGTTCGGGAAGGTTGTCGATTTGAAGCAACGCCAGATCGGCATCGGCAAGGCGCTTCAGGTCCTGCGTCTTGTGGCGGCCGCTCAGCGAATCGGCGCGCACGATCGCGCCATAGCCACAGGACTTGATGATCTTGAATCGCGCCCCGCGGGCGACCGCGCGCGCATAGAGCTCGTAGTCCTCGCCAAGACGCAGGTTCTCATCGTAAGTCAGTCCATGCCGTTCCAGGAAAGCCCGGCTGATCACCGGCTTGAGAAAGCCGAGTTCGCCGCGCAGGACGCGGCGCCGCGAGATGTTGCCGTCGATGAAGCGCTCGAAATCGAGGAATTCCGGATCGGCGGCGAAAGGCGGCGCGGCGACCCCGGCGAGGTCGGTCGCGGCGTCGTCGCGGATCAGCATGATGTTGTCGGCGGCGAAATCCCAGTCGGCGGCGGCGAAAAGCCGGCGAAAGCGGCCTTCGAGGAAGAAATCGTCAGCGTCGAGGATGCTGATGAAGGGCGATCTGGAGGCCTGGATAGCGACGTTACGCGCGGAGGAAGGACCGCGATTGACGTCGAGGCGGATGACGGCAAGCCGGCCGCTTCCGTCGTCGGCGGCCAAAGCCACATCGCGGGTGTTGTCGGTGGAAGCGTCGTCAACCACGACGACTTCGGCGACTTCCGTCTCGCGCAGCGCCGAGGCGATGGCGACGGGAATCGTCCGCGCCGCATTGCGCGCGGCAATGATGACGCAAACCGCCGGGCTCGTCACAGGCGTCGTCACCGGCATGGGTTCACCTTTCGCTTGCATGAGTGGCTGTGCCGCCCGCGATCTTGATCGTGCCGGCCGGCGCCGGCGCGACACCGGCCGGCCGCTCGAAGATGCGCCGGCTGAGGTCGGCAGAGGCGGCCCAGCCGGCCTCGGCCAGGTAACGGACGGGCTCATGGCCGCACAGTTCCCACAGCACATGGCGGCGCTGCGGCCAGCGCAGCGACGCGAGCCAGGGCGCGATCACCATGTGGAAGAGGTCGGCGTTGTCGATACGCGCCAGGATGCGGGTGGCGCGGTCCGACAGCAGTGTGCGGCTGGCGCCGAGCAGCACGTCAGCAGCGCGAAGCCCCAGAAGCAGCGTGTCGGCAAGGCCCTGCTCGGCGGCATGATCGAGCACCGTCTGCTGCTCGGCCTCACTCAGCCGGCTGGCGCTCGCCCTGACATCACAGACATAGCCGGCGCAAGGCTCGCGATTGAAAAAGGCCTTGGCGACGCTGATCGACGACAACAGCAAGGTATCGGCCGCAGAGATGATCGGCATAGCCGCGCCGGCCACCTCGACTTCGCGCTTACGGTGCAGGAAGCCGTCTATGTCGCGCGGACTCGGCGAACCCGGCTGCTGCAGCCGATGATGGAGGTCGACCGTCGAGGCTCTGGCGCCATCCTCGCGGACCATGTGCTGCTCGCCGAGGAAGCGCACCCACCAGACCGAGCGCGACTTGCCGGCAACCTCGTAGCCGATGGTCCGCAACGCCGCGCGCGCCTCGGCGAAGCTCGCCGGCGAAACCAGTATGTCGACATCGCCGGAAGGCTTCATGAAGTGATCGAGATAGAGAGTGTGCTGCTGGAGCGGTCCCTTGAGGAAGACGAAATCGACCCGCCTGTCGCGAAGCACGCGATCGATGGCCACCGAATCACCAATGCAGGCGGCGTTCATCGACATGGTGCGCCGCCGATAACCGTCGAGCCAGTCTAGCAAACCGGGAGGCGCCGCGCCGGCGGGAGCACGCGCGAGCGCCTTGAGCATGAATACGGCGACCTTGTTCAGCCTTGCGATGTCGGCGACCTGAGCCGCCGAGATTGTCGGCGCGGCCATATTGGCCTGACCGTCGGCGGCGTCGACGCCAGGTGCAAAAAACAGCCTCAGACAGGCTTGCACATAGGCGACTTCGTCGGCACAGCCGGCGGCACGCAGCCTTTGATACGAGCCATCCTGCATCGCCATGCCCGATGTCGCTCTCCACTAAATGCCGCCCGATCGATCTATACCGCACTTGCGAAGAAAAAAACCGCGAAATTTACTCCACCGCCCAAGAGGCGGCCGAAGTCACTTAAAATTCACAACCTAAGCGTTTAAACCAGACACATTCAATCACTTTTGAAGACAACCCTCCGGGATGATGCTGCGATCCGAAAAGCGATGACTTCTTTGCAGCAATTTCTTCACTCCCGTCGGACGGATCTGCCGCTCAAGAAATTATTATAAATAAATCAGTCCCTTATATAATCGGCGAGGTCACGCGGTTGAAATCCTGGGCGATTGAGGATTACGATGACGATGCTCATGGCCTGATCACCATGCAAGGCAGACGCAACCAAGAATTGATTAATGCTTGGTAAATCACGCTTGACTCATGAATGTTGCCATGCAGCAATCGCATTGCAGCATAGCGATATGCTGGCGGCATTCTGCGGCCGCTTCCAGTCCTTAATTGGAGAGTAAAATGGAACAGAATGTTGAGAAGCATGAGTACGAAACCCCCAGCTTGACGGTTCATGGCTCGATTGAAACCATCACGCAGGGCGGCGCTGGCTCGACGGCGCTCGACGTGAGCTTTCCCGCACACACGCCGGTCGGCGAGCTGACTTTCTCGTAAGCTTACACCGCTCCGCGAGTCTAAGTTGGGGCTCCGGATATCCACCAACAGGTGAACCGGGGGGCTTTTGTCCCCCGGCTTCGGCCGAGGATCGCAGGCAACCGATCCCTGGCTATGGTCCAAGGGCGCGGCGGGCCAGCAACGAGGTTTTAGGATGCACTGGAACCCTTCGGACCATGACCGCGTGGTCGCGACAAGCGAGGCGGTAGCTTGTGAATTCGGCGCCGGATTGGCGCTGCTCCACCTCAAATCCAACGTCTATTACAGCCTGAACAGCGTCGGCGCCTTCATCTGGGAGCAGATCCAGGAGCCGCGATCGATCCTCGATATCCGCGGCGCCGTGCTTGCGCGCTACAATGTCGATGCCGAGCGCTGCAAGGCCGATGTCGAGGGCTTGCTGAAGGGGCTGACCGAAGCAGGGCTTGCGAGGCTCCACAGTGAGGAACTGGTCTAGGCTCCGCTCGCTGAGCGGTCGGGAGATGCTGTTTCTGGCGCGCTGCCTGGCGGTGGTGAGCGTCGTGCGGCTTGCGCTGACGCTTTCCTCCTACAACCGCGTGCGCGGCCTGGTCACGCGGCTTGATGCGAGGCGCGATGCCGGCATCGCCGACCTGCGGCGCGTCGCCTGGGGCGTTGCAGCCGCCGCGCGGCTGGTGCCGGGCGCCAGCTGCCTCACCCAGGCGCTGGCCGGGCAATATCTCCTCGCGCGCCAGGGCAACGCCTCGAAGATCAGCATCGGCATCGAAAAGGGGACGGGCAGCGAGCTCAAGGCGCATGCCTGGTTAATGAGCGGCAACCACATCGTGCTTGGCGGCTCGATCAACGGATTTACCCACCTTGTCGACCATGGGTCGTGACTGATGAGCGGCGTGGCCGGCATCATGCATATCGACAATGGCAGGCCCGCCGCCGCGGGCGATATCCAGCAGATGCTTTCGCGCATGCGCCATCGTGCTCGCGACGGGAACTCATGGCGGACGGAGGGCAGCGTGGCGCTCGGCCACGCCTGGCTCGACACGACCGGCGAGGACGGGCCCGGTCCGCTGGCGATGGCCGGCGGCAAGCTCGCCATCACCGCCGATTGCCGGCTGGACAACCGCGATGAGCTTCTGGCGCGGCTGAGCCTGCGCGACGGGTCAATTGCCGACGCGATGCTCATCATGCTGGCCTACTTCAAATGGGGTGAGGCCTGCCCGACCTACCTGCAAGGCGACTTCGCCTTCGCGATATGGGACCGCGATCGTCAGGCGCTGTTTTGCGCGCGCGACCATTTCGGCGTCAAACCCTTCTACTATCATTCGACCGGGAGGCGCTTTGCTTTCGCCTCCGAGATCGGACCGATCCTGGCGCTGGATGGCGTCGGCAGGCGCCTCAGCGAGCACCAGATTTCCGGTTTTCTCGCCGGCCTGCCGGATGATCCGCAGGCCACGCCCTACGCCGAAATCTTCCGCTTGCCGGCGCGACACAGCATGATGGTGGCGAGCCACGGTGTTGCGCTGCGGCGCTACTGGCAGATCGAGCCGTCACAGCGGCCGCCGCGCCCCGACGCGGCCGAAGAGTTCAGGCACCTCTTCGCGCAATCGGTGGCGAACCGGATGCGCGGCACGCCGGCTGTCGGCGCCATGCTGAGCGGCGGACTCGATTCATCCTCGATCACCTGCCTTGCAAGCCTCAGGGCAGCGGCGACAGGCAACCCGAAGCTCAAGACCTTCTCGCTGGTGTTCGACAAGGGCTCGTCCATGGACGAGAAGCCGTTCATCGACGCGGTGCTCGACGGCACTCCGCTCGACGCCACGCTGATTGCCGTCGGCAATTACGCGCCCTTCGCCGAATTCGAGCGCATCCTGGAGGAACAGGAAGGCACGTTCCTGGCGCCCGGCCTGTCCTTGACACGCGACCTTTACCGGACGGCAGGCGCAAAGGGCGTCAAGGTGCTGCTCGACGGGCACGGCGGCGACGAGGTCGTCTCGCAGGGCCACGGACACCTCCACGAGCTCGCCAACGCCGGCAGGTGGCTGGAGCTTTGGCGCGAGTTGCGCAGTGCGGCCAACACCTATGGCGAGGGAATGCTTCCCCTCTATTTCAAATTCCTGACCATCTATGGCCCGGCCTGGCGGATCGCCAGGATGAGGGCGGCGGCCAAACGCCTTGTCCGCAAAGTGCGGCGCGGGCCGACGCAGGCTCCACGCGCCGCCTGGGCGGGTCTGGTCAATCCAGGTCTTGCCGGGCGTACCGATCTTGCCGAGCGCTTTCATCGCAGCGGCTACATGCCCGCCGCCGTCCGCGCCAGCGAAGCGCTGACGCATCGCTGGCTTCTGTCGACAGGGCTGGTGCCGCACGCTTTCGAAGTGCTCGACAAGGCAGCCGCCAATTTCGGCGTAGAGCCGCGCTATCCGTTCTGGGACAAGCCCCTCGTCGAATTCTGCCTGGCGCTGCCCGGCGAGGAAAAGCTCAAGGACGGTTTTGGCCGCCACGTGCTGCGCCGGGCCATGCAAGGCGTTCTGCCGCCGGCGGTGCAATGGCGGCGCGACAAGATCGATTTCACCGCCAATCTGGTCAATGGAATGTTCGGCAACCACCGCGAGCTTCTGGACAGGCTGCTTGGACCGGACAGCGAGCGGATCGCGCCCTATGTGAACCTGCCTGCAGTGGCCGCGGTCTATGATCGGATGCTGCGCCAGCCCGAGCGGGCGACCCTGCCGGATGTCCAGCATGTCTGGCGCGCGGTTTCGCTGTCGCTGTGGCTGCGGCAAATTCAAGGAAGTCCCGCATGAACCCTCCGATCGCTTCCCTTGCGCGGCCCGAGCCGCAAATGGCGGCTGCGAGCGAGCGTGTCCGCCATTTCTACAAGGCCTACGGGCTGGTGATCGGCTCCGAGGTGGCCTTGCCGGAGCTGGAGCCGACGGCCCCGGCGACACCGGATCTGGAGATCGCGGTCGGGCGGGTTGATTTTCCCGGCCGGTCATCCGGCGACGCCAGCTCCTTCCGTTTTGAGCCGACGCGCCAGTATCTTTCCTGGCAGGCGGTCGGCACGTTCATGATAAGCAGCGCCAACCGCATCGATGTCGATCCGGCGCCAGGGATCGAAGATCCGCTGCTCGCCTTTCCGCTGCTCGGGCCGGTGATGGCGCTCGCCCTGCACCAGCGCGGGCTGCTCGTCCTGCATGCCAGCGCCATTGCCGTCGACGGCAAAAGCGTGATCTTCATGGGCGACAAGGGCGCTGGCAAATCGACGACGGCCGGCGCGATGATCGGCGCCGGCCATCGACTGCTCACCGACGATGTCGTCGCTCTGGATTTGTCCGACCCGGACCGGCCGATGATCCTTCCCGGATTTCCGCAGCTCAAGCTTGCAGCGGACGCGGCTAGCGTCATCCGCCTCGAACAGGCGGACGTACGCCCGCAAGTGCATCCGCAGATCGACAAGGCGCAACATCGCCTGCGTGACGGATTTGCGGCCGAGGCGTTGCCGGTATCGCGCATCTATGTGCTCGGGCGGGGCGTGCGAGCGGCGATCTTCCCGCTGACCGGTGCGGCCGCGCTGCCGGCAATCATCAAATTCTCCTATGTCACGCGCTTCGGCCGGCAGGCGTTGCCGGGCGGCTTCGCCGCCCTTCACCTGCGCCAATGCGCGCAGATCGCCGGGCGAATCGGAGTCAGCCGGCTGGAAGTGCCGGCTGGGCTCGCCCGCATCGATGAGGCGGTCGCCGCGATCGAAGCCGACCTGGCGTCCGGGACAAGGTGAGCCGGGGCATGGGCTGGTCCTCGAAGTTTCGCCTGTCGCTGTTGCGGGACATCACCGGCTTCGGCGCCATGGTTGCGCATGTCGGCGGATGGCGCATGGCGACGGCGCTGACCTTCCTGATCCTGGGCAGCCTGACGGAAGGCATCTCGATCCTGCTGCTCGTTCCGCTGCTGCGCCTGATCGGCAAGGCCGATCAGGATTACGCGGTGCGGGTGCCCGAGGCTTTGCAAGGGCTGGTGCCCGGCGGAACGCTGTCGCTGGCGACAGTGCTCTGCCTGCTTGTCGCGCTGGTGGCGCTGCAGGCGATTTTCAACCGCTTCAAGTCGGTCTACATGGCGCGACTGCTCTACGATTTCGTGAACCGCGTGCGCATGAACCTGTTCGAAAGCATCGGCAGGGCGCGCTGGGGCGTTTTCACCCGCATCCGCAGCTCCGACCTCGACCACGCCCTGAACGGCGACGTCGACCGGGTGCAGGTGGCTGCCTTCTCGCTGCTGATGCTCACCCAGGCCACATTGCTTCTCACCGGCTATCTCGTGGTCTCGCTGTTCATCTCGCCGGTGATGACGTCCTTCGCCATTCTCATCGGCCTTGTTCTGCTGGTTGCGCTGCAGCCGTTCCGGGCACGCGCCAGCGCCTATGGCCGCACGCTGACCGGCAACCGGCAGGACCAATATCGCACAGTCTCCGAGTTCCTCGGCGGCATCAAGGTCGCCAAGAGCCTCAATGTGGAGGCGAGCTATTCCGCCGAACTCGGCGCGACGCTGGACAGGATGAAGGCCGACAACATCGCCTTCGTCCGCAACTCTTCGCTGGGCACCGCCCTGTTCCAGATGGCCAGCGTGATCGGGCTCAGCCTGTTCATCTATATTGCGCTGGTCCGTTTCCACCTATCGCTTGCCGAGATCGTTGTGCTGGTCCTGGTCTTCATGCGGGTCGCGCCGCGCTTCATGGATATGCAGCTTCAAACCCAGCAGGTGCTGATCAACCTGCCGGCCTACGCTTCGATGCAAGCCCTTCAGGCCCGCTTCGACGCCGAGCGCGAGCCGACCCAAAGCATGGCCGAACGAGGCGCGAGACTGTCGCTCGAGACCGGCCTCAACATCCGCGATGTTTCCTTTGCCTATAGCGAGGGTGACGGAAGACCGGTGGTCAGCGACATCACCTTCGGCCTGCCTGCCGGCAAGGTGACGGCGCTGATCGGCCCTTCCGGTTCCGGCAAGAGCACGATCGCCGACATGCTGCTCGGCCTGCTCGAACCCACCAGCGGCCGGATCCTGGCCGACGGCGTGGAGATCACCACGCAAAATCGCAGAGCCTGGCGCGATCAGGTCGCCTATGTGCCGCAAGATGTGTTCCTGCTGCACGACACGATCGCCGCCAATCTGCGCCTTGCCGCGCCAGGAGCCAGCGACGAAGAGCTCTGGGCGGCTCTGCGCAATGCCCATGCGGCCGATTTCGTGGAACGGCTGGCATCGCGGCTCGATACGGTGGTGGGCGACCGCGGTGTCCGGCTCTCCGGCGGCGAGCGGCAGCGCATCGCTTTGGCGCGGGCGCTGCTGCGCAAGCCGTCGCTGCTCATCCTCGACGAGGCGACGAGCGCCCTCGACTGGCGGAACCAGTCGCTGATCGCGCAATCGATCGAAGCTTTGCGCGGCCGGATGACGATTTTGACCATCGCGCACCGGCCGTCGATGATCGCCTTCGCCGACTGGGTCGTGGCCATCGAGAAGGGATGCATCGTCGAGGTCGGACAATATCGGCGGCTGAAGGCGAAAGCCGGCAGCCGGTTGGCCAGGATGCTATCCGGCGAGCAGTCTGGGCATGAAAACACGCCATCGGTCGATGTCGCGCAAGCCCCTCAGCCCGAACGATCAGTGGAGACTGCGTCTGGCGCTTAGCTTTTCGCTGTCGGCGACCTTGTTCAGGATTGCCCCGCGGTCGGCTTCGCGGATCTTGCCGGCCGAAGTCGGCGTTGCCTTGCCAATCATGGCAAAGACCAGAAGGAAATAACCCGCCTGGATGACGACCGCACAGACGACGGCACGAAGGGCGATGGTGCCCAGCGATGAGCCGTCGAAATAAGACCAGCCGATGACGATCGCCAGCGCGAACATCATGCCTATGATGAATTTTGGTAGCGACATGTTCGCCGGCCTCTCAACCGAGACGAGCATGCAGAAGCTGCGACTTACCCACCCGCGTAACTCCCCGTTGCGCCAAAGAACTCTTTCTGGCTGCCCAATCCGGCCGGTTGCTTCCGGCCTTCCTTACCCATACAGACTATGACAGGAACAATTTGCGACTCTATTAAGGCGGGCTGACCGTAGCAAGGCCCGGCAGGTATGGTTTCCAATGATTTTACGAGATCGACTCTGCCATGCTGCGTCGCACACTGCGGCTTGACCGGCTATTCAATGCCGCTCTTTTCGCCTTAGTAAAACCCGAGACTTTGAATAGTATTTTACCTGAATAACTTACCATCGCGAGTGCTTCCAGGCGCATGCAACCCCCTTTCTGCTGCAGCAAAGAACGCACTGTCCAAAAAAGGCCCAAAAGGCGGACTACATTCTCCTGGTTTTCTGTCACCTTGTCATAAACGTGCCACAAAGGTGAAAATTTGGGCAAGGCAGGTTTATTATTTGGTCAATTCATGACGTGAACATTTCAGCGCGATGGGAAATTGTGTGTTGCGCTGCAGCATTTTTTTGATATCTTGCCGTAAACCATCCGTTCAACGTATGGAGCTTCTGCATGAGGGATGTCGCCAAGTCGGCTAATGCGGGTTTTGCGCAGGTCGGCGTTGATTTTCCACCCCCCATCGGCGGTCTAATCAAACGCAGTTTCGATATCGTCGGTTCCCTGTCCGGACTGGTTCTGCTCAGCCCGCTTTTCCTGATGGTCGCCTTGCTGGTCAAGCTTTCGGACAACGGTCCGATCTTCTACGGCCACAAGCGAATCGGCCGCGGCGGCAGGATTTTCTCGTGCCTCAAATTCCGCACCATGGTGCCGGACGGCGAGCGCGTGCTTGCCGCCTATCTGGCGGCCAATCCGGAGGCCAACGCCGAATGGATCGCGACGCGCAAGCTGAAGAACGACCCGCGCGTAACCCGCGTCGGCGCGGTGCTTCGCAAGCTCAGCCTCGACGAGCTGCCGCAGATCCTCAACATCCTGCAGGGCGACATGAGTCTTGTCGGCCCGCGCCCGGTCGTGCGTGACGAGCTGGAAATCTACGGCAGTGCTGCGGTCTATTACCTCAAGTCACGTCCGGGTCTCACCGGGCTGTGGCAGGTGAGCGGCCGCAACGACGTGTCCTATGACACGCGGGTCGCCTTCGACCGTCATTATGTCGAGAACTGGTCGTTGTTCGAGGACATTCGTATTATCTTCAAGACAGTTCCTGCCGTGTGGATGTCGCGCGGCAGCTATTGACCGGAACTATCGACCAACAGGCCTGCCCCGCGGCAACCGGGCAGGCATCCGGCAGTGATCTCATCGGGCGGATGGGGCCAAAGCGGATCGGAAACGTTCATTTGACAAAAGACCTCTTCGGGCTGTCTTTCGCCTGCAGTCTCATGCCCAGGACACTAGCCCGCTTCGCGGGCGCTTTGCTTGCAGCCTCGCTTGCCATGCCGCAACTGGCTGCCGCCGGCGACTATCAACTCGGCCCCCAGGACAAGCTCCACATCCGCGTCGCCGAATGGCAGACGGTCGACGGCACGTTCCGCGACTGGTCGGCTATCAATGGCGAATATTCGGTCGGTCCGGCGGGGACGCTCTCGGTGCCGTTCGTCGGCGACATGCAGGCCGCCGGCAAGACGACGGCGGAGATCGCTTCGTCGATCGGGCTGGCCCTGCAGCGCAAGCTAGCGCTGCCCGATAAGCCGGAAGCTTCGGTCGAGATGGCGCAGTTCCGGCCATTCTACATTTCAGGCGAAGTCCAGAACCCGGGCCAGTTTCCCTTCGTGCCCGATCTGACGGTGCTCAAGGCAATCAGCATCGCCGGCGGTATAAGGCGCAGTGCCGATTACGGTCCTCAGCTCGAAAAGGATCTGATCACCGCCAAGGGCAGCTATGACATCTATGACGACCAGCGCTTACGGCTGATGGTCAAGCGAGCCCGCATCGACGCCGACCTGGCGGGGAAAACGACCTTCGAGGTGCCTCAGGAAATCCAGGGCGATTCGAGATTGCCGACCATCGTCGCCGACGAAACGGCGATCCTGGTCTCCGACCAGAAGTCGCTGAAGCTGAAACTCGATGCGCTCGACGCGTTGAAGGGTGTTCTGCAGTCGGAGATCGAATCGCTGCAAAAGAAGATCGCCAACCAGCAAAAGCAGGTCGACCTGGCGGAGCAGCAGGCAAACAGTATCGGTCCGCTGGCGCAGAAAGGCCTGATTGCCAATGCGCGATTGCTTTCCTCGCAGCAGACGGTCACCGATCTGCAAGGCAAGATCCTGGACTATGAGACGGCTATCCTCACGGCCAAGCAGTCGATCAGCAAGGCAGAGCAGGACGCCATCGACGCCCGTAACACACTGGGCTCGAGCCTCACTGCCGATCGGCAGCAAACGGAGGCGAACCTGAACGAGGCAGCCTTGAGGGTCGGCATGCAGAAGGGCTTGATCGCTCAGGCATCGGATCCGGCAACGACCGCCGCCCTCACCGGCAGCCAAGAACCGCCCCTGCTCTACTCGCTGCTGCGGGACGCCGACGGCAAGACGAGCGAGATCGAGGCCAAGGAAGACACGCCTGTGCTGCCCGGCGACGTGATCAAGGTGAAGCTCGCGCCGACGGCCAGCCAGTAGCGTCGCCGGCCCGGGCTTGCCCGCAGCGAACCGAGGAACGGAGGCGGGAGGAACAAGTCAGGCTCGTTCGCGCACGGCGCGGGCGGGCGATCTGTTTTGGACCGCTTGAAGGCATAACATGCAACCCGCAGCCCCGCGTCACGTGTATCTGAACCTCGACGCCATCCGCGGCGTGGCGACGGTCAGCGTCATGCTCTATCACTTCTCGCCGTTCCTGGCCGACGGCAAGGTGCTGCCGTCGAGCTATCTCGCGGTCGACCTTTTCTTCCTGCTGAGCGGCTTCGTCATCGCGCATGCCTATGACCGCAAGA
The DNA here is from genome assembly GCA_004020875.1 of Mesorhizobium sp. Lineage (GTDB taxonomy): Bacteria > Pseudomonadota > Alphaproteobacteria > Rhizobiales > Rhizobiaceae > Mesorhizobium. Next base: position 357,441 of record SAPZ01000003.1, read on the forward strand.
TCGAGAACGGCATGGGCTTCGGCTCGTTCGTGGCGATCCGCCTGATCCGTCTTTATCCGCTTTATCTCGCCGGCACGCTGCTCGGCTTCTCCTATCTCCTGGTCAAGAACAGGCTGGTGCCGGCCGAATACATGCCGCTGTCCGAGATCGGCCTGCAACTGACGACAGGCATGTTCTTCATCCCGCTGGTCAGCGATGCCTATCACACGATCTTCCCGCTCAACCCCGCTTCGTGGTCGCTGTTCTTCGAACTCGTCGTCAACATCGCCTATGTCGCGGTCTTCGTGCTCCTGTCGGGGCGCGTGCTGACGGGAATCGTCGCCGTCAGCCTGGCGCTGCTCGTCGTCGCTTCGATCCTCGCAGGCACGCTGGATTTCGGCATGACCGGCAACACTATCCTCAGCGGACTGCCGCGCGTGACCTTCTCGTTCTTCCTCGGGGTGCTGCTTTGCCGCTCCATGGCGCGCTGGCAGGGCAGCCTCGGCTTCCTGCGGCGCGGCTTGTGGGTGGAAGGCGCGATCCTGCTCACGCTCGCCGTCTTCGCCATCGCACCGGCCGGCAGTGCGCGCGTTGCCTACGACCTCGCCGCAATCGTCATCGTGTTTCCGATCATGGTGGCGACCGGCGCGGTGGCGCCGACCGCGCCGCTTCTGTCAGGCTTCTACGGCTGGCTAGGGCGGATTTCCTACCCTATCTACATCATCCACACGCCGATGCTGATGATCATCGCCGGAGCCGGCAAGGCTCTCTCGATTGATCCGTTCGCCCACCATCCCTGGTTCGGTATCGCCATGGCGGCCTCGGTCGTCGTTATCGCGGACATCGCCACGCGCGTCTATGACGAGCCGGTGCGGCGCTTCCTGCAGCGGCAGATGCAGCGCGCGCGAGCCGTGGCTTAGCGCGGCTCACTCAAGAAGGACTGAACGGACAAGATCCGGTATGAAGATTCCGAAATCCATTCTGATCGATCCCGATCGCAACGAGACCTACGGGGCCTTCGCCGTCGCGGTTTCCGTAATCGCCTTCGCCTATTCGCCCAATTTCGGCCAGATCCTGATCCTCGCCTACTATGCAGTCTGGCTGCCGCTCCTGTTCGTCGACTACCGGCGCTTCACCTGGAGGCTTTCCACCGCCTGGCTGCCCATCACGCTTGCGCTCTATGTCTGCCTCTCGGTGTTCTGGTCCCAGGCGGCGGGCATCAGCGCGCGCGCGGCGGTACAATATTCCTCGCACATCGTCTGCGCCTATGTCGCGGCGCGCACCATCAGCGTGCGCACGCTGATGGTGGGTTCGCTGATCGGTATCTTCGTCGTTCTGCTCTATTCAATGAAAGTCGGCGCTTATGCGCTCGATATCATGGACGGCACAGTCAATTTCGTCGGTGCCTTTGGTTCCAAGAACCAGGTCGGCTTCTTCGCCTCGCTGGGCATCTTCTTTTGCCTTGCGTTCCTAATCTTCTATCGACGCAATTGGCTTGGCTTCGCGTGGACCGCGCCAATCATGCTTTTGTCGGTCTACATGCTGGCAATCGCCCATTCGGCGACGTCCGTGGCTTCGCTGCCTGCCGTGATCGGCGTCGTGTCGCTGCTCACCATGAGCAAGGTGCTGGCGCTGCGGTACCGCCGCGTGCTGTTCGTTATTGGCGCCGGCGCGCTGGTGATGTCCGTCGTGGCAGCGCTCAACATGGGCTTGCTGGATGTCGTGCTCGGCATCTTCGGCAAGGATTCGACGCTCACCGGCCGCACCTATCTGTGGGAGCAGGGCTGGGAGGCGGCGCAGCAGCATCCGCTGCTCGGCTATGGCTACGCCGCCTACTGGGTGCAGGGCTTTGCCGATCCGGAGCGGCTGTGGGCGGAATTCTATATCTCGACCCGCTCTGGCTTCCACTTCCACAACACCTATATCGAGACGCTGGTGGAAATTGGCTTCATCGGCGTCACCCTGCTGGCGCTTGTCATCCTGCGCGCTTTCTACGGCCATGTGTCGAAAGTGGTGTTCGGCGACTGGAGCGCCGATTCGGTGGTGCTTGCCGGCGCGATCGGACTGATGCTGATCCGCTCCTTCTTCGAGGTCGAGATGCTCGGCCCCTACTTCATGGCGTCCTTCATCGTCTATTACGGCCTGTTCAGGCTGACCCCGTTGCCGGCTTTCCGGCGCCGCAGGGTGGCCGTTCCGGCCGAGGGCGAGAGGCCTGCCAATAGCAGGGTACCCGCACCGGTCTGATCACAATAGCCAAGGACAAATCCGAACGGAAAACCGCTGCGTTTTTTCAGAATTGCTTTGGCAGCTACCATAAAGCACCACCGGTGATCTGGATATTTTCCATGGTGATCCCCCTGGCGAGGTCCGAGCAGAGGAAGACGGCGAGCGCCGCGATTTCCTCCGGCTGCATCATACGCCCCTGGGGATTGCCTTTCCTGAACTCGTCCATCAGCTCCTCGGCGCTGCGGCCCTTGCCCTCGCGCTCGACGACCTGCGCCACGTTGCGGCGCATCAGCTCGGTTTCCACCCAGGTCGGACTGATCATGACGCAGGTGACGCCATGCGGCGCACCTTCGAGCGCCACGCAGCGCGTCAGGCCGAGCAGTCCGGACTTGGAGGCGCAATAGGCGGGATTGTCCTTCCAGCCGACTGACGCCGCAGTCGAGCCGATGTTGACGATGCGGCCCCAGCCGCGTTCGATCATGCCGGGCAGGACCGCGCGGGTCGTACGGAAGGCGCCAGTGAGATTGGTGTCGACGATCTTGTCCCAGAGCTCGTCGGAATGGCCGCAGACCGGCTGCTCGGCCGTGGTGCCGGCGGCGTTGACCAGGACGTCGGCCGGGCCGATGACCGCTTGGGCTTCCGCGAAGAAGTCGTTGGTGAGCGCGCTGTCGCGCACGTCGAGATGGGCAGCATGCACCCTGGTGCCGTGGGCGGCAAGCGCGGCGCGAACGCGGTCGATCTCTTCCGTCCCTGGATAATAGGCGGCGTCCGCCCTGCCCGGCTGCGTCTGCGCCACATAGGAGCCGACAGCGACGTTTGCGCCGGCCTTCGCGAGCGCCGTGGCGATGGCAAAGCCCATGCCGGAAAAACCGCCGGTGACAATGGCGCCGCGGCCGCTAAGGTTTGTCATTGCCAGCGGTCTCCATGCCGGGCTGCGCAATAGCCTTCATCCGCCACCATTTAGAAGCCGCGATCGAATCTTGATGAGCCGAAACACAAGAACGCATCAACCTCCCCTGATCAGCGGCTCCAGCGGTTTGCCCAGCCAATCACGGTAAAACCCTTCGAGGTCGGGTTGGAAATCGTGCACGATCGGGTAGCCCGGCGCGGCCGCCTCCACCTCATGCAGCGTGCTGCATTCAGGGCAGATGAATTCGCGGATTTCCATCCAGTCCGGATCCGGCAGGTCGCTGTTGGGATAAATCTCGCGCAGCGTCTCCTCGCTGTCGCGCACGATGATCGAGGCGTTCAGCTTCCAGTTCTTGCGGTAGTCGCCGAAGGAATGGCCGCATTCGCATTTCGTCACCCGCTCGTCGCCGCTCTGGCAGATGAAGAGGTGGTCGCCGACCGGGAGCAGGATCGGATCCTTCCAGCCGACGCGGTCCTGCAGCACCGCGACATATTTGAAGAAGCGGTCATCGTCCTTGTAGGCGCTCATGATGCGGCGCGTCTGCGGCCAGGGCAGCGTGCCGGCAACCAGATCGGAGATGACTTCCTTGCTGTATGAGGTCATGGTTCTTACTCCACGCCGAAGGTCGATTTGGCGTCGACATTCCAGAAGGTCGAAAAATCCCTGGAGAAGCGCGGCGACAGCTTGATCGCGCTGGCGTACATCTTCTTCACCTCCGGCGCGAAATCCGCCGCCTTCACTCTATCACGCTCGTTGGCGATCCACTCCGAAACCGGCTTTGCACGAGCCAGTCGCCGCGCCCGCATCTCGGCGCGATGACGCTTGGTGGCGTCCAGATTGGCGACCGGGAAGCCTTCCTCATCCTCGTCGAGGACGATGCCGAAGATGCCTTCGGCGGCCTCCTTAGTGAGGAAACCGTTCTCGACATCCCAGGCGGTTTTCACCGGATCGCGCTCCAGCACGTCGCCGTAGCCGCCGCCGCCATTGTAGGAATGGGTGAAGACATCGCCGGTCTTATGTGGTGCTGTGATGTAGGGCCCTTCCAGCGTCACATGTTCGCCTTCCAGGCGTACCTCCAGCTCCGAGCGATACGGATTTGTGCCGGTGTGATGCGCCAGCGGCGTGCCTTTTTCGGCCAGTTCGAAGATGTTCGAGTTGCGCACCGCGCGATGCTTCTGGCAGGTCGGCGCCGGATAGCCGCCGCACAGGCCGCCATTGTCGAAGACGCGCGATGAATGCTCTGACGTCACCAGTCGCAGATGACCGGTCTTGGAGACCAGCCAGGTCGACAGGAAGGAACAGCCGCCGCGATATTTGCCGGCGCCGCCGGAATTGGGGACGATGGAGCGGCCGATATAGAGCATCGGCATATTTTGCTCCCAGATCTCGATATTGCCCATGTCGGACTCAGGATTCCAGCCGACATAGGCGGTGTCCAGTCCGTCCTTGATGGCCAGCGCGCCGGAGCCGGCGGCGGCGCATTCGAAATGCGCCATGCCAAACAGCTTGCCGTACTGGCTGGTGCCGCCCATCTCGATCATCGGGCTGTTGACCTGGCCGACAAAGGCTTCCTCGACGAAGCCGCGAGCGATGAACGACCTCGACAGAAGGCGCTGGAACACGCCATAGGCGGGCAAGAGCAGCGCCCATGAAGTGGCGGTCGCCACCATCTCGCTATCGGGGTTGGTCCAGGTGCCGTGCGGCAGTTTCAGTTCGGTCGCCATCCAGGCGCCGTCATTGACCAGGCCCTCGAAGTTCATGTGCTGGGTCAGCGTCACGAACATGCCGCCATCCATGCCGGCCGGGGTACAGTTCATCGAATGGTAGCCCCAGGGCTGCGTGCCCTCGAAGTCCATGATGATCTTGCCGTCGGAGGTGATCTCCATCTCGATCGGCATGTTGTAGAGCCAGTCGGGATCGCCGAGCGGCTGATAGCCCGGTTTGCCGGCGGTGACGTGACCGTAAAATGTATGGCCGCGATAAATGCCGGGCACGGTGAGTTGACGGGTGCGGGCGAGCTGAGCGCGACGGCCTTCCTCGATGAATTCCTTCGACACCTGCATCCAGTAGTCGAGACCGATCTCGTCGATCAGAGACTTGACGCTTTCGCGCATGTCGATGCAGGAGGCGACCTTGGCCTTTTCGTCCAGCACCCAGTAGATCGGCATGCGCAGATTGCGCTCGCAGCGGATGACGTAGTCACGCCGCAGTTCGTCGTTCTGGCCGACTTTCTCGGCGCAGACGAACAGGCCCTCGGTGAAGCGTTCCTGCGCCAGCGCCACGTCGCCGCCGGGCGTGATGCCGCCGGCTTCGAGCTCATGACAGACAGCGCCCGCCCAGCCGACCAGCTTGCCGGAATGGAAGATCGGCATCACGTCGATCACATCGGGCACCTGCACGGTGCCGATGAAGGCGTCATTGTTGGCGAAGATGTCGCCGTCGTTGATCCGCGGGTTCTCCTCGTAACCGTTGCGGATCATCCATTTAATGAAACGGCTCATCGTGTGCACATGCACCATGATGCCGTTGGAGAGCGCGATGGCGTCGCCTTCCGGCGTGTAGATGGCGACGACCATTTCGCCGACTTCGCGCACACCGGGTGAAGCGGAGATGCGCCGTGCCATCTCGCGCGCGGAGACACAGTAGGCGCGCAGCTTGGTGTGCAGTGTCTCGAATTTCAGCGGGTCCTGGTTGCGCAGCTTGAGCTCGGTGATGCCGTCATAGCATCCGGTCTCGTCCATCAGCCGTTCCGATTCGATCAACCGTTCGCGGATGCGGAGCGCGGAGGCGGGTTTGTCCAGCATGGCGGTCGCCCTTCTCAAGCGTGGGTGTAATGCAGCAGGGTCCATTCATCGACATGGACACGGTCTTGCGGGTGGACCACGAGCGTGGTGGCGGGGTGTTCGATGATGGCCGGGCCGGTCACCTCATGACCGGGCTGGAGGAGGTCCATCTCGTAGAGGTTGGCCTTGTGCCAGCGGCCGCCGATATAGGCCTCGCGCACGCCCTTATGGGCAGAAGCCGGGTCGGATTTGCCGAGCGGGCGCTTGATCAGCATCGGCTTCACCTTGTCGGCGGTGGCGATCAGCCCAAGCTCGGTGATCGAGAAACCGGCCTCGCCATAGCGCGAGACGCGATGGTTGACCTTGGCGTAGACCGCCTCGAATTCGGCGATGACCGTCCGCATAGCGTCAGCCGAACGAACCGCCGACAGCGGTGCCATGACCTCGACGTCCTCGAGCTGGCCGGTGTAGCGCATCATCAGGAACGGCACGGTCTTGATCTTATCTAGCGCATGGCCGTCGGCGACCATTTCGTCGACCGCGACTTTGGTCAGGTCGTCCCAGATAGCGGTGACCTTCGCGCCGAAGGCCTGCAATTCGTCGTCGCTGGCGCGCGCGCCGATCTCGATCTGCGTCGACACCGAATGGCGGCGCATGAAGTCGGCCGTGGTGCAGCCGAAAGCCGAAAAGGCGGCGGCGAACTGGAAGGTGATGATGTCCTTGAAGCCTATGCCACGTGAGCAGCCGGCGAGATGCAGCGGTCCCGAGCCGCCATAGGACAACAGAGTGAATTCCGACGGATGGATGCCTTGTCCGGAGATGACACGGCGCAGCGCGTTGTTGGCGTCGGCCTCCAGCATGTCGATCATGCCTTCGGCGGCTTCCTCGACGCCGACGCCGAGCACGCGGGCGCATTTCTCCTCGAAGGCTTTGCGCGCCTTCTCGACCTGAAGCACGACCTTGCCGCCGAGGAAGTAATGCGGATTCAGGCGGCCGAGGATGGCGTCACAGTCGGCGATGGTCGGCTCGTTGCCGCCCTTGGCGAAGCAGATCGGGCCGGGATCGGAGCCGGCGCTTTCCGGCCCGAGCGAAACCTTCCTGGTCAGCGGATCGACCTTCAGGATCATGCCGGCGCCGGCGCCGATCGTGTCGAGATGCAGCGTCGGCACGTTGAGCTTGAAGCGGTCCATCAGCGGCTCGTTCTCGATCCGCGTCTGGCCGCGCGTGATGACGCCCATGTCGAAGGACGTACCGCCCATATCCGAGCAGATCAGCGAGTCGTTGCCGATCAGCTTGCCGACATAGGCCGCGCCCAGGATGCCGCCGATCGGGCCGGAGATCATCGTCTCGTGCAGACGCGGGTGGTTGATCGAGGTCAGGCCGCCGAAGGAAAGCAGCGTCTGCACGCCATATTTGAAGCCGTATTTCTTCGAGACGTCCTCGATGCCCTTGAGCTGCTTGCGGCCGCGCGAGGTGGCATAGGCCTCGATCAGCACCGAGTTCAGCCGCGACTGCTCGCGGATGACCGGACGCACCTCGTGGCTGGTGTAGACGAGGATGTCGCCGCCGGCGGCGGCGATCTCGTCCCGGCAGATCTCGGCGATGCGCTTCTCATGCGCCGGATTGACGTGGGAGAAGACGGTCATGATGCAGATCGCCTCGACCTTGTCGGCGATCAGCTTCCTGGCCGCCGCATGCACCTCGTGCTCGTAGAGCGGCAGGATGATATCGCCGAACTGGTCGATGCGCTCGGTGACGCCATGGGTACGGCGGCGCGGCACCAGCGGATCGGGATGATGATGGGTGACCGCGTGCAGGCGGTCGGCATAGGAATAGTCGGCCCATGCCTGCAGGCCGCGGCCCATCAGGATCATGTCCTCGAGGCCCTTGGTGGTGATCAGCCCGAGCTTGCGGCCGGTGCGCGACAGAAGCGTGTTGAGCATGCCGGTGCCGGAATAGAGCACGACATTGACGCCCGAGAACAGGTCCTGCAGCGAGAGGCCCCAGGCGTCCGCCGCGTCCTCGGCCGAAGCCAGGAAGCCTTCGGCCTCGTTCTTCGGCGTGGTCGCCGACTTGCCGATCTTGAAGTGACCGTCCTGATCGACAAGGATCGTGTCGGTCATGGTGCCGCCGGCGTCGATGCCGATGACGATGGGGTTGGTGGTGATCTGGTCCACGGGTCGCCTTCCCTTGCCGAGAGTGACCACAGGCTAGATTCGATCGCGCGGATCGCGCCATATGCCTAAAGACACAATGACCGCGCGGCGCGGTTCGCCGAGAAAAGGGCATGCGCATGGGCACTATCTGGGCGCCGCTGGCCAAGGCGATCGCCGCCACCGGCACCGACCGGCACGTCGACTGCCTGATCGACCTGATCGGGGCCGACATCGCGCATGATTTGGTGACGGTGACGCGCTATTCGGCGACCAGGACGCCGGAGTTCGTCAAGCACCGGCGCTTCTCGGACGAGATGGTGCGGCGCTATCTCGACAATTACTACGTCTTCGACCCGTTCTATGCGTCCTGGCGGCGCGAGCGCCGACTCGGCATCATGCCGCTGAAAGGTCTGGCCGACGAGGAAGCGAAGCGCGGGCAGTACATAGCCGGCTTCCTGGCGCAGTCTGAGATCTGCGACGAGGTCGGCATCATGCTGGCCGACGGCGGCGACTGGTGTCTCGGCATCTTCCTCGACCGCTCGACCGTGTCCTTCAAGGATAGCGAGATCGCGCTACTCAGCGAGCGACTGCCGGTGTTCGAGGCCCTGCATGCGCTGGACATCAAGGCGCGCGGCTCAGACTTTTCGCGCACCTCGGCACCGAGCGGTCCCGGGGCCTCGCCGCAGCAGAAGCCGAGCATTCCGGCAGGTCTTTGGCCGGAGCTTTCATCGCGCGAGCGCGAGCTGGTGCAGTTGATCCTGGCCGGCCACCCGACGGCCAACATCGCCGAGCGGCTCGGCATCACCGTCGGCACGGTGAAGAACCACCGCCGGCGGATCTATGAAAAGCTCGACATCACCACGGAGCGCGAGCTGTTCCTGCAGTTCTTCCAGCACCGGACGGAAAGCTAGCCCGCAAAACAACGCGTCGGGCTGGATGGTTCTCAACGAATGGCTTGACGACCGAGCTGTTGGCTAACGAAGATCGGCCGTGGGTTTGATAGGGCTAAAACTGGCGCATGCAGCCTGAGGTGCTGACCGATTATGCTTTGCGGCTGCGGGAGCGTGGCTATATATGCCTACCGCTTCGTGCGGGCGGCAAGCATCTCGACCTTGCGGCGATGGAGTATGATCCCCTGCATCTGCGGACACTGCGCAAGGATCTGAAGGAACTGGCCTTTAATTCCATCACCTTCCAGCTGGCGCAAAAGCCGCCGGACGGTAGCGACATTGCGCGCTGGTTTCGCGACTTTGCCGGCAATGTCGGCATATTGGGAGGATTCTCCAACCTGATGATCCTCGATTTCGATGACGAGGCCGGCTACCGTGCCTGGCGCGGCGACCACAAGGCAATCGCGAACGGCACGCCGACAGCAAAATCGCCGGGCGGATTTCACGTCTATCTGAGAACGCGCGAACCAATGGTCTCTTCCAGCCTGCATTTCGGCCACCGTCGGGTCGGCCACGTCAAGGCCCTCGGCGGCTATGTGGTGGGCTCTCCTTCGGTGCTCAGGAACGGCTCTTCCTACGGCTGGCTCGAAAACCAGTCGCCGTTCAACATCGAGCCGCAACTCGTCGAGGACCTTGGCAGCCTCTCGCTGCGTCCGGTGTCGCTGCTCAAGCACCACTACGACCGCCTGTTCAAGCGCGGCTTCTTCGAATGGCAATGAATGATTGAGCGCGTGGCGGCCAACATAACCGTCGTCATCCCGGCAAGGAATGCAGCCGCGACCCTGGACGCGGCGATCGGCAGCCTGACCGCCGACAGACCGGTCATCCGCGAGATCCTGGTAATAGACGACGGCTCGGACGACCGCACGGCCGAGGTGGCGATGGAGAGCGCGCGCCGCGTTGGCTTGCCGCTGGATGTGGTGAGCGTTCGCCTTGGCAGCGCGGGCGCCGCGCGCAATGTCGGGATCGAGCGGGCGAGCGGCACATCCATCTTCTTTCTCGACGCCGACGACCAGGTGATGGCCGGCAGCCTGTCGCAGTTGGGTTCGGCGCTCGCAGGCCAGCCTGGCGCCGGCCTTGCCGTCGGGGCCAGCATACGGCGCGCGAAGGGCCGGCCGGACAAGCTCAAGACGCCGCAAGGCTATGGCCCCGACAGGAGGCAGAACACAAGCCGGTATCTGCGCAACGAGTTGTGGCCGATCGCGATGGGTAGCGCGCTGGTGGCCGATTGGGCGACAGCCGGCATTCGCTTTCCCGAAACGATCGGGCTCGACGAGGACACCTGCTACTGGGCAGCGCTGCTGGCAAACGCCGAAATCGTCGCCATCGACACGCCGGTGCTGCTTTACCACCACGACGAAGAGCGGATGGCACGCCGTTTCATCACCGAGCCGCGCAAGACGTTCCTCGCTATAGCACGCGAACTCGACAGCCTTGCGGCCGCCGGCGCCAAACGGGACGCGTTGCAATGGCGAAAGGCCTGGATAGCGCAACGCATTGCCCGCCAGCTCATCAAGCACGGGATGTTCGCGGACGCCGCCGGCATGATGCGCGCGGTCAAGGCGCATCGAGAACTTGGCCAAAGTTGGAAAGCGGCCCAATACCTGGCCAGGATCCGGTTCGGGCGACTGGCCGGGACCGGGCCGGCCGCCGGCTTGGCGGCGCCACGGCGCACGCTGATCGTTAGCTTCGACCCGGCCTACCCGCCCACCTCTGGCGCCGATCTCAGGACCTTCGGCAATGCTGTCGCGGCCGCCGAAGTCGGTCCTGTCCGCCTTGCCTCGGTAAGACCTGCCGGCTCGACGCGACCACCCGGCCGCGACATCCGCGTGGTTTCACTGACCACGGAAGCCGACAAACGATCGCATTCGCTCGGCTGGCGACGGATCAAGGGCGAGAACCGGATTCCGCGTCCGGCGCTCGCCCGCCTCAAGGCCCTGGCGCGCGAGTTCCGCCCGGACACGATCGTCGTCGAGAGCATTCCGCTGTTCAAGCTGCTGCAGCCTCTTAGGCCGCTGACCAGGCAGCTCATTCTCGACATGCACAATGTCGAGTCCGATCTCGCCGCCCAGACGACCTGCAATGCCCCGTCGGCCGTGTCGCCCGGAATAAGGCAGCTGGAGCGAAGAGCGGCGGCGATCGTCGACCGCATCTGGGTCTGCTCGAAGCTGGACCGCGAGCGGCTCAAGGCAATCATTGACCACAAAACACCGGTCGATGTCGTGCCGAACGGGATACCGCGCGCCAAAGGGACATCCGAGCTGCTGCCTGTGTCGCCCGGTACGTCCGATGGATTTCCGGTGATACTCTTTGCCGGCCACCTCGGCTACCATCCCAACATCGATGCCGCGGAGCGCCTGGCCGGCGTCATCCTGCCGCGGGTCCGGCAGGCGCTGCCAGCCACGCGGCTCGTCCTAGCCGGTCGTTCACCCGATCCGGCCGTCCGTATCCTGGCCAAACTCGACGGCGTCGTCCTGATCGAAAACCCTGACGATGTTGGTCCCCTGCTGTCGGCAGCGCATCTCTGCATCGTCCCGCTCAGGATCGGCGGCGGTACGCGCATCAAGATCCTGGAGGCGATGGCCTCGGGCGTGCCGGTGATCGCGACACCGCTGGCGGCGGAAGGGCTCGACCTCGCCGGCGGCGAAGACCTGCTCCTGTCCGACTCCGACGAGGGACTGGCCGACCTGGCGGTCGCACTCTGTTCCGACCCGGCCCGCATGGCGAGATTGCGTGCCCGCGCCTATGATACCGCATGGTCATGCTTCGGACCTCAGGCAATCCGCGAAGCCGTTCGCCGCGGCCTGGGACTGGACGGGACCAGCCGATGAACCGCCGCACAACGGGCCTTACATGATCCCCAAGATCCTGCACCAGACCTGGAAGACCGACCAGATCCCGATCCGGTTCCAGGCTTATATCGAGAGCTGGAAGCGGCACCATCCGGACTGGACGATGATGTTCTGGAACGATCGTCAGCTGCTCGAGTTCGTCGCGCGGCATTATCCCGACTTCCTGCCGACCTTTTGCAGTTACCAGAGCGGCGTGCTGAGGGCGGATGCCGGACGGTACCTGCTTCTGCATCATTTCGGCGGGGTCTACGCCGATATCGACTGCGAATGCGTGGCGCCGTTCGATCAACTGGCCAGCGAGGATCGGATCGTTTTCTGCAAGGAACCGGACACGCATGCACGCGTGCAGGCCGATTTCCGCCGGCTGCCCTACCTTCTGTTCAACGGCACGATCGCCAGTCCGGCCGGCCATCCCTTCTGGCTTCACCTCCTGTCCTTCCTGCCGGGGCTCGCCCGTGCCAAGGAAACCATCGACGCGACGGGCCCCTGCGTGTTGACCTCGGCCCAGCTCAGCTATGGCGACCAATCCGCCTTCGCCATCCACCCTTCGGCGCTGTTCGCACCGGTCGACTCGGCTGGGCGCAGGGGCGACGATGGGACGCCGACCCTCTCCATCCACCATTGGGCCGGCACATGGTGGACACGCGCTCCGGCGCCGGGCTGGCGAGACAAGATTCGCACGCATGCCTACCGGTCCTGGCACCATCTGACACGCGGCGCACATCTAAGCGAAGCATCCGCCAGGCAGGGCGTGAGCCAGGCTGCCCTCGCTGCGCCGATCCCGTCAGGCCGCAACGTCGCCATCCTGGTGCCGCTGCGTGACGCGGCCGATCATATCGAGCCCTTCCTCGATGCCGTCGGCGCGCTCGACTACCCCAAGGACAGGATCAAGCTGGTTTTTTGCGAGGGCGACAGCGTAGACGGAAGCTGGGAGCGGTTGCAGCAAACCGTGGCGCCGCTGGCCCGCATTTATCGGGACGTGATTCTGCTGCAGAAGCAGACAGGCCTTCGGCTCGACCGGACGAAGCGCGCCAAGCGAGGCCTGCAGCGTATGAGGCGCGGCGCCATCGCGAAGGTGCGAAACCACCTGATCGAGCACGGTCTCGATGCGAGCGATGATTGGGCCTTGTGGGTCGATATCGACGTGTGGGGATTTGCCCGCGATATCCTAAGCCGGCTTATCGAAAGCAAGAATCGCATCGTGGTCCCAAACTGCGTCAAGATCGCCGGCGGCGGCAGTTTCGACCTCAACAGCTTCATCACCGTGCGCAAGCAGAAAGACTATCACTACTATCGCCAGATACGCGGCGGCATCTATCAACCGCCGGCCCATTCCTACGGCCGCCTGCATCTCAGCGACGTCAGGCATCTCGACAGCATCGGCCTCGACGGGGTCGGGGGCACCATGCTCCTTGTCGACGCCGCCTTGCATCGCGGCGGGCTCCGCTTTCCGGAAATCCCCTATCGCGACCTGATCGAGACGGAGGCCTTTGGTGCGCTCGCCAACGATCTGGGAATCCGGCCTACGGGCCTGCCCAAGCTCGAAATCCTGCACGTACCATGGTGACGGCCCTACGCGTCGCTCAGTCGTGCAGATCCCTTGAAATCGCCGGCCCAATCGTGAAGCCTGAAAAGGTCGCTTCAAAACCTTCGCGCTGCGGCGAGCAGCACATCATGCCGACTTCGACCATTTTCGAGATCGGGAAATAGGCGAGCCGCACCGGCTTCCAATGGCCGTCGGCGGCATCCAGATATTGGATGCGAATCGCTTCGGCGTGACGGGTCAGTCGGATCCTGACACCGTCCTTGCCGGCGGCGATGGCGACCAGCGACCAGTCGGAGGTGTCGTTGGTGACGACGACCGAGAAATAGGCCAGGCCGTCGGTGTATTCGATACCGGCCTTGACCCAGTGCGTTTCGCTCTGGCGCAGCATCAGACCCGCCTGATCGTACAGCACCTTGTAGTCGCCCTTGACGGTGACCTCGGCGGTGAAGTCACCTTCGACCGGACGGTAGAGGAAATGACCGTTGTCGCGCCAGAAGCCGTAAAAAGTCTCGCGCCAGAAATCCGTATCCTTGCCGGTGCGGACGGTGAGCGTGCCGTCGCCGACCACGTGGTGCGGCGGCGGATTGAGCCATGTCATGTCGGCCACGCTCATCGATCCCCTCCCGGACTGGATTAGCCGGCGAATGTATAGGCGGTCTTTACCGTGGTGTAGAACTCCATGGCATAACGGCCCTGCTCGCGCGGACCGTAGCTCGAGCCCTTGCGTCCGCCGAACGGCACGTGGAAGTCGACACCCGCCGTCGGCAGGTTGACCATCACCATGCCGGCTTCGGAATTGCGCTTGAAATGCGTCGCATGCTTCAGGCTGGTCGTGCAGATGCCGGAGGTGAGGCCGAACGGCGTGTCGTTGGCCACAGCCAGCGCCTCGTCATAGTCCTTGACGCGGATGACATTGGCGACCGGGCCGAAGATTTCCTCGCGCGAGATGCGCATCGCATTGTTGGAGCCGACGAACAGCGCCGGCTGCAGGTAGAAGCCCGGCGTGCCGAGCTCCAGACGGTCGCCGCCGAAGGCAAGCTCGGCGCCTTCCTGGCGGCCGATCGCGATATAGTCTTCATCCTGCTTGAGTTGGGTCTGGTCGACGACCGGACCGATCTGGGTCTTGGCGTCCAGCGCGTCGCCGATGACGAGCTTGTCCAGGCGCTCTTTCACGGCGTCGACGAAACGGTCGTGGATGCCGTCGGTGACGATCAGGCGCGACGACGCCGTGCATCGCTGCCCGGTCGAGAAATAGGCACCGTTGACGGCGCAGTCGACGGCCACCGCTAGGTCGGCATCGTCGAGCACGACCAGCGGGTTCTTGCCGCCCATTTCGAGCTGGAACTTGCGCATGTGCTCGACGCTTGCCGCGGCGACGCGCTTGCCCGTTCCAACCGAGCCGGTGAAGGAGATGGCGTTGACGTCGGGGCTGTCAAGCATCGCCTGGCCAACCACCGAGCCCTTGCCCATGACGAGGTTGAGCACGCCCTTGGGCAGGCCGGCGCGATGCAGGATGTCGACGATGGTCCAGGCGCTTTCGGGCACCAGCTCAGCCGGCTTGAACACGATGGTGTTGCCGTAGGCCAACGCCGGCGCGATCTTCCAGGCGGGAATGGCGATCGGGAAATTCCATGGCGTGATGATGCCGACGACGCCGACACCCTCGCGGGTCATCTCGACGCCGACGCCTGGCCGCACACTCGGCACCATCTCGCCCGACAGGCGCAGCGTCTCGCCGGCGAAGAAGTCGAAGATCTGCGCCGCGCGGATCGTCTCGCCGACGCCCTCGGCCAGTGTCTTGCCCTCCTCGCGGGCGAGCGACCGGCCGATCTCGTCCTTGCGCGCCATGATCTCGTCGGAAGTCTTCTTCAGCACTGCATGGCGGGCCAGCGGGCCCGAGCGCGACCAGGCCGGAAAGGCCGCCTTGGCGGCGGCGATTGCCTGCTTGGCCTCGTCCGGGCCGGCGGAAGCGTATTCGCCGACGACATCGTTGGTGTTCGAGGGGTTGATGTTGCGCGAGCCGGCCTCGCCAAGCCACTCGCCGTCGATCAGGTTTTTGCGGTGCAGGGTCATATTGTTTTTCCTTGAGTTTTGGTCGCGGCGGCCTTCGGCCGGGATCAATTGTCAGACAAATGATATAGCCCTTGTCCGGGAGGAGGTCTACTCGCGATCTTAAACCTAGAGCGTTCACCGTTTCAGGGAAACGGCGAACCGCTCTATCCCTTGTTTGACGCAAATGCGGGGTGAAAACCGCTCGCACTTTCCTGCAATTGCTCTGAAGGCGCCTCGCGTCAGGTCGAGAACGACCAGAAAAGGCAGGCGAGCGTGACCGCGCCGAACGCGACGAAGACCAGGCTTCTGAGCAGAATGTTGCGGCGAAGCTCGTTCATGGTGAGATGCGCGGCCACAATCGCCGCGACGAACAGAAAGCGCCAGTTGAAAAGCGTCCAAAGCACCTCGCGCTGGCCGAAAGCCCATCTGGCGAGCAGCGAGCCGACGATGGTTGCGAACAGCATGATCGTCGCCCAGAAGATCGCGTCGGCGGCATGGGTCAGCACGATGCCGGCGGCGCGGATCGGCAGGATCATCATCAGCATCGCGCCGAAGAAATAGACGGCGGCAATCGCCAGGAAGGAGCCGGCGTCGGCAATGCCGTCGAGGCGCTTCACGCCGAATGCGCCATAGGGATAGCCGTGCCTGGCAACCGCCAAAGAGAGCGCCATCAGCAAGGCGCTCAGAACCGTGATCAGTGCGAATGTGCCGAGGGCCTTGCTCATGCCGTTTCCTGTCGAGACGAATCAACAGGAACGATCTTAGCCTACGAGAAAGCCTTGCATCGACCCGTCGCTAGCCGATCCGCGTGCCGCTCGCCGGATCGAACAGATGCAATGCCGCGGGATCGGCTGCGAGGCGGACGAAATCTCCCGGCCGCACCTCGCTGCGGCCCATGACGAAGACGCAGATCTGCTGATTGGCAAGCCTGACGTAGAACTGCGTCGACAGGCCGAGCGGCTCGACCACCTCGACCTCGGTCTTCAACGCGCCGTCGTCGACCAGCTTGATGTGCTCAGGCCGCAGGCCGATGGTGATAGCATCGCCGTCGCTCAGCGGCAGGCTATCCGGGAGCCGCAACTTCTGGCCGTCGGCGAGCACGGCATCGACCGTGCCGCCCTTGGCGACCTTGGCCGGGAGGAAATTCATGCCGGGCGAGCCGATGAAGCCGGCGACGAAGGTGTTGACCGGCCGGTCGTAAAGCTCGAGCGGGCGGCCGACCTGCTGCACATAGCCGTCATGCATGACGACGATTCGGTCGGCCATGGTCATGGCCTCGATCTGGTCGTGCGTGACATAGACCGACGTGGTCTTGAGCTGCTGATGCAGCGCCTTGATCTCGGCCCGCATATGGACGCGCAATTTGGCGTCGAGGTTGGAAAGCGGCTCGTCGAAGAGGAAGACTTTCGGATCGCGCACGATGGCACGGCCCATGGCGACGCGCTGGCGCTGGCCGCCGGAGAGCTGGCGCGGAAGGCGGCCGAGATAGGAGTCGAGGCCAAGCCGCTTGGCCGCGGCGCCCACTCGGCCATCGATCGTCGTCTTTTCGGCCTTCTTCAGCATCAGGCTGAAGCCCATGTTCGAAGAGACGTCCATATGCGGATAAAGTGCGTAGGACTGAAACACCATGGCAATGTCGCGGTCCTTGGGTGCGACGTCGTTGACGAGGCGTTCACCGATGTGGATCTGGCCGCCGGTGACCTCTTCGAGGCCGGCAATCATCCGCAGGAGCGTGGACTTGCCGCAGCCGGACGGGCCGACCAGCACGACGAACTCGCCATCGGCGATCTCCAGATCGACGCCATGCAGGATGCGCAGCGCGCCGTAATCCTTCTCGACATGTTGCAGCGTGACGGAAGCCATCTTTTATCCTTTGACCGCGCCGGCGGTGAGGCCGGTGACGAGATAGCGTTGCAGGAAAGCGAAGAAGACGCAGACCGGGATCAGCGCCAGGATAGAGGCCGCCATCATCTGCCCCCAGTCGACAGCGAACTTGCCGATGAAGGTGAGCAGGCCGACGGCAAAGGTCTTCTGCTCGTCGCTGGAGATCAGCATCAGCGCGAACAGCAACTCGCTCCACGCGGCGGTGAAGACGAAGCCGAGCGTCGCGCCCATGCCGGGCAAGGTGAGCGGCACGATCACTCGGCGCATGGCCTGCGCGCGCGTGCAGCCGTCGATCATCGCCGCCTCCTCGAGGTCCTTCGGGATGCCGTCGAAGAAGGACTGCATGAGGAAGGTGGCGAAGGCGGTGTTGAAGGCGGTGTAGATAATGATCAGGCCGACCAGGCTGTTGGTGAGACCCAGATCGCCCATGATGCGGTAGATCGGCGGGATGACCATTACCAGTGGGAAGGTTTGGGTGAGGAGCAGCAGGATCGCCAGCGTCGCCTTGCCGCGGAAGGTGAAGCGCGACATGGCGTAGCCGGCAAGCGTGGCGATGATGGTGACGAACGCCGCCGTCGACACCGAGACGATGACGCTGTTGAGAAAATACCGCGGGAAGTCGGAGGCTTCGAGCACGGTGGCAAAGTTCTTCAGCGTCGTCTCAGACGGCCAGAAGGTGATGCCTTCGGAATAGAGCAGGCGTTCTGGCGTCACCGAGATCTTCAGCGTCCAGAAGATCGGGAACAGCGCGAAGATCACGTAAGCCGCGATCGCCGCGTAGAGCCCTATGCAGCCGAAGATGCGCGAGGAGGTGGAGCGACCGGCGATCATCAGACGTGCCTCACCAGCGTGCGGCGGATGGCGATGAGCCCGATCGCATAGGCGATCAGCAGCACCAGAAGCAGCACTGCCACGGCCGAGGCATAGCCTTTGTCCAGCGATTTGAAGGCGCTGACATAGATGTAGACCGGCACCGTGCTCGTCGAGCCCGCCGGCCCGCCCTCGGTCATGACGAAGATCAGGTCGGCGAAGGTGGCGATCCATATGGTGCGCAGCATGACCGTTATGACGATGGTAGGCGCGAGGAAGGGCAGCGTCACCTTGGTGAAGCGCTGCCAGGGCGAGGCGCCGTCGATGGCCGCCGCCTCATGCAATTCCGACGGGATCGATTTCAGTGCGGCGAGCAGCGTGATGGCGAAGAAGGGAATGCCGAACCAGATGTTGGCGACGATCGGCCCCCACATCGCGGTGGCGGGGTCGGAAAGCACATTGGTCGGCTCGGCCTTCAGGCCCAGCGCGAACAGCCAGTGCGGCAGCGGTCCGATGATCGGGTTGAACAGCCAGGCCCAGGTGAGACCCGAGAGGAAGGACGGCACGGCCCAGGGGAGAAAGACAACAGCCTGCACGACCTTGCGGCCGTTGAAGGGCTTGTCGAGCAGCAGCGCAAGGCCCAGTCCCAGGAAAAACTGAAAGAACAGGCTCGCGACTGTCCACCACAGCGTGTTGATCAGCGCCTGGCCAAGCACCTGGTCGGAGAACATCGCCTGGTATTGGGCGAGACCTACGTATTGCGACTTGAAGGCGGAGAATTTGCGGAAGGAGTAGCTGATGCCGATGATCAGCGGCACCAGCAGAACCAGGACCAGCAGGACGATGGCCGGCGAAAGATAGAGCCACGGCTCGATCGCCGCCTTGCTCAGCCGTTGCTTCCGCGGCCGGGCTGCGGATCGGATTTCGGACACTGCGTAGGTCATTGGTTTTTGGCTCTACGGTGAGGTGTGAGTGCCGGCGCAGGCGACAGCGTCCTTCTCCCCGTTCAACGGACAGAAGATGCCGGCAGGCAGATGAGGGGCGGCGCTAGCTTCTCAGAAGTCGGCGCTGCCCCTCATCCGGGCATTTTTGTGCATATCGTTATCCCAAAACCGCTTCGCACTTTTGGGCGACATGCATCGCGTGACACCTTCTCCCCGTTGAACGGGGAGAAGGTGAAGTCAGCGTCACTTCTTGTTCTTCGCCAGCCAGTCTTTCTGTTCCTTGGTCAGGAACGCGGCCCATTCGTCGGCTACCTGCTTGGCCGGCTTCTGGCCGAGCAGAACTTCCTGGAAATTTTTGATCGCCACCTGGTCGACGAAGTTGCCGAGGTTTTCCAGATGGGTCGGCGGCGTCACCATCTCATATTTGGAGCCGTCGCTGAGTTCGGTGAACCAGCCCTTGAACTGTTCGGTCTTGAAATGCGCGTCCTGATCGGCCCCGTTGTGGATCGGGATGACGCCGACTTCCTTGGCCCATTCCAGATTGTCCTTGGGGGAAAGCAGCGTCGCCATCAGCTTCCAGGTCTCGTCCTTGTGCTGCGAGTTGGCGAACATCGCCCAGCCGGCATAACCCAGCGTCGGATAGGATTTGCCGCTCGGGCCGACGGGAAGCGGCGCGACGGCGAAATCGTCGGCGCTCATCTTGTCGGCGATGCCGAGCAGCGCGTCCGGGTCCTGGTTGAGCATGGCGCAGGTGCCGGAATAGAAGCCGGTGACCGTTTCGTTGAAACCCCAGCTCACCGCATCCTTCGGCGCCAGGCCGTTCTTGTACATGTCGGCCAGCATCTGCAGGCCCTTGACCGAGCCTTCATCGTTGATGGTCGAGGTGCCGTCGTCGGTGAAGTAGCCGCCCTTGCCGTCGGCGATGTTCATGAACATATGCATGCCGTTGAAGGCGCCAGGCCCGCCGCGCAGGCAGTAGCCGTATTTGCCGGGGATGGCCGAGATCTTCTTGGAGAAGTCGACGAACTCGTCCAGCGTTGCCGGCGGATGATCGAGGCCGGCTTGCTTGAACAACTTCTTGTTCCAGAACAGCGCGTTCACATAATAGCCGTAGGGGATCATGAACTGCGTGTTGTTGACGGTCGAGCCAAACTGCTTGGCGCGGTCGCCGAGCGTCTTGGCGTCGGGCCACTTGGCCATGTAGGGGCCAAGATCCTCGAGCTGGCCGTTATTGGCGTATAGGCCCATCCAGCGTTCCGGCATCTCGACCACGTCTGGCGTGTCGCCGGCCTGCACCATGGTGAGGAACTTCTCGAAGGCCTGGCCCCAGGGCAGCGAGACCACCTCCACCTTTATCCCGGGATTGGCCGTTTCGAACTCGGCGATCTGCTTCTTCAGGAATTCGGTGCGCGGCGGGCTGGTGATGACCTCGACCAGCTTGATGGTGGTGTCGGCCAGCGCGCCGCTGGCGGAGATCGCCAGGCCGGCGACGGCGGCAAGCATGAAGGTCAGTCTTTTCATGTTCAGGACTCCCATTTTGAACACTCGTTATTTTTTTGACTTGTCGAAGGCCTGGGCGATGTCGGCCCAAAGGTCCTCGACATTTTCCAATCCGACATTGAAGCGGATGGTTCGGGGGCTGACGCCGAAGCGCGCCATCGAATTGATGCCCGGCGTCTGCTCGAGCGAAGCCTTTGCCGGCACGACCAGGCTTTCATGGCCGCCCCAGCTGACGCCGATGCGGAAATATTTCAGCGCATCGACGAAGGCCGGGATGTCGACATCCTCGGTGACCTCGAAGGAGAACAGCCCGGCATAGCCGGCTAAGGTCTTCTTCCCGGGATGGTTGGAATAGGCGGGATGGTTGACGCGCTCGACCTTGCCATGCGCCTTCAGCCGCTCGGCAATGGTGAGCCCGCTCTTCATGTGATGCGGCAGGCGCAGCGGCAGCGTGCGTAGGCCGCGCAGCAGGAGCCAGCCTTCGAAGGGCGACAGCTTGCCGCCAAGCTGCGAATAGGTCTGCTCGTTGATGTGCTTGATATGGGCGGCAGAGCCCGCCACCACGCCGGCGACGGTGTCGCTGTGGCCGCTCAGATATTTGGAGGCCGAATGCAGCACAAGGTCGACGCCGTGCGTGATCGGCTTCTGGAAGACGGGGCTGGCCCAGGAGTTGTCGATTGTGGTGACGATGCCTTGTTCCCTCGCCAGCCGGGCAAGATGCCCGATATCCTGCAGCTCGAACATCATCGAGGTCGGGCTTTCGAGATAGAGCAGCTTGGCGCCGGGGAGTGCCGCGGCAACCGCGTCTGGATCGGAGCCGTCGACATAGTCGACCTTGATGTTCAGGCGCGGGAACAGCCGCTCGAACAACCGGTAGGCATCGCCGTAGCAGTTGCGCACGGCGACCATGCGCTCGCCGGCGCCGACGAAGGCGAGCACGGTCGCGCTGATCGCCGCCATGCCGCTGGAGAAGCCGCGCGCGGCTTCGGCCCCTTCGAGCGCCGCCACGCGCGCCTCGAACTCCATCACTGTCGGGTTGTCGCCGCGCGAATAGATCGGCTGCTTCCTCCGGCCTGCAAAGGTATCGGCCATGTCTGCGTAACTGGCGAAGGTGAAGAGCGAGGTCTGGTAGATCGGCGGAACCACGGCGCCGCCGGGGAACGGATCGTCATGCGCAAGCAGCGTCGCCGCCTCGCCGAGATAGTCGCTGGCCAGGGAGGCCGGGTCGAAAGTGTTGGGCTGCTCGTTCATCTGCGGTCCGAAAGTTTGAGGTTGGCGGCGCCGCGCTTCAGGTCGTCCTCGACGGTGGCGATGAGCTTCAGCGCCTCGGCGCGGGCACCGTCGGGGTCATGCGCGGCGATGCGCTCGAAAATGGTGCGGTGATAGGGAAAGCTGGCATGGCCGAAATCGCGCACGCCGAGCGGATGTTCCCAGAAGCGGTGGAACATCTCGTACATCGCGGCGATGATCTGCTCGAACAGCGGATTGCCCGAGGCGCGAAAGACCGCTTGGTGGAACTCCCAGTCCTCGTCCGAGGACATGCCGGCGCGGGTCTGGAAGGCCTCCTCCATGAGGTCGAGCTTGTGCTCGATCTCTGCGAGTTCGGCCTTGCCGGCACGAATGGCGCAAAGGGCTGCCGCCTCCGCCTCCAGAGCGCGGCGGATTTCCAGCGTCGCCATCAGGCCGGCGAAATCATTGCCGCCGGCCAGCGTCAGCGGCATGTGCAGCATGTCGGGCGAGACAGCGGCCTTGAGATAGGTGCCCGAGCCCTGCCGCCGTTCGACGAGGCCCAGCCCTTCCCAGCGCGTCAGCGCCTCGCGCACCGTGTTGCGGCTGACCTTGAGCCGTTCGGCGAGGATGCGCTCGGTCGGCAGCTTTTCGCCCGGACCCAGAGCCTCCTGCCGCACGAACCCCGCCAACGCCTTCAGCACCGCGTCATCGCGAGCCGTCGTCTGGATCGGGGGCAAGTGATCGGTCAATCCGGCTGCGCCTAAAGTGGTTCAATGGTCCAACCAATTTCTGCACAGCCGCAATGATGAGTCAACAGTCGAAATGGCTGAACAGCGGATGAGCACCGTCCAGCCATGGCGTTTCAGGCGCGGATGCGCTTTGGCGCGGCAGGCCCGCGCTCTTGGCGCCAGCGAGCGAACAATTCCTCGCGCACCGCCTCGGACCTGCAGCGGAGCTTGCGGGGTCCCATGGACCCCGGCCTGCGCGAAAAAAGAGGGGCCTTCGGGCGGGATGGCTTATAGCGCGGCCGGAAGCGGCGCGATCGCCGTAAGGCCGGCTTCGGTCAGTGCGTAGACGCCGCGCTCTGCCCTGGCGAACCAGCCATAGTAATTATGTTGCAGGATGCTGGCCGCGCGCGGCGAGAGCGTCTTCAGATCGCGCGGCCGCTTGGGGCCGTCGATCATGGCTGCGGCGCAGGCAAGCGCCTCCTGCCGATAGGCGGTCATGATCGGCTTCTTGCGCGTGCTGCCGCCGATGGACGGATCGCCCTTGCGGCGATGGTGCTCCTCGACCAGGCGCGAGCGCCGTCTGGGATCCCGCCGCGGCGGCAGGGCGGCGGGGCTGAGCAACAGCTCGACCTCGCCCTTTCTGCCGACGCCGAGCAGGCCGAAGCCGAGGCGGCGACAAAGCGCGCGGAAGCGCCGGTCGTGCTCACGGCCCTTGCCGCTCGCCGACATCAAAGCGGCCAGCCAGACCTCGTCACAGGAAGCTGCACGGTCGACGGCCTGCAGGACGAGTTCGAGATTAAATTGCAGCTTCAGTTCGCAGATGACGACTACCGGCGGCTCGCCAGCGCGCACCCCGACCACGTCGCAGCCGCCGATCTCGCCCTTGACGGCGAAATCCATGCTCTCGAGGAACCGCTTCACCGGTTCGTACAGGGAGGTTTCCTGCATGGGAGAGGCATAGCCGATTCGCGGCTATCCGGCCCAGCGGAACCATTGCGGTCACGGGCACCGATGTCAGGCCCGGTGCAGGTAATCCTCGATCGACTGCGCCTTCATCTCGATCGAGAAGCCGGGCGCCTGAGGCGGCATATAGGCGGCGTCGCGGATCACGCAGGGCTCGAGGAAATGCTCGTGCAGGTGGTCGACATATTCGATGACCCGTCCATCCTTGCTGCCCGACACCGCGACATAGTCGATCATCGACAGATGCTGGACATATTCGCACAGGCCGACGCCGCCGGCATGCGGCCAGACCGGCAGGCCGAACTTAGCGGCGATCAGCAGCACCGCCAGCACCTCGTTCAGCCCACCCATGCGGCAGGAATCGATCTGCACCACGTCAATCGCGCCGCCGGCGATGAACTGCTTGAACATGATGCGGTTCTGGCACATCTCGCCGGTCGCGACCTTGATCGGCGCCACAGCCTTGCGAATCTTGGCATGGCCGGCGACATCGTCGGGGCTGGTCGGTTCCTCGATGAAGAAAGGCTTGGCGAAGGCAAGGTCCTTGAGCCAGTCGATCGCCTGGTCGACTTCCCAGACCTGGTTGGCGTCGATCATCAGGTACCGGTCCGGACCGATGACCTCGCGGGCAATCCTGAGACGACGGATGTCGTCGGCGCGGTCGCGGCCGACCTTCAGCTTGATGTGGTTGAACCCATCGTCGACCGCTTCCTGGCAGAGGCGCCGTAGCTTGTCGTCGGGATAGCCGAGCCAGCCGGCCGAGGTGGTGTAGCAGGCATAGCCTTCGCGCTCGAGCGTGGCGATGCGCCCGGCCTTGCCGGCCTCGGCCTTCTTCAAAATCTCCAGAGCCTCGGCGGGCGTGATCGCATCGGTGAGGTAGCGGAAGTCGACGATGCGCACGATTTCTTCCGGGCTCATCTCGGCGACGAGGCGCCAGACCGGCTTGCCGGCTTCCTTCGCCGACAGGTCCCACACCGCGTTGACCACCGCGCCGACGGCTAGATGCATGGCGCCCTTGTCCGGGCCGATCCAGCGCAACTGGCTATCGCCGGTCACGTGATGCCAGAAACGGCCGGGATCCTGCTTCACCCAGTCAAGATCGAGCCCGACGACGAGATGGCGCAGCGCTTCGATCGCCGCGCAGCAGATCTCGTTGCCGCGGCCGATGGTGAAGGTCAGTCCATGGCCTTTCAGCGACGGGACATCGGTGTCGAGGATGACATAGGCGGCCGAATAATCCGGGTCCGGGTTCATCGCGTCCGAGCCGTCCAGGCTTCGCGACGTCGGGAAACGCAGGTCGAAGGTTCTGAGGTCCGTGATTTTCGTCATTGCTGCCTCTTAGCTGGCCTGCCTCGTCATTCGATCGCCGGAACGGCCTCAGATCGACCAGCCGCCGTCGATGTTATAGGCCTGCCCAGTCGTGTAGGTGGCGCCAGCGAGATAGACGGCAAGGTCGGCGATCTCCTCCGGCGTGCCGATCCTGCCCATCGGCTGGCGGGCTATGAAGGCCGCGCGCGCCGCCTCATAGTCGCCTTGCGCCTGCATGCGGCCCTGAAGCGAGGGGCTCTCGACAGTGCCCGGGCAGACGGCGTTGCAGCGAATGCCCTTGGCGACATAGTCGGCGGCTATCGATTTGGTGAGGCCGATGACGGCCGCCTTGGTGACGCCATAGGCGAAGCGGTTGGGCACGCCTTTCGGGGCGCCTGCCACCGACGCCATGTTGATGATCGAGCCGTCGCCGCGCTCCAACATGCCGGGCAGAACGGCGCGGATGGTGCGGATCATGGCGCGCACATTGAGGTTGAAGGCGAAGTCGAGTTCCTCGTCCTTCATCTCCAGGATCGAGCCTGCATGGACGAAGCCGGCGCAGTTGAACAGGACGTCCACGCGGCCGATTTCGGCGAAGGCGGTCTTCACCGCCTCGTCGTTCAGCACGTCGAGCTTTCGCGTCATGATGCCGGAGGTCTTTGCGAGCTCGGCCAGGGCCGTCTCGTTGATGTCGGTGGCGTGGACGGTGGCGCCGGCCTTGGCGAAGGCCAGCGCGCTTGCCCGCCCTATGCCTTGCGCGGCCGCCGTGACGACCACGACCTTGCCTTTGATGTCAGCCATGTTTTATCTCCGTCTTTCAGCCGGGCCGTCGCTCGACGATGTAGATGTGATCCGCGGCCAGCACGACCTCGTCGCGCTGGTTCAAAACCTCGACGCGCTCGATGATGCGTCCGGCGTTTGGCCGTTTCGGGTCGTCTTGCTTGGCCGCGATGGTGGTGCGGGTGCGGATCGTGTCGCCGATAAAGACCGGCTTGATGAAGCGCAACCGGTCGTAGCCGTAGGAAAAAGCGACCGGGTTGATGACGCTCGCTGTCAAGCCGACGCCGACCGAAAAGACCAATGTGCCATGCGCGATGCGCTGGCCGAAGGGCGTCGTCTTCATGAACTCAGCGTCCATGTGATGCGGGAAGAAATCGCCGGTGTGGCCGGCATGGACGACGAAATCGGTCTCGGTGATGGTGCGGCCGCTGGTGAGGCGCGACGAGCCGATCTCGTAATCCTCGAAATAGGTGGTCTGTTCCATGTCCGGCCTAACTTACGGCTTTGCGGCTAGCGGCGTTGCCGGCGCGGCGTTCGACTTATAGGCGGCCTCGACCAGCGCCATGGTGTGCCAAGCGTCCTCGACGGAGCTGACAAGCTCGGCGTCCTCGCCAGCGGCAAAGCGCTGGACATTGGCCATGCGGCCGACAAAGGCATCGGGGAACCATTCGCCGGCGAGCGGTATGGCGGTCCAGTCCGACCCGCCTTTTGCATAGATTTCCAAAATATCCGGCTCGCCGCGAGGATAGTCGAGGTTGAGGCCGAGCTTGACATAGGCAGCACCCTCGGTGCCGCAGATGCGGAACTCGCAGGCCTGGTGGCGGCGGCCAAATTTGTGGTCGTGATTAATCGAAAGTCCGCAACGCACCGTATCGCCATAGTCGAGGATGGCGCTGGTGCGGGTCTGCGCGACCTTGTGATTGGGATGGCCGAGCGTCTTGGCGTGCACGCCTAGCGGATTGCCTAGAAGCTGGCGGATCAGGTCGAGATAATGGATCGAATGCATGGCGATCTCGACGCGCGGCGCCTTCAGCAGGAATTCCCAGAGCTGCCAGGGCGTGTCGAGCGCCAGCAGCGCATCGAAGTCGACGACCTCGCCCAGCCAGCCCTTGGCGATGGCGTCCTTCAGCGCCAGCATCATCGGCGCGAAACGGAGCTGAAAGTTGACCGCGGCCTTGAGCTTCTTGGCGCGGCAGATTTCGAGGATCTCGGTCGCCTCGCCGAGATAATTGCCCATCGGCTTTTGGATCAGCGCCACCGCGCCATCAGGCAAAGCCTTAAGCACCTCGGCGTGCCGGCCCGGCGGTGTGGCGAGATCGAAGATCGCGTCCTTCACCGTCGCGGCTTCCTCGATCGAACGAAACGCCTTCACGCCCCATTTGTCGGCGAGCTTCTGCGCCTTCGCCTGGTCCGGATCGTAGAGGCCCGAAATCGGGAAGCCGCCCTTGCGATAGGCAGGGAAATGAGCGTCGCCGACGATCGAACCGGCGCCGAAGGTGACGATCGGCCGCGGCTCCGACGGCTTCGGCCAGGACTGGGCCAGCGATGCCGGATCGAAGGCATCAGTCATGATGGAAGACCTCATCCATCGACGCCCACCACTCGCCTTCCTTTCGGGTTTCGAGCGGCTCCTGGCAGGGCATGCACACTGACCACCATTCCTGCGTCTTCGGGTCGGCCGCCATCTTGGCCATGTCGGCGGCGTAGTCGGTGCCGTGATATTCGAAATAGGAGAAGAGCAGGTTCTCCGGCCGCTTCAGATAGATCGAATAGTTCTTGATGTTGCAGGCCGAGATCATGGCGAGAACGTCCGGCCATACGGCGGCATGAAGGCGGACATATTCCTCGACCTTCTCGGATTTCAATCCAAGCACCATGCCCATGCGCTGCATAACCGCCTCCCTATTTCACGATCGCCGTGGTGAATTCGGCGATGCTTCTTGCCTTGACCGCGTCCCAGTCCCAATCGATGCCGATGCCCGGCTCGCTGGGCGCCAGAGCATGGCCATCCTCAATGCACATCTTGGCGCCGGTCAACTCATCGAGCTGCGGAATATACTCGACATATTTGCCGTTCTGGATGGCGCAGACCAGGCTGACATGCAATTCCATCAGGAAATGAGGGCAAACCGGCATGTCGAAGGCTTCGGCCGCATGGGCCACTTTCAGCCAGGGCGTGATACCGCCGATGCGTCCGACATCGACCTGGATGATGTTGGCGCCGCCCTTTTGCATATACTCGCGGAAATGCCTGATCGAATAGAGCGACTCGCCGACGGCGATCGGCGTCGCGGTCGAATTCGACAACCGCACATGGCCGTCGATGTCGTCGGCCGGCAGCGGCTCCTCGATCCAGGCAAGGTCGAGCTCGC
The DNA here is from genome assembly GCA_004020875.1 of Mesorhizobium sp. Taxonomy (GTDB): domain Bacteria; phylum Pseudomonadota; class Alphaproteobacteria; order Rhizobiales; family Rhizobiaceae; genus Mesorhizobium. The sequence continues at coordinate 385,414 of SAPZ01000003.1, forward strand.
GCAGCCGCTCGGCGCGCCGGATCGCCTCGTCGACGGAAAAACCCTGGTTGCAGTCCGTCATGATCTCGTAGGCGTCGCCGACCGCCTTGCGCACCGCCGCCAACCGCGAAAAATCCTCGGAGCCGTGCGGCTTGCCGATCTTGACCTTCGAGCCGGTAAAGCCCCTGGCCTTCGCTTCCAGGGCGTCGTCCACCAGCGCCTGCGTCTCGATATGCAACCAGCCGCCTTCGGTGGTGTAGAGCGGACAGCGATCCTTGGCGCCGCCGGCGAGCTTCCAGAGCGGCAGGTTCTGTTTTCTCGCGCGCAGATCCCAAAGGGCGGTGTCGATCGCGGCCAGTGCGATAGCCGTGATCGCCCCGATGGTGGTGGCATGGGTGGCGAATTCGAGATCGTGCCAGATCGCCTCGATCTGGTCGGCATCACGGCCGATCAGGCGCGGCGCGAGATGGTCGGCCAGAAGCCGCATCACCGACGAGCCGCCGGTGCCGATCGTGTAGCTGTAGCCCGTGCCCGTCGCACCGTCGGCATCGGTGATGGTGACGATCGGCGTTTCCTGGCTGACGAAGCTCTGGATGGCGTCCGTGCGCTTCACCTTCGGCACGAGGTCGACCATGCGCAGCTCGATTTTTTCGATTTTCGCCATGTCAGGCCCTCAGCGACTTGCCGGTTTCGGCGGAGAACAGATGCGCGCGGCTCAGGTCGAAGCTCATGCCGATCCTGTCGCCGGCTTTCAGCGGCTTGGGATTGAGCATGCGCGAGACCCAGTCGGCGCCGTTGAACTCGGCGAAGACCAACGTTTCGTTGCCGAGCGGCTCGGTGATGCTGACCGGCAGGTCGACGCGGTGCACTTCGGTTTCGCCGCCCGAGCTCAGGCCGTGACCGGTCGGGTAGAAATCATCCGGACGAATGCCGAACACGACGTTGTCGCCGGCCGCCGTCTTCGACTTGAACTGTCCAGGCAGCGGCAGGCTGTCGCCGCCGCTGAAGACAAGCCTGCCGTCGCTCACCGTCGCCTCGTGCAAATTCATCGGCGGCGAGCCGATGAAGCCGGCGACGAAGCGGGTGGCGGGACGGCTGAACACCTCGTCCGGCGTGCCGACCTGCTCGATATGACCGGAGCGCATGATGACGATGCGGTCAGCGAGCGTCATCGCCTCGACCTGGTCGTGGGTTACATAGATCACCGTCGACTTCACCTTGGCGTGCAGCTTCTTGATCTCGGTGCGCATCTGCGTCCTGAGCTTGGCGTCGAGGTTAGACAGCGGCTCGTCGAACAGGAAGACGTCGGGATCGCGCACGATGGCGCGGCCCATGGCGACGCGCTGGCGCTGGCCGCCGGAGAGCTGTGAGGGCCGGCGGTCAAGCAGTTCGTCGAGGCCGAGGATGGCGGAGGCTTCCGCCACGCGCCGGTCCATGTCGTCCTTGGCCGCTCCCGCGATCTTCAGCGAGAAGCCGAGATTCTCGCGCACCGTCATATGCGGATAGAGCGCGTAGGACTGGAACACCATCGAGATGTTGCGCGAGCGCGGCGGCAGGTCGTTGACCACCCGGCCGCCGATGTCGATGTTGCCGCCGCTGATGTCCTCAAGGCCCGCTATCATGCGCAACGTCGTCGACTTGCCGCAGCCGGAGGGGCCGACCAGCGCGATGAATTCGCGGTCGGCAATGTCGAGATCGATACCGTGCACGATCTGCATATTCCCGTAGCGCTTGGTGAGCTTTTTCAGCGAAACCGTTGCCATGAAGTTCAACCTTTCACCGCGCCGGAGGTGAGGCCGCCGACGAGGTGTTTCTGGACGATGTAGGTGAGGGTCAGCGCCGGGATGATCATCACCACCGCCAGCGCGCACATGCCGCGCCAGTCGATGGTGAACTCGGCCGTGTAGTCGAGCAGCCCGACGGGCAGTGTCTTGGAGTTGACGGAACGGGTCAACTGCGAGGCCAGCGCGAACTCGTTCCAACAGGTGAGGAAGGCAAAGATGGCGGCCGAGGCGATGCCCGGACGCGCCAGCGGGAATTCGACCTGCCAGAAGGCCTGCCAGCGCGTGCAGCCGTCGATCTGGGCTGCTTCGGCGAGATCCTTCGGCACCTGGCGGAAAAAGCCGTCGATCAGCCAAATGGTGAAGGGGATGTTCAGCGCCACATAGGCGAGGATCATGCCGAAATGCGTGTCGATGATGCCGAGCCGCGCATAGACGAAGAAGAGCGGCAGGGACATGGCGATGCCTGGCACGGTGCGGGTCAGCATCAGTCCGAGGAACATCCCCGACTTGCCGCGGAAGCGGTAGCGCGCGAAGGCATAGCCGCCGGCCATGCCGATGGCGACCGCGATCACCGTCGAGGTGACCGAGATGATCAGCGAGTTGCGGAAGTAGTCGAGCACCGGAATGCCGCCCTTGCCGATGCCGCTGAACATGGCGACATAGGCATCGAAGGACAGCTCTTGCGGTATCCAGACCGGCGGCTTGGCCATGATCTCGACCGTGGGTCTTAGCGACGACAGCACGATCCAGATGCCTGGCAGGCAGATGACAAGCATGGCGAGGAAGAGGACGACGCGATGCGCGACGGTCAGCGTGCGGCGCATCAAGCGTGCGGAGGCGTTCTCGTCCATCATCACCACTCCGCGCCGATCTGCGCGCGCGCCGCGGCGAGCTTGTTGTAGAAATAGACGGTGAAGGCGATCGACAGCAGGATCGAGAAATAGGCCATGGCGTTGGCCAGCCCCATGCGAGCGTCGCTGTAAGCGGTTCGACCGACCAGCGTCCACAAAAGCTCGGTGCGGCCGGCCGGACCGCCATCGGTCATGATCTTGACGATGTCATAGGCGCGCGCGACGTCGAGCGAGCGGATCGTCATGGCGATGTAGGCGAAGGGCATGACGAAGGGCCAGGTCACATAGCGGAAGGTCTGCCAGGGCGTGCAGCCGTCGACGCGGGCCGCCTCGATGGGCTCCTTGGGCATGGCGAGCAGACCGGCCAGGATCAGGATGGCGAAGATCGAGGTCGACGACCAGACTTCTGCGATGGTGATGGCGGTGAAGGCGAGGTGGCTTTCGATCAGCCACGGGATGGCGTCCTGGGTTATGCCCAGCGACTGCAGCGCGTTGTTCACCAGGCCGATATTGTCGTTGAACATGAACTTGAACTGGAAGCCGACCAGGATCGGCGAGAACATCATCGGGAACATCATCAGCGTGCGCAGGATGCGCTGGCCGCGGGCCGCCTTCTCGACCAGCATAGCCAGGCCGAGGCCGAGCAGCATTTCGAGGTTGAGCGCGATGGTGAGCAACAGAACGGTGCGACCGAAGGCCCACCAGAAGTCGGGATTGCTCAGGATCGAGATGTAGTTCCGGAAGCCGATCAGCACGAAGAAGGTCTCGGGCCGGGTCAAGCGGAAGGGCGTGAAACTGGAATAGAGCGACAAAAGCAGCGGCACGAGCACCACCGCCGCCAACACGACGAAGGCCGGCAGCAGCAGGAGAATCGGCGCGGATGGCTTGAAGCCCTTCATCGGGATCCTATCAGCGAGGTGAAATGATCCAGCCCCGGTCGATACCGAGAATGGAATATTTTGCGAGGCTACGCGGCCGCCTCCCCGGTTCGCGGGGAGGCGGTTGAGGGCGCGGCTGCCTAGAGCTTGCCGGCGTCCTGGAGGATTTGCGTTGCCTTGGCGGCAGCGTCGTCGAGCGCCTGCTTCGACGTCTTGTCGCCAAGGATGGCGGCCTGCAACTCGGGATAGACGGCGTTGGAAATCTCGATCCATTCCGGCGTCTGAGGAACCGGGAAGGCGTTCTTGGCGGCTTCCTGGAAGGCCTGCAGCACTTCGGTCTTGTACGGATCGGACTTCGCCTGCTCGAGATCCCATTCCCAAACCTTGGTTCGGGTGGGCAGCGGACCGGCAGCGGCTTCCAACTTCTGGCTGTCCTCATTGGTCAGCCACCAGACCAGCGAAGCGGCGGCTTCCTTGTTGGCGCAGTTCTCGGTCACCGAGAAGCCATGCGCGCCGGACCAGCCGGAGCGCTTGCCGGACGAGCCCTTGGGCTGGACCTTGACGCCGACATTGCCGGCGACCTTTGACGACTTGGGGTCATTGAAGAAGCCGGCCCAACCCGGCCAGTCGAGGTTGATCGCCACGGTGCCGGAGGCGAAGCCCTGTCCAAGATCGTCCCACAGATAGTTGGTGGTGCCCGCCGGCACGGCCTTGGCCTTGTAGAGCTTGACGAACCAGTCGAGCGCCTTGACGCCGGCCTCGGAATTGAACGCCGGCTTGCCGTCCTTGTCGAGATATTCGCCGCCATCGGCGATCACCATCTCGTAGAAGCGGCCGTTGATCGCCTCCTCCTTGCCGGCATATTGCGTGCCGTAGAAGTCAGGCGGGCTGGCGAAGAATTCGGCCTGCTGCGCCATCTCGTCGAACGTGTCCGGCGGAGCGAGCTCCTCGCCGTATTTGGCCTTATAGGCCTTCTTCTTGGCTTCGTCCTGGTAGAGGCTCTTCTGGTAGTAAAGCGCCGAGACGTCGAACTGGGCGCGCGGCAGCATGACCAATTTGCCGTCCAGCGTCCCGGCGGCGATGTTGGCCGGCACGAAGGCGTCGATCTCCTCCTTCGGCAGCAGCTTGGCGAGATCGGTATAGATGCCCGGATATTGCGGCGCGAACGATGTATGATTGGAGCCGACGCACCAGGTGATCGAGTTGGAGGCAATGTCCGACTTGATCTCCTTGTCGAGGTCGAAGTGGTTCTTCTTCGACAGGATATTGACCTTGGCGCCGGTCAGCTTCTCCCATTCGGGAATGCGCTCGTAGAGCTTCTCGTATTGCTGGCCGCCGATCAGCTTGGCGTCGATCGTGACACCCGGAAATTTGCCGGGCAGATCGGCTGAAAACGCCGTGCCGCCCAGCAGCAAACCGGCCAGGCCAGCGGAAATGCCCAGAAGCAGTCTCGTCATGTTCTCTCCTCCCACGAACTCGCGGCGACGGCCGGCCGGATGCGCAGCGGATCACCTGAGCTTCATTCATATGCAAATAGCATTTTCATTCCCGGGTCAAGCCGATTATGCTTCCAGCGAGACGAGCTTCATGCATATATGCAGGAGAAAATTCACTGGAGGGGCAGTTGGCCGAGGAAGAAGACGGGGACCGCTACCGCGCGCCGGCGCTGGACAAGGGGCTGGACATCCTCGAGCTGCTGGCGAGCGTGGACGGCGGTCTGACCCAGGCGGAGATCGCCAAGCGACTCGACCGCAGCCCGAACGAGTTCTACCGCATGCTCGACCGCCTGGTGCGGCGCGGCTATGTCACCAAGATCGACGGCGACCGCTATTCGCTGACGCTCAAGCTTTTCGGGCTGGCGCAGCTACACGCGCCGGTGCGGCGTCTGGTGTCCTACGCGACGCCGATCATGCGCGACCTGGCCGAAACCTCGTGGCAGGCCAATCAATTGGTGGTGTTCGACCGCGGCGCCGCCGTTGTCATCGCCCAGCAGGAAGCGCCGCGCTACTGGGGCATCTCGATCCGGGTCGGCTCGCATATCAGCCTGTTCGACACCGGCTCCGGCCATGTGCTGCTAGCCTTCCGCTCGCCCGAGGAGCGCAAGATGATGATCGCCGAGCATCTGCAGAGCACCGAACAGCTCAATTTGACGCCCGAGTTCTTCGCCCGCCTCGACCAGGTGCGCGACCGCGGCTACGAGATGATGGCGTCGCTGCAGACCGCCGGCGTCTACAATCTTTCGACACCGGTGCTCGGACCTGACGGTAGAGCCATCGCGGCGCTGACCATCCCCTATATCACCCTCGTCAATGCGCCTACGGCGCCGGACATCACGCTGACGATCCGGCATTTGCAGGATGCCGCCGCAAGACTGTCGCAGCTTGCCGGGTCGGATGTCCCGCAGTCGTCGTAACTTCCTATTTGAATAATGCATTTTTAGGCGGGATATTGCCTGGCACAATGAGAGGAGACGCCGCCATGATCATCGACACGCATCTGCACCTCATCGACCAGAGCGCATTGCGCTATCCTTGGCTGGCCGGCGTACCGGCGCTGAACCGCGATTTCTCCTATCAGGAATACGCGACCGATGCGTTGCGTTCCGGCATTGAGGCTGTGCTGCACATGGAGGTCGATGTCGACCCCGCCGACATCGCCGCTGAGACCGCTTACGTGAAGTCGCTCGCCGGCCAGCCAGGCAGCCTGCTTCGTGGGGCGATCGCCTCCTGCCGGCCCGAAGAGGCCGGTTTCGAGGCCTATCTGGAAACGGTCGAGGCAGACCCGTTCGTCAAGGGTTTCCGCCGCGTGCTGCATGTCGTGCCCGACGATGTCTCGGAAGGCACGCTGTTTCGCCACAACGTCAAGCGGCTGGCCGGCGCCGGGCTGACCTTCGACCTGGTGGTGCTGCCGCATCAGATCCCGAAGGCGATGGCGCTTGCCGACCTCGCGCCCAACGTCCAGTTCGTCCTCGACCATTGCGGCGTGCCCGACATCAAGGGCAATGCCGAGCATCCCTGGCACGAGCATATGGAGGCGATCGCCAAGCGGCCCAACGTAACGGCCAAGATCTCCGGCGTCGTCGCCTATGCCGATCCGGCGAGTTGGACGGTCGATACGCTCCGGCCCTATGTCGAGCACACGATCAGCAGCTTCGGCTGGGACCGCGTGATCTGGGGCAGCGACTGGCCGGTCTGCACGCTGGGTGGCGGGCTGACGACCTGGATTGCCGCCACGCATGCGCTGCTGGCCGGTGTTAGCGATTCAGAGCGTATCAGCTTGTTATCCGGCAATGCGCGACGGTTGTGGCGGCTTGCATAGTCGCTCGATTTAAATTGTTGCCCGTACATGGCGCTCGCGGCCGTAGAGCGAGACCAGAAGCAGGATGACCAGGCCAAGCGCGGCCTGCACCGTCGACGGCCGGAAGCCGAGGCCGATCAGCAGCGTGTTGATTTCGGTTAGCACCAGGACGCCGGCGATGGTGCCGAGATAGCTGCCGCGGCCGCCGACAAGCGCGGCGCCGCCGACCACGACGGCGGCGATCGTCTGGAACAGATAGGGCTGGCCGACATCGCCATAGGCCGAGCCGGTGAAGCCGAGCAAAAGCACGCCGGCGACCGCCGCGAAGAAGGCGCTCGCGGCATAGGTGAGGATCCACATGCGCAGCGGATCGATCAGCGCCAGGGGCGCCGCCTCAGGGTTGCTGCCGACCGCGTAGAGGCGGCGCCCATAGGGCGTGCGGGCGAGCACCAGCACGATCAGCGCTGTCAGAACCACGAGGCTGGGCACCAGCAAGGGCACAGGCAGGGGGCCGACCGAACCCCCGATCGAGACCAAGCTGGACACGACCTGCGGCGCCGAGCCGGAGGGGAAGCCGCCGGTCCACAACAGCACGGCGCCCTGGACGATCATGCCGATGCCCAGCGTGACGATCAGCGGATGGATGTTGAGCCCGCGCGAGATCAGCCCGTTCAGCGCGCCGATCGCGATGGCAAGGACACCGACGAGGACGCAGACCAGGGCGAAGTTCCAGCCCTGGCCGTAAAGCTGCGCCGCCACGACATTGGCGAAGCCGATGACGAAGGGAATGGAAAGATCAATCCCGCCGAGGATGACGACCAGCGTCTGGCCGATGGAGGCGACCGCCAGCAGCGAGGCGATGACCAGCAGCGCGCGGATGGCAAAGGGTGCCGAATAGCCGGGGATAAGCAGCGTGCCGACGATCTGCAGCAGCAGCGCCATCGCGAAGGCGCCGGCGATGCGGGCGTTGGTGGACTGGAACCAGTTGCTTGTCATCCGGTCAGCCTTTCCGCTTCGACAGCCGCTCTTGCACCGCCGTCAGCACCACGGCGACAACGAGGATAAGGCCATAGGCGATCTGCAGCACATAGGTTGAAACGTTGAAGGTGGTGAGCAGGCTCTGCAGCAGGAAGATGTCGATGGCGCCGATCGCGGCGCCGCCGAGACCGCCGCGCCCACCGGCGAGGCTGACGCCGCCGAGCGCCACGGCGGCGATCGCGATCAGCGTGTAGGTCGGACCGATGTTGGGGTCGGCCGAGCCGATCAGCGAGGTGAGCATCAGCCCGGCGGCGGCCGCGAAGAGCCCGGTCACGACATAGGCGATGAGCCGCACCCTGGTCACCGGCACGCCGGCCGTATAGGCGGCGCGGTCGTCGCTGCCGACGGCCATGAGCAGGTCGTAATAAGGTGTGCGGCGTATGAGAAGCCAGCACAGGCCGATCAGCGCCAGCGGCATGATCGAGAAGGGCCCGGCCATGGCCTTCAGCCAGTCCGGCGCCGGACCGATCGGCGCCGGCAGGATGGTGAGCGTGACGCCGGTGAGGATCAGATAGGTGCCGAGCGTCGCAACGATCGGCTGGATGCGGACGATGGTGGCAAGCGCGCCGTTCGCGGCGCCGACCGCCGCCCCGACCAGCAGCGCAGCGGGAACAATGATCCATGGCGACGAAATGCCGAGATTGAGGAACAGCAGCTGGATGACCAAAGCGTTGACGAAGCCCATCAGCGGGCCGACCGAGATGTCGATGCCGCCGCGCCCCGCCAGGATGACGGGCGCAGAGGCGACAGCCGCGCCGATCAGCGGCGCGGCCAGTCCCAGCAGCGTGCCCCAGGACGAGGGCTGAAAGCGCGCCGGATTGAGCACGACATTGAGCACGAGCAGGACGACGAGCATCACCACGGCAAAGCCGACGCCGCGCAGCTGGCGAAGGACGGGGCTCATGCGGCGCGTCCGAACATGGCGGCGATCACCGCGTCGGTGGTCATGTCCGCGCCCGAGAACTCGGCCGACACGCGCTGCTCGCGGAAAACCAGCACACGGTGGCAGAGAAGCAATATCTCCTCGATCTCGCTGGACAGGATCACCAGCGCCATGCCCTCGGCGGCAAGGCCGCGGAAGACGTCATAAAGGACGTGCCGGGTCGCCACGTCGACGCCACGCGTCGGATCGTTGAGCAAAAGGAAATTCGGCTCCAGCGCAAGGGCGCGGGCAAGCAGCACCTTCTGCTGGTTGCCGCCGGACAGAGTTGTGATCGCCGCGTCGGGACGCGGCGCGACGATGCTGAGTCTTTGCCTGTAAGGCTCGTAGCGCCGGCGCCGCGCCGCGAAGCTCAGCAGGCCGAAACGACGGTCATTCGACACCGTGGAAATCGCGAAATTATCGAGCACCGACTGGGTCGGGAAGATACCGGTCGAACGGCGATCGCGCGGCAGATAGGCGATGCCCCCGGCGACGGCCTTGCGGAAGCTGGTGATCGAGCCTGCCTTGCCGTCGATGGCAATCTCACCAGCCACCGGCCGATCGAGTCCGGCCAGCGCGCGCAGGAAGCGTTCCTGGCCATGGCCGTCGAGGCCGGCAAGACCGACGATCTCGCCCGGCACGATAGTCTGGCTGATCGGATCAACACCGGGCGCGATGACAAGCCCGCGCACATGAAGAGCCTTCGCCTCAGCCATGCGCCAGCTCCGCTGCCGTTTGTGGCGCCATCGCGGCCAGAAGGTCGGCCGGCGTCGAGGCGCCGCGCTCCTCTGTCTTCACCACGCGGCCGGCGCGCAGGATCGATATGCGGTCGGACAAAGCCATCACCTCGTCCATGCGGTGCGTGATGAACAGGATCAGCGTGCCCGCCCCGGCCATCGCGCGCATCAGCGAAAAAACCGACTCGCGGTCGGCGAAATCCAGTGCGGCCGTCACCTCGTCGAGAATCAGGACACGCGGGTCGCGAATGACCGCGCGGGCGAGCACGACGAGTTGCCGCGCGGCAAGCGGCAGCTCGCCGCACGGTCGGTCGAGATCGATCGGCGTCACCGCGAAGCGGCCGAGGGCAGCCTGCGCCCGGGCTCGACGCTCGCCCCGCGGCACGGCTCGCCGCCAAAGACCGTCGAGGCCAAGCAGGATGTTGTCGGTCACCGAACGGTCGGGCGCGACCAGCACCTCCTGGAAAACAGTGGCGAAGCCGGCGGCCTGGAAGGCGGCGGGCTGCGCGCCCGAAAACGCCCTGCCGTCGAGCCGGATCGTGCCGCCATCCGGCTGCACGATACCGGACAAGAGCTTCACCAGCGTGCTCTTGCCCGAGCCGTTCTCGCCCAGGATCGTATGGATCGTGCCGGGACGGAAGGCGATCGACGCCCCGGCCAGCGCGACGGTTTCGCCATAGCGTTTGGAGACGCCTTGGACCTCGAGCATTTCTCTTCCCAAAATGGAGAAGCCGGCCCCTAGAGCGTTCACCGTTTCACGGACACGGCGAACCACTCTATATTTTCGTTTTGACGCAATTCCGGACGGAAAACCGCTTCACACTTTTCCTGGAATTGCTCTAGCGAGAACCGGCTTCATAAAACGTCACTTGGCGCAGGCGTCCGGCACCTTGGAATAGTCCCAGCCTTTGGTCGGCGCGGGATTGGCGAAATAGGCGTCGAGCACGTCCTCCGGCATCGGGTCGCTCGGCGGCACCGGAAAGACCGAAACGGCATCCGGCGTCATGCAGTCCTTGTACCATTTGTCGAGCTCGGCGGCGTGCACCGGCGGGATCGGGATCAGCAGCGTGTTGAGCTTCGGCTTCTGGCCGTCAAGCATGCGCTCGCCGACGCGGAACAAAGTCTGCGCCGTCCAGCCCGGCAGCACGGCATGGCCCTCGAAGCGATACTTGTCGGGATTTGCCTTCCAGTAGCCGAGCGCATCGCCGGTAATGGAGCCGGTGATCAGCGGCGCCGGGCGGCCGGCTTCAGCGAAGGCCTCGGCGACGACACGGCTTTCGCTGCCGGTCGTCCACACCGCGTCGATCGGCGCCGGATTGGTGGCGATCGCCTGCAGCACCACCGTCTTGGTGACGTTGGCCGTCCAGTTGCCGTTGACGGTGCGCGCGACCTTGAGGCCTTTGTTCTCCGCGAGCGCCTTGTCGGCGCCCTCCTTTTCCTGGACCACGATCGGATGACCGGCAATGCCCTCGACCACCAGCACGCTGGAATCGGGCTTGGCCTTGCCGATCGCCGTCATCATGTCATAGCCCCAGCGGGCATAGTTGGAATCGACATTGATGGCGTTGGGGCTGGTGATGGAGCCCGCTGCCGTGATGAACGGGATGCCCGCCTTGGCGGCTGCGTCCACCGCATCGTCGAGCGCCGTCGCCGAGCCCGGGATCGAGGTGATGATCGAGCATTTCTTGTCGATGAAGGCGCGGATCTGGTTGATCTGCTGGCTTGGGTCGTTGTTCGAATCCGACACCTCGAAGCTCGACACCGTGCCGTCGGCGATGAGGCCGTCGACCAGCCGCTTCAGTTCCTTGGTGACCGAGACGCGCCACGGATTGCCCTGGTAGCTCTCCGAGTGGCACCATTTCCACGGCTTGGGCGGCGGCGTGAAATTGTCCCAGGCCGAGGGCAGCACCTTCTGCGGCGCGCCGTCATATTGCGCCTTGAGATCGGCGGGCAAGCCGTCGATCACCGACTTGACCTCAGTGGCATGGGCGGCGAACGGGATCGAGACTATGGCAGTTGCGGCGAGCAGGCCGCGTATCAGGCTGGTCATTTTTTCCTCCCTTGGTGCAGTGAAACTAACCGGCGGCGGCCGGCGCGAAACTCTCCCGGAACAGGCGATTGATGTCGGCGACGACGCGGCGGGCGTCCTGCCGGCCGGCAAGGCCCTCGTTGATACGATCGGAGGCCTGCTGTTGGAACGCCATGTAGCCGTCATGGCGAGGGCGAACCCAGGCGCCTTCGAGCGTCGCCCTCGTGCCGCGATAAAAATTGCCAGTCGCCGCGTTGACCGCATCGTCTTCCCAGGCGGCGGTATGGCCAGGCTGGCCGCCGGCGGCGGCGTAGGGCCCGCGCTGCACGTCGCCGCTGGCGATCCAATAGGCGAAGTCGATCGCCGCCTCGCGCGCGGCGGAGAAGGCGGAGACGGCAATGCCGGTTCCCCCCAGCGCCGAGCCTAGCGGACCGTTGCCGCCAACGACCGGCATATCGGCAAAGGCGAGGCAATGCGGCCGGAAACCCGCCACCGCATAGGGGACATAGCCATAGATCAGCGGCGCGCAGGCGGTGCGGGAATTGGCATCCACCATCCTTTCGAACACCGCGATCGGGTCCATCGCCAGGCATTGCGGGTCTACCAACGCCGCGATCTCCCTCAGCATCTCGAAAGCGGTTTCGCCGGTCTCGCCATCGACAAGGTCGGCCGAACCGTCGACCGTGCACGGCCGGCCAAGATCGGCTGCAAGCGTGTAGAAGCACATCAGCGAATGCGGTGGTCGCAACGGCAAGAGAACGCGGCCCTCCTCGGCAAGCGCCAGCACTTCGGTCCAGATCGTGGGCGCTGCCTCGATGAGATCGGGCCGCCAGGCCTGCACCTGGGTGGCGGCGTCGATCGGGAAAGCCCATTGCCGGCCCTGCCAGGTGTAGCTCGGATAGGATTTGCCGACGCTTCCTCTCGCCAGCGCTGCACGTTCCGTCTCGCGTCCGGCCACATCGAGCGGCGCTAGGCACTTTTCGGCGGTGATCTGGCCGACATGCGGGTGATCGATTACGATCAGATCATAGGCGCGGGCGAGCTCCTCCACCGGGAAGGATTCGAAATCCTGCAGCGAGCGCTTTTCCCAGTCGATCGAGACACCGGTCTTTTCCTGCCACAGCGCCGAGCACGCCACCAGCGGGTCGTAGCCGCGCGGATGGCTCCAGGTCATCCCCTTCAAAGAAACACCGCTCACAGGCCGAACTCCGCGCGGATCTTTTCGCTGTGCTCGCCGATACGCGGAGCAGCGCGATCCACCTTGGCGCGCGCGCCGTCAACGCGCAGCGGCGAACGCGTGGTGAGGATCGAGACATTGTCCTCGCGTGTCACGGTCTGCAGCATGTCGAGCGTCTTGAAGCCGTCGTTTTCCATCAGCTCCGGCCAGGTCAGCACCTTGGCGCACCAGACATCGGCGGGCTCGAGGATAGCCAGCCATTCATCGGTGGTCTTTTCCTCGATGCGTTTGGCAATGATCGCCTTGATCTGGTCGCGGGCAGTGAACCAGGTCGCTGGCTTGTCGCGGAACGGGTCGAGCTCAGGCAAGTCGAGCAGATCGGCAATCTTCGGGATCGGCGTCATGGCGATCGCCAGATAGCCGTCCTTGGCCGGATAGACACCGTAAGGCGCCGAGAGATAGGCATGCGCGCTGCGGAAGGACGAGCGCTTCGGCAGGCGGCGACCGTCATTGAGATGCGTGGTCAGCACCTCGAACTGGAAATCGACCAGCGCCTCGAGCAGGCTGGTCTCGACATGGCCGCCTTGGCCGGTGATGCCGCGTCGCACCAGCTTGGCCAGGATGCCTTGGGCGCAGGCCGCGCCCGCCAGCATGTCGGCTATGGCAAGGCCGAACGGCACCGGCCCCTGCTCCTCGTCGCCGTTGAGCCACATCACGCCGGAGCGCGCCTGGGCCAGCAGGTCCTGCCCTGGACGCTTCACCCATGGGCCGTCCTCGCCATAGCCGCTGATCGAGGCATAGACCAGCCGCGGGTTGATGGTGCTGACATGCTCATAGTCGAGGCCGAGCCGTTCGATGACGCCCGGCCGGAAGTTCTGGATGAGCACGTCGGCCTTGGCGATCAGGCCGCGCAGCGCGGCGAGGTCGGCCTCGTTCTTGAGGTCGATGGCCAGGCTCTCCTTACCGCGGTTGATGGCATGGAAGATGGTGGAATCGCCACCGATCTCGGTGTCACTGAGATAGAGCCGGCGCGACAGGTCGCCGCCGTCCGGCCGCTCGATCTTGATGACGCGCGCGCCGAGGTCGAGCAAACGCAACGAACAGTAGGGACCAGACAGGAACTGGCTCATGTCGATAACGACGAGGCCGGTCAGCGGAAGTTCAGTGTCAGCGGCCACGGTTCACTTCTCGGTCTTGCCGACGAAATCGGCCGGGTTCTTGTATCTCACCGTCTGCAGATGCTCGCAGTAGAGCACCAGCTCTCCTTCACCCTTGAAGATTTCATAGCTGGCGCGGATCAGGCCCATGTCCTTGTAGCGCGGCTTTTTGTCGAGGTTGGTGCGGATCGAATAAATGGTGTCGCCGATGAAGACCGGCTTGATGAAGCGGAGCTTGTCATACCCATAGGAAAAGGCGTTGACGCAGTTGGTGGCGACCAGGCCGAGCCCGGCCGAGAACACGAAGGCGCCGGCCACCAGCCGCCGGCCGAAGATGCCTTCCTTCTCGGCGAACAATTGATCCTGCACGTATGGGTGGATGTCCAGCACCAACGTATTGAACAGATGGCTTTCGCCCTCGGCGATGGTGCGGCGGAGCGAGCGGATTTTGTGGCCGGGCCGCCAGTCCTCGTAGAACCAGTGTTCCGAATTCCAGACGGGGATGTCGGCATGCGCCTCAGGCATGTCGGCCGGATGCGTCGAAACGACACCGACGGTCGGCGAGAACGCGCTCATGATCCTCTCCGGGAGCTTCCGGTGCGGCCTGCAAAGCGTTTCTGGGCACGATGCCGGATGGCGAGACGCATAATCGCTTTCCTCCCGTCAATTTTCTTTTGTGAATAATATTTTCACATATGGGATTGCCTTGCAAGCGACGATCGGCGAAATTTTCTACGGTCCAGCATCGTGGAGGAGGCCGCCAGCCATGGGAGGAAGATCATGCAAAGCGCCTGTCTTGTCTTTGTCGGCAGCCTCAACCGCGAGGCGCCCTATTTCCAGGGCGCGCGCGGCGTCGGCCTCGGCGTCTACGCCTTCGACGAGGCAACGCTTGCCATTCAAGAACTTGCCGAGACCAATGAGGTCGACAATCCGACCTTCCTGTCGGTGACGCCGGACGGGACGCTGATCTATGCCAATTCCGAAGTCTTCGCCTGGCGCGAGGGAACGGTCACGGCCTATCGCTTCGACCGCGCCACCAATTCACTCGCCTATATCAACAAGCAGCCATCGCTCGGCAGCATTACCGCGCACAACATGATCACTCGCGACGGCAGCAAGCTTCTGGTTGCGAATTACGGCATGGGGAGCGGCGGCCCCGACAAGGCGGTCGCGGTGTTCGGCTTTGCGGCCGACGGCGGCTTGACCGCGCCGCTGGCAAGCGTGGCGCATTCCGGGACCGGCCCCAATGCCGAGCGGCAGGAGCGGTCGCATGCGCACAGCGTTACCGAGACCATCCAGGGTGGCGTCGCCATCGTCGCCGATCTCGGCATCGATCAGCTGGTGTCCTACCGGATCCAGCCCGACGGCGCGCTGGTGAAGCTCGCGTCCTCGATGCTCGCGCCCGGCGCCGGGCCACGTCATGTCGCGCTGCATCCGAACGGCCGCTTTGTCTTCGTCATGAACGAGCTGGACTCGACGGTCGTGTCGCTGGCGCTTGAGCCGTCTTCCGGCAGGCTCGAGCTGATCGACACCCAGCCGGCGGTTCCCGGAGAGGCACGCGCGCACAATCACTGCGCCGACATCCAGATCTCGCCGGACGGGCGCTTCCTCTACGGCTCCAACCGGGGCCATGACAGCGTCGCCATCTTCGCCGTCGATCAGCAGTCGGGAAAGCTCCACACAGTCGACTTCACGCCCTGCGGCGGCGCGACGCCGCGCAACGTCGCGCTATCGCCATCCGGCAAGCACCTGTTCTCGGCCAACCAGAACGCCGACCGCATCTCGATCTTCGCCCGCGACGAGCAAAGCGGCCGGCTGACCGACACCGGGCAGACCATCGAGATCGGAACGCCGATGTGCGTGCGGATCACGCGGGACCCGGCTCAATTCTAACGGCTGGCGTTGCCTACTGGCTGACCCGGGCGAACGTGCCTGCATAGGTCTGACCGGCGAGCGCATAGGTGACGTTGAGTGTTCCTGGCGACGGCATCGTTGCAGTGATGTCGGCGCCGTTCGGGAGACGCCCGAGCTTCAACGTATTGCCGACGATCCTGCCAGAGCCATCGGCGACGCCCGGCTTGTTGTCGGCGAGGTCGCCCCAAGCATAGCTCACCGTCACCTGCCCGCCCGAGGAGACCGTCAGCACCGCCAGCTTGCCGTCATACATGCCGTTGAGCTGGCCCGCCCAGATGCCGGAGAAGGCGGCGTATCTCGCCGGAACGCCCTTGCCGGCCGGAACGACCGCCACCGTTTGATCGAGCACCGCCGAATTCGACAAGGCCGAAGCTGGCGTGACAGCTGGCGCCGGTTGCGGATCGGTGACGGGCTGCGAGCCGGCGACAGGCTGAGTCTCGGGAGTCGACTGGCAGGCGACGAGCGCGAATGCCGTAAGGCCGAGCATCAGAGAAAGACTGTTTGGTGGAGCCAATCGGAATCGAACCGACGACCTCTTGAATGCCATTCAAGCGCTCTCCCAACTGAGCTATGGCCCCACTCCCGGCAGTCAGCCGGCGCCGTTTCCGGCGAAGAGATCCGGCGCAGTCAGGAACCGCGCCGTCGTTTAGTGCTGGCGGCTTCTAGCGCCGCCTTCGGTCAAGATCAAGCCTCGAAAGACCGCTTTTTCGTCACAGGCGAAAATCGCCGGCAAACAATCGCGCCGAGGCCTAAATCAGACCTCGTCCTCGTCGTCGCCGACGCCGATCATGTCGGAGACGTCATCGTCCTCTTCCTCTTCGTCGGCAAGGAAGGTGTCGTCGTCATCATCGCCGAGATCGACATCGTCCTCATCGTCGCCGAGATCGGGAAGGTCGTCGCCGCCGCCCTTGGCCTCGTCATCGGCTTCCTCGAGCGAGACGACTTCGGCGCCTTCTTCCTCGTCGCCGTCCAGTTCCTTGTCGGCGACTTCCTCATCTTCCTCGATGGCGGAAATCTTGCCTTCGTCGAAATAGGAGCGCGGATAGCTCTTGCCGGTATAGGGCGAGACGATCGGATCCTTGTTCAGGTCGTAGAATTTCCGACCCGTTTCGGGGTCGACACGCTTGGTGCCAAGTTCAGCTTTTGCCACGTCAGGCCTCGTCAAAAAAAGAAGGGTCCCCTTAACCGCAGTTTCCCGCGCTGTCAAAGCCAAAAGACATGCGCCCGAAACCCGCTTTTCAAAGGCTTGCGCCAAGGGGATGACCATTCCCGCGCGCCGTGATACGAGACCGCCGCATCACGACGAACCGGGCCGGCCAGCCGGCTTTTCATTTGGAAGACAAAATGTCTCATTCCGCCGCCGCTAAACCGGCCACGGCCCGCAAATCCCCTGCCCTTGCCGGCACCGCCCGCGTGCCGGGCGACAAGTCGATCTCGCACCGTTCCTTCATGTTCGGCGGCCTTGCCTCGGGCGAGACGCGCATCACCGGCCTGCTGGAAGGCGAGGACGTGATGCGCACAGGTGCTGCCATGAAGGCGATGGGCGCGCATATCGAGAAGAACGGCGCCGAATGGGTGATCCGCGGCACCGGGAACGGCGCGCTGCTGCAGCCGGAAGGCCCGCTCGATTTCGGCAATGCCGGCACCGGCTCGCGCCTCACCATGGGCCTCGTCGGCACCTATGACATGGAGACGACTTTCATCGGCGACGCTTCGTTGTCGGGTCGGCCGATGGGCCGCGTGCTCGATCCGCTGCGCCAGATGGGCGTGCAGGTGCTGAAGGCGGCACCCGGCGACCGCATGCCGATCACGCTGCGTGGCCCGAAGCATGCCGCGCCGATCACCTATCGCGTGCCGATGGCGTCGGCCCAGGTGAAGTCGGCGGTGCTGCTTGCCGGCCTGAACACTCCCGGCATCACCACGGTGATCGAGCCGGTGATGACGCGCGATCACACCGAGAAGATGCTGAAGGGTTTTGGCGCGAACCTGACCGTCGAGACCGACGAGCGCGGCGTGCGCCACATCTTCATCGAAGGCCAGGGCAAGCTCATCGGACAGACGATCGCCGTGCCAGGCGACCCGTCCTCGGCCGGCTTCCCGCTGGTCGCGGCGCTGATCGTGCCGGGTTCGGATATCGTGATCGAGAACGTGTTGATGAACCCCACCCGAACCGGCCTGCTTCTCACATTGCAGGAAATGGGCGGTCGGATTGATATCCTCAATCCGCGCAATGCCGGCGGCGAGGACGTGGCGGACCTGCGCGTACGCTCCTCCGACCTCAAGGGTGTCGTGGTGCCGCCGGAGCGCGCCCCGTCGATGATCGACGAATATCCGGTGCTGGCGGTCGCGGCGAGCTTTGCCGAGGGCGAGACGCTGATGCAGGGGCTGGAGGAATTGCGCGTCAAGGAATCCGACCGGCTGTCGGCTGTGGCCAACGGACTGGAGCTCAACGGCGTCGATTGCACGGAGGGCGAGGCATCGCTTGCGGTGCGCGGCAAGCCGGGCGGCAAGGGGCTGGGCGCTCATCCGAACGGCCAGGACACAGCTGTGAAGACGCATCTCGACCATCGCATCGCCATGAGCTTTCTGGTCATGGGACTGGCGACGGAAAAGCCGGTGACGATCGACGACGCCAACATGATTGCGACGAGCTTTCCGGAATTCATGGGACTGATGAAGGGACTGGGCGCGGAGATCGAGTGATCCTGGCAGGGTCACTCGCTGTAAAGGAAGTATCGATCTGCAGCCTGCATTATTCCCACTGACAGTGGTATGCCGTGGATATGGCGAATTGTTTTTGGCTGATGGGAAAATCACCACCGTCAAAGAACTGGCCGACGGTCGATTTGCATATTCGCGCGGGGCAACAAAGCCCGCGGCGATTGTGACCAAAGAGCAACTCGAAGATATCCAACGCCTTAACGCGACGCGTATCGCGCTTCCGTTTAGTTTTTGGCTCTCGGAGCTGTTATCATTTTTATCCTCACTAAGGATGACCTTCCGCTTCCCGCGTCCGTGGCGGTCGGTGCGGTTGCGGTGGCGCTTAGCGTCTATGTCATTACCGCGATGACAAATCGAATTGCGGAGATATTGAACGCAGCTCCGCACGAGGCAGCATTACCTGCCCGCATCCCTCTTTCGGCGTTCTTTGTTGATCTTTTGAGCTCCAGCAGTAACCTCGATGTGCTAGTGGGCAAATGGTTTTGGGGCTGCATGTGCATCGCTTCCATCGTGGTGCCGCCGGCAAAATACCTAAAGTCCGAGAATATCGGTTGGACCGATGCCCTCGCCATGTTGGCTTTTTGCATTTTTTCCTACGTCTTGTTCAGAGCGTTTTCGGCGGAGCGCCAGCGCAGGAAAGATGCAGCAGTTACCGACAAGGCCTGATCGTAAGCGTTCAATTTCATCCTTGATTTAAGGCCGCGCCTCGGCTTCAAGCACTAACATGCTGACCGCTGACCCAGAAGCTGGTTTCACCATCGCCATCGACGGCCCCGCGGGCGCTGGCAAGGGCACGCTGGCCCGCCGTCTCTCCGACCACTACCGGCTGAACCTGCTCGACACCGGCCTCACCTATCGCGCCGTCGCGCATAAGCTGCTCGAGCTCGGCCTGCCGCTGGACAATGTCTCGGCGGCGGAAACCGCGGCGCGGCAAGTCGATCTGTCGAACCTCGACCGTACAGTGCTGTCGGCGCATGCGGTAGGCGAAGCAGCCTCAAAGGTCGCGGTCATTCCCACGGTGCGGCGCATCCTGGTGGAGAAGCAGCGGGCCTTTGCCAAGGCGCCGCCGGGCGCGGTGCTCGACGGCCGCGACATCGGCACGGTCGTGTGCCCCGACGCCGACATCAAGCTCTATGTCACGGCGAGCGCCGAAGTGCGCGCCAAGCGCCGGCTGGCCGAGATCGAGAGCATGGGCGGCAGCGCCGATTTCGCCACCATCCTCGCCGATATCGAGCGCCGCGACGAGCGCGACATGGGTCGCGCCGACTCGCCGTTGAAGCCGGCGGGGGACGCGCACTTGCTTGATACCAGCGAAATGGCTATAGAAGCCGCGTTTCTGGCGGCGATGGCGATCGTTGATGAGGTCCTTGCCAAGAGAAACAAGGCCTGATGGGGCTTTTTCGGTTGCCTCGGGCGGCGAAAATACCCATATCGGGCACGAACCAGCCTGCCAGCATTCTTCATGCGCCGGACTTGCCGCTTCAAAAGCGGCCAAGGGCTCTTCAGCCCGGAACGCCGACAGGCTCACGCAACGCTAACCCACGGCGCCCGCTCCGCCAGCGCGCGGAGCATTCCAGGAGAAACAATGTCAGTAGCTAATCCGTCTCGCGACGATTTCGCGAGCATGCTCGAAGAATCTTTCACCGCCGGCCATTCCGGCGAGGGCCAGGTTGTCCGGGGCACGATCACCGCGATCGAAAAGGACATGGCCATCATCGACGTCGGCCTCAAGGTCGAAGGCCGCGTGCCGCTGAAGGAATTCGGCGCCAAGGGCAAGGAATCATCCCTCAAGGTCGGCGACACCGTCGAAGTCTATGTCGAGCGCATCGAGAACGCGCTTGGCGAAGCCATGCTGTCGCGCGAGAAGGCTCGCCGCGAGGAGAGCTGGGTGCGCCTCGAAGAGAAGTTCACCAAGGGTGAGCGCGTCGAAGGCGTCATCTTCAACCAGGTCAAGGGCGGCTTCACCGTCGATCTCGACGGCGCCGTGGCGTTCCTGCCGCGCAGCCAAGTCGATATCCGTCCGATCCGCGACGTCACCCCGCTGATGCACAACCCGCAGCCCTTCGAGATCCTCAAGATGGATCGCCGCCGCGGCAACATCGTGGTGTCGCGCCGCACCGTGCTCGAGGAGAGCCGCGCCGAACAGCGTTCGGAAATCGTGCAGAACCTCGAGGAAGGCCAGGTGGTCGAAGGCGTGGTCAAGAACATCACCGACTACGGTGCGTTCGTCGACCTCGGCGGCATCGACGGCCTGCTGCATGTCACCGACATGGCATGGCGCCGCGTCAACCATCCGACCGAGATCCTCAACATCGGCCAGACGGTCAAGGTGCAGATCATCCGCATCAACCAGGAAACCCACCGCATCTCGCTCGGCATGAAGCAGCTCGAGTCGGATCCGTGGTCGGATATTGGCACCAAGTTCCCGATCGGCAAGAAGATCAAGGGCACCGTCACCAACATCACCGACTACGGCGCGTTCGTCGAGCTGGAGCCGGGCATCGAAGGCCTCATCCACGTTTCGGAAATGTCGTGGACGAAGAAGAACGTGCATCCCGGCAAGATCCTGTCGACGACCCAGGAAGTCGACGTGGTCGTGCTCGAGGTCGATCCGGCCAAGCGCCGCATCTCGCTCGGTCTCAAGCAGACGCTGGAGAACCCGTGGGAAGCCTTCGCGCGCAACCATCCGGTCGGCAGCCAGGTCGAGGGCGAGGTCAAGAACAAGACCGAATTCGGCCTGTTCATCGGCCTGGAAGGCGACGTGGACGGCATGGTGCACCTCTCCGACCTCGACTGGACCCGTCCGGGCGAGCAGGTCATCGAAGAGTACAATCGCGGCGACATGGTCAAGGCGCAGGTGCTCGACGTCGACATCGAGAAGGAGCGCATCTCTCTCGGCATCAAGCAGCTGGCCCGCGACACGGTCGGCGAGGCGGCCAGCAGCGGCGAGCTGCGCAAGAACGCCGTCGTCACCTGCGAGGTCATCGGCGTGAAGGACGGCGGTCTGGACGTGCGGCTGGTCGACAGCGGCATCGAGACCTTCATCAAGCGTTCCGACCTTTCGCGCGATCGCGACGAGCAGCGCCCCGAGCGCTTCACCGTCGGCCAGAAGGTCGACGCCCGCGTCATCGCCTTCGACAAGAAGACCCGCAAGCTGCAGGTCTCGATCAAGGCGCTGGAAATCGCCGAGGAAAAGGAAGCGGTCGCCCAGTACGGCTCGACCGACTCGGGCGCCTCGCTTGGCGACATTCTTGGCGCGGCTCTGAAGAAGCAGGGCAACTAAGCCAAGCTTCCTGTCGAACAACAAAGCCCCGCCGGATCGCTCCGGCGGGGTTTTTCTTTGTCGGGATATCAGAGCAATTCCAGGAAAAGTGTCAGCGGTTCTCCGTCCGCAATTGCGTAAGAGGGATAGCCGTCAGGCCCTGCCGTAGAGCGGGACAAGCGTGCCGCTCATGGCCTGATTGGCGGGCGAGGCAAGATAGGCGATCGCTTCGGCCGCGGCCTCCAGGCTGACCCATTTGCTGAAATCGGCGTCCGGCATGCTGTCGCGATTGGCCTGCGTGTCGAGCGTCGAAGGGGCCACCGCATTGACCAGTATGCCCTTGTGCTTCAACTCCTCGGCCATCGCCACCGTCATTGCCGCGACTGCCGCCTTGCTCGCCGTATAGGCAACCATGCCTGAACCTTTGCGCGGTTCCAGAGCCGCCCGCGCGGTGACGTTGACGATGCGGCCGGCTGTGTTGGAGGCCAGCATCGAGCGCACCGCGGCGCGGCTGCACAGGAAGGCCGTGCGGGCGTTGGTGTCCATCATCTCGGCGAAGGAGGCCGACTCGATTTTTTCGACCGGCGCCATGGTGAAGCCGCCGGCAAGATGGATCGAGGCCCAGAGCTCGGGCACCTGATGGTAGAAAGCTTCGACCTTGGCGGAATCCGACAGGTCGACATTATGCGCCAGATGCACGCTGGCATGGGCTGCGTAGGGAAAATGCGGCGGGGCCGCCGCATGGGCATTGGGCACATGGCAGATGGCGCCTTGCTCCAGCAACCTGCCGACAACCGCGCCGCCGAGCGCCCCAGTGCCGCCCGTGATCACGACATGCCTGCCATTAAGCGTTTCCGTCATACTTTGACCGCTCCTGTCATTTTTTTATGATTATATCTTGGGTTATGCCGCCCCAGGCTCGAACGTCGCGCCTTTCACGCTGTCACTCAATTGAAATATCGGCATGGCTGACGCAGCGTCTTTGCATGTGTCGGGCCACGGCGGGCGGCGCCAATCGCCAGCGCGCCGGCACCGTCCGCACGAGCCTTTCAGTCGACGGTGATTTCGATGACGCGCGGCTTGCCGGTCGCCCGCGCCCGCTTCAGCGCCTCGGCAAGACCGCCGACCCCGATCAATCGCTCGGCGGCGATGCCATAGGCCTCCGCGAGCTTGCAGAAATCCGGCGGCGCCGGCGAGACGCCGACCGGCTCGACGCCGACATCGAGCATCGAAGTCTCGATCTCGCGATAGCCGCGATTGTTCCAGACGACGAAGATCACCGGCGTGTCGGCATCGAGCGCGGCGCCGATCTCCGGCAAGGTGAACTGGAAACCGCCATCGCCGGTGAGGCACACCACGGGGACTTGCGGAACGGCAAGCGCTGCGCCGATGGCCGCCGGCGGACCATAGCCCAGCGCGCCGAAGCCAGTCGCGGCGTTGAACCAGCCGCCGGGACGGTCGTGGTCGTAATAGAGGTTGGCGGCATAGATCGGCTGGGTCGAATCGCCGACGATGATGGCGCCCGGCAGCGCATCGCGGATCATCTCCACCGCGCGCACCTGCGCCAGGTATTCCGGCTTCAGTTCGGCCCGCGCGGCCTGGCGCGCCGCGGCCGCGCGAGCCTCACCGTCTTTGGCCGCAGGCTGACCGGGCCCGATTGCCGACAGCAGAGCCTCAATGCCTTCGGCGCAGTCCGCCTGGATGCCAACCGTCACCGGCCGGCGCGCGATCTGGTCGGCGCCGATATCGATGCGGATCAGGTTCCCGGGCAGCACGAAGCCGCCATCGCCATAGCCGTCATAG
Source organism: Mesorhizobium sp. (assembly GCA_004020875.1). GTDB lineage: Bacteria > Pseudomonadota > Alphaproteobacteria > Rhizobiales > Rhizobiaceae > Mesorhizobium. The sequence continues at coordinate 408,963 of SAPZ01000003.1, forward strand.
TCGGTCGGGCCGAACTCGGTGCCGGCGGCAATCACCAGATCGGCGCCGGCCATCAGCGCGCGCACGGCCTTCAGACTCGGACTCGCTGGCACGCAAAGCCGATGGCCATGCAACAGGCCGCGCGCATTGGCGGTCTCGACGACGGGGGCGCCAAGCGTCTCGGCCAGGCGCCGCAGCGCCGCGTCGGCCTTCCTGGCGCCGCCGCCCGAAAGGATCAGCGGGCGGCTTGCGGCTTTGATCAACTTCGCCGCCTCGGCGACCGCTGCCGCGTCCGGCGACGGCGGCGCGGCGTTGCTCAATGCTGCCGCGATGCCGTCGGCGGGCTTGACCATGACGTCGGTGGGGATCTCGATATGCACCGGGCCCGGCCGCGCCGACGAGAACAGCGCGAAGGCGCGGGCGAGCGCACCCGGCAGTTGCGCAGCCTCGGTGATGCGCTCGGAAGACAGCGCCACCTTCTCCATCATGCCGCGCTGGTCCGGCAGTTCATGCAGAAAGCCCAGACCCTTGCCCAGCGTATCGGTGGCGTTGACGCCGGAGATGACCAGCATCGGCACGGAATCGGCGCGCGCCTGGCCCATGGCGGTGATGGTGTTGGTTAGCCCCGGCCCGGTGATGACGAAGGCAACGCCTGGCCGGCCGCCGGCGCGCGCATACCCGTCGGCCATAAAGCCGGCGCCCTGCTCGTGACGCGGCGTGACATGACGGATCCTCGAACGCGCCAGGCCGCGATAGAGCTCGACCGTATGCACGCCCGGAATGCCGAAGACGGTGTCGACGCCATGCGCCTCGAGCAAGGTGATCAGCGCTTCGCCGATGGTGGTCATTGGTCTTCTCCCGTTACAGCGGGTCACTGTTCCAGCGACCCGCTCTATCTCTTCTTTCTTACGCAATTCCGGACGGAAAACCGCTTCTCACTTTTCCTGGAATTGCTTTTCCGGCGCGAGGCCGAGCTCGGCCTCTATGGCTTTGATGCCGATCGCCGCCAATTCGCCGGGCGAGAACATCTCGCCGGCCAGGCAGCCTTCGATCCAGAGCCCGTCGATGATCGCGTTGATCGCGATGGCATGGTGGCGCAGTTCGTTTGCGTCCGGCTTGCGCCGCTCGGCGGCGAGCACTTCAGCCACGACCGCTTCCACCTCATTGCGAAAGCCGAGATAGCCCTCGCGGTGGGCGCGGGCGAGCGTCGGATCGGCGCCGGCACGGCCGATGAAGGTCGCCCAGAGCGAGAACACCCGCTGGTCGATGATCGGCGCGTTGAGGTTGGCGGTGACGAAGGCGGCAAGACGCTGGCGCGGCGAGGCGTTTTCCATGACCAAAGCCGCTTTCGCCTGCTCGGTCATGCGGCCCATCAATGCCGCATAGGCCTCCTGCAGCAAGTCTTCCTTACCAGGAAAATAGTGGCGGATCAGCCCGGCGGTGACGCCGGCCCGCAAGGCGATGGTGCGCAAGGTGGCGCCCTCAAGGCCATGCTCCGCAACGCTGTCCAGGGTCGCGTCGATCAGGTCCTGCCGCCGCCGCTCCTCGCCCTCGCGGCGGAACTTGCGGCGCGACGGCGCATTCATTGGCGCAGGATCGGCCGCGTCAGGCATGTCGGCCCGCCTTCGCAAGCGATGCATAGCGCATCCGCCTCGAAGATTTCGACCGTGCAGCCGGCGGCTTCCATCGCGGCTTTGGTCTTGGGAAAGCCGGCCACGGCAATGACCTTGGACGGGCTGGTCGGCAGCACGTTCAAGCTAAGACCGTTGGACACGGCGAACTCTTGCGGATCGCCTTCGACCAAGCGGATGCCACGCGCCTTCAGCATCTGATAGAACGGCGCCGGCAGAAGCGGTGAATAGACCAGGGCGAGGTCGTCGGCCAGGGGGCTGATCACCGACATCAGATGCAGGCACGCCTCTTCGCCCTGCCACAGCGGCAGGTCGAAGCCGTAGACGGAAATGCCGAGCGGCGTCAGGAGGTTGGCAACCTGCTGGATGCCTTCCTGATTGGTGCGAACACCGCGCCCGATCGCCAACGTGCGGGCATCCACCCATACACAGTCGCCGCCTTCGACCTGGCCGGGCGGCTCAACGCGGCCGAGTATCGGAACACCAAGCCTTCTATATGTTTCCTCGTGCAGCGAGGGCTCTTTGGCGCGCAATGGCTTGCCCATGGACAGGATCAGCGCGCCGCGATCCGTCATCAGCGATGGGTCATGCGTGAACACCGAATCCGCGAGACCGTCGGCCTTGTCCTCGATCCACTCGATCTCGGCGCCGGAAGCCGCCACCAGATCGGCAAGGACCGCGTGCTGCGAGGCCGCCTTCGCCGGGTCAAAACCCGGGCCATAATGCCAGGCAGCCCTGTCAGCGTCTCGCATGGCGTTGACCGCCGAACGCATCAGCACGCGCCGCAGCGGCGCCGCCATGGACTGTGATCCGAAAGCGCTCATCGATGCCCTTCTAAGATGAAAAAAAGTGAAAAAATTTCATGAAAGGCTATTTATACACTTGCACAACAACGCCGCAAGTGCCGTAATGAGCGGGATTGACGGGCTCGCGCTGTCGGGTCCATGCTGAGGTCTGGAGCGGGCAGTACAGCGTATGTTGATTAGCCGGATGGACGTTCGACGACCTGCCTTGGACCGTATAGAGGTCGCCCGGTGAGCGTGGCGGACGCTGCCCCAGTCCAATCCGGCAAGGCGCAAAGCGCCGCCGCCGAAGCCATCCATGTCGAGAACTTGCACAAGAAATTCGGTCAGCTGCATGTGCTGAAGGGCGTTTCGCTGTCGGCGCGGGACGGCGAGGTGATCGCCATCATCGGCGGCTCCGGCTCCGGCAAATCGACGCTCTTGCGCTGCATCAACTGCCTGGAAAACCCGACCAGCGGCATCATCCGAGTCAATGGCGAGGAGATCAAGCTCAAGGCCGACAGCCACGGCCATACCGTTCCGGCCGACCGCCGGCAGATCGAGCGGATCCGCTCCCGGCTCGGCATGGTGTTCCAGAATTTCAACCTGTGGAGCCACATGACGCTGATCGAGAACGTCATCGAGGTTCCGGTGCATGTGCTCGGCGTCAAGCGCGACGAAGCGATCGCCCAGGCCGAGAAATTGCTTGCCCGCGTCGGGCTGGCGGAGAAGCGCGACGTCTATCCGGCCTTCCTGTCCGGCGGCCAGCAGCAGCGCGCCGCTATCGCCCGGGCGCTGGCGATCAATCCCCGCGTCATGCTGTTCGACGAGCCGACGTCGGCTCTCGATCCGGAACTGGTCGGCGAGGTGCTGAAAGTGATCGGCGACCTGGCGCGCGAGGGGCGCACCATGGTGCTGGTGACGCATGAAATGAAGTTCGCCCGCGAGGTCGCGACGCATGTCGTCTACCTCTACAACGGGCTGGTCGAGGAGGAGGGTCCGCCAGAGCAATTGTTCGGCGCCCCCAAATCCGAAAGGCTCAAACAATTCCTCCGCAATGTCGGCTAGGAGCCGGCATCAAGCGGGGCGAAAACCGGGAACGACAACAAACTGGGAGTCCTAACATGAAGACTGTTCTCAAGACATTCGCGGCAGCGCTGCTTCTCGGCGTCGCGGCGATGGGGGGCGTGGCCAAGGCCGAGCAGGTCAAGATCGGCGTCGCCGCCGAGCCCTACCCGCCTTTCACCTCGCCCGACGCCAGCGGCAAATGGGTGGGCTGGGAGATCGATTTCGTCAACGCCGTCTGCGCCGAAGAGAAGCTCGACTGCGTGATCACGCCGGTTGCCTGGGACGGCATCATCCCGGCGCTGACCACCAAGAAGATCGACGCCATCGTCTCCTCGATGTCGATCACCGACGAGCGCAAGAAGACGATCGACTTCTCGGACAAGTACTACAACACCCCGACCGCAATCATCGGGCCGAAGGACCAGAAATTCGGCGCCACGCCTGACGATCTCAAGGGCAAGGTGATCGGCGTCCAGGTGTCGACTGTGCATGCGGTCTATGCCAAGAAGCATTTCACCGGCGCGCAGGAGATCAAGGAATACCAGACGCAGGACGAAGCCAACAACGATCTGGCCGCCGGCCGTATCGACGCGGTGCAGGCCGACTCGATTGCGCTCGGCGAATTCCTGAAATCCGACCAGGGCAAGGCCTGCTGCGACCTGAAGGGCATGGTGGCCCCGGACGACGAAGTGCTTGGACCGGGCGTCGGCGCCGGCATCCGCAAGGAAGACACCGCGCTCAAGGAAAAGTTCAACGCCGGCATCAAGGCGATCCGCGCCAACGGCAAATATGACGAGATCTCAAAGAAGTATTTCGACTTCGACATCTATGGCGGCACCCCGCAGTCGAACTGAACCCTCTAGCAAATGAGTGAGGGCATGGCGCACACGCCATGCCCAATCCTTGCCACGCACGCCTGCCGCTGACCTTGGCTTCAGTGGCTCGCCAGCTATCCGGGGGCGAAGCTGATCGACGCCTTTCTTCCGGCCTCCGCGGCCGGCATCATCGAACTCCTGTCGCCGGTGGCGCCCGGCTGGGGCGGCACGCTGCTGGTTGGCCTGCTGCATTCGCTCGAGATCGCCATCGGCGCCACCTGCCTTGGCCTGCTGATCGGTACCGCCGGCGCCTTCGGCAAGCTCTATGGCGGCCCGGTGACGCGCGATCTGCTCGCGGTCTACACCACCGTGGTCCGCGCGGTGCCGGAACTGGTGCTGATCCTGCTGCTCTATTATGCCGGCACCGACCTCATCAACCAGGTGCTGGCGGCGATGGGCTATAGCCGTGTCGACATCAGCGGGCTGGCGGCCGGCATTTTCGTGCTGGGTTTCGTCCAGGGCGCCTACTCCACCGAGGTCATCCGCGGTGCCATCCTCGCTATCCCGCAAGGCCAGATCGAGGCCGCACGCGCCTATGGCATGCCACCCGGCCTTATGCTGCGGCGCATAACCATGCCGGCAATGCTGCCCTTCGCGATCCCCGGCCTTGCCAATCTGTGGCTCATCGCCACCAAGGACACCGCGCTGCTTGCCGTGGTGGGCTTCTTCGAACTGACGCTGGCGACGCGCCAGGCGGCCGGCGTCACCAAGGCTTATCTGCTCTTCTACGTCGCAGCCGGTGTGCTTTACCTCGCGGTGACACTCTTCTCCAACCTGATCATCGGCCGCGTCGAGGCCTGGTCGCGGCGCGGCATGCCTTCCGTCAAGGAGGCGCGCTGATGTCGGCCGAAGCCACCGCGATCGACATGGCGGCGCGCGCCTCGATCTGGCTCAAGCCGCATCGCATCGTGCTCATCCTGGTCGCCTTGGCGCTGGTCCTCTGCGCGGCCTTCTTCATGCGCTGGGACTGGCTGCCGCAATATTGGGAAATGGGCCTGATGGGCATATGGCGGGCGCTCTGGATCCTGGCCGTCACCTGCGCGCTGGGCTTTGCGCTTGCGGTGCCGCTCGGGCTCGCCCAGGCCGGCGGACCGATCTGGTTCTCGGCACCGGCCAAGGTCTTCTGCACCATCATCCGCGGAACGCCGCTGCTCCTGCAGCTCTGGCTGCTCTATTACGGACTCGGCTCGATCTTCCCGCAATATCCGTGGATCCGCGAATCGTGGCTCTGGCCGTATCTCAGGCAGGCCTGGCCCTATGCCGTGGTGGCGCTGACCTTCTCCTTCGCCGGCTACGAGGGCGAAGTTATGCGCGGCGCCTTTGCCGGCGTGCCGCGCGGACAGCTGGAGGCCGCCCGCGCCTTCGGCATGAGCCGCTGGAAGATCTTCCGCCGCATCTGGCTGCCGCAGGCCTTCTATCGGGCGCTGCCGACCTTGACCGGCGAGACCGTGCTGCAGCTGAAGTCGACACCGCTGGTGGCGACGATCAGCGTCATCGACATCTTCGCTGTCTCGTCCAAGGTGCGCCAGGACACCTACCTGACTTATGAGCCTTTGCTGCTTCTGGCGCTGATCTATATGACGATCACCGGCATTCTCGTCTTCGTGTTCAGCCGGATCGAGGCGCGGATTCCGGTGAAGATCGGATAGTAGGGGAGTAGGGGAGTAGGGGAGTGTCCAGCTCGATGCGCATTCACATTTCCATGCCCATTCGCTATTCGCTCCATAATTTCCCCCTACTCCCCTACTTCCTTATTCCCCTACTCCCTCAGGACAGCCACCATGCAACTCACTCTCGAGCAGGCAACAGGCCTATGTAGGATGGCGGCACTAGGCGCCGGCGCCAATGAGGAGGCGGCGCAGTCGCTGACCGCTTCCACCATCGCGGCCGAGGCCGAAGGCCTGTCGACGGTCGGATTGTCGCATTTTATCGATTATCTGGAGGCGCTCGAAGCCGGCCGCATTGACGGCAATGCCGATCCGGCAATCACCAGGCCGGCGCTCGCCGTCTATCTTTCGGATGCGCGCGGCGGGCTTGCCCATACCGGCTTCGACCGGACGATTGACGACCTGGTCAAGGCGGCAAGATTGTTCGGCGTGTCGATCTTCTCGCAGAAGAACGCCTATACATGCGGCGCGCTCGGCTATTTCACCGGGCGGCTGGCTGAGCAGGGGCTGGTGTCCTTCGCCGCCACCAACGGGCCGGCCCTGCTTGCAGGCTCTGGCTCGGTCAAGCCGGTCTATTGCACCAACCCTATGTCCTTCGCCTCGCCTGCCGCCGACGGGCCGCCGCTGGTCATCGACCAGTCGTCGAGCGCTACCGCCTTCGTCAACATCCGCAAGGCGGCCGAGGACGGCAAGAATATCCCCGAAGGCTGGGCGCTTGATGCCAGCGGCAACCCCACCACCGACCCGGCAGCGGCGATGAAGGGCGCGATGCTTGCCTTCGGCGGCCAGCGCGGCGCCAACATCGCCTTGATGGTCGAGGTGCTGGCCGCCGGTATTTCCGGCGCCAACTGGTCGCTCGATGCGCCCTCATTCACCGGTGGCAAAGACAGCCCCGGCACAGGCCTCTTCGTTCTCGCCATCGAGCCCAAGCTGCTCGATCCGGAATTCGAGCAGCGCATGAGGGACCAGCTCGACCGGCTGCGGCGGCGCTATGGCGTGCATATTCCCGGTCGCTCGCGCGCCGAGGCCGCGGAGAAGGCAAAGGCGCGCGGCATCACCACGTCCAGGGCGGTGGTGCAGCGCATTTCGGAATTCGCCGAGCGTTATTCGGCCTGATTTTTCCGGTGCGAATGAACCTTTTCCCGGCCTGACAGCACCCCCATCCGGCATCCCACGCCGCGAACCGGCTGGTTGGCTTCGTCCGGCTCGCGGCTGGCGGTGCGCCGCGCCGGGCGTTCAGGGCGGGGCGGGCGTGCTTGCTTCACGCCAGCTTGATACCGTCTCAGTCAGGCCGCCTCGTCGGGCCCTGTTTCGACGTGGACTGCCCGTAAAACCCCGCTTCAGCGGGTTTTCCGTTTTCTTCAAACGCGGCGGAGCGGCATTCTGGGCAAGTGCAAGATCATGGCAGTGGCGACCTCCGGTCGCTCTTTGCCTTTGGCGAGAAACGGATTATGAAACGGCTTCAGCCAAGCATTCGCGCGGAGCCAGTCATGACCGAAATCCTGCAGACCCCCAAGCTCGTCGTCGTTTTCGGCGGCTCGGGCTTCGTTGGTCGCCATGTCGTGCGTGCGCTTGCCAAGCGCGGCTATCGCATCCGGGTCGCCTGCCGACGGCCCGACCTTGCCGGCCACGTGCAGCCGCTCGGCAATGTCGGTCAGATCCAGCCCGTGCAGGCCAATGTGCGCGTGCGCTGGTCGGTCGACCGCGCCGTTCAGGGCGCAGACCACGTCGTCAACCTCGTCGCGATCCTGCATGAGACCGGCCGCCAGAAATTCGGCGCCGTGCACGATTTCGGCGCGCGCGCCGTCGCCGAGGCCGCACGCTCGGTCGGCGCCGGCCTCACCCACATCTCGGCGCTCGGAGCCGATCCGAATTCCCCGTCCAGCTACGCCCGCACCAAGGCGCTCGGCGAAAGGGCGGTGTTCAATACGATTGCGGACGCCGTCATCTTCCGCCCCTCGATCAATTTTGGCCCGGAGGACTCCTTCTTCAACCGCTTCGCCAACATGGCGCGCTACTCTCCGGTGCTGCCACTGATCGGCGGCGGACAGAATAAGCTGCAGCCAGTCTATGTCGGCGACGTCGCCGAAGCGGTGGCGCGCTCGGTCGACGGCAATGTCAAGGGCGGCCAGGTCTATGAGCTCGGCGGCCCGCAGGTGCTGACCTTCAAGGAATGCATGGAAGAGCTGCTGACGGTCATCGAGCGCCGCCGCCTCCTGGTGCCGGTGCCGTGGTGGGTGGCGAACATCCAGGCCTCGATCCTCCAGCTGCTGCCCAATCCGCTCCTGACCAAGGATCAGGTGCTGCAGCTGCGCGAGCACAATGTGGTCTCAGACGAAGCCGCCAAGGCCGCCAGGACTCTTGCGGGGCTAGGGATCCAGCCGCAGGCGATCGCCACCATCCTGCCCAGCTATCTCTGGCGCTTCCGCGCCGCAGGCCAGTTCCAGCAGCGCCGGCCGATCGCCGATCGTTAGAAATCGGCCTACGTCCGCCGGGAGACCTGCATCGGCAGGCCTCCCTGCGGTTGCGTGGTCAGCTTCTGCACCGGCCACGGCCGCGTCTCGGCCGTCACATCAAAGCGGAATCGCGACAACAGGATCGCCAGCGCGACGATCGCTTCCTGCATGGCGAAGCTGGCGCCGATGCAGACACGCGGGCCGGCGCCGAAGGGCAGGTACTGGAAGCGATCGATCTTGTCGCGGTTTTCCGGATGGAAACGCTCCGGCATGAAGGCGTTCGGCCTGTCCCAGAGTTTTCTGTGGCGGTGCACGACCCAAGGCATCACCAGCACGGCGGCGTATTTCGGAATATAGAGGCCGCTCCAGGTCTCCGGCTCGATCGGCTCACGGTTGATGGAGGGCGCCGGCGGATAGAGCCTGAGCGCCTCCTCGAAGGCCGCGCGGGTGAAGGGCATGGCGTCCAGCCACTTGGTTGGATCGGGCTCGCGCGCCAGCACGGCGTCGATCTCCTGCTCGACCTTGTCGCGCTCCCAAGGTGCTTCGGCCAGGCAATAGATGGTCCAGCCCAGCGCCCGCGCCGTCGTCTCGTGGCCGGCGCCGATGAAGGTGATGATGTTGTCCTCGACTTCGGCGCGGGTCAGCCCCTCCGGTCCTTCGGCGCGCAGCAGCAGCGTGAGAAAGTCCTGCGGCACCCCGCCCGGATCCCGCTTCATCCGCTCCTCGCGCATCCTCACCGTACCGGCGACGATGTCGCGGAAATAGGCCATGGTCTTGCGGCCGCGGATGCGGGTAAGGCGCGGCAGCCATTCCGGCGCGCGCAACAGGTCGAGCGGGTCGACGCGGCCCATGGTCTCGAACAGGCGATCGATCTCCTTGGCGAAGCTGCCCGGCTCGCCAGCGATCTCGCCGGAAAACAGGGTCTCCGCCAGGATGTCATAGGTGAGCAGCGTCATGTCATGCGCGACATCGGTCGTGCCGCCTGCTTCATAGCGGGTGACGAATTCCAGCGTGCGCTTCAGCATCGGCCCGGCGAAGCCGAAGATGTGGCGCGGCGTGAAAACCGGCGCAATTGCCTTGCGCGAGCGCTTCCAGACCTCGCCCTCGGCAGTCAGCAGTCCGTCGCGCAGGATCGGCCGCAGGATCAGCTGGCGTACGGTCGCCATCTTGTAGTTCCTGGCGTTGTCGATCAGCACGTGGCGGATGAGGCCGGGATCGTTGGCGACGATCAGATGTCCGCCGACACCATTCGCCGAAATCCAGGGTTCGTTGTAGGTGTGCTCGCCCCACAATTCGAGCGGGTTGCGGTAGACGATGCGCATCATCTCCAGCGTCGAAGGCGGCTCAGTGCGTGGCTTCGGCGCCGGCGGCACGAAGGGGGCGGGCTTGGTGTCCATGGAGATGCTCCGCTGTCATCGCCAATGTAGTGCCCGGCAAAGCCGGCGTCCATGTGACCGGACGGCAGCACACCATCAGCGACATCGCCGGAACGTGACCGCATCGGCCAATAACTGCTTGTTGTCGGCGGCAGCCTGCGTTAGTCACCAATGGATACCGCCAAAGCAGGAGCCTCTCCCGTGAAGCATCGGTTGAACATCATCATCGGCAGCACACGGCCTGGACGCGCCGGCCCGATCTTCGGCGAATGGCTGGAAGGATTCGCGCGCGAGCACGGCAAGTTCGAGCCGGCGCTGACCGACATCGCCGCGTTCAACCTGCCGATGCTCGACGAGCCGCACCATCCGCGCCTGCGCAAATACGAAAACGACCACACCAAGGCGTGGTCGAAGGCGATCGACGCCGCCGACGCCTTTGTGTTCGTGGCGCCGGAGTACAACTACTTCGTGGCGCCCGCGATTGTGAACGCCATCGACTACCTGCTCCATGAATGGCGCTACAAGCCTGCGGCGATCTTCAGCTATGGCGGCGTGTCCGGCGGATTGCGCGCGGCGCAATCGCTGAAGCCGTTGCTCACCTCCGTCGGCGTCATGCCGATCCCGGAAGGCGTGGCGCTACCCGCCTATGCGACGTTGCTCGATGAGCACCGGGCTTTCCACCCGAGCGAGCAGGTGCAGGGAGGAGCTAAGACCATGCTCGATGAACTGTTGCGCTGGAGCGAAGCGTTGAAGGCATTGCGCGCCGCCGCATAGGCAAGAAATTCTCCGGTGCGGCACTCGCGAGCCGCGTTTCGGCGCTGCTTTCGCGGTCGGACGCTCGCCTGATAAGGCCAGCATCTCATGCAGGCGTGGAAAGACCGCTCGCCAAGTCGGCAAAATGGCCGCAAACCTTGGAAAAGCAACCGTTTGCGCCTATATCTAGGACATCAAAACGGCGCGATTCGCGGCCATTTTTCCGCGCCGGACCAGCGACATCAATCAGACAGGTTTTCATGAGCGATCAGACCGAAAGCGCCAATGGCGCGGAAGCCGAGTACGGCGCCGATTCCATCAAGGTTTTGAAGGGGTTGGACGCGGTGCGCAAGCGGCCGGGCATGTATATCGGCGACACCGACGACGGCTCGGGCCTGCATCACATGGTCTATGAGGTGGTGGACAACGCCATCGACGAGGCGCTGGCCGGCCATGCCGACCTCGTCTCGGTGACGCTCAACCCCGACGGTTCGGTCACCGTCATCGACAATGGCCGCGGGATTCCTACCGATATCCACCCCTCGGAAGGTGTTTCGGCGGCCGAAGTGATTATGACGCAGCTGCATGCCGGCGGCAAATTCGACCAGAACTCCTACAAGGTCTCAGGCGGCCTGCACGGCGTCGGCGTGTCGGTGGTCAACGCACTTTCCGCCTGGCTAAAGCTCAAGATCCGCCGCAACGGCGAGATCTTCGAGATGAGCTTCACGCATGGCAATGCCGACGCGCCGTTGAAGGTGACCGGCAGCTACGTGCAGGACAAGCAGCCCGGCACCTATGAAGGCCGCAGCGGCAGCGAGATCACCTTCTTCCCATCGGCCGAGACCTTCACCATGGTCGAGTTCGATTACAACACGCTGGAACACCGGCTGCGCGAGCTCGCCTTCCTCAATTCCGGCGTGCGCATCGTGCTGACCGATGCACGCCATGCCGACCTCGTGCGCCACGAGTTGCACTATGACGGCGGGCTGGAAGAATTCGTCAAATATCTCGACCGCGTGAAGAAGCCGCTGATCGAGGCGCCGATCGCCATCCGCGCCGAGCGCGACGGCATCACCGTCGAAGTGGCGATGTGGTGGAACGACAGCTACCACGAGAATGTGCTGGCCTTCACCAACAACATCCCGCAACGCGACGGCGGCACGCATCTGGCCGGCTTCCGCGCGGCGTTGACCAGACAGATCACCGGCTATGGCGAGTCTTCCGGTCAGACCAAGAAGGAAAAGGTGTCGCTAACCGGCGACGACTGCCGCGAAGGCCTGACCGCTGTTCTCTCGGTCAAGGTGCCGGACCCGAAATTCTCCTCGCAGACCAAGGACAAGCTGGTCTCCTCCGAGGTGCGCCCGGTGGTGGAAAGCCTGGTCAACGAGGCGCTGGGCACCTGGCTGGAAGAGCATCCGAGCGAAGGCAGGGTGGTGGTCGAGAAGGTCATCCAGGCGGCCGCGGCGCGCGAAGCCGCGCGCAAGGCGCGCGACATCACGCGCAAGAGCACGCTCGGCGTCACCTCGCTGCCCGGCAAGCTCGCCGACTGCCAGGAGCGCGATCCGGCGAAGTCGGAAATCTTCATCGTCGAGGGTGACTCGGCCGGCGGCTCGGCCAAGGGCGGCCGCTCGCGCCAGAACCAGGCGATCCTGCCGCTGCGCGGCAAGATCCTCAATGTCGAACGCGCGCGCTTCGACCGCATGCTCTCCTCCGACATGATCGGCACGCTGATCACCGCGCTCGGCACCTCGATCGGCAAGGACGAGTTCAACGCCGACAAGCTGCGCTACCACAAGATCATCCTGATGACCGACGCGGACGTCGACGGCGCCCACATCCGCACGCTGCTGCTCACCTTCTTCTTCCGGCAGATGCCGGAGCTGATCGAGCGCGGCCATCTCTACATCGCCCAGCCGCCGCTTTACAAAGTGACCCGGGGCAAGAGCTCGCAATATCTCAAGGACGAAAGCGCCTATGAGGAATATCTGATCGGGTCCGGGCTGGACGAGGCGTCGCTGGTGCTGGCCTCCGGCGAGGTCCGCACCGGACAGGACCTGCGCAGCTCCGTCGACGACGCTCTGGCGGTGCGCCAGCTGATCAACGGGCTGCACACGCGATACAACCGCAGCGTCGTCGAGCAGGCGGCGATCGCCGGCGCGCTCAACGCCGATGTGCTTGCCGATCTTGGCCGCGCCAACGCCATGGCCGAGCGCGTCGCGCAACGGCTGGACATGATCGCGGAGGAGACCGAGCGCGGCTGGACCGGCCGGCTTTCGACCTCCAATGACGGTTCGGGCGGCTATGTCTTCGAGCGCACCGTGCGCGGCGTGAAGGATGTGGTGCAGCTCGATGCTGGCCTGATCGCTTCGGCCGATGCGCGCCAGCTCGATCGCTACGCGCCGCGGCTTTCGGAAGTCTATGGCGAGCAGCCAACGCTGCGCCGCAAGGAGACCTCGGAGCTTGTTTCGGGACCGCTGGCGCTGCTCAACGCGGTGTTCGCTTCCGGCCGCAAGGGCCTCACCATGCAACGCTACAAGGGCCTTGGCGAGATGAATGCCGAGCAGCTCTGGGAAACCACGCTAGACCCCAATGTGCGCTCGCTGCTGCAGGTCAAGGTCAACGACGCGACCGACGCCGACTCACTGTTCTCGCGGCTAATGGGCGACGAGGTCGAGCCGCGGCGCGAGTTCATCCAGGACAACGCGCTGTCGGTGGCCAATCTCGACATCTGAGTGCAAGTCACACATTCAAAGAAGAAAGGCCCGGCGTCTGCCGGGGGCGGCGTCTGCCGGGCCTTTCTCTTTTGACGCCTTCAATCAGGCTCAGTGATCCATCGCCTTGACTATTTCCTCGGTCATCTTCTTGGCGTCGCCGAGCAGCATCATGGTGCCGTCCTTGTAGAACAGCGTGTTGTCGATGCCGGCATAGCCGGAGCCGAGCGAGCGCTTGACGAAGAGGCAGGTGCGGGCCTTGTCGACGTCGAGGATCGGCATGCCGTAGATCGGCGAGGACTTGTCGTCCCGGGCGGAGGGATTGGTGACGTCGTTAGCGCCGATGACATAGGCGACGTCGGCCTGCGCGAATTCGGAGTTGATGTCTTCCA